>CAITLJ010000018.1 GCA_903893215.1 uncultured Ferrovum sp. | reverse complement strand
GGGACCGCGCCGGCGCTGACCGCTGGGTGCCCGAGCCCTCGTTTCGGGGGGGGGCGTCAGGCCTGCGACACCGCCAGACCGCCGTTATCGGTGCCATCGTGGAACCAAACCCGGTCCGCCGACTCCAGCATGCATCTTTCAGGAGACCAGCCATGCCCCGTGCCCTTTGGAACAACACCGTGATTGCCGAAAGTGATGCCTGCCGCACTGTCGAAGGCAACGCCTATTTCCCGCCCGAGTCGCTGCACATGCAGTACTTCCAGCCCAGCGACCACACCAGCGTGTGCGGCTGGAAAGGTACCGCCAGCTACTACAACGTGGTGGTGGACGGCAAAAGCAACCCGAACGCGGCCTGGATGTACGCCGCGCCAAAGTCGGCCGCCGCTGAAATCGCCGGGTACGTGGCGTTCTGGAAGGGCGTGCAGGTGGTGAACTGACCGCGGCGGCGCGGGATCACTCGCTCAGGTCGCGCGCCAGTCTTAGACCCGTGAACTGCCAGCAGGCGCTGGCCGGAAAAAAGTTGCGGTAGGTCAGTCGCACGTGTCCCGCCGGAGTGGCCGGTGACCCGCCGCGCAGCACATACTGGTTCACCATGAACTTGCCGTTGTACTCGCCCACGGCGCCCTCCGGCGCGCGAAAGCCCGGATAGGGCGCGTAACTCGACTGCGTCCACTGCCAGCCGCTGTCCTGCAGCTGGTCAAGCACACCATGGCTGGCGATGGCGGCAGCATGCTCCCATTCGGCTTCGCTGGGCAGACGCGCGCCGGCCCAGCGTGCGTAAGCATCCGCTTCATAGTAAGACAGGTGCAGCACCGGCGCTGGCGAATCGACCGGCACCCGACCCGCCAGCGTAAAGCGCGTCCATTGCCCATTTTCCTGTGCCCAATACAGTGGCGCCCCGCGTTCCTGGGTCTGGCACCAGTCCCAGCCCTCGGCGAGCCACAGGCTGGGCGTGCGATAACCGCCGTCGGCGATAAAACCGGCGAATTCACCCTGGGTCACCAACCGGCGGGCCAGCGCAAACGGTGCCAGGAACTGCTGGTGGCGCGGGGTCTCATTGTCAAAATGAAAGCCGGGATGACTTGCGTCGTGACCAATCCGCACCAGTCCGCCAGTACACAGGAACCAGTCGGCCGATTCCGGCCCGGTGCCAGGTTCGGCGCTGCCGGATGCCGGTATCGCCATCCCGCTGGCCACTCCTTCCACCTCCGTCCGATAGGCTGGCTGCAGCGGGTTGCGTGAAAGCAGGTATTTCAGGTCAGTCAGCATCAGTTCCTGATGCTGCTGCTCGTGGTGTATGCCAAGTATCAGCAGGTCCTCCCATTCGGCGCGTTGTGCGTCCGACAGTCGCAGGCTGTGGGCCAGCATGCCCGCCACGTCCCGGTTGATTGCGCTGCGATAAGCCAGCACCTCGTCGAGCGACGGGCGGGTCAGCAGTCCACGTTCCGGACGGGGGTGGCGCGCGCCTACCGTCTGGTAGTACGAATTGAACAGGGTGCGGAAGCTGACATTAAAGGGCTTGAAGTCAGGCAGCCAGGGTTCGAGCAGGAAAGTCTCGAAAAACCAGGTGGTATGGGCCAGATGCCACTTGATCGGGCTCGCGTCCGGCATGCTCTGCACGCAGCAATCCTCTGCGCTGAGCGGCACGACCAGTTGCGTCGAGTGGCTGCGCACGTGCTGGAAGTGGGCGAGCAGCGCTTCGCTGTGGGCAATTTTCCGGTTCAGTTCAAGGGTATCCATGGCGCCTGCTCCGGGTTCAGGGATGGGCCAGCACCACGGCAAACCATTCCAGCGGGTCGGTCCAAGCCTGAGCATGATGGAAACCCGCCTCGTGCAACAGGGCCTTGAAGCCGGCCACGGTGTGCTTGTAGCTGTTTTCGGTATGGATGCGCTCGCCGGCTTCAAATCGCCGTGTGCCCAATGGCCAGCGCACCGTCAGGTCTTCGCGCGCTTCCAGGTGCATCTCGATCCGCTGTTCCGCTTCGGAGTAGAACGCTATGTGCCGCCATTGCGCCGGATTGAAGTTGGTGTCGAGCAGACGGTTGAGGTGGACCAAGGCATTCAGGTTGAAGTCGGCGGTCACCCCGGCCGCGTCGTCGTAAGCCATGCGCAGTACTTCGCTGTCCTTGACCAGGTCCACGCCGATCAGCAGGGCACCATCGCGTCCCAGCAACTGGCGCGAGCGCTGCAGCAGGGCCACCGCCTCGGCCGGATCGAAGTTGCCGATGGATGAACCTGGATAAAACACCAGACGATCCGCCGTCGGCAGGTCGGCCGGCAACTGGATGGCCTGATGCAGGTCCCCCGCCACCGCAAGGGTGGGCAAGTGCGGAAAATCGGCCCGCAGACTGGCGACCGAGAGCGCAAGAAATTCTCCGGCGATGTCCACGCCCACGAAGGCCGCCGGATCGATCTGCCGGCACAGCAGCCGGGCTTTTTCGCAGTTGCCGGCGCCGATCTCGATCACGATGCGTTGCGGACCAATCGCCCGGGCGATGGCTTCGCCATGCTGGCTCATCACGCTGGCTTCGGTGCGCGTGGGGTAATACTCGGGCAGCCGGGTGATCTGTTCGAACAGCATCGAGCCGGTCGTATCGTAAAAATACTTGGGCGAGATGCGGGCAGGCTGTGCCAGCAGGCCGGCCGTCAGTTCGGCCAGTTCAGCGATGGGTGGGTCGGGCAAATCAGGCATACGCACGCAAACGGTCCGCAGGGGTGGTGATCGTGGGTCAGACTGCCGTGCGCCTTGACGGTTCACACGAGGCGAAGGCTATCATCCGGGCCGGGCGCGCGCCACAAGCGGCTGATTGCCGTCGCTGCCCGCAGCTGTCAAGACTGGTCGCCCGTCCCCTGTGCGCGATAAACTGGGAATCCTGTCGCCGGTCGTCCTGTCCGGCACTTTCGCGTGGACCCCATGAACGAGCTTGCCCCATCTGGCGACCGTGCCCCGTGCGCGGCGACCGCGCCCCTGTTGCCGGAACTGCAGGTCATCGACCGCCAGTTCATGCTGCAGGCGCTCGCCTTGGCCGCAAAGGCGGCAGTGCAGGGCGAAGTGCCGGTAGGTGCTGTGCTGGTGCGTGACGGGCAGGTGATTGGTGCCGGCTGGAACGCGCCGATTGGCGGGCATGACCCCTGCGCGCATGCCGAGATCCAGGCGCTGCGCGAAGCCGCGCAGGCAGAGCAAAACTATCGCCTGCCGGGCACCACGCTTTACGTCACGCTGGAGCCCTGCGCCATGTGCGCAGGTGCGCTGCTCTGGGCGCGCGTGGCACGCGTGGTGTGGGGGGCTGCCGATCCCAAATCCGGTGCGGCTGGCAGTGTGGTCAACCTGTTCGCCGAGCCCCGTCTCAATCACCATGCAGTGAGCGAGGGCGGCCTGCTGGCAGAGGATTCGGCAGCCCTCCTGCGCGGTTTCTTCGTGGCACGCCGGCAAAAGCCGGAACCTGCTGCATGACGACCCCCACGGATTTCCACATGGTGTGTGCATGAACGCGCCCGCCACCGATCCGGCGCTGAAAACGGCAACCGACGCGGCCGCATCCGCGGCGTTGCCGGTGTCGCCGGGCTTTGTGCATCTGCGCGTGCACAGCGAGTACTCGGTCACCGATGGCATGGTGCAGATCGACAAGCTGGTGGCCAGCGTCAAGGCCGACGCCCAGCCGGCCTGCGCGTTGACCGACCTCGGCAACCTGTTCGGACTGGTCAAGTTTTACCAGTCGGCGCGCGCCAAGGGCATCAAGCCGGTCTGCGGCGTCGATGCCTTCGTCGCCCCGCTGGATGAGAAAGATCCGCCGGCGCGGCTGCTGCTGCTGGTGCGCAACCGGCAGGGTTATCTGAACCTGTGCGAACTGCTGTCGCGCGCCTATCGCTTCGGCCAACGCCGCGGTCGCGCCGAGATCGAGCGGACGTGGCTGAAGGAACTCGGCGACGGCCTGATCGCCCTGTCCGGGGCGGCGCATGGCGAGGTAGGGCAAGCCCTGCTGTCCGGCCAGCCCGAGGCTGCGCTGGCCGCCGCGCAAACCTGGTCGTCCATGTTTCCGGGGGCGTTCTATCTCGAAATCCAGCGCGCCGGCCTGCCCAACGAGGAAGTGCTGATTCGCGCCACGGTGCGTCTGGCCGACCAGACCGGCCTGCCGGTGGTCGCCACCCATCCGATCCAGTTCATTGCGCCCGACGACTACAAGGCGCACGAAGCGCGCGTCTGCATTGCAGGCGGCTGGTTGCTGTCCGACAAGCGTCGTCCCCGCGATTTCACCCAGCAGCAGCACTTTGCCACCCGCGCCGAGATGCAGGCGCGCTTTGCCGACCTGCCGGCAGCGCTGGCCAATTCGGTGATGATTGCGCAACGCTGCAATCTGGAACTGGAGCTTGGCAGGCCCAGGCTGCCCGATTTTCCCACGCCGGACGGCAGCGGCCTGGACGACTTCATGGTGGCGGAATCGAAGCGCCGCCTGGAAACCCGTCTGGTCAGCCTGTTCCCCAATGCCGAGGAGCGCGCCACCCAGCGCGAGCCGTACTTCGCGCGGTTGAAGTTCGAGACCGACACCATCGTGCAGATGGGCTTTTCGGGTTATTTCCTGATCGTGGCCGACTTCATCAACTGGGCCAAGCAGAATGGCGTTCCGGTCGGACCCGGACGTGGTTCCGGTGCGGGCTCCTTGGTGGCGTACTGCCTGGGCATCACCGATATCGACCCGATCCGTTACGACCTGCTGTTCGAACGCTTCCTCAACCCCGAACGCGTCTCGATGCCTGACTTTGACATCGACTTTTGCCAGGACGGCCGCGAGCGCGTGATCGAATACGTGCGCGACAAATACGGCGCCGAGTGCGTCTCGCAGATAGCCACCTTCGGTACCATGGCCGCCAAGGCCGTGGTGCGCGACGTGGGGCGGGTGCTCGACCTGTCGTATGGGTTTGTCGACACCCTGGCCAAGCTGGTGCCCTTCGAACTGGGCATGACGCTCACGCGGGCCCGCGAACTGGAACCGCAGCTCAATGAGCGCGCCAGCCGCGAGGAAGAAGTGGCCGAACTGCTGGCGCTGGCCGAAAAGCTGGAAGGCATTACCCGCAACGTGGGCATGCATGCTGGCGGTGTGCTGATCGCCCCCGGTCGCCTGACCGATTTCACCCCGCTATATTGTGCGGATGGTGCCTCCATCGTCAGTCAGTACGACAAGGACGACGTCGAGAAGGTAGGCCTGGTCAAATTCGACTTTTTGGGCCTGCGGACGCTCACCATCCTTGACTGGGCGGTGCGCTACGTGCGTGACCTGGCCCGTCAGGACGGCCGGGCCGAACTGCTTACCTTCGGCCTTGAGCAGATCCCGCTGGACGATCCGGCCACCTACGCCCTGTTCACCAGCGGCAACACCAGTGCGGTGTTCCAGCAGGAATCGCGCACGGCACGCGACCTGGAAAAACGGCTGCGCCCGGACAACTTCGAGGACATCATCGCGCTGATGGCACTCAACCGACCGGGGCCCTTGCAGTCCGGCATGGTGGACGACTTCATCGCGCGCAAGCATGGCGAGCAGAAGGTGGATTACTTCCACGAGAAGCTCGAACCCATCCTCAAGCCCACGTATGGCGTGATCGTATATCAGGAGCAGGTGATGCAGATCGCCCAGGTGCTGGCGGGCTACAGCCTGGGCAGCGCCGATCTGCTGCGCCGCGCCATGGGCAAGAAGCTGGCCGAGGAAATGGCCAAGCAGCGCATCAGTTTCTGCAGCGGTGCCAAGGAACAGGGCGTCAGCGACGAGCTGGCAGGGCGCCTGTTCGACCTGATGGAAAAATTTGCCGAGTACGGCTTCAACAAGTCGCACTCGGCGGCCTACGCGCTGGTGTCCTACCAGACCGCATGGCTCAAGCGCCACCACACGGCGGCCTTCATGGCCGGCACCCTGTCGGCCGACATGGACGACACCGACAAGGTGCAGATTTTTGTCGAGGACGCCATCCTCAACCAGATCGAGGTGCTGGGACCGGACGTAAACGCCTCCGGCTACCGCTTCATTCCCACCGATCGGCGCACCATCCGCTACGGGCTTGGCGCCATCAAGGGCTCTGGCGAGAACGCAGCGCTCGAGATCATCAAGGTGCGCAATGCGGGTGGGCCATTCAAGGATCTGTTCGATTTCTGCATCCGGGTCGACAAGCGGGTGGTCAACCGCCGCGTGATCGAGGCGCTGGTGCGCGCCGGGGCATTCGATTTCACGGGGGCCGAACGTGCGGTGCTGTTCGCTTCGGTGGGGCGCGCGCTGGAAGTGGCCGAACTGCAGGCCGCCAGCCTGCTGCAGTCCGGCCTGTTTTCTGACGGCCAGGGCGATGTGGCCAGCACCGCCGCGCTGGTACAGGCCAAGCCATGGACCCTGCGCGAGACGCTGCAGAACGAGAAAGCCTGCCTGGGGTACTACTTCAGCGGCCACCCCTTCGAGGGCTACCGCAGCGAGGTGCAGGCCTTTGTGCGCCGGCGCCTGTCCGATCTCTCGCCGCAATACGAGCCAGTGATCGTGGCCGGCATTGTCTACGGCAGCCGGGTGGCACAAACCCGCCGTGGCCGAATGGGTATCGTTGAACTTGACGACGGCTCGGCCAAGATCGAGGTCACCGTATTTGCCGAAGTCTTCGATCGCGTGCGCACCCTGATCCGCGAGGACTCGTTGCTGGTGGTCGAAGGACGTCCGCAGCTGGACCACTTCAGCGGGGGCATCCGGCTGGCGGCAGACCAGTTGTGGGATCTTGCCGGCGCGCGCGCGCACTTTGCCAAGGCGGTGAGTGTGGATTTCACCCATCAGCACGCCCCCGCCAGACTGCATCAGTTGCTGCAGGCCAATCGTCCGGGCAGCACCCCGGTGCGACTGAACTACAGCAACGCGGATGCGCATTGCCAGATTGAGTTGCCGCCGGTGCGGATGGACGACGGGCTGATGCAGGCGCTCGGTGAATGGCTGGGGGAAGGGGCGGTTCAGGCACGATATTGACGTTTCGGTCGGTTACCGAACGCACAGATACCGCTAGAAACGCTGGTTTGTGGTAAAAAGCTGAAGAAAATGACTGGTCCTGCCCCCCCCGCCAGCCTAGACTTCATGCATGGGAAAATTTACCACGCGCTTCAAAATGTATGACCTCGCGATGCCCGGCCGACCGGCGCAGCGCAACTTACGATCGGGCCTTTGCGCCGCCCTGGTGTTCTGCAGCGTGCTCAGCGCCTGCGGCGGCGGTGGCGGTGGCAGCAGTCCTTCTGCGTCCGGAGCGGCCGGCAGTGGCGCGGGATCCGGCGGCGTGGCGATTGGTAGCGCACCGGTCACCGCCGCGCCGCCGCTGCCACCGCCCAACAATGCGCAGGCCGCCCGCTTCCTGGCTCAGGCCACCTACGGCGTGCGGGCGCAGGACCTGCCGGTCCTGACTGCGCAGGGCTATTACACCTGGCTGGACGCCCAGATGGCGATGCCCGCCACCGCCCAGTTGCCCCTGATCAATGCGTCCAGTGACCCGGCCAGCCGCAATACCCGCATGGCGTTCTGGTGGCAGACGGCGGTGAGCGGTCCCGACCAGCTGCGCCAGCGCGTTGCCCTCGCGCTCAGCGAGATCATGGTGATCTCCGATCAGTCGGGCATGCTGCAGAACAATGGCGCCGGCGTGGCAGCCTACTGGGACCTGCTGGCCAATGATGCCTTTGGCAATTACCGCAAGCTGCTCGAGGACGTGACGCTTAGTCCTGCCATGGGCACGTACCTCAACATGCTGGGCAACCAGAAGCCCGATCCGGCGCACAACATTCATGCAGACGAGAACTTCGCCCGCGAAGTGATGCAGCTGTTCACCATCGGGCTGTACCAGCTCAATCCTGACGGTACGGTGGTCAAGGACAGCAGTGGCGTGCCGGTCCCCAGCTATAGCCAGTCCGACGTGACCAACCTGGCCCGGGTGTTCACCGGCTGGAGTTTCAACAGCACCAACTTTTTTTACGGTGCGCCCAACTACTTCAGTCCGATGATTGCGTTCGAGGCTGAGCACGACACCGGTGCCAAGACCATCGTTGGCGGCGTGACGGTGCCTGCCAATGGCACCGCGCATGCCGATCTCGTCATTGCGCTGGATACCTTGTTCAACCACCCGAACACTCCGCCCTTCATCAGCCGTCAACTGATCCAGCGTCTGGTGACCAGCAATCCCACGCCGGCCTATGTGCAGCGCGTGGCGCAGGTATTCATCAATGATGGTCAGGGGGTACGCGGCAACCTTGGCGCCGTGGTGCGCGCGATCCTGCTCGATGCAGAGGCACGCAGCGACGCCATGATCGTGCAGCCGTCCTATGGCAAGCGGCGCGAGCCCCTGCTGACCGCGACGCAGCTGTGGCGGGCGCTGGATGGCCACGATGCGAATGGGCAAATCCAGTTCTGGAATCCCGAGTACAACCTGCATCAGGCGCCGCTGAGCGCAGCTTCGGTGTTCAATTTTTTCAAGCCTGCCTACAGCCCGCCGGGTGCGCTGAAGGCGGCAGGCCTGGTGGCGCCGGAGTTCCAGCTGGTCAACGCCTCCAACCTGACCCTGCTGCACAATTTTTTCAGGCAGAACATCCTTGGCCGCGGTGTTGCGAACACCTACACCCAGCCCACCGACATCCTGCTGCATCCGTCACCCTGGCTGCCATTGGCCGCAGGCACCGACAGCGGTCCCCTGATCGATCAGATGAACCTGGTGCTGATGGCCGGTCAGATGAGTCCTGCCATGCGCCAGACCCTGGTGACAGCAGTCAACGCGGTGCCGGCGACCGACGGCGGTATCAACCGTGTATGCGAAGCGGCGTTTCTGATCTTCACATCGCAACAATTCCAGACGCAGCGCTAGGATCCCCATGTCAGCTTACCCGCACTCGTCCCGTCGAAAATTCCTGTTCGATGCCATGGCCATCCTGGGCGGTGGCACCGGCATCGGTACCACCCTCGCCACACTGGGCGGTCTGGGTGGCAGTGCAGTCGCCAATGCCGCCAATGCCAGCGGGTATCGTGCGTTGGTCTGCGTTTACCTGAACGGTGGCAACGACAGCCTCAATCTGGTCATCCCGACCGACGCGGCCACCTACGCCACGTATCAGACATCGCGGCAGGGACTGGCGATTGCCAGCAACACCCTGCTGCCGATCACGCCACGGCACAGCGACGGTCACACCTACGGTCTGCATCCGTCCGCGCCCGAGTTGCAAGGCCTGTTTCAGGCCGGCCATCTGGCAATCCAGGCCAACGTGGGGACCCTGATCACGCCAACCACCCCAGCGATGTACCAGCGCCGCAGCGGTGTGCCTCCGGTGCTCTTCTCGCATACCGATCAGCTCATGCAGTGGATGACGGGGCGGCCAGAAAGCCTGCAGGCACTGGGCTGGGGCGGCCAGATCGCTGATCTGCTGGCGTCGGCCAACACGGCCAATGGCCTGTCAATGAACATTTCGCTCAACGGCGATAACCTGTTTCAGGTCGGCAACAACGTGCTGCCCTACAGTGTTGACCCGGTCAACGGCGTGCAATCGTTCCTTGGCGTTTCTGCCGCCGATCCAGCCCAGCAGACGGCGGCCTTTCAGGCGCTCCTGACCCAAAGCGGCGGCGATGCCAACCTGTTGGTCGCTCAGTCAGCGGGGTCCGTGGTGCAGGCGCGTGCCGTGGCGCAGGTCCTGTCTGGCGCGCTGGCGGCGGCTCCCACGCTGGCCACTGTCTTTCCGGGCACCAACATTGCCCGGCAACTGCACGCAGTGGCCCAGCTGATCTCGCTGCGCGCCAGCCTTGGTGTTGGACGGCAGATCTTCTTCGTGGAAATGGATGGTTTTGATACCCACAGCAATCAGCTGCTGGCGCAGCCTGGCCTGTTCGCCGACCTGAGTCAGGCCCTGTCCGCCTTTTACAATGCCACGGTCGAGATGGGGGTGGCCAACAGCGTGACCAGTTTCACGCTGTCCGAATTTGGACGCACCCTCACCAGCAACAACGGCGGGACCGATCATGGCTGGGGTTCCCACCATCTGGTGCTGGGGGGCGCGGTCAATGGCGGCGATATTTACGGTACCATGCCCAACCTGACGCTGGGCGGGCCGGATGACGCCGATGGCAACGGCCGCATGGTACCGACCACCTCGGTGTATCAGTATGCGGCGGCCCTGGGCACCTGGCTTGGCGCCAGCAGCAGCGACATTGGCACCCTGTTTCCCAATCTCGGCTATTTTCCGGCAGGCGTGCCGACCTTGCTTGGCGCCTGATCGCGGTGCCTGATCGCGGTGCCTGATCGCGGTGCCTGATCGCGGTGCCGCGATCCGACGCCATCGATCCGACGCCGGGCAATGCCAGG
>CAITLJ010000017.1 GCA_903893215.1 uncultured Ferrovum sp. | reverse complement strand
CGTGATCGAGGATCCGATCATGGTCCTGTTCGTGTCGGCTACGCCTGACACCAGTGCCCTGCCGGTCAGCAGCATCCGCTTGGGAGACGGTTCGCGCGCCACGGTGATCGAACAGCATTTTTCGCTGCACGAAGGGGCTGCCCTCAACTCGGTGTTCGAGCGCATCGAAGTGGGCGCGAAGGCTGACCTGCATCACATCAAGGTGCAGCACGAAGGCCCACGCGCGCAGCACGTGGCCGACACCGAAGCCATCGTGCATGGCGAGGGGCAGTTGCATTCCATGGTGCTGGCACTGGGTGGCGCGCTGGCACGGGAAGACTTGCGTGTCACCCTTGCCCAGACCGGTGCGCATGTCGATCTGGATGGCCTCTACCTGGCCAACGGCCGCCAGCATCTGGACCACCACACCACCGTGCATCACGCCAGCCCGGCGTGCACCAGCGCACAGGCGTATCGCGGCATTCTCGATGACGCCGGGCGCGGCGTGTTCAATGGCCGCGTGATCGTGGCCAAGGACGCCCAGCACACCGATGCGCAGCAGAACAACGCCAACCTGTTGCTGTCCGAGAACGCGGAGATCGATACCAAACCGCAGCTGGAAATCTTTGCCGATGACGTCAAGTGCAGCCATGGCGCGACCATTGGCCAACTCGATCCGGCCCAGCTGTTTTACCTGCGCTCGCGTGGTCTGGACGAAACGGCTGCACGCTCGCTGGTCACCTTTGCATTTGCGGCGCACACCCTGCACCGCATCGACAGCAGCACGCCCCTGTTTTCTGCCCTGCGCACGCTGTTGTTTGCGCGCCTGCCAGGCGGGGCCGCCTTGATCGAGGACATTACCGCATGAACCAGCCGCTCAAACACCTTCCGCTGCGCGCTTACGACATCGAGTCCATCCGCGCCGACTTTCCGATCCTGCACACCCGCATGCACGACCGTCCGCTGGTGTATCTGGACAACGCCGCCACCTGCCAGAAGCCGGCCGTCACCATCGCCGCCGAAAAGCACTACTACGAGGCGTTGAACGCCAACATTCATCGCGGCGTGCACCTGCTCAGCCAGCAGGCCACCGATGCTTACGAGGCCTCGCGCGAGGCGGTACGTGCGCTGATGAATGCGCCCTCCACGCAGGACATCATCTTCACCCGCGGCGCCACCGAAGGCATCAACCTGGTGGCGCAAAGCTGGGGTCGCAGCACGCTCAAGCCGGGTGACGAAATCCTGGTCACCCACATGGAGCATCATTCCAACATCGTGCCTTGGCAACTGCTGTGCGAGCAGACCGGTGCGGTGCTGAAGGTGGTGCCGATTGACGACGACGGGGTGCTAGACCTGAGCACGCTGGACCAGTTGCTCACCGAACGCACCAAGCTGTTCGGCATGGTGCATGTGTCGAATGCGCTGGGCACGGTAAACCCGGTGGCCGAACTGATCCGGCGCGCCCATGCGGTGGGTGCGCTGGCCCTGGTGGATGGTGCGCAGGCCATCGCGCACACGGCAGTCGATGTGCAGGCGCTCGATTGCGACTTTTACGTGTTTTCGGCGCACAAGTTGTATGGGCCCACCGGAGTGGGGGTGCTGTATGGCCGCCATAGCCTGCTTGAAAAGATGCCGCCCTGGCAGGGTGGCGGCGACATGATCTCGTTGGTGCGTTTTACCGGCAGCCGCTGGAATCACCTGCCCTACAAGTTTGAGGCCGGCACGCCCAACATCGCTGGCGGTGTGGCACTGCTCAGTGCGATCGAGTACGTCAATGCCCTCGGTTATGATGCCATCGCAGCGCACGAGGCCGACCTGCTCGATTACGCGACTTCGCAAGCCGAAGCCTTCGACGGCCTTCGCATTGTGGGCAAGGCGCCGGGCAAGGTCAGCATCCTGTCGTTCGTGATGGACGGGGTCCATCCGCATGACATCGGCACCATTCTCGATATGGAGGGTGTGGCCATCCGCACCGGTCACCACTGTGCCATGCCGGTGATGGAACGTTACGGCATTCCTGCCACGGCGCGCGCATCGTTCGCGCTGTACAACACTCGCGCCGAAGTCGATGCGCTGTTCGCTGCCTTGACCAAGGTGGTCAAGCTGTTCCGGGGATAATGAGCATGAGTGATCTGCGCGAGCTGTATCAGGAAGTGATCTTTGATCACAACCGCAATCCGCGTAATTTCGGGCGACCCGCCAAGGTAGACCGGCACAGCGAGGGGCATAACCCGCTGTGTGGCGACCGCCTCACCCTGTACATCACCTTTGACCAGGCCGGCAAGATTGCGCAGGCCAGCTTCGAGGGTCAGGGTTGCGCCATTTCCACCGCCAGTGCCTCGCTGATGACCGAGGCCCTGAAAGGCAAGACCGAGGCGGAAGCCGAGGTGATGTTCCACAATTTTCATGGCGTCATCATGGGCACCTCGGATGTGGATCCGGCAGCGCTTGGCAAGCTGCAGGTGCTGACCGGCGTGAAGGAATTTCCTGCCCGCGTGAAATGCGCCACCCTGGCCTGGCATACCCTGCAGGCCGCCCTGCATGGTGATCAGCAGGTCTCGACCGAATGAGGCTCCAACATGTTTGAATGGCTGAAAGAACCCGATGCCCCGGCGCCGCAGTCGCGCGAGGAAATTGAAGAGGCGGTGATCGCCCAGTTGAAGACCGTGTATGACCCGGAAATTCCGGTCAACATTTACGATCTTGGATTGATCTATGGTGTGGTGCTGGACGAAGCGGGTACCCACGTCGATATCGCCATGACCCTCACCGCACCCGGTTGCCCGGTGGCGCAAACCTTTCCTGGCGAGGTTGAGCGCCGGGTGTGCGAACTGCCAGCCATTGCCACCGCCAAGGTGGAACTGGTGTGGGAGCCGCCCTGGACGCGCGAGCGCATGACCGAAGCTGCGTTGCTTGAATTGGGCATGATGTAAGCATGGGCGACTGGATCACTGTGGAGGGCGACGCCGCCCTCGGCGAAGGGCAGGTCCTTGCCGCCGACCTGGATGGCGTGCCCGTGTTGCTGGTGCGCCACCAGGGTTGTGTATATGCCATGGAAAACCGCTGCACCCACGATGGCAGCGAGATGGACGGCGGTCACGTAGACGAGGCGGGTGCCTTCGTGTGCCCGCATCATGGCGCCCGCTTTGCACTGAAAGACGGTGAAGCGCTGTGCGCACCGGCGTATGAACCACTCACCATGTTCCCGGTACAGGTGGAAGCCGGCTGCATCCAGCTCAAGGATGAGCGCTGGTAAAGCGGATGCGCAACAGGCGGCGGCAGAGGCCGCCACCTGCCACCCGGCGTTTGCGGCAGCCTGCTTTCAGTCCAGCCTGACCGCAATGTAAAGTGTGTCCTCGCCACGCCGCACCAGCAAGGCCACGGTCTTACCGGTCGGCACGTTGCCGAGCAGCGCTTCCACGCTGTCCACATCGTTCACCACCTCGTTGTTGATCGCCATCACGATATCGCCTCGGCGCAGGCCCGCATGTGACGCATCTGGTTTGGGCGCCACCACCACCACGCCATGACCGATGCGATGCTTTTGCGCTTCATCGAGGTCGGCCAGCTTGCCCAAGCGTTCTGCGCGCGGTTGTTCGACTTCGCTGGAAGCCACCGGATCACCGACCAGTTCGCCGATTTTCACCTCCACCCGCTTGGTGTTGTGCTTGCGCCAGACTTCCATCGTGACGGTTTTGCCGGGCGGCGTGGTGCCGACCATGCCCGGCAGGTCCTTGGAGGACTCCACGGTGCGGTCGTTGAAGCGCAGGATGATGTCGCCGCTCTGCAGTCCGGCGCGCTCGGCGGGGGAGCCTTTTTCCACCTCGGCCACCAGCGCCCCCTTCGGACGGTCCAAACCAAAGGACTGCGCCAGATCGGCGGTTACGTCCTGCAGACGCACGCCCAAACGGCCACGGGTCACTTTGCCGCTGGTTTTCAGCTGATTGGAGATGTTGATCGCCAGGTCGATCGGAATGGCAAACGAGATACCCATGAAGCCGCCGGTGCGGCTGTAGATCTGCGAGTTGATGCCCACCACCTCGCCACGCAGGTTGAAGAGTGGGCCACCCGAATTACCCGGGTTGACCGCCGCATCGGTCTGGATGAACGGGGTGTAATTTTCGTCGGGCAGGCTGCGTCCCATCGCGCTGACAATGCCCTTGGTGACGGTGCTGTCAAAGCCGAATGGTGAACCGATCGCCACCACCCACTCGCCCACCTTGAGATGGCTGGGGTCGCCGATCGCGACGGTAGGAAGGCTGCGTGCATTGATCTTGAGCAGGGCCACGTCGGTGCGTTTGTCCGAGCCCACTACCTTGGCCTTGAATTCGCGCTTGTCGGTGAGCCTGACCACCACTTCGTCAGCGTTGGCCACCACGTGGGCATTGGTCATGATGTAACCGTCGTTGCTGACCACAAAACCGGAGCCGAGCGAGCGGGCTTCCATGTCCGGCGACTCCTGCTCGGGGTCCGGTCCATGCCGTGAACCCCCACCCGGTGCGCCATGCGGCGGGGCGAAGCGACGGAAGAACTCACCGAAGGGATCCCCCTCGCTGTCGCCATCGTCGGCTGCCGGGCCGCGCATCTTTTGCGTGGTGCTGATGTTCACCACGGCTGGTGCCGCGCGTTCCACCAAAGTGGTGAAATCGGGTAGCGGCGCACCGGAGGGAATCACGCTACCTGTGGTCACCTCCAGGGGTTTGCTTGCGCTGGCCCCCGCTTTGTCGTGATTGCTGCTGCCGATACGGCCACAGGCCGCCAACGGAATCAGCAGGGACAGGGTAACCACACGGAACAGGGTAGTACGCAGCATTGTGACCTCGACATGCAATCAATCGAACTGAAGCATTATGAACGCCGAACCGGCACAACGTTCGCCACAAAAGCAAAGGGCGCCTTACGGCGCCCTTTGCTGGTGCGGAATCCCGCCAGACGGCGGAACCCTGAAGCCTTACTCGACGCGTTCGCCGTGCAGGGCCAGATCCAGACCTTCGCGCTCTTCTTCTTCCGAAACACGCAGGCCGATCACCACGTCGATCACCTTGAGCAGGATGAACGACACGATGAAGCCGTACACCACCGTCACGCCCACACCCAGTGCCTGGGTGGCGAGGCTGCCGTCCACGCCGCTGATCTCGTGCACGTTCAGCGGGCCGGTCAGCAGGGCACCGATGATACCGCCGATACCATGCACGCCAAAGGCATCCAGCGAATCGTCATAGCCCAGCATGTGCTTGAGCGAGGTGGCCGCCCAGAAGCAGATCACGCCAGCGGCCAGACCGATCACCAGCGAGCCGCCGATGCCAACAAAGCCGGCAGCCGGGGTGATGGCAACCAGACCTGCAACTGCACCCGAAGCGATGCCCAGCACACTGGGCTTGCCCTTGCTGAACCACTCGGCGAACATCCAGCCCAGCGCGGCAGCAGCGGTTGCCACGTGCGTGACAGCCATGGCGAAACCGGCACGGCCGTCAGCGGCCACAGCGGAGCCGGCGTTGAAACCAAACCAGCCCACCCACAGCATCGAGGCGCCAATCAGCGTCAGCACCAGGTTGTGCGGAGGCATCGGCTCCTTGCCGTAGCCAATCCGCTTGCCCATCACCAGGCAGGCAGCCAGACCGGCGATACCAGCGTTGATGTGCACCACGGTGCCGCCAGCAAAATCCAGCACACCCTTGGCGGCCATCCAGCCCGACGGTTCCCAGACCCAGTGAGCGATCGGCGAGTACACCAGCAGCGACCACAGGGTGATGAACACCAGCATTGCGCTGAACTTCATGCGCTCGGCAAAGGCACCGGCGATCAGCGCCGGGGTGATGATGGCGAACGTCATCTGGTACATCATGTAGACCGTTTCCGGGATGTTGGTGGCGGCGTGATGCACCGTCAGCTTGCCGGCTTCCTTCTGGTACAGCATGCCATTGAGCATGAAGCGGCTCATGTCACCCAGATACGGTGAGCCAGGCATGAATGCCCAGCTGTAGCCGACCACGACCCAGACGATGGAAACCACGCAGCAAATGGCGAAGCTCTGCATCAGGGTTGCCAGCACGTTTTTCTTGCGGACCATGCCGCCGTAGAACAGTGCCAGGCCGGGGATGGTCATGAACAGCACCAGCGCGGTGGAGGTCAGCATCCATGCGGTATCACCGGAGTTGATCTTGTCCTGACCAATCAGCTGCGGGCTGGTCGGTGCGGGCGGAGCGGCTGCCGGCGCGGCGGCCGGGGCCGCCGCATCGGCGGGCTTGGCTGCGTCAGCTGCAGCAGGCGCGGCGGGGGCCGCCGGTGCTGCTGGTGCCGCCGTCGGTGCCGCCGGTGCCGTTGCCGCTGGTGCTGCGGCATCCGGTGCCTTCGGTGCGTCGTCGGCACGGGAGCTTGCTGCGAACAGCAGGCTGGCGGAAAGGGCGAGGGCGCCCAGTGCGTGCATCAATTTCATTGGTTCGATCCCCTCTTCAGAGCGCTTCCGCGCCGGTTTCACCGGTGCGAATGCGGATAACTTGTTCGACTTCGTAAACGAAGATCTTGCCGTCGCCGATCTTGCCGGTATTGGCTGACTTTTCGATGGCTTCCAGTACCTGCTCGAGCATTTCCGTCTTCACGGCGACTTCCAGTTTCACTTTGGGCAGGAAATCGACAACGTATTCAGCACCGCGATACAGCTCGGTGTGGCCTTTCTGGCGGCCAAAGCCCTTGACTTCCGTAACCGTGATGCCCTGTACCCCGATAGTGCTCAGTGCTTCACGCACTTCGTCAAGCTTGAACGGCTTGATGATGGCTGTGACGAGTTTCATGGATTCTCCTTGGTTGTTGATGCTGCCGATCAGAACTTGTAGATGCCCTGGAATGCCACGGTGGTGCCGTTCTTGGTGAGACTGCCATCCTGCTTGCTGAAGACATCCTTGTCGGCCTGGTCATAGCGCAGTTCTGAGCGCAGCTCGAAGTTCTTGGCAAAGGAATAGCCGTAGGTGGCAGTCAGTTCCTTGTAGTTGTGGCTGGTGCCCACATCGCCGGAGCGGAAGCCATCCTTGTCGTCCAGGTATTCGCCGCGCAGCGACAGACGGCTGTTGTCGTCGATGGCATAGTTGGCATACAGGGCAATGCCTTGGTAGTTGGCGGTCTTGCTCGAGCCATCCACCAGCGACACGGTGCTTTCCTGCGACACGAAGTCGTAGTTGGCGATGAACGTCAGCTTTTCGGTGGCAACGTAGGTTGCGACCAGGTCAAACAGGGTGCGGGTGCCCGACGGGGTCACGCCGGGAGTGGCCGTGGCGGGAGCGACGACGGGCTCAACACCCGAGTACAGGCTGGCAGCCAGCGTCAGCGGCTTGACCGGGTTGGCGGTGATGCCCAGTTCCACAGTCTTCTGGGTGTTGTAGTCCTTCACCTGGTCCCAGCCGTTGTTCACACCGGCGATCAGGTTGGTGGTGTCGTTCAGCGCGTAGGTCAGGCGCAGGCCGGTGTGGGTGAACGGGATCGAACCGAACAGGATCGAGCGCGAGAAGTTGGTGTTGGCCGAGCTGTCGATCACTTCGGCGCCAGCCAGGGTGACGAACTTGCCAGCCTGCAGGGTGACGGGGCCGCCAGCGTACTGAATGAAGGCTTGCGTCAGGTCAAACTGGTTGGCCGATGCGCCGTAGGAAGCGATCACCGATGCATCTTTGCCGGCGGTCACGTTGACCAGTGCGCCGAACCCTTCCTTTGGCAGCTTGTCTACCGTTAGGCCAAACTGGTGCAGGCCAAGGCCGGTGTGGTCGGTATCGAACACCTTGAGGGCGTTGCCGCCGGTGGCGAGGTCGGTGCCTTCGGCAGCGACGTCGAGGTAGCCTTTCAGTTCGACGCCCGAGTTGGTCAGGATATCGCTGAAGGTCGGTCCAGTCGGAGCTGCCGGGGCAGCAGCGGGAGCGGGAGCGGCGGCGGGTGCGGGTGCATCCTCTGCATGGGCGGCCGATGCGCAGGCCAGCAAGGTGGCCATGAACAGGGCGTTGCGCGGGAATTTCTGCATCTTGATATCCTCTTGGTCGGTGAATGATGATGAGACTTGCGGAAGCCAAGTCCTGACAGCACGGATCGTGCCAAGTAGAAAAATCAGGATTTTCAATGTTTTGTAATTATCCGGCTCGCACACGCGCGGGGGATTGCCCCGCATTGGTGCGCGTTATCTGGTGCCTGCCTTGTTCTGGTGCAATCACTTGACATGGCGATTCAAAGAGGTGAACTGATGCAAAAAGCAACGGAAGTACTGGACGAAATGGCGCGCAGGATGGGTGAACTGTTGCAAAACAGTCCCGTGCGTGACCTTGAAAAGAACGCTCGCGCCGTGGTGTCGGCGGGCTTGAGCCGCCTCGATCTGGTCACGCGCGAGGAGTTCGACGTGCAGGCGGAGGTTCTGGTGCGCACCCGCGAACAGCTGGCCCAGCTGGAATTGCGGGTGATTGCGCTCGAGACGGCACTGGCTGCCCGATCCAGCTGAACCGGCCATGCGCGAGGCACCGCGTTGACGCAGCCCGGTCCGGGCTGACCGGTGGAACAGGATGACTGGCGGACGCTAAAACACCTGTCGCCATTGTGCGGCCTGAAAAAGCTGGGCGTCTTCCACCGAACTGGCCTGCTCCAGGTCGGCGAGCGTGCGCGCCACTGCCAGCAGGCGGTGCATGCCGCGCGCCGACATCTGGTGTGTTTTTCCCAATGCCTGCCAGCACGCTGCAGCGCTGCGTGACATTGCAGACACGCCCAGCAGTTCGGGCAAGGCGAGTTGGGCATTCAGCCCGCCCTGCCGCGCCTGCTGCAGTGCCCGGGCACGCCAAACCCGTGGTGCCAGCGTAGCGGTGGCCTCCGCAGGCGGTGCGTTCAGGTGCGCATGATCGACAGCACGCATCGACACCCATAAATCAATGCGATCCAGCAGCGGTTGCGACAGTCGGCCGCGGTAACTGGCGATCCGTTCCGTGCTGCATCGACAAGGTGGTGTGCTCTGCAGGGTGCGTCCGCACGGACAAGGGTTCATGGTGGCGACCAGCAGGAAACGCGCCGGCAGCACTTCGCTGCCGTGCACCCGAGCCAGATGGATTTCGCCGCTCTCGATCGGCTCACGCAGGGCCTCGAGGCAGGGACGCGCAAATTCGGGCAGTTCATCCAGCAACAACACCCCGCAGTGCGCCAGGCTGATCTCGCCCGGTCGCAGCGGATTGCCGCCACCGGCCAGCGCCATCATGGTGCTGGTGTGATGCGGTCGACGCAGCGGACGGACGCGATAGGACAAAGGATCGATGGCCTGCCCCGCCAGCGATTGGTGGATGGCCACCACCAGTGCCTCGGCCTCGGCCATCGGCGGAAGCAGGCCGTGCAAGCGCTCTGCCAGCATGGTCTTGCCACAGCCCGGCGGGCCCAGCAGCAGCAGGGCGTGGCCCCCCGCTGCGGCAGTGACCAGCGCATTGCGGGCACTGGATTGCCCCCGTACGTCGGCGAGATCCGGTGGCGTGGTTGGCGGTCGTGACGCGTTTGCCGCCGTTGCCACTGCCGCATCCTGCGCCGTCGGACGCGGCAACTGGCGCTGGCCTTTGAGCAGTAGATCGGAAGAGCGTCGTGTAGGGAAAGAGTGTCTTCGCCTGTGTAGATCTCG
>CAITLJ010000016.1 GCA_903893215.1 uncultured Ferrovum sp. | reverse complement strand
TGTTCGACCTGCACGTGACGGTGCCCGAAGGCACCACCCAGCTCGATCTCGATTTTCAATACATCCCGGCAGGTGATGGCCAGTTCAGCAGCTCGCCGTCAGCGACCCCGCATCTGGCCGAACTGGAGTGGAACCAGGTTGTGTTCTACCCCGCAGGCAAAACCGCCGATGCCGTGATCGTCAGTCCCAGCCTGCGCGTCCCGAAGGGCTGGCAGTTCGCCACTGCCCTGGAAGCCAGCGCAGCGCAAGCCGTTGCCGATCGCACCCAATTCGAGCCAGTCAGCCTGGAAACCCTGATCGATTCGCCAGTGTTTACTGGCGAATACTTCAAGCGCATTGACCTGGGTGTCGCGCTGGGCGCGCCGGTGCACCTCAACCTGATTGCCGACCATCCCGCCAATCTGGAAATGAAGCCCGAGCAACTGCAGCACGCCAGGAACATGGTCCAGCAGGCCGCCAGGCTGGCCGGCGCAGTGCACTATAAGCATTACGATTTCCTGTTTGCCCTGTCGGAGCACACCGGCGAATTCGGGTTGGAACACCACCAGTCCAGCGACGACCGGCTGGGGGCCGAGTTTTATACCGATCCCGAAAAGTATCTGGCCGACCCCGCCCTGCTCACCCACGAATACTTCCATTCCTGGAATGGCAAGTTCCGCCGCCCCAAGGGTCTTGCCACCAGTGACTACAACCAGCCGATGCTGGGTGACCTGCTATGGGTGTACGAGGGCATGACCAATTACTACGGCGAAGTGCTGGCAGCGCGCTCCGGCGGCTGGACGGCCGAGCAGTTCCGCGACCGGATGGCGCTGACCGCCGCCGACATGCAGTACCAGACCGGCCGTGCCTGGCGCCCGCTGCAGGACACCGCCGATGCCGCCCAGATGTTGTACGGCAGCCCACGCACCTACAACAACTGGCGGCGCAGCGTGGATTACTACCCGGAAGGTTCGCTGCTGTGGCTGGAAGTGGACACCAGGCTGCGCACGCTCACCAAGGGCAAGCGCAGCCTGGATGACTTCGTGAAGGCCTTTCATGGCCAACACCCTGGTACCGTGGAAGTGCTGCCGTACGACATGGATGAGGTGGTGCGCACCCTGCAGGGCGTTGCCGCCTTCGACTGGAAGCCGTTCCTGGAAGAGCGCCTGCAGGCGATGAAGACCGAAGCACCAATTGACGGCCTCACCCAGGGGGGCTGGAAGCTGGTTTATACGGATACGCCCACTGAGTACTTCAAGGCCAGCACCAAGACCGCCAAGATTCAGCAGCAGTCCTTCGACATCGGCCTGCTGATCAGCCAGGAAGACGACAAAAAGGGCACCATCCTGGACGTGATCTGGGATGGTCCGGCCTTCAAGGCTGGGCTTACGCCGGGTGTGAAACTGCTGGCAGTCAACGGCGAGGATTACACGGCGGAGGAACTGCAGGGTGCCATCACGGCCGCTGCCACGGGCGGCCCGGCCATCACGCTGCTGGTGAAGGACGGCAGCGTGTACAGCACTTACGTGGTGAACTATACCGGCGGCCTGCGCTATCCACGCCTGGAAGCGATCAAGGGAGCGACCGACCTGATCGGCCAGATCTCGGCACCCCTAAAGTAAGACGTGGCACCTGGGGCCTGGGCCCCCAACGTGCATCCGGCCGGACCCCGACATTGCCAGGGTCTGGCCGGATGCCCTTTCACGGCAGCGGCAGCGTAGCCAGATACCGCGGTTCGCGCCGCGCCTTCGAGGCCTGCTCGTAGGCATACCCCAGGCGTAACAGGGTGGCTTCGCTCCATGCCGCCCCCACAAACGACACCGCCACCGGCAGGCCGCGTACCAGACCGCAAGGCACGGTCAGATGCGGCAAGCCCGCCACCGCCGCAGGCGCAGAAAAACTGAAACCCGAGTTGTCACCGTTCACGAAGTCACTCACCCAGGCGGGGGCACCGGTGGGAGCCACCAAGGCATCCAGCCTGTGTTCGGCCAGCGTTTTTTCGATCCCCTCGGTACGCGCCAGTTGCAGACACTTGGCGCGTGCATCCAGATATTTCTGCGCCTTCAGCCCGTCGGTGGCGATGGCTTTCTCAAACAGTTCCTGCCCAAAGAAGGCCATCTCGCGATCGGCATGCTGCACGTTCCACGCTGCAAGATCGGCCAGGGTTTTGAACCCGGAGTTCGGCGCAAACTCGGCCAGCCATTGCGCCATGTTGTCCTTGATCTCGTAGAGTAGTACGTCGTTTTCAGCGTCGCTGTAGGTGGCCGGGTCGGTGAGTGTGACGGGATCGATGATCTCGGCGCCCTGCGCTTTCATCACCGCCAGTGCGCGGTCCACGGCCGCCATCACTTCCGGATGACTGCCGAACTGTGCGCGCACCACCCCGATCCGCGCGCCCTTCAGGCCGTCCTTGCGCAGCGCCGCCGCATAGTCAGGTGTCGCCGGGGCCTGCAGCGTGATCGGGTCGGCAGGATCATGCCCGGCCATCACCTGCAGCAACATCGCGCTGTCACGCACCGTTCGGGTCATCGGTCCGGCGGTGTCCTGGCTGGCCGCAATCGGGATGATGCCGTGACGGCTGACCAGTCCAAGGGTGGGTTTGAGACCCACCAGACCGCACAGTTGTGCCGGCGACACCACCGAGCCATCGGTCTCGGTGCCGACCGCCAGCGCCACATAATTGGCGGCCACGGCCGCCGCCGACCCCGAACTGGAGCCGCTGGTGTTGCGATCGAGCACGTAGGGATTGCGGGTAAGTCCACCGCGCCCGCTCCAGCCGCTCAGGCTGCGCGAAGACCGGAAGTTTGCCCATTCCGACAGATTGGTCTTACCCAGGATCACCAGACCGGCATCACGCAGGCGCTTGACCAGGCTGGCGTCTGCAACCGCCGGATGCGCGGCCAGCGCCAACGAACCGGCGGTGGTCAACATACGGTCGCCGGTGGCAATGTTGTCCTTGAGCAGAATCGGCACGCCATGCAAGGGGCTACGCTGCTTGCCCTGCTTGCGCTCTGCGTCCAGCTGGCGGGCAATCTGCAGTGCATCGGGGTTGAGCTCGATCACCGCCCCCAACTTCGGGCCCTTTCGGTCCATGGCAGCAATGCGCTGCTGCGCCTGGCGCACCAATGCCACGCTACTGAGCCGACCATGAGCGAGGCCGTCGAGCACCACGCCAAGATCGGATTCCGAAGGAGCAGGAGGGTATTCGGCCACAGTGTTGGCCGCCTTCAGCGTAGCTGCGTGAAGCAGCCCGGGAACAGCGGCGAAGCTTACCCCAGTGAACCTGAACAATGAACGACGATTCATCAAAAGCATCCTTTGCAGGCCGCGCCAGCCGGGGCAGCCGGGGCACAGCCAAGACAATAAAAAACGGGCCCCAGGATGGACAAGTCCATCGCTGCGGCCCGTTCGGGGGTTACCCGTCAGCCTCGTTCAGAGCAAGCCAGAACGAATAGCTTGCACCGACGTTCAGAACTCGTACTTGGCCTTGGCGTAGAACGCACGCATGGTTGGGTCGACAAAGTACGGGTTGTAGCCCTGCTGGAACGTGAGCGACTGGTTGGAGAACGGCGGCTCGGTGTTGAACACGTTACGCACGCCTGCCAGAAGGGTGACCGACTTGACCGGCTTCCAGGTGCCATAGAGGGTCCAGATCGAATACCCGGCCACCGTGTTGATGGGTGCCGCGGTCGGGTTCGGGTTCTGATCCAGGTAGCTCGACACATAGTGGTTGGTCACGCCGGCACCCCAGTCTCCGCGGCTCCAATCAATGTTCAGGGTGGAGCTCCAGCGCAGGACAGGCTGATTGCCCTGGTTAATACCCCCCGTCAGACTGATAAAGGGCGAGCCCTTGTACTGCTGCAGGTCAAAGCTGGAGACTGAAGTGGCTTCCAGGCCAAACTTCCACTTGCCGACGGAGCTGTTCAACAGGTATTCGATGCTGTAGTCAAAACCCTGCGTATTGATCTGTCCGGTGTTCTGTAGCGACTGCAGGATATAACCGCACGTCGGGGTGGACGGACCGTTGGCACATTGCGCGGCCAACGCTGGAGCGGTAGTCAGCGTGCCCGCGTTGTTCAGCGAGTACAGGTTGGCGAAGGTTCCCGGGTTGGCGTAGATGGCGGCAGAGGGAATATTGCCGACCGTGTTTTTCAGCTTGATCTTGTAATAGTCGATCGTGATACCCAGGTTTTCGACTGGTGACAGCACGATGCCCAGATCGAGGTTGCGCGACTTTTCTGGTTCAAGCTTCGGGTTACCACCGGAAACGGACAGGCCCTGGTTGACGCAGTTGAGCGACGTGAACACCGTGTTGTAGTTGCCCGAGGCGCAGCCCGGGCCATTCATGGCACCGGCCGTCGCGCCCAAGGTCTGCGGCGAGAACAGGTCAACCAGTGACGGAGCGCGGAACCCGGTCGAGGTGGCACCCCGCAGCGTGGCGATCGAGGAAGGCTGATAGCGGAACGCCAGCTTGCCGTTATTGGTGTCGCCAAAGTCGCTGTAATGATCCTGGCGGTCGGAGATTGTCACTTCCAGCTTTTTGGTGATGGGCACATTCAGTTCGGCGAATACCGCCGTGCTGTCGCGGCTACCGCCAATCGAGGACGGCGGATAACCCGTCGCGGCGTAAAGTGTGCTGGCCAACTGGGTCGGATTGTTGCTGATCGCCTCGTGGCGGACATCAAAACCCAGGCCCAGCGCTACGTCGTCACCGGCGTGCAGCCAGTCACCCAGTGCATGACTGGCGTGCGCGTTGAAACTGGACAGCGAAAGATCCCCGGCCGAGAGCGAGCCGTTGGTATACGCGCTGTTGATCAGCGCCTGACCGGCTGCGCTAAGCGGCCCGAACGGATTGATCAGGTTGCTGAGGTTGCCGTTGGCGTTGACCAGCTTGGAAAAATCGGGATACCCGCCGAGCACCTGAAAGTCATTATGGTTGCGGCTGTAGTCATAGTTGACCGAATAATCCCAGTCGTAATCGCTGCCCTTCAGGGTCAGGAGGATGCGCTGCTCGGTGTTGGTGTCGCCCTGGTAGCGATAGTTGTTCGGGTCGGTCCAGTAGGCCGTGATCGGGCCGGACAGGTTGGGGGCGGCGGGCGTGCCTGAACCCACGAAAGTGGAGGTGGCAGCAGTTGGGAAATAGGCCGGATTGTCGGCCGGCGTCATGTTGAACCCGTAGCTGATCGGACCGCCATAGGCGACGACCTTGCTTTCGGTATAGAAGTACTGCGCTGAAACCGTGTGATCCGCACCAAGTGCCTTGCTGAGCGCGATCAGGCCGGAACTGGTGGTGGCCGCTGGCAGCAAGTCGGTGGCGCCGCCATACTCATAGGCGCAGTTGCCATAGTAAGTGGTGAGCAGGGGGTTGCCGGGACAGGCCGGATAATTCACCTGATACTGATTGCCATTTCCATCGATGTAGCTGCCCGGGAACGTGGCAATGCCATTGGTCTGCAGGGCGCCCTTGGCCGCGTTAAAGCCAGGGTAGGAAAAGGACCGCTGGCTGGCCTGGAGTTCGTTCGACTTGCCATAGCTGGCAGCGACCAGAACGTTGTAACCATCCTCGGCCAGCTTGCCATGACCATAGGTCAGTTCCAGCCCGCCAGCACTTCCACCCGACTTTTGCGGCTGCGAAACCGTCAAGGCGACTTCGCCGCCTGTCGAGTTTTTGCGGGTGATGAAGTTGATCACGCCCGCGATGGCATCAGAACCATACAGCGAGGAGGCGCCTTCACGCAGTATTTCGATCTGTTCGATCGCACCAAACGGAATGCCGGCCAAGTCCACCGCGCTTCCCAATTGCACGTTGTTGGCCAGCCGTTGACCGTCCAGCAGAACCAGGGTTTTCGAGGCGCCCAGTCCACGCAGACTGGCGAAGGACCCGCCGCCGGTGTAGGCAGAAATGGACGAACTGGCCGTGGTCAGCGATTGGTTGGCCACCACTTGTGAGAGCACCTGCTCGATCGAGTTGAAACCCTGTGCTTTCAGCGCATCCATCTTGATCACAGTGATGGCTTCTGAAGTTTCAGCATTGGCGCGCTGAACCATCGAACCCGTGACTTCGATCTTCTCCAACTTGGCCGCAGGAGCATCGTCTGCGCGCACCGCGTGCGCCTGTGTCATCACAGCCAACGCACCCATCACGAGTACGCCAATTTTATTGCGTTTGCGTTCTTGCATTTTGATCTTGGCTCAAAATGGCAAAAAGCCGGCCGGGCGATTTACAGTGCCGGTCATCGCAGCCTGGCCAAGCGCACGGCAAGGCCTCGAACCATCGATTGATCAGACCTGCTGATCTGTTGTGTACCGTGCCGACAATCTGCCGCGTTTATGAATTATGCCTACAAGCAGCAGCAATGTGTTTGTCACATTTTTACTAGCCGTTTACAAGTCGAACGCGAGATTTACCCGGTGCACGGCGCTAGCGAGGCCCGAAACCGCTTTCAAACCCCTAAGGATTCAAAGAAAAAATCATATTTAACATCGACTTGGTAATAATTAAAAAACAATGACAGCCTGTTGCGCAAGCGCAACAGGCATGACCGTAAAAAACCCCCGGCCGAAGCCGGGGGTTTTCAAGTGGCGTCAATGCTCAGACGCCTGGACAGAACATCACTTCCACTTGTACGTGACCGTGCCATACATGAAGCGTCCGCGCGGATCGCCGTAGCTCGGGTCATAACCCGACTGAAACGGTCCGGTGCCCGGTACGTTGGTATACGGAGGGAAGTCGTTGAACAGGTTGCGGGCACCCACCGTCAGCACCCAGTTCGGGATGCCGATGTAGCTGGTCTGCACATCGGTGGTGCGCACTGCCGGCACCATTGGGGCAATCGCGTTGCCGTTCGCATCCGTAGCCGCACTGAAGCCGGCCGGGGTATCGCGATAACCCAGCTGGAAGTTGTAGGCCACGGTGGTATTCCAGGTGGCGGTGTCCCAGTTCAGGTTGGCGCGATAACGCCAGCGGCTGATCAGCGAACCAGCATTGCCCACGTTATCGACGTAGCTCAGGTAGGTCCCATCCGGCTGCTGGGCCTGATAGCTGTGCACATAAGTGCCGTTCAGGCCCGCCGTCCAGCGTCCGCTTTCATTCGCGGCGAAACGCCAGCGCATGTCCAGATCCACACCGTCGGTCAGGGTATTGAACAGGTTCTGGTTGGTCTGGTTGATGTACTGGATCGAACCGGGGTCACCCGCTGCGGTGGACGGGTTGCGCACCACATATTGCGAGTACTGGTTTTCGAAGGCTGCCGTGCTGAGGATGGTTGCAGCACCGATGCCGCCGGTGGTGATCGTGTCACGCAGACGGATTTTGTAGTAATCCAGCGAGACAGAACTGTTGGCGGTCGGCTCCCACACCACGCCCAGCGTGAAGTTTTCCGATTTTTCCGGCTTCAGATTGGGGTTTCCGCCATTGAGGACTGCCACCTGACCGCCGCTGCATTCGGGCAAGTTCGGGTTGAAATTGCAACGCACCGGGTCGAGGTTGCCCAGCACCGGAGACACGCCTGCGGTGACCGGCGCATACAGGTCACTAAGCGAGGGGGCGCGGAAGCCACGGCCATAGGACGTGCGGAACAGCAGGTTTTTCTGCGGCTGCCAACGGAATCCCAGCTTGGGCGTGGTCGTGGTGCCCACATTTTCATAGTTCTCCCAACGCACGGCCAGGTCACCCGTCAGTTGCTTGGTGATCGGCACTTCCACCTCGGAGAAGGCGGCTTCTACATTGCGCGACTTGCTCACCGGCAGGAAGTTGCCACCGTAACCGGAGATATCCCCACTCTGGATCGCTGCTGCCGAGGCCAATTCATAGCTCTCGCGGCGCACCGAGGCACCCACGGCCAGCGACGCCGCGCCGGCGGGCAAGGTGAAAATCTCGCGCGAGGCCTTGGCGTTCAGTTCGGCCTGGCTGGTGATCGAGTGGAACGCCTCGCCGTTAAAACCAAGCGCATTGATCTGCGATTGCACTGCTGCAGTTTGCGGACCAAACGGGTTCACCACGCCGCTGTCGAACAGCTCGGCCAATCCGCTCTGGCTGAAATAACCATTGGTCGGGCTCTCCGTCACCTTGCTGCGGGCATAAAGAGCGCCGAAGTCGTAGTCCCAGTCCGCAGCCAAGCCCTTGAAACCTGCCGCAATACGGCTCGATTCCGAGATGTCTTCCAGCGAGCGTAGTCCATTGGCAAAACTGCGGAACTTGGCAGCGATCGGGCTATTGGCCCCGGTGAAGACCGCCTGCGTGGCTGCGTTGAAAGCACCCAGTGCCTGGTTGTAATACGGGCTGTTGGTGGGAATGAAAATGGCCAGCGGGGTCAGGATGCTGGTCGGCTGGAAGCTCGCCGCATTGGCCCCATAAGCCGTCGCAATGCCGGGGTTGGCCGTCAGGTAATTGTTGAGGAACGCCGTATACGGATTGTTTGGCGATACCGAGAAGACATAGGAGATCGGTGCCGGCTGGATCGTGTAGTCGGTCTTGTTCCGGGTATAGGCCAGCTCCGTATACAACGAAGCATCATCACCCACCCGCTTGTTGAAGTTGCTGAACAGGCTCAGGCGCTCGGTCTGCGGAATCAACGCCACGTAGGAGCCCGGGTCGAACATACAACGCAGCGAGCTGTAGTTCGGATCTGTCACGGACGGCGCGCAATTGCCCTGCAAAGGATTCCGCGAGCTCAGGCCCGGTGTCAGCACGTTGGCCGGGTAGGTGTTGCTGGAGGCGGTGTCGTTGATGCCACCCAGGCTGTCCTGCAGGATCGAGGTATTGGCAAAGCTGCGATCACGACCGTATAGCGCCCCTTCCTTCTGCGCGTTGATGCCGAACATCACGTTGTAGCCGTCATTCAGCATGTCACCAAAGCCGGTCACCCCGTTGAATTTCGACACGTGCGCGCCACCGTTCAGGGTGTCGCCGTAGGTCAGCGACGCTTCGCCGCCGGTCAGGTTCTTGCGCAGGATAAAGTTCACTACGCCGGCGATGGCATCACTACCATAAATGGCCGAAGCGCCGTCCTTCAGCACTTCGATGCGTTCAATCGCCGACACCGGAATGCTGCTGATGTCGACTGCACCATCGCCGTCACTGCCGGGAACACCACCGAATACCGTCGAGCGACGGCCGTTGATCAGCACCAGCGTGCGGTGCGACCCCAAGGCGCGCAGCGAAACCGTGGACACCCCGGACGTGGTGGCGCCAGAACCACTGGACATCTGTGTGGCGCCACTGGTCGACGTGGCAGAAATGGTCCGCAGCAGGTCTTCCGTGTTCTGCACACCGGACCGCGAAATGTCTTCACGAGTGATGATCTGGATCGGCATGGCCGTCTCGTCATCGACCGTGCGCTTGATCGAGGAACCTGTCACCTCGATCTTTTCGAGCTTGGTCGCAGGGGCATCATCGGCCTGCGCAAGATTGGACTGCGCCGCCACTGCCAGTGCGCCCATCACGAGCACAGTCAGCGGATTCAGCTTGTTACTTTTACGGTCTAGCATTGGTGATCCCGTCTCAGGAGGCGGACAGGCGGGCAGTCGTCAGTCATCACGGGCGCTTGCAGCGTCAACCGCCAAACACCTGGCGACGTATCCACCCGCTGCGCAATCAAACCCCTCTGACTTGTTATTCCCTGCACCGATCTTCCGCCGGTATTGGTCGTGTGTTGCCTCCAAACAGCAACGCGTTTGTCACATGATTCAAGAGCGGCAACAAGTCCGCACAAGAATTAATGAGTTTTAACCAGTTCCAGGCGGGCACGACATGCTGTCAAATAATTAACGTCCTCCAGAAATAATGCATGTTTTCAAATGCATGGCATCAACAAAAAAGGCATACGGGCGTGTTGCTTTCGCGCAACAATCCAGCATGCCTTTTACACAAAAATACGCCTTTAGGCGTACTTGTTACCGCTCAAAATAGCCGATCTTACCGTTTCTGCCAGGTGTCCTTCAGTGTCACCGCCAGGTTGAATACCGGCCGGCCGGCCGCCGAATCGCGGTTATCCACGCAGTAGTAGCCCTTGCGCTCAAACTGCCAATGGCTGCCGGGCTCCGCCTGCAGCAGGCCGTTCTCCACCTGGCTGTCGTGGCGCACAGCAATCGAGTTCGGGTTGAGCAGGGTGCGGAAGTCGTCGGCGGCCCCGGGGTTGGCATCGCTGAACAGGCGGTCATAATTGCGCACTTCCACCGCACTGCTGTGCGCCACCGACAGCCAGTGCATATTGCCCTTCACCTTGTAGGTGTCGGCGCCCGGTGTGCCGCTGCGACTGTCGGGGAAATACTCGGCCTGAACTTCGGTCACCTGCCCGTCGGCGTCAACGGTGAAGCCCGTGCACTTCACCACATAGGCATACCGCAGGCGCACCATGCCGCCGGGCGTCAAACGGAAGAAGCCCTTCACCGGCTCGGCCATGAAATCCTCCCGCTCGATCCACAATTCGCGGGTAAACGGCACTTCACGGCTGCCCCAGTCCGCCTTCTGTGGATGGTTGGGTGCGTGACACACTTCCACGCCATCCACCGGAAAATTGGTGATCACCAGGCGAACCGGGTCAATCACCGCCACCCCGCGCCGGGCATGTTCATTCAGGTCGTCGCGCAGGCAGTCTTCCAGCACAGACACGTCGATCAGGCTGTCCGACTTCGACACGCCGATACGCTCGCAGAACAGCCGCAGCGCACCTGCCGTGTAACCGCGCCGGCGCAGGCCCACAATCGTGGGCATGCGCGGATCGTCCCATCCATCGACGTGCTTCTCGGTGACCAGGTCAAGCAGCTTGCGCTTGCTCATCATGGTGTAGGTCAGGTTGAGACGCGCAAACTCATACTGGCGCGGACGTGATGGCACCGGGCAGGTTTCCACCACCCAGTCATACAGCGGACGATGGTCCTCGAATTCCAGCGTACATACCGAATGTGTGATGCGCTCCTGCGCGTCACTCACGGCGTGCGCAAAATCGTACATCGGGTAGATGCACCAGGTATTCCCGGTGCGCCAGTGCGGGTAATGGCGGATACGATACAGCGCCGGATCACGCAGGTTCATGTTGGGCGAGGACATGTCGATCTTCGCGCGTAACACATGCGCGCCGTCGGCAAACTCACCGGCACGCATGCGGCGGAACAGGTCGAGGTTTTCTTCCACGCTGCGGTCCCGATAGGGACTCGGCTTGCCCGGCTCGGTCAGGTTGCCGCGGTAGGCACGGATGTCCTCGGCCGAGAGCGAATCCACGTAGGCCTTACCTTTTATGATCAGGAACTCGGCGTACTCGTAGCACTTCTCGAAATAATCGCTGGCGTAGTACAGGTGCTCGCCCCAGCCGAAGCCCAGCCAGGTCACGGCATCCAGGATCGAGTCAACGTACTCGGTGTCTTCCTTGGTGGGGTTGGTGTCATCGAAGCGCATGTGACACACGCCACCAAAGTCACGGGCGATGCCAAAATTGAGACAGATGCTCTTGGCATGGCCGATGTGCAGGTAACCGTTGGGTTCGGGTGGAAACCGGGTGGCCACGCGCCCCTGATGGGTGTTGGCCTTCAGGTCTTCGGCCACGATGTTGCGGACAAAGTTGGAGGCTGGCGCCGGGGCGCTGGAATCAGGCTTGGACATGGAGCACTCGGTGAAGAACACGGCAAAGGCAGAAGGATAGACTGTCTGCCAGCCCGGCGGCAAAACGCCACCGCCGCACCAAGCAGGTATGCTTACACCAACACCCTCTTGCAGGCCCAGTGCCCCCTACAGGAATGACCCGCCAGAACACGATTGCCCTGGTCTATGACTTTGACGGCACGCTCTCGCCGCAGCCCATGCAGGAATACACGCTGCTACCCAAGCTGGGCATCACCCCCGATGAGTTCTGGGGGCGCGTGCAGCGCGAGTCCGCCGAAACCGTATCGGAAAAGATGCTGGTCTACATGCGCCTGGTACTCGAACTGGCGCAGGAGCGCCACGTCAAGATTTCGCGCCGGGACTTTCGCGCCATGGCGGCCGACATCAAGTATTTTCCGGGGGTGGAAGACTGGTTCGCGCGCATCAACACCTATGTGAAGGCCCGCTCCAAAGGCCGGGTGAAGGTGGTGCATTACATCATCTCGGCAGGCATGAAGGAGATCCTGGAAGGCGTGTCGATCCGCCGCCATTTCCGGCAGATCTATGCCAGCGAATACCACTTCAACTATCAGGGGATTGCCACCTTCCCCAAAGTGCTGATCACCGATACCTCAAAAACGCAGTACCTGTTTCGGGTAAACAAGGGACGCGAGACCCTGAATGAATCGATCAACGAGCACATGCCGGAAGACGATCGCCCCATCCCCTTCCACAACATGATCTATGTGGGGGACGGCATGACCGACGTGCCCAGCATGGCCCTCACCAAAAAAAATGGCGGTCACACCATTGCGGTGTATCCCGAGCGCGGCGAACACGATCGGGCCGTGTGCGTGAACCTGCTCGCGGCTGGCCGCGTGGACTTCATCGCGCCGGCCGATTACCGTGCGCGCAGCACCCTCGCGCGGCGCACCGAACTGCTGCTCGACGCCATGATCGCCAACATTGCGTATCGCACCGAAACCGAGGCCTGCAAACGGGATAACGGACTGGCGGCTGACGAATGACCGGCAGGCCTGCTGACGGCGCAAGCCCGTGCTTTCCGGAAAACAGTGGCAGCGGCAGTAATGGCAGTGGCGGCAGCACCGCAGCCGACGCCAATGCCAACGCAGTGCTTGCCGCCGAGTCCGTGCGACTGCAAACCCAGGCAGCACTGCGTGGTCCGGCCACCTGCCTGCCGCTGCACGTGATTGCTGAAACCGGCTCAACCAATGCCGACCTGCTCGACGCCGGCACGTACCCGGATCAGTCCGCCTGCGTGCTGATGGCGCTGACGCAGACGCGGGGCCGGGGTCGCAGCGGCCGCCGCTGGCAAAGTGATGAAGGCACGCTGACCTTCTCGGTGCGCTGGACCTTTCGGCGTCGCGTCCAGGACCTGCTCGGGCTGCCATTGGCTGTCGCCGTCGCCACTACCCAGGCGCTGGAAGACCTTGCCGTATCCGGCGTGCAGATCAAGTGGCCGAACGACCTGCTGCGTCAGGGTCGCAAGGTGGGCGGCGTACTGGTGGAACTGGGCAGTGACGGCCGCGCCGTGATCGGTATTGGCCTGAACGTGCAACTCGACGCCACCCTGGCTGCCGGACTGGACCAGGGGGCCGCCGACATCCAGCCGCAGCAGGGCACGGCACTCACCCGGATCGACGCGCTCGCTGCCCTGCTCAACCGTCTGGCTCCCATGCTGGGCACCTTTGATGAAAGCGGCTTTGCCGCGTTCCAGTCCGACTGGATGGCACGCGCCTGCTGGCGCGGCCGGGCGGTGCGGCTTGGCAGTGCCATTGAGGGGGTGTTTGTCGGTGCAGACCACGACGGCGCGGCATTGATTGACAAGGACGGCAGCGTGCAGCGTCACCTGGTGGGCGACCTGTCGCTGCGGGCGCTGTGATGTTGCTCGCGATTGATATCGGCAACAGCCGCATCAAGTGGGCCCTGTTTCACGGGCTGGACTGCCGGTCGGTGGGTTACTTCATCACGCGTGACTTCCAGCCTGCCGACCCCGCCGCCTACGACTTCGAACCCACCAGCTATCCCGACCTGCCGGCGAGTGCCGGTGGCTGGCACGCCCAGCATGGCGCCCCGGAAAGTGGTGCACTGCGCGCGGTGGCGGGCATTGCGGTGTGCTCGGTGGCGCACGGCGAAGCCGAAGCCGCCGTGCTGGCGCACCTGCAGGCGCAGGGACTGCCTGTGCTGCCAGTCTGGCGCGTGCGCTCGCGTGCAGCGGCCTGCGGAGTGCACAACGGGTATGCGCAGCCCGAACGGCTCGGGGCGGACCGCTGGGCAGCACTGGTAGCCGCCCGCCATCTGGGCATCTGCGATATGGCTGTCAACGCGACGAATGACGGCAGCGACACAGATCGTGGAGGTGACGGTAACCGTTGCTCCGGCAGTTTGCAGACCGCCTCGGTCATCGTCATGGCAGGCACCGCCACTACCGTCGATGCCCTGGACGGCGACGGCCGCTTCCTGGGTGGCTACATCCTGCCCGGGCTGCGGCTGATGCCAAAGAGCCTGTACGAACGTACCGCCGGCATTCGTCCTGACGAGGGCCAGTGGGCCGAGTTTCCTACCGGTACGGCCGATGCGGTGGCCAGCGGCGTCCTGGCGGCCACCGCCGGTGCGGTGGCGGGCATGGTACTGCGGCTGCAAACCCGCTCGGGAAGTATCAGCGCTTCGCCTGCCAAGCCAACCTCAGACCACCACGCGCGTGCGACCGATCAGCCGCGCGTGGTGCTTTCTGGTGGCAACGGCCCGGCACTGGCCTCGCGTCTGAGCGAGCTTAAGCTGGTGCACACCTACGAGCGCGACCTTGTGCTGCATGGCATCGCCCGCCTGCATCAGTCCCGGCTTAGCCATGCACCGGCGTGAGCTGGTTGGGAATGCCTTCGATCGGGCACTCGCTGGTGCCCACGGTGCTGCGTGTGATGGCTTCCACCCGTTCCCTGGTGGCTGCGGGATCACTCAGCCACTGGGCGTAAAACTCATAGGGGCAAGCCGCAAGGCCACGATCGCCTTCCTTCGAATTGATCAGCCCGGTATAGCCACGATGCAGCAGCTTGAACAGGTGGTTCTCGCTCTGTCCGTTACGGCGGAAGTCGCGGATCAGCCCCTTCGACAGCGCCGCGTACTGGATGCCCATCTCTTCCTCACCGCACTCCCCGAGTGTGCGACCATCAAAACCGATAATCGCCGAGTGGCCGAAATAGGAGTAGACACCATCAAAGCCGGCGGCGTTGGCAACCGCCACATAGCAATTGTTGGCAAACGCCATCGACTTTGACATCAGCACCTGCTGCTCCTTGGCTGGATACATGTAACCCTGACAGCGCACAATCAACTCGGCACCTTTCATGGCGCAGTCGCGCCAGATTTCCGGATAGTTGCCGTCGTCACAGATGATCAGGCTGATCTTGAGACCTTTGGGGCCGTCGGAGACATACGTGGCGTTGCCCGGATACCAGCCTTCAATGGGCACCCACGGCATGATCTTGCGGTATTTCTGCACGATCTCGCCCTGATCGTTCATCAGAATCAGGGTGTTATAGGGCGCCTTGTGAGGATGATCCTCATGCCGTTCGCCGGTGAGCGAGAACACCCCCCAAACTTTTGCTTTCCGGCAGGCCGCTGCAAAGACTTCGGTTTCGGCACCCGGCACGGTGGACGCCGTGTCGTACATTTCCTGACTGTCGTACATGATGCCGTGGGTGCTGTACTCCGGAAAGATCACCAGATCCAACCCGGGCAACCCAAGCTTCATCCCTTCGATCATCTTGCCGATGCTGCGCGCATTCTCCAGAACCTCCTGCCGGGTATGCAGACGGGGCATGCGGTAATTGACGACGGCCACTCCGACCGTGTCGTTGCTGCTTGAAATATCGCCATGATGCATGTTGCGTTCCTTGTCAGAGATGGGCTGATCACGCCTGGGCGCAAACAGCCCGGTGGAGGATGGCTTCAGAACTGGAGCTGGAAGGCCAGCTTGATGGCGTTGCTGCTGGCCGAAGTGCCCGCACCCGATTCGTCGTCCTTCACGTAAAACACCGACAGGCGCGCGTCGGCCCCCTTGATCACGTAATGCACCCCAACGTCGGTGTGCTTGATGGTGCCGCCGGCATCCAGGTCATATTTCTGATAACGCGCAAACGGCTGAAAGCGACCCATGCCCACCTTGTCCGGTACCAGATACCCCACCTCGGCCAGATAGGCCTTGCCGGGGGGGCTGATGCCGTTGCCGCTGCTGTAATCCACGGCAAACGCGGCCTGGCTGTAGTCGTACTTATAGTATTCGCCCAACAGGTTGAGCGCCCCGCCACCGCTCACCGGCAGTTCATAGAACAGGTCGGCGGTATACGCGCGATAGTCGCTCTTGGTAGTGCTGTTGCCCACGCCGTCGGTCTGCTGCATGCCCGCCACCGTTGCGGTCAGGATCTCGCCAGCTCCGCCAAAATAGGTGCTGCCTTCGTAGTAGGCCGGCGTGGGCTCGGGCGTCAGGAAGTTGTATGCCAAGCGGCCCGCATATAGCAGGTTCGCGCTCTGGTTCGAGGTAGTGGTGCCAGCCCCGACATGGTTGCGCCCGTTGAATGCACCGATGCCATACACCAGCTTGTTGTCGGCCACGCGCCCCCAGACAGTCAGACCATCGTCCCGGCCGACCGCATTGCTGGGGGCATAAAAATTCGACACGGTGCCGGGGAAATCATAGGCCAGCTGATAGAAGGGGCCGTCCATGTTCTGCCGGTCGCCCGGCGGCAGCATGCGGCCCATGCGCAAATTCACCGCCGGCGAAAAACTGATCTCG
>CAITLJ010000015.1 GCA_903893215.1 uncultured Ferrovum sp. | reverse complement strand
TTGCCTTGGGCGCGCGTGGTGTCATATTTGCTCCCGCCTTTCCACTGTGCAACGTTGCCTCACGCACAAAATTTCTGTCAAGTTCAAGCAACTGTAGCGCAAGCCGAGGTACTGGCACTTCATCGAGTTCTGCCAGCCCGGGCTCGACAAAGCCCAGGTCAAGGCGGCCATTAATCCCGCCCGCAAAGTGCCGCCCTTCCACTGGACCTTCATGATTTCGAAGTTGGGCCAGCAACCGTCGCCCGCAGATCGTTGATCGTGACCATCAGCGTCATCGGTTCGAGGGGAGATTCTTCGAGGCCGAGGCCCAAACAGAAGGCCTTGGCTTCTTCGGACAAGGCATGCACCACCATGCCGCGGATGCCGATTGCTTCGGCCGCGTGGATCACGCGGCGACCGGCGTCCTGGAACATGGCCCGGCCGACCCCCTGGCCGTGATGGCTGGTCGCGACAGCAAGCCGCCCGAGCACAACGACGGGTACAGGATCCGGCATCTTGCGCCGGAAGGCGCCAGGCGCCGCCATGGTTGCGATGGCGCTGGAGGCCAGCGCGAAGTAGCCAACCACACGGCCGCCCTCGCAAGTGACAAATGTTCGGGAGGCGCCGCTCGCCTGGTTGGCAGCGGCGCGCCGCTGCAGCCAGACATTCAGCGAGGCCACGCCGCAATCGAATTCGGCGATCGCGTGCTCAGCGCTTAGCGGCTGCGGTGCGGTGAGCATGCCTGTTCACGCCGTCTTCCAGGGAGTCTTGGCCGTCATCGTGCGCCGCAGCCGCTCGTTGGGCTGGGCCGGCCGACCCAGGCGCTTCAAAAATTCGCCGTAGGCCTTGGGACTGACCACCATCAGCGCGCGGTCCAGTAATGCTTCTTCGGCCGCCCGACGGGCCGCTTCCAGGATGAAGTCGGTCCGCGTCTTGCCTGCTGATTCGGCGGCGCGGTCGATCAGGTCGCGCTCGGCAGCGGAAATCCGCAGGTTCAGCGAGTTCCGGAGCGCCTTGGTCGTGCTGACGGTGGTCATGGCGGCGGTCTCTCTTGAAGCCAGGCAACACCGTAGCAAAACGTAACGACGTTGTCATTACGATTCTTGCGCGCAACCCAGAGGTCATCACCGGCTTGCATCTCGACCCACATCTCCGCACTGGGCCCCGGCGGAGAATTCCCCCCCGCCAGCAGCGAGTCCGGCTTGCCGCCCTACTTCCCCTTCTAAGCCTGCACCGCCAAAAACGCCGCCTGCGCCGCGCGGAACATCGACGCGTGGAGCGTTCCCAGTTTCGGAGTCTGCCCATGTGCCGGCCGCGGCGGCGTCTTGAAAAATCTCTCGCTCCAGGGAAGGTCCACCAAAGCGCGGCAATCGAACTTGGTATCGAATGCGAGGCCTGCCAGTTCAAAGGCAGCTGGATGCATCGACCGGGTAATCGCAAACTCCCCCGAGTTCAGTTGCGACACGCGCTTGGAAGTGCCGTAGGCCACCTGCACGTTGCATCCAGCCGTTCGCGTTTCCACCTTCACGATCAGCGCAGGCCTTGGCTTCGGTCCAGGCTCCAGTGCAGGCAACTCAGGAAAATGGCACCAAACGACGTCGCCGACGGAAGGTAGCGGCCAACGGGCGCTCACTTGAACAAGTGCTGACCGTCGATCAGTTCTCCAGTGGCGAGACCAGCCTTGGCGTCCTTGCGCAACGCTGAAACCTGCTTGGCGGTCAGCGCACCCTCATCCGGCTGGTAGTTCGGCAGCGTTTCCTCCGCGAACCTCGAAAGCGCGATGTGAACGATCTGTGTCTCGGTCAGCCCGAGCTCTGCGGAGAGAGCCTTCACTGTACCCCGGGTCACGCCGTATCGCGTGTCCTTGGATCGAAACTGAATCAACAGCGAATCCTTTGCGGTGGCCACGTCTCACCCCCCTGGAAGAATGTCCAAAATATATATATTTTTCATATATTTCGCAAATCTTGTCGGCGGTTCGAAACCCGTCTTTGCACTACCGCCCCACCCGCCGCTGTCGCGTCCAACCACCGATTGCATACTCACGGCGCGCGGTGTGCTACACGCATCCGCACGCGGTCCAGACAACTTTCATTCGCCGCATATCCGCGTGCAGCACGAACGGACAATGGCCCTGAGTTCACCAGTCGCGCTTTCATCGGCTGGGCTCAGACCCACGGCATCGAACACTTGCTGATCGAACCCGGCAAGCCGATGCAGAACGGCTACATCGAGCGCTTCAACGGCAAGTTCCGGGACGAGGTGCGCAACAGAAAGTCGATTGCCGCGTTGACCGTGACCAGCTGGGCTTGAATGCACTATGCGTGACATGGCGCACTGCCTCGATCAGCGCACGCTGGAAGTCAGCCGCGGACCGCTCCGCATCACCCACCAGATAAAAGCCGTCCGGAATCGCATGCCAATCGAAATCCTTGCCATCGCGCGCAGCCTTGGCCTGACAGAACCCGCCGTTGGTCACCCGCTCCAGGTTTGAACCCAGTGGCGATCTAACGATTGATGTAGGTATAAAAATACATGCCGACGTAGGTATTCGATGGTTATTCCACCGTAAAGAGAAGTACTCGCGTCTGGGGTCAGGCATCACGCGTGCGTCAGCCTGCCCTGGCTTTACGATAAGCGTACGCGGCCGTGATGTTGGCCACGGTCCAGTCGCCTGCCGTCGTCGGGGGATAGCGGGCGGGAAGGTCGTCACGCTGGCAGGTCGGCAGGCAGGTCACGACCGTGTCGTGATTGGCGCCAAAAAAGAACGGCAGCGAGTAGCGCTTGGCACCGGAGCGATTGATCACTCGGTGCACGGTGGATTTGAAGAGATCATTGGTCCACCGCTCCATGATGTCCCCGATATTGATCACAAAGGCCCCGGGGACGGGTGGCGCATCGATCCACTCGCCCGCCTGGTTGCGCACCTGCAGACCCGGCGCGCTGGTGGCAAGGATGGTGAAGCATTCGTAGTCCGTGTGCGGCGATACACCGATGTGCCGCGGATCGATCGGCTCGGGTTGGGGCGGGTATTGCACAACCCGCAACTGCGCCATCGGCTTGGAGATCTTGTCTTCGAAATAGTCTTCCGGCAGAGCGAGGGCCAGGGCAAATCCGCGGAACAGGGCCTGTCCGAGTGCCCGGATGCGCTCGTAATAGCCATAGACGACGTCACGAAATTCTACGGGCTGCTCCGGCCACACATTCGGCCCGAACATGATGTGTCCGGCCAGATAATCGGGATCCGAGGCCGGGAGTTCCAGCGATACCTCGAAGGCCTCCTGGAGATCATAAGCCGCCGCGTCGTGCGGATCGGCCGCGAGGCCGCCCAGGGCTACATAACCGCGATGGCGCTGCAACTGGCGGGTGTCGTAGCGGAGCTTTTCGGCCAGGGGAAGATCGAAAAATTCACCGGCAATCCGATACACCGCGTCGATCTGCGACTGCGGCACGCCATGCCCGGTGATGTACAGAAAGCCGACGTTCCGACACGCTGCCCCGATGGCTTGAGCAACGGCTTCGCGTTCGCGCACGTTGGGCGACCAGAGGCCTGCCACATCGACCACCGGAATGGTATCGAAGTCGATGCTTCGTGCTGAAAGATCTGATCGATCCAGGCTGGCAGTACGGCTTTGCAGGGTCATGGTGGGAAGCGCATCCGGAGGTCAGGGGATCAATTCGAAGTGGGCATCGACTGGCCGACAGTCAATGCCGTTGACTGGCACGAGGTCCTGCGGGCACGCCGAGAAGGCGATCACCAGATCCATTTCGGCGCGCAAGGTCACGAAGGCACCCGGGGCAGAGACGGGTGGCTGGAAGGACAATACCCCCGTTCCGGTCAGGGGAATATTCATGAACAGGTTGAGTGGAGACGGCGTGCCGCTGGCCTCGAACCCAAGCCACTTCAGGCTCGCTGCGAGGTTGTCGGTGCAGTTTTCGTGGTACTCCGTGCACCCTAGTTGCTCATAGCGATACCGGTCGCAAGCGGCGATCAGGGTGTCGTGGATACCGCCGGAGGTGTCTTCCAGAAAGGTCAGGATCGGGCGCCGGCGATTGGTGTACAAGGTGCTCCCCGTGGTCGGGAAGACCGTCAGTGCGTGGGCACGGGTGTGTTCCATCGACAGGAATTCCGAGAGGTCATCCCGGTTGAACGCCCAGGTATCCACCACCTGCGTCCCGTGGGTGTTCACTACCCGAACCGACTGGCCTCGCGCGACCGCCATGGCGACCCCAGAACGGGCAGGAATGGTGAAACGACGCGCGTGCAGCTCGGCCATGGACCAGGTTCTTCCCCAGGAAAGGTGGTCACCCGTCGGCGGGTGCTCCAGTCAAACACTAGCATGACAGAGGAAAAACCCCTATGGCTGAACCTGCCACACTGTGGGTTCGCCATCGCAGTTCACCATCGAGGTCCGCCATGCACTTCACCATCTCCAGCACCTGGGGTCCCAGCGACCCGACCCGCGCATCCCTGCCGTTCATCTTTGCCGCCTCTGCACTGCAGGCGGGCGATAGCGTCATGATCATGCTGTTCCACGACGCCATCACGGTGGCCGTCAAAGGCGCCCATGAAAAACTGATCCCGGTCGGCCCTCCGGCGCGCTTCGCGGAAGTGCTCGCCCACCCGAACGCGAAAGTCCTGGTCTGCAAGCCCTGCGCCGAAGTGCGCGGCATCGGGGAAAGCGCTCTCGTCGAAAGCACGGCCATGGCCGGCATGAACGATTTCCATCGCGACGCTGCCCGTCCCGACAGCAAGGTCATCGCTTTCTGAGATCGAAAGCCTAGGAATTTCAAACGGCGATTTTGCCGGGACATCACCTCAGCTTGGAGCCACGATACCCGGACCGCATTCGGACTGAGCGGCACAGGACGCCTACTGCAGCATGCTCAAACCAGGATCGGCGCTGCCTTCGCCCAAGAGGTCACTGAGGTGGCCCGAGCCTTCTTCCTCCACATGCAGGTGACCGGAACGCGTGAGCTGCTTCGTCAGCGCGTGGATGATGCGCTGCAGGATCGCGTCCAGTTCCTCCGGCGTGGGCGCGTCTGCAAGATCGAAGACGGGGGCGTCCTTGTCTGGATAAGCGGCAAAAGGCAAGAATAACGCCGCTTGACCTCACCGCGCCATGGGCGTGCCGGTGCGGCTCAGGTCGGGCGCTGGCTGCGCGCAGCAATCTCGTCGCGACGTGCGGCACTGGCCGGCATGCCGGCAATCGACCAGTCCTCCGGGTCCACCTGCCGGCAGCAGCCGCGGATGACGGCACGTGGCACACCCAGCACCTCTTCGAGCAGGTCGGTGAAGCGCAACATCAGGGCGGTGCGCTGCTCTGCTGCACGTCCGGCCAGCACCAGGAACTCGAAGAACGGTGCGTGTACCGCCTGGTCTGCCACGGTGCAGCCACCCACAGCCAAATCGCTGCCCGCGTAGAGATGGATGAATGCACGCGTGCGGTCGATGGGGGCCTGCAGCATGTAGGCGTACGTCTGACAGGCACGCTGCACCAGTTCGGCGCGCTGCACCGGCGTGCTCAGATCGCTGGCAAGGTGAAAATGGACAATCGGCATCGCGCGTGAACTCCTTCAGCTGCTGGGTTGGGATCGGGACAGGTCGGGTCAGGGCAGGCCGCGCCGTCGGCCGGCATCCAGCATCAGGCTGGCGCCGGTCATCGCATCGGCTTCCGGAGCCAGCAGCAGGCTGACGGCCCAGGCCACCTGCCCCAGCGTGGTGAAGATTCCCAACGGGGACTCGGCGCGCATGTCGTCGTGCACCTGGGCGGGCGTCACGCCGCGCTGGCGGGCGCGGTCTTCGGCAACGCGATGTAACCGTTCGGTATCGGCCGGCCCGGGCGCAATCAGGTGGGCGGTCACGCCGCGCGCGCCGTAGGCCAGGCTGAGCTGGCGCACCACATTGGCCAGCGCCGCGTTGGCCACGCCGGCCGCCGCTGCACCACCATGCGCACCGGCCGGTCGAGCCGGGCGGCAATCTGCGCCGTGGCGGCATCCTTCGCAATATTGCAGGGGCAGGTCACCACGCCAGCCACTGCAGCCGCCAGCCGGTCCAGTGCCGCTGCATCGCGCGCCACGGCCAATACCTGCAGGCCATTGCCGGCCAGGCGGCGCACGATTTGCTGCCCCATGGCCCCGGTGGCCCCCACCACCACGGCGCATGCGTCGCGCTGCGGCACGTCCATCAGGTCAGCACGTTGAGAAAGCTGTCCCGCACCACGTTGTCCTGTGCGAACACCGCGTGGCCGATCTCGCGGGTATCCCACACCAGGGTGGGCGTGTCGGGATAATGCACATAGCCCTCCGCGACGACCTCATTGCGGTTGCCGGACGGATCGAAGTAGTAGATGGTGGCGCCGCGCGTGATGCCGTGGCGGTTGGGACCGACATCCACTGAAATGCGGTATTTGCCGATCAGGTCGGCGGCGCGGATCACGATCTGTGCCGACTCCAGCAAGAACGACACGTGATGGAAGCGTTTGTTGTCGGGCTGAAACACGAAGGCAATGTCATGCGGCTTGGTGGAGCAGCTCAGAAACACGGCCAGCGACATGCCCGACGCGTGATCGACCAGCTTTTCGCTGAGGTCGAATTCGAACACCTCGGTGAACAGCCGCACGCACGCATCCAGCTGGTTGCCGCCCAGCAGCAGGTGATCGAGGCGGTTGATGCGGAAGCCACGGATCACACCCTCGTCGGGGACCACCCCGGGGTTGGTCAGCCCCAGGCTGTTGCCCACCTGGTCCTTGTGCGCGTAAAGCTGCATGGTGTGACCGGTGGGCAGCAGTAACTGCAGGCGGCGTCCGCTGTGCGGATACACCCCAGCGGCAATGTGCTCCACCGCAATGCCGTGCGCGATCAGGCGCAGTTCCAGCGCGTCGAGGGTGGCGTCATCGAACACCTTGAACGCGAAGTAGTCCATGCCGGGTGCATCGGCCTCACGCAGCACGATGCTGTGATGATCGTGTTCATCCCAGGCCTTGTAGTACACCTGCCCAGCCTCGTCCTGCATCACCTCATGCAGGCCCATGCGGTCGCCGTAGTGACGCCGGGCCAGCGCCATGTCCATCACCCGGATGCAGACTTCCCCTGCGCGCAATACGCCTCGAAGTGCCATATTCCCTCCTCGCCTGTGCTGCCGTGATGCAGCTGTTGTTGTGGTGCTGCCTGTGTTGCCGTGCTGCCCTGCCGGTGTGCTTCCCTGCCCGCGCGGGCGGTTCAGGCCGCATGCGACGGCACCGGCAGGCCGCGTTCGCGCGCCATGCTGAGCGCAGTGTCCTCGATCATGTCTTCCTGGCCGCCAATCATCTTGCGCCGGCCCAGTTCGACCAGGATGTCGCGCGCCGGCACGCCGAAGCGCTGCGCGGCGCGGCGGGCATGCAGCAGAAAGGTGTACCCACGGCAACCTGGCGGGTGCAGCGCGCATGCTGGGCATCACGCGGCCACAGCTGAGTTACCGGATGAAGAAGACGGGAGGCGGAAGCGTGGCGGAGACGATTGGGGCGGGATGAGTTGTGTCCCGACGATGCAGCTTCAGGCTCATGCACAGAGCGATGCGGCGCAGGAGAGGCAGTTTTCGATCGGCGAACACCCACGCTCGCCATCCTGGCCACGCTGCAGATGGGCTTATCGGCGCCGGTGTCCTGGTGGGCGCAGCGCCATGCCCCTTGAAGCCCGTGCGGCGATCAGCTTTGGGATGGCTGCGGATCGCAGCGGGTTCGACGCCATTCGCTTGGTGAGCTGAGCATCCAGCGGTGGAATGCCCTCGAAAAGGCACTGAGTTCCGAGTAGCCCAGCATAAAGGCCAGTTCCGACAGCGGAAGCGACAGGTCGCCCAGATACTTGAGCGCGAGCTCGCGTCGCGTGTTGGAGAGGACGTCCTGGTAGGTTTGCCCCTCGGTCCGGAGTCTACGCTGCAGTGTCCAGGCGGCCATTCTGAGGTCACTGGCGATGTCCTCTAGGGTCGGCTCGCCTTCCGTCAACCGGATACGCACCGCATGCGCCACGCGTTCGGTCAGGGACTCACGACGCTGTTCGGCCAGGCCGAGCAGCGTCATATTGTGTCGCAGCAGGGCCAGCAGTCGTGGGTCCGGCGTCGGGTTTGTCTGTGCAAGGTCGCGGCTGCGCAGCATGATGGTATTTGACGGCTGATTGAACCGAACCCTGGTGCCGAGCAGCCTATCGTACTCGCGCGGGGCCCCGGAAGGCGCATGCTCGAAGCCCACTGCAAGTGGCATCCACTGGGTGCCCAGAAAGTGCCGGAAGATGTTGACGAACATTCCGATGGAGAGCTCGGCGTCCTGCTGGCGTTCGGCGATGTGTTTGTCACAGATGCGGTAATGAACGAGCGCGACATCCCCGGAGCGGGCTACGCTGAATATCGAGTTGTGCTGGTGCCGATGAAACAGTTCGCACATGTTCTCGAGTGCGGCCCCCAGAGTCTGCGAGGCCAGCGCGATGTAACCCAGCATGCCCAGATCAGCAGGGTGGAACTGCTGGCCATAGCCAAGACCAAAGTGGATGTCCCTGGTGTCGCGCGCCGCCCGCTCGAAGATTTCGCAGAAAAGGCCGAGATCCATTCGACCGTCGGTCTGCTGCAGCGCTTCTACGGAGCCACCGACCGCACCGACGATCCGGTCGACATCCCCGCCGCGAAGGGCGATGTACTCGATCAATCCTGTTGCCGCAGTGGAAAGAATGCTGGCGCCTGAGTCGCGCAGTCCCCCGGAAACGAATCTACCCGTCGACTCAGCCATGCACATCCCTTTGCAATGCAAGTGAGGTCCTGCGCCGGTCGGTCTCGCCTCTGGCGCCGGCGCTGGCGATGGAGACTCCATGGCGGCCGGCGCTCAGCCGCAGCATCAGGACATGCGGCACAAGTATTCTGCACCCATCCGCGCGGTGGCGGAAACCCACTCGGCATCCAGGCTCTGGGCAAGCTCGGTTTCGTAGTGAGAGCCGCGCCAGGCCAGCAGCTGCAGGCGCCGCTGCATCACGAAGGTCGGAAATTCTGCGACTTCGGCCTCAGAGAGACTGCCTGCGCGCGAATAACCCTCCGCCCAGCGCATCACCAGTCGTTCGCAGGCGGGAATGTGCTCAATGAAACTCAAGGCTGCGCCAAGGTCGTGGAGAAACCAGCCGATGCCGCAGTCGTCGAAATCAATGATGTGGGTGGTGTCGCCTTCGATCAGGAGGTTGGCCAGGCGCGGGTCGGCATGAATCATTCCGAAGCGCTGCGGGTCGGTGCCGAAAGCATCCAGACGGGCGCAGAGCAGCTCGGCCGTGTGGCGCAGCGTTGCGGTCTGCGCTGCGTCGAGGCCCGGCGAAAGGACCCAGTGTCCCCAGTGGGCCTGGGGTCCGATGGTGCCATGCTGATCCCAGCGGGGACGCTCGAAATAGGGCGGTCTCTGCCATGTCCTCGCATGGCGATGCATGCGAGCGCTGAGTTCTCCCAGCCTGAGCATCGATGCCTCAAGCTCATCCTCGCGAGCAAAGTGGCCTGCAACCCAGCTGAACATGGTCACTGTCCGTTCGCCGAGTGTGGGGGTGGCAAGGGTCTGCAGAGGATCCCCATCCAGGCCCAGCCATGCCCGCGGCGTGCCGATGCCGGCCTGACGCAATGCCGCCATCCAATCGAGTTCGCTACGGATCGCATTCGGGCTGTGGTACGCCGGACGGTGCACGCGGACGACCGCAGTCGGGACACCGGCAGCGTCGGTAATGCCGAAGATCGCGTTTTCGGAATAGCTCAGCAGCTTGATCTGTACGTCCTGGTCGATGCCGAAGAGTGGCAGGGCGCGTCGGGTCAGGCGGGTCAGTTCGGTGATCAGCTGCTGATAGGCTTCGGGTGTCATCGTCTGCAGTGTCCTGGCTGCTTCAAGCCTTCATCGTGGCCGCAAAGGCTGCCTTTCGCTTGATCAGGGAACTCAGATTGTTGACTGTGCGACACAGGCGCAGTTGTGCCGGACGGGGTGGCCAGCGCGGCGGCGCTGGCGTGGCATGCAGATGGCTCGCGCGCAGCGGCACAGCCGCTGTTCCCTGCAGTCAAGGCGATTGCCAGATCCGGCAGGCAAGATGAAAGTCTACGATGTGTGGCAGAGGCAAGCATGTTGACTCCTGTTGAAGGCAAGGTCGTTCTGGTCACCGGAGCCAGTCGAGGAATCGGGAAGGGCATCGCCCGCGCGTTTGCGCACCGCGGCGCAGCCGTCGCCGTGGTGTCCCGTTCGATCGAGGCTGGCGACACCTGCGCCGCCGAGCTGCGCGCCGATGGTGCCAACGCAGAGGCGTTCGCCGCTGATGTCACTGAGGCGGCTTCGATGAACCAGCTTGCAGAACGCGTTGCGGCGCGATTTGGAGGCATCGATATCGTCTGCGCCAATGCCGGCATCTTCCCGAATGTATCGCTCGAGGCGATGACGGGTGAGGACTGGGACCTGGTACTCAATACCAACGCCCGCAGCGCCCTCTTCACACTGCAAGCCTGTCTGCCCTGGTTGAAGCGTGCCATGGCGCCACGCGTGATCCTGACCTCGTCGATCACGGGGCCCATCACCGGATATGCGGGATGGGCGCACTATGCCGCCAGCAAGGCGGCGCAGCTGGGTTTCATGCGATCTGCCGCACTGGAACTTGCGCCTTACAGGATCACGGTCAATGCCGTGCTGCCAGGCAATGTCATGACCGAGGGACTCGCCGACCTGGGGAGTGAATACCTGACGAAAATGGAAGCCTCCATTCCGCTCAAGCGTTTGGGGACCGTAGACGACATTGCCTGGGCTGTGCTGTTCCTGGCTTCCGAAGAAGCCTCTTTCATTACCGGGCAGACTCTGGTGGTCGATGGCGGGCAGGTCCTTCCTGAAAACCAGGATGCCGCATGAGACAGGCGGGGCGGACGGGCGTGCACGTTCAGCGCCTTCGCAGCATCCGCGGACCGGGCAAGGCATGAGTGTCGACGAGATGCCAGTTGCACTGGCGGCAGAGGCCGATCTTCGGCGGCTGGGCTACGACCAGGAGCTGGAGCGCTCGATGTCGGTCTGGCAGCTGACGGCATTCGGGCTCAACTACATGATTCCCATCGCTCCGGCGATCATCTTCGGTCTGCTCCTCAAGTTGTCTGGCGGAACCGTCGCACTGCCGTACCTGATCGCTGGCATCGCAATGCTAATGACCGGCTTCGGCTACTCCGTGATGGTCCGCAATTTTCCCCTGGCCGGATCGGTCTACAGCTACGTCGGTCGCGGCTGGAATCCCTACCTCGGCTTTGTAGCAGGCTGGGTTCTGATTCTGGACTACATCCTGATCCCGACAGTGACGGCATCGAGTGCAGCGTTCTTTGCCCAGCAGGTGCTGCCGCAACTGCCCTATTGGTTTCTGCTGGCCTTGTTTTCGGTGGCAACCGGGGCCTTGAATCTGTTTGGCGTACAACTGGTCTCCAGGATGGGCCTGTGGCTTCTGGTGATCGGCGAAGCCGTGATCTGGATTTCGATCATGGTCTGGGCCCGAGCGGTGGGTGTCGATCACGTTGGAGAGGGCCGGCTTCTCAGCCTGCACCCCTTCGAGTTCTCCAGTGCCGGCGCACTGGCATCCGCCACCTCCCTGGCCGTGTTCAGCTTTCTCGGCTTTGACGCGATCACGACCCTGGCCGAGGAGACGCATCACCCGAAACGCGACATCCCGCGAGCGATCTACCTTTGCCTGCTGATTGGTACGCTCACCATGGTGAGCTGCGGATATGTGGCCATGCTGGTCATTCCCGACTGGCGCACGCACATCGCTAACAGCAACTGGGTCGACACGGCCCTGTTCCAGATTTCGCGCACGACCGGAGGCCCGGCTTTCGCCGGTTTCTTCACCGCGGGCTACCTGCTTGAGCTGGCCGTCTTCAATGTCGTCGCGACGGCCGCGGGTGCTCGCCTGCTGTTCGGCATGGGCCGCGATACTCTGCTGCCACGTGGCGTATTTGCGGCTGTAAACCAGCGCTGGAAGACTCCGCACTGGAGCATACTGATCGTCGTCGCGGTGGAATTTGCCCTTGGAAATGCTGCCGACTTGGATACGCTGTCGAACCTGGTCAACTATGGCGCCCTGTTTGCATTCGCTGCGCTGAACGCGGCGGTGATCTGGCTCTACTACGTACGCTGTGACGGTGAGTTGCCAGGGACGTTACAACGGGGCAGACCGCGCGGTCGCCAGCATTTGCGCTTTCTGGTGGTGCCTCTGCTGGCGACTGCGACGGTCTGCGCTGTCTGGTTGAGCATGGATCGGCGGGCGCTGGTGATCGGCACCGTCTGGCTCGTCCTGGGAGTGACGTACCTGGGTGTGCGCACGAGGGGATTCCGGCGCCTGCCGCCGCATCTCGATCTGTAGGACAAATCGCGCGGGCGCGGGGGCGCCGCATCACAGGGTGAGGTTGTGCAGATGAGTACGGATTCGATGCTGCTCGGCAATGCGTTTGACGGTGATGCGAGGCATCTGCTCGATCCCGTCGAACAGGACCTGGTGCGCAGGCGCATGCACACCTTCGGCAACGCGGTTCCGCTCTTCTACGGTCAGCCGCTCAATCCCACGCGCGCCGAGGGGGTGTGGCTTTTCGACCATCTGGATCGCCCCTATCTGGACGCCTACAACAATGTGCCCTGCGTCGGCCACTGCCATCCGCGCGTGGTCAAGGCGATCGCCGAGCAGGCTGCGCGACTGAACACGCATACCCGCTATCTGTCGGAGGTGGTGTCCTCTTATGCCGAACGCCTGCTGGCAGAATTCGAACCCTCACTATCGCGCGTGTTGTTCACCTCGAGCGGCACCGAGAGTGTCGATCTTGCGCTGCGGATTGCCCGCTATCACACAGGCGCCGAAGGGATCATCGTTACCCGTTTTGCCTATCACGGACATTCCGCTGCCGTTGCCGAGATCACTCCGGCATTTGGTGCAGGCGTCCCCATTGGTCGTGATGTGCGCACCGTCGCCGTGGACGCGGGTCTCAGCGCGGGCGGTGTCAGCGCTGGCGACTTCGCTGATGCGGTGGCGCAGGCGATCGATGATCTGCGTCGCCACGGCGTGGGCCTTGCCGCGCTGATCGTCGATACCAGCCTGTCCAGTGATGGCCTGTTTGTAGATCCGGCCGGCTTTCTGCGACCCGCTGTGGAACTTGCGCAGCGCGCTGGCGGCCTGTTTATTGCAGACGAGGTGCAGCCTGGATTCGGTCGACTGGGTCATGGCATGTGGGGATACAGCCGTCACGGTGTCTCGCCCGACTTGGTGGTGCTGGGCAAGCCGATGGGCAACGGCATGCCGATCGCTGCCGTCGTCAGCAAACCCGAGCTACTGGCGTCATTCGCAGCGCGTACCGGCTACTTCAACACTTTTGGCGGCAACACGGTGTGCTGTGCGGCTGCGGCGGCGGTTCTCAATGTGATCAAGGAGGAGGGCTTGATCGAACACGCCGCCTTGGTGGGACAGCACCTCAGGGCAGGGCTTGGCCGACTCCAGCGACAGACCGCGCGCATTGCTGGGGTGCGCGGGGCAGGCCTCTATGCCGCGGTAGAGATTGTCGGTGGCGAGGATGGCACCGCGCCGGATCGGGTCGAGGCCTTGCGCCTGGTCAACGGCCTGCGTGCACGCCGCATACTCATCAGCACCTGCGGTGCCGCGGGCAACGTGCTGAAGATCAGGCCACCGTTGCCTTTTTCGGCGGAGCATGCCGACTTGCTGACCACTACCTTGGAGGAGCTGCTGCTTCAGCGCTGACCCTGACGGCCTGCAACGCACACTCCGTGTTCCCCTCTACCTGTCAGTTTTCCAGGCGCGAGAGCGCCCAACTCACCTGCTTTTCGGGCGAAGCATGGTAGCGGCGATGCGTCTGCGACGGGAGTTCCCCGAATAGCTTGCGATAGTCTTGTGAAAAGTAACCGAAATGCCAGAAACCCCAGTGCACGGCCGCATCGGTCACCGATGTCGCCGTCCGCAGCATTCTTCGCACACCATCCAGCCGCATGGCACGCAGGAAAGCGGTGGGACTGACACCGACCACATCCTGAAAGCAATACTGAAGTGTCCGGCGGCTGACCCCGACCGCGGCGCAGATGTCCGAGACATTGCTCGGCGCGTCAGGCTTGCTGAGCACCACATTGCGGGCGTCGGCGACAATTTTCCAACGATGCGCGAGGGTCATTACCGGTTCAGGTCGATCGCAGCAACCCAGCAGCAACTGCGCCAAATTGGACAGGATGGTCTGCCGCAAAACTTCCCGCATTCGCTCATTTTTTGCCAGCAGGGAAGACGCTGCTGCCATGCTAAGTGCGCCCTGCAGGAATTCACGCATTGCCACCAACGCCTCGGGATCTGAGCTGGCAAGGTGCGCCCGGTCGAGACAAGGCGTGACCAGAGCGTTTTCCTCGTCGGTCATGAGGTCGAGCAGCGCGCTGCGCGGCGCGGCTGCGCCGCCCATCAACAAACCCGCTGGCGAATAAAAGTCGAAACCGCCAGCGCCCGAGAACACATGCACAGCGGCTTGCTGGCCGGCTGCACCGCAGAACACTGCATTGCCTGACATCCGGATTGGAACGCCGACTGCCACCGTGTCGTCGGGCAGCACACCGCTCTGGAGCAAGGCTTGACTGGTGAACTCGGTGAACAGCCGCACGTCGCCGAAGCAGGATTCCGTGATGCTGCCGGAGAACTCTCCGGGCGAAATCTGCGCGTAGCTCTGGTTCCATCCCCGCAGCAAGGCCGCCTGCACGTCAGGATCCCTGCTGGTCGCGCTATATACCGAGCCGTCGAACGCCGCTGGCGGGGCATTCGAAAGATCGGTTGGATCGGCAAACGTAAGGTCCATGTTCATCCTCCAGCGATATGTGCTTCATGCGCCGACGCAATTAGCATGCCCACTACGAGCGTCCGGCCAGGAATCCGGAAGCTCCTCCTTGATCTTTTTGGTTTTTATGACTTCGTCCTTGCCGAATCAGGATAGTGCGACTGCAAACGGCTGTGTGAGGATATTGTTATTCCAGCGGCAAGTCTGCGCGATCGTGCTCCTACTTGGTGCGAGAAAGTCGCCCCCGGTCAGGGACCGAGCCAAGTCGCAGGGGCTGGGCAAACCGTCCGGCGGACCGCTGGCATCTGTGCACAATTTCAGATTCCTTGGCGCGGTAACGACACATTTAAGGCTTCGAACGATGTTGGAAGGTACTGGAAACAGCGGGAACGCGGGTGCGTTGCATGGACTCAGGCAGACGCTCGGGACACTGCAGTTGTGGGGCATTGCCGTTGGCCTGGTGATCTCGGGCGAGTACTTCGGCTGGAGCTACGGTTGGGCGACGGCGGGTACGCTGGGTTTCATGGTGACCGCCTTTTTCGTGGCTGCCATGTACACCACCTTCATTTTCAGCTTCACCGAACTGACGACCTCGATTCCACACGCCGGAGGCCCCTTCGCCTATGCACGGCAGGCCTTCGGGCCGCTCGGTGGCTTCATTGCCGGCATCGCCACGTTGATCGAGTTCGTGTTTGCCCCGCCGGCAATTGCCTTGGCAATCGGGGCCTATCTTGGCGTCCAGTTTCCGGGCCTGGACCCCAAGATCGCAGCAGCAGGGGCTTATCTGGTATTCATGGCGCTCAACATCGTCGGCGTCCACATCGCCGCGACGTTTGAGCTCCTCGTGACCCTGCTGGCGATCTTCGAGCTGTTGGTGTTCATGGGCGTCGTCGCGCCGGGTTTCCACATTGCCTACCTGCTCCATGGCGGCTGGTCGGGCAGGGACGATTTCAGTCTGGCTGCGGTGCCCGGCATGTTCGCCGCGATCCCCTTTGCCATCTGGTTCTTCCTCGCCATCGAAGGCGTGGGCATGGCGGCTGAAGAAGCCAAGGATCCCGGGAGGTCCATCCCTATTGCCTATATCGGAGGCATATTCACGTTAGTGGCGCTGGCTGTCGGCGTCATGGTGTTTGCAGGGGGGGCCGGAGACTGGACCAAACTCGCGAACATCAATGATCCGTTGCCACAGGCCATGAAGCTGATCGTCGGGAGCAGCAGCGGATGGCTGCACATGCTGGTCTGGCTGGGCTTGTTCGGGCTGATTGCGTCCTTCCATGGAATTATCATGGGTTATTCCCGTGAGATATTTGCCTTGGCCCGTGCCGGTTACCTGCCGGCCTTTCTGGCCCGGATCCACCCGCGTTTCCACACGCCGCATCGCGCCATCCTGGCCGGCGGGGCCATCGGTATCGCTGCCATCTTCAGTGACAGCCTGATCACGTTTGCGGGCCAGACACTGACCGCCAACATCGTGACCATGTCGGTGTTCGGTGCAATCGTCATGTATGTCACCAGCATGCTGTCGCTCTTCAAGCTGCGCAAGAGCGCGCCGGATCTGCAGCGACCATTCCGCGCTCCCTTCTATCCGGCGTTCCCGCTGTTTGCCCTTGTCGCGTCACTGATCGCATTGGCGTCGATGATTTATAACAACCTTCAGGTGTTTGGCGTGTTCGTGGCCATCGTGGTGCTGGCCTTCGTCTACTTCCGTCTGAACGGCGCGCGGCGCAAGCTGCTTGCCGAACAGGACGGCAGCACGCCAGGTGCGCAGCAGGCTACCGTGGCAGGACGGCCAAACATCTGACACGGCACAGCGGCACATCGCGGACAAGGAGCGTTTTCCATGGCCTATTCTCATACCGTTGCGGGACATCGTTACGTCTTTGAAGACTTGCGAGCCCTGCTGGCCCGAGCCACGCCTGCGCGTTCGGGTGATCATCTGGCTGGCGTGGCCGCCGACAGCGATGAGCAGCGCGCCGCTGCCCAGCGGGCGCTCGCCGATCTTCCCTTGCGGACGTTTCTGTCCGAAGTCGTCATCCCTTACGAGATCGATGAAGTCACGCGTCTGATCATCGATGAACATGACGCGGCGGCGTTCGCTCCGCACGCCCACATGACAGTGGGTGATTTCCGCAACTGGCTGCTCTCCGACAACGCCAACGAACAGAGCATCTCTGCGCTCGGGCCGGGATTGACCCCGGAGATGGTTGCCGCCACGAGCAAGATCATGCGCAATCAGGACCTCATTCTGGTGGCCCGCAAATGTCGGGTGATCACCCGCTTCCGCGGCACCATGGGACTGCCGGATCGTCTCTCGACGCGACTGCAGCCCAACCACCCGACTGACGATCCGACGGGAATTGCCGCCAGCGTAATCGACGGACTGATGTATGGCAGTGGCGACGCGGTGATCGGGATCAATCCCGCAACCGACAGTGTTGCGGCGGTCATCAGGCTGATTGAAATGCTGGATGCGGTGATCCATGAGTACTCGATTCCGACGCAGTCTTGTGTGCTGACACACGTGACGACCAGCATCGAGGCGATCAACCGGGGGGCGCCCGTGGATCTGGTGTTCCAGTCCATCGCAGGCAGTGAAGCCGCCAATGCAGGCTTCGGCATATCGCTCGAGATCCTGCGTGAAGGACGCGAAGCCGCACTATCGCTCAAGCGCGGAACGCTGGGTGACAATGTCATGTACTTCGAAACCGGACAGGGCAGTGCCTTGTCCGCCAACGCCCACCACGGCGTGGACCAGCAGACCTGCGAGGCGCGAGCGTATGCGGTGGCGCGGAAGTTCAAGCCTTTTTTGGTCAATTCCGTGGTGGGTTTCATCGGACCGGAGTACCTCTATGATGGCAAGCAGATCACCCGCGCCGGTCTGGAGGACCATTTCTGCGCAAAGCTGTTGGGCCTTCCGATGGGCTGTGATGTCTGCTACACAAATCATGCAGAGGCCGATCAGAACGACATGGACAACCTGCTCACCCTGCTGGCGGTTGCGGGGCTGACTTTTGTGATGGGGATTCCCGGCTCGGACGACGTCATGCTGAACTATCAGACCACCTCGTTTCACGACGCGCTCTATGCGAGGAAGGTCCTCGGCCTTCGACCAGCGCCGGAATTCGAACACTGGCTTCACCAACAAGGGATCTTCCGCGAGCACGCATCGGGCGTGGCAGGAAACATTCAACTGGGTAACGCGCTGCCTGATCCGATGGCACGTGCGCTGACGCGCTTGATGTGACTCTGACTGATGGACAGAGACGACAACTCAGACGATCCAAGTGCACAAACCATGCCGCCTTCGCCGGGTCCCGGCGCAGGATTGGCCCCGGCACTGGCGAGTGATGTCCCGCCCTACGTGGCGGCCGACCCATGGAGCGCATTGCGTCGCTTGACGCAGGCACGTATCGCGCTAGGGCACGCCGGGACCAGCCTGCCGACCGGCCCGCATCTTGATTTCCAGCTGGCGCATGCGCGCGCACGGGATGCTGTCCATCGCGCGCTCGATGTCGAGGCCCTGCAAGCCCAGTTCCGGGCACGCAATGTGCCGATCCAGCTGGTGCACAGCGCAGCCAGCGATCGACACACCTATCTTCAGCGCCCTGACCTGGGGCGACGTCTCGACGCGCACTCGCGCGATCTGCTCCAGCGCATCAGGGCTGCGGAACTCGGCGCCGTGGGACAGGCATGCGAGGAAATCCGTTCGGCGGCGCCGGGGCCCATGCCTCATTCGACCGAAGGCACGACGGTCAGTGCGGATGTGTTATTCGTGCTTGCGGATGGATTGTCAGCCCGGGCGATCCAGGACAATGCGTTGCCATTTCTGGATGTGATCCTACCGCGGCTGGCTGCTGATGGATTTCGGGTGGCCCCTCTGGTGGTTGCGGTCGAACAGGGCCGCGTCGCCGTCGGCGACGAGATTGGCGAATTGCTGGGCGTCAGGCTGGTGGCCCTGTTGATTGGCGAGCGTCCTGGTTTGAGTTCACCTGACAGCATGGGCATCTATCTGTCTTATGGACCCCGTGTGGGCATGACTGATGCCGAGCGGAACTGCATCTCGAATGTCCGTGCCGAGGGCCTGAGCTACGAAGTCGCGGCGCACAAGCTGCACTACCTGATCAGTGAAGCCTGCCGGCGGATGTTGACCGGTGTGACGCTGAAGGATGAGGCGGCCGACCTCGGCCGCGGTCCGTTGCGGCTGAGCGCCGCCCCAGAAAAACTGCTGACCGGCAACGGCGACTGAAAGCTTCTGGTCGAGAACAGCATTTCGCAGCATCCACGCTGACCTGGGGTGGAGCGGACGCGACGCTCAGGCCGGGGGTTCGCTGCCCAAGACGCCAAGAGATCCCTGCGGATTGCCGATTCGGGATAGTGGTGCCGGCGTCAGCGATTGATCATCTCCAACTGGTAGGCATGTCGGCGGGAAGGCCCGGGCATGCTCTCAGAGGCGCAGCTCTGGTCAAGGGAATTCTCAGTGGGGAGGGCGAAAGAATGAATGGTGTTCGGAATAAGTGCCTGTTGGCAGCCATGCTGGCAGTCGGAAGCGTTGGCGATGTCGCGGCGTTCGACTTCTCCGTGGGCGATACGCGTGTCGCCTGGGACAGCCAGGTGATTACAGGGCTGGGTCTGCGCATCAAGGATCCTGGTTGCTCTACTTCCGGTGGCGCACCCGGCACGAGCTCGTGCCCCGGTGGAGGCAACACCGCCCAGTGGGGCAACGGCTCGCTCGGGGACCTTAACTACAAGAGCGGTGACTTGTACAGCGGCTACGGCAAGGTGACCTCGGAAGTGCTTCTGACCATTCCGGACCAATGGAAAGTGTTGTTGCGTGGCAGTGCCTTGTACGACGAGATGGCGGTCCATACCAGGGAGACCCCGATCACCGACACGGCGCGTCGCCGCGTCGCCCCCAATTTCCAGTTACTTGATCTTTGGGTCAGCAAGGCCTGGACCGTTGGTGGCCAAAGTGGCCACGTGCGCGTCGGGAATCAGGTCCTGAACTGGGGCGAAAGCTATTTTGCGGTGGGCGGAATCAACGCCTCAAACTCTTTCGACCTGCAGAAGCTGCTGACCCCCGGTGTGCAGCTAAAGGAGGCGGTGGTCCCGGCGCCAATGCTCAGCGTGGCGCAGGGCCTCGGCTCGGGCTTCGACTTCGAGGCGTATCTCCAGGTGCGCTGGAACCACGACTTCTATCCGGCGGTGGGAACCTTCTGGTCCACCTCCAACCAGCTGGGTGCCGGAGCCCTCCCGTTCTACGGCGCTGCGAGCAACCTCAACGTCGGGACGTATCCCGGCGATCCGACGGCAGTGGTCACCCCGTATGGCCCGGACCGGTCTCCCTCCAACGCCGGCCAGGGGGGCCTCAAGGTGCATTGGAAGCCTGCTGGCAGCACCGTGGACTTAGCGCTGTACTACGAGAACTACCACGACAAGACGCCCGTCGGCGGCTACGATGCCGGCCAGGGCGTGTCCTACTGGCGCTATCTTGAGAACCGCAAGCTGTTTGGTTTCAGCGCAAACGCCCCAGTCGGCGACTGGTCGATCGGATTCGAAACGTCCTACCGCCCACGCGACGCGGTGGCTCTGACCGGATGCTTCGTCGGCAACGGCGCCGTGCTGGACGCGAACATCAATGCCTCGCCGGGCTCCTGCCAGAACTGGAAAGACACCAAGAAATGGCAGCATGACCTGGTTGCGCAGCTCAACCTGCAGCCGAGCGACTATCCCTTCCTCAATACGCTGGGCGCCAACTTTGCGGTGCTGACCTTTGAAGGAACGTTTGTCCAGTATCCCGATATCAGCGACAACGGGCTGGTCCGCAGCGTGCAGGGCGGGCAGTCGGTCGTTCAGGGGATTGCCGCAGGTTACGGCGCTTGGCTGCAGGCGCAGGGCGGCGGCGGCAGCTATCCGACCATCGCGTCGGTGGGTACGCGCAATTCGGGCGGTCTGACGATGGACTACAACTGGACCTACGACGGAAATGTGATTCCCGGCTGGCAGGTGAATCCCGGCGTGACTTTCTTCTATGCGGTCAGCGGAAACACGCCCAACTATCTGGGGCAGTTTCTGCAGGGCGCGAAGTCGCTGAACTTCTACACCTACTTCAACAAAAACCCAGCGGTTTGGCAGGCCGGGGTCAACTTCACCCATTTCTTCGGTGGAAACCAGATCTCGCAGGCCTACAGTGATCGAGACAATGTCGGACTATTCCTGACCCGTAACTTCTGATCACCGGACCGGATTGCGGCTGCAACAGGACGGGCAAGGAGAATCAATTGGCGAACATGGCAAAGTCGGGCGGCATCGTGTCGCGCATCGAGGGGTTTCTGTTTGGCTTCAGGTTCGCGACCCTCGCGGCACTGGCGACGATCACCGTTTTGATGCTGTGGTTTGCCGTCCACCTAAAGATGGAGGCGGGCTTCGACAAGCAGATACCGATCGGCCACGAATATTCCGAGACCTACAAGCAGTACAAGAAGGATTTGTTCGGAGCCAACCGGATCACTGTCGTGGTAAAGGCACGCAAGGGAAACATCTGGACCACGCAAGGCCTGCTGCGTCTGTACCAGGTCACCCGCGAGGTCCGCTTCCTCCCAAATGTGGACCGTCTGGGCGTCCAGTCGCTGTGGACGCCCAATTCCTACGTCAATGAGATCACCGAAGAAGGGTTCAGGGCCGATCCGATTGTGCCCGGGACCATCTCGTCCACTGAACTGAGTGATACGGACGTCGGCACCATCCGGCAGGCGACCATTCGTGGCGGCTTCATCGGAACCCTGGTAGCGCGCGACGATTCCAGTGCGATGATCACCGCCGATCTGGACGAGCGTGACGCCAACGGGAACAAGCTTGACTACCTTGCCTTCAACCATATTCTGGAGGAGAAGATCCGCAAGCCCTTCGAGGATGCCGATTTCCAGATCGAGATCGTGGGTTTCGCAAAACAGATCGGCGATATTGCCGAAGGTGCCAAGGGGGTGTTGTTCTTCTGCGCGATTGCCCTGATGCTGACCTGTGCGGCAGTCTATTGGTACTGCCACTCAGTCCGTTTCATGCTGCTGGTTGTGGTCTGTTCGCTGACCTCGCTGATCTGGCAGTTCGGCACGCTGTACCTGTCCGGTTTCAGTCTCGATCCCCTCGGCGTGCTGGTGCCGTTCCTGGTCTTCTCGATCGGCGTGTCCCATGGCGTTCAGCAGATCAACTTCATTGTCCGCGAGCTTTCGCTCGGACGCAGTTCGATGGAGGCTGCCCGCGCCAGCTTCTCTGGCTTGCTGGTGCCCGGCACGCTGGCGCTGGTTACGGCACTCGTGTCATTCGTGACCTTGCTGCTGATTCCCATCCCGATGGTGCGCGAGCTTGCGATGACGGCATCTCTGGGCGTGATGTTCAAGATCGTCACCAACCTGATCATGCTGCCCCTGGCCGCCTCGTACTGCCACTTCGATGAGGAATATGCGAGCAAGGCGGCGAGCAAGCGGCTGGCGCGCTCCGCGTGGCTAAAGTCGCTTGCGCGCATTGCGGAGCCGCGCAACGCCGTGGTGACGATCGGTATCGCCGCGATCGTATTCGGTGTCGCGGTGTGGCAGAGCCGTGATCGGGTGATCGGTACGCTGCAGCCCGGCGTACCCGAACTGCGTGAGTCCTCGCGCTTTAACATCGACGCGGTGGACATTGCCAAGAGCTACGACACCGGGCTCGATTGGCTGTCTGTGGTGTTCGAGACCAAGGACGATGCGTCACAAGATCCCAACGTCGGGCAGTTCGAAAACCAGTTCGCGACCTGGATGAAGCACGTGCCCGGGGTGACCTCGGTGGCTTCCTATCCGGGCATGCTGCGGACCTACAACGAGGGGTACAACGAGGGCAATCCGAAGATGTTTGTGGTGCCTGCGGATTCCTACAACTACGCGGGTCTGACCGCCGAAATCGGTCGCATCAAGGGCTACGTCAACAAGGATGCGACCATGACGGCCACCCACATGTACCTCACCGATCACAAGGCCACCACGATCAACGCCGTGATTGACGCTGCCAAGGAGTTCCGCAGCACCCATCACCACGACGGCGTCAATATCCGCCTGGCTGCAGGAAATGCGGGCGTTTTGGCCGCGATCAACGACGAAGTGCGACGCAGCGAATTGCCCATGATGCTGTACGTCTATGCTGCGATCGTGATCCTGGTGTTCCTTGCCTATCGGGACGTTCGAGCCACCATCAGCTGCTGCGTGCCCCTGACGGTGGCCACCTTCATCGGCTACTGGTTCATGAAGGCTCTGCACATCGGGCTGACCGTGTCGACGTTGCCGGTCATGGTGCTGGCAGTCGGCATCGGCGTGGACTACGCCTTCTACATCTACAATCGCCTGCAATACCACCTAGCCAATCAGCTGCCGATCGTTGAGGCGGTGGAGCGAGCAATCCTGGATGTCGGGATCGCCACGATCTTTACCGCAGTCACCCTCGCGATCGGAGTAGCGACCTGGAGCTTTTCAGAACTCAAATTCCAGGCGGACATGGGGATGCTGCTGGCTTTCATGTTCCTCGTGAATCTGGTGATGGCCATGACCGTCTTGCCAGCGCTTGCCGTGGTGCTTGAACGCGTCCTGCCGCGCAGCAAGCCTGTGCAGGCCTCGGCCCTGGCCCATTGAGATGACGACGATGAGCGCATTCAATCCAAAGTATCGCGGCCCGTTGTTGCTGTGCCTGCTGGGTTTCCTCACCTTCGGGGCATGGGGCGCCGGACCGGTGATCGGGCAGCCGGTCAAAGTGGAACCGGCGCTTCGCTGGAAGGAGCCGACGAAACTGGTGCTGTTCGATGTGGCGCGCGCTGGCGCGCGCCTGGTCGTGGTGGGTGAGATGGGCGTGATACTTCTCTCCGACGATGATGGCAAGAGCTTTCGCCAGGCACGATCGGTACCTGCAGACGGGACGCTGGATGCTGTGAGCTTCGTGGATGACAAGCACGGCTGGGCGGTGGGCCATCTGGGACTGATTCTGGCCACGGCCGACGGTGGCGAGACCTGGACTCAGCAGCGCGTTGATACCGCCGTTGACCAGCCCTTGTTCTCGGTCGTTTTTCGCGACGTGAACGAGGGATGGGCAGTCGGCTTGTGGTCCCTGGTGCTGCATACGACCGATGGCGGCAAGAACTGGGAGACGCTGAAGGTTGACCCGGCGCCCGGCGCCAAGAAGGCCGACAAGAACCTCTATCACATCTTCCTAGATCACACCGGCGCCCTGTATGTGGCGGCTGAGCAGGGCAATGTGCTGCGCTCCAAGGATGGCGGACAGACCTGGACCTATCTCCACACGGGTTATGCCGGTTCCTTCTGGAGCGGCGTGGTCGCACGTGACGGATCCATCCTGGTGGGCGGTCTGCGTGGCAACCTCTATCGCAGTACCGACGATGGGGCGAACTGGAGCGCAGTACCGACCGGCACCCAACTGTCCATCACCCGGCTGAACGAGGTTGACGAGGAGATCGTGGGTGTTGGGCTGGACGGTCTGGTCATTCGCGGCAAGGCGCGGGATGCACAGTTTCTGGCGAAACAGATTGGAGATCGTGACACCTTGACGTCGATGGCGGTCGCAGGGAGTGGACGCTGGGTGATGACTTCCAAGTCTGGAATTGTGGTGTTGGGCAAGGGCGGGCGCTCTTGACGACGATCATTATCGGAGTCCGTCAGGACTCCACTGTTGAGGGAGTGCAGGGATGGAAAAGCTGAGGAAGAATTCGTGGGCGCGAGTTGCCGTCAGCCTCGCGCTGACCGGGACTTTTTTGACTGGTCAGGCAGCTGAGGTTGCGTTCGAAGGGGCCAGCCAGCCTCTGCCAGGCTGGAAGTATGGAAAGGTGCGCGAGGAGTTCTTCAAGTACAAGGACGAAAAGCCGCTCTTCACGATCACCAAAGACAACGTCAAGCAATACGCCGACAAGCTGACACCCGGCGAGCTTGAGATGTTCAAGCTAAAGCCTGGTTACACGATGAACGTGTATCCCACGCATCGTGACTGCGGTCTGCCGGATTTCGTGAAAAAGAATACCGAAGCCAACAAGACCAAGGCAAAGCTCAGTGACGGTGCCACCGGAGACTACCTGGTGGCTGCCGACATGCCTGGCACGCCCTTCCCCGAGCCCAAGAACGGCCAGCAGGCCATGTGGAATTATCTGACCCACTATCGTGGTGTCGGGTACATCTATCCGCGTGTGGTGACGGCCGCATCGCCTGCCCCAGGCAGCAAGACCTGGATCGAGCCGGTCGAGGAACCCTGGACGATGTATTACCCCTGGGGCAAGAAGGGCGTCAGCAGCCCGGAATCGGCCAACGACAAGTACTTCTACATTTACTACGGCTACACCGAACCGACCGCGTTTGCGGGACAGGGTGCGAATCAGCTCTATCACTTCTCCAAGCAGATCGTGGAGACCTACTACTACTTCCCGGGCCAGCGTCGCGTGCGCCGCTTGCCGGCCTACAACTACGACACGCCGCAGATCGGCTTCGAGAACAACTACACCCAGGACGACATCTACATGTTCTACGGGTCCATCGATCGCTACGACTGGAAGATTGTCGGTCGGAAGGAGATCATCGCGCCCTACAACGCATTCGCAATGTATCGCTTCGACGTGCCCTACCACTCTGTGATGAAGGACGACCTGATCAGTGCGGCGAACCGTCGCTACGAGGTGCACCAGGCGCTCCAGATCGAGGGCACGGTCAAGAAAGGACAGCGGAACATCTCAGAGCGCCGGGACCTTTATCTGGATGAAGACAGCTGGAACGCCTTCATGGGCGAGGACTATGACGGCCAAGGCAAGCTCTGGAAGGTGCGGGAAGGCTTCACCATCCCGGTCTGGGAACTTGGCGGCTCGTGTGACCAGCCTGCCTTTGTCAACTACAACCTGTCAAACGGTCGCTATGTGCACGATGGCGGCATTACCGGCCAAGGCAAGGACATCCAGTGGTTCGCCGAACCGGGCAACAACGTGATCTTCACGGATGATTACTACTCGTCGGAGTCCCTGCGGCAGCGTAGCGAACGCTGAGCCTGCCAGAGAATCGGATGCTCGGCCGGGACCTGTCGAGGTTCCGGCCATTTTTTCGCCCTCTCGCGGCCGCACGTTGCTGGCGCGCCCTTTGCTTGGTGGGACCCGGGGATCAAAGGCTCCCCAACACCGCCCGGTGCATTCCTAGCCATCATGGATTACCCACATTTTGTGCCCACCCTCGATATCACTGAGTTTTATCGGTCTGAGCGGCCAACGGTGCCGGCGCTTCGCCACGCAAGCCAGACCGGCCACTGCCGCGCTGGGTATCGCGTGCGCAAGCCACCTGCACCACGTCGGTGCAAATCATCGCGTGAGCCAGTCCGACCGTAGAGCGTGGATCCACCTGTGGCATGGGGTCGGCATCCATGGCTGACCTTGAACACTTCGGCTACACCCAAGAGCTGAAGCGTGCGCTGACGCCGCGCGACCTAGTGGTGTACGGCATGATATTCATGGTGCCGATTGCCCCGTTCTCGATTTTTGGCTTCGTGTCACACGACGCCAATGGCATGGTGGCACTGGCCTACCTGGTCGGCATGGTGGGCATGCTGTTCACGGCCATGAGCTATGCCGCAATGTCGCAGGCCTTCCCGATCGCAGGCTCGGTGTACACCTACGCACAACGCGGCCTGCACGACGCCGCCGGTTTCCTGTCGGGCTGGCTGATCCTGCTGGATTACATCCTGATTCCTGCCCTGCTCTACATCCTAAGCGCGGTAGCGCTACGCTCGCTTTGGCCGGCTGTACCCGCATGGGTTTGGATGATGGGTTTCATCTTCTTCAATGCCACCGTGAACTGGCGTGGCATTGCCTTCACTGCACGCGCCAACCTCTACCTGCTGGGCTTTGAACTGGTCATCCTCGCCCTGTTCATCATCGCCGGACTGGTCGCGTTGTCTGGCGGGCACGGTGCCGGGCACCTCACGCTGAAACCGATGTTTGATCCAGCCACCTTTAACCTGAGCACGGTGGTGGGGGCCACTTCGATTGCGGTGCTGTCGTTTCTCGGTTTCGACGGCATTTCTACCTTGTCCGAGGAAACCGTGGGGGGCCAATCGGCGGTGGGGCGTGCCACGCTGCTGGCCTTGTTGCTGGTTGGGCTGATGTTCATCGCACAAACCTGGATCGCCGCAGATCTCGGTGCCGGCATGCGGTTTGCCTCGCCAGACAGTGCGTTTTACGAAATCTCCGAACTGGCCGGCGGTGTCTGGCTGAAACGGCTGGTGCTGGGTGCGGTGGCGATCTCGTTCGGCATCGCCAATGCCATGGCAGCGCAGGCGGCGGTATCGCGTGTGCTGTTTGCGATGGCGCGGGATGGTCAGTTGCCCTCCATCCTCGCGCGCGTTCATCCGCGCCACCACACGCCCTACACCAGCACGCTGCTGGTTACTGCCGTCTCGATCGTGACCAGCCTGTTTTTCCTGGACAACGTGGAAGACCTCAGCCGACTGGTGAATTTCGGTGCGCTGAGCAGCTTCGTGGTGCTGCACTTAGCCGTGATCAACCACCATTTCGTGCGCGCGCGCAGTGGCCAATGGGTCCGCCACTTGGTCTGCCCGGTGCTGGGGCTGCTGGTGATCCTGTACGTGATCGTGGAGATGGATGCCACCGCGAAACGCTTCGGGTTGATCTGGCTTGCCATCGGCATCGCCTACTACGCGGTACTGACTCAGGTACTGAAGCGGTCAGCACGGATCGAGGTGTAATCCGATGGCCGCTGCGCTCCCCTGCCACGTGCCCTGCCTGTTTCACCCTGACCGAGCGTACCTTTGATGATTCATCAGCACAGCATCCATTGCCACCAGCACCACCATGGCTGGGACAACGCCATCCCATCGGTGCTGCGCATCGCGCCGGGCACATGCGTCGAATTCGACGTGCATGAGGCCTCGGGCGGACAACTCTCAGCGCAGTCCACTCTGGCTGACCTGGTCAAGGTGGAATTCGCGCGCATCAATCCGGTGACCGGACCGGTGTTCATCGACGGCGCCGAACCCGGCGATGTGCTGAAAGTCACCCTGCTGTCGTTCCGGCCCTCCGGCTGGGGCTGGACCGCCAACATTCCTGGCTTTGGTTTGCTAGCCGACGACTTCCCGGAGGCTGCGCTGCACCTGTGGTCCTATGATGCCGCCACCCTGGCGCCAGCGATGTTCGGATCCTGGGGGCGGGTGCCACTGAAGCCATTCACCGGCACCATTGGCGTGGCGCCGGCAGCGCCGGGCGTGCACAGCATCGTTCCACCCCGGCGGGTGGGCGGCAACATGGATGTGCGCGACCTATCCGCAGGTGCCGAACTGTACTTGCCAGTGGAAGTGGCAGGAGCCCTGTTTTCGGTGGGCGACACCCATGCCGCACAGGGCGACGGCGAAGTGTGCGGCACCGCCATCGAAAGCCCGATGCAGGTCGCCCTGCAGTTCGACCTGCTGAAGCAGACGCCACTGGCATTTCCACGCTTCACCACACCCGGCCCGGTCACGCGCCATCTCGACGGCAAAGGTTATGACGCCACCCTGGGCATCGGCCCAGACCTGATGACTGCCGCACGCAACGCCGTCGGCGGCATGATCGACTTGCTGTGCCGGCGCCATGGCATGGCCGCTGTGGAGGCCTATATGTTGTGCAGCGTGTGCGGTGACCTGCGCATCAGCGAAATCGTCGACGCCCCGAATTGGATCGTCTCGTTTTATTTTCCGCGGCTGGTGCTCGAATAGGCCCTGCCCTGCTGTTCCAGTAATAATCGCGCCGCCAAGTGCACACCTGATGCGCAGCGGCACCGACGTTGGGCGCACTGCATACCTGACGCCGGGAGTTGTCCCATAACGAGCACGATGCCAGCTACCCGGAGGGCCTTCCATGATCCAGGAGCCCCTTGATGTTCTATCCCGCTACACGCATGACTGGCCAACCGTTCCTGCCGCGTGCCACCGGCCCCCTGAATGCCCTGCACCTGACACCGATCGCGCTTGCGCTGGCGGCGGCCTTTACCGTGATTCCGCACGCCCACGCCGACGACGCAGCCACGCCCGCCGCCAGTGCCGCTGCAGTGGAAAAACTCGACCGCGTCACCGTGACCGGATCGAATATCCGGCGCACGGACGCCGAAACACCCAGCCCGGTGCAGGTAATTTCAAGCGAGGAACTGCAGAAGTCTGGTGCCACCAGCGTCTCGGAAGTGCTGCGCGGGATCAGTGCCAACAATCAAGGCACCCTGTCGCAATCATTCAACGGCGCATTCGCCAATGGTGGCAGTGGCATCGCCCTGCGTGGGTTGACTGTGGGCTCCACGCTCGTGCTGATCGACGGTCACCGCACGGCGCCCTACCCACTGGCGGATGATGGCCAACGCAGCTTCGTCGACGTCACCTCGATCCCCTTCGATGCCGTTGAACGGATCGAAGTGCTCAAGGATGGCGCTTCAGCCATTTACGGCTCGGATGCCATCGCCGGGGTGGTCAATATCATCCTGAAGAAATCCTTCAAGGGCACGCGGATCAATGTGGATGCCGGCGTCAGCATGTTCGGCGATGGCGGCACGCAGCATCTGTCCATCACGCATGGTTTTGGCGATCTGGCTACGGACAGTCACGCCGGCTATTTCACGGCGGAGTACCGTCATCAGGCACCGATCCTAGTGGTCAACCGGGCTGGGCTCAGCAATCGCGACTACACCGCCTATGGCGGCCTGAACATTACGCCGGGGGTCGCCAATTCAGCCAACGCGCCCACCCCTGCCAGCCTGAGCGGCTACACAATCAACTCCGCCGGGGCCAGCACCGTGGTCACACCGCTGCCCGGTACCTGCGCAGCCACCAATGCTTATGGGCTGAATTGCCCGTTCTTCAATTCGGCACAGCAGATCCAGCCGGACACCCATAACATCAACCTGCTGGGCAAGTTCACGCAAAACCTGGCGAATGACTGGACCGCCACCCTGCAGGGTTCCGTGTTTTCGAGCTCGGCGGAACAGGTGGTGGGGCTCAGTGGCAGCAATTATCTGCTCGGCGGCCTGGTCGGCATCACTGGCGGCCCGAGCATTGCCGCGGGCACTTATCCGGGCAGCGCCTTCCAGACCGTCGTGCCCAGCACCGGCGAATTCCTGCAAACTACCTTTTCCGGCATCGGACCGCTCCACAACATGGTGGACAGTCAGACCTACCGCGTGGTGGCCGAAGCCACTGGCCCGCTCGGTGAATGGGACGTCAGCGGTTCGGCCGGATTCGCCAAGGCCATCCTGCACTCGCGGATCAATGGCGATCTCTACATCCCGGGCGTGGCGCAACTGCTGCAGCAAAATCCGACGGCCACGGCAACACAACTGAATGCCATCCTGCAAAACCCAGCCAATACCGGCATCCTGTCGCCGGTGGCCAACGCCACGGACACCAGTGAACTGGATTTCATCGCCATGAATGCCAGCCGGGAACTGATGAAGTTACCCGGGGGCCCGCTGGCGGTGAGCGTGGGGTTGGACTACACCCACCACGCCGTCAACGCCGCGCCCTCGTCGGGCATTCAGCAGGGTCTGTACAACCTGGCGGGCAATACGGCTGGCGTGGATGCCTTCGCCGTCGGGGAACAGGATATCGCTGCGGCCTACGTTGAATTCAATGCCGCCATCCTGAAAAACCTGGAAGTCGATGTTGCGGGGCGGGTGGACAGCGTGAACACCTACGGCACGTCCACCACGCCGAAATTCGGCATCAAGTACACCCCGATCGAACAGCTCAGCCTGCGCGGCACCTATTCTGAGGGCTTCCGGGCACCGAATTCGGCCGAGTCCGGCAACGCCGGCACGGCATTCTTCTACACCTCGGTCCAGGATCCGGTGCTGTGCGCTGGCGGCAAGACCGCCGTTGGCAGCTACCCGTCCCAGTGCAACGTGGTGCCGACCTTCTTCCAGGGGGCCAACCACAACCTGAAGCCTGAAAAATCCGACTCGTTCACCCTGGGCCTGATCTTTGAGCCGGTGGCAGGCTTCAGCCTTGCGACTGACTATTACCGCATCCGTCTGCGTGATCAGATCACCTCATCGATCAATGCCTATCCGGTCAGCTCGCTGGTATCGACGGCCGTGCGCGGCGCACCGGGCCAAGTCTTGCCACAGGTGATCGACGCGAATGGCAACACCGCGAATGTGGCGATTCCGCAAGGGCTGATCCTCTACATTCCCACGCCTTACGTGAATGCGCCGACCATCCAGACTGATGGGTTGGACATCAACCTGCGCGCGCGTTTCAACCTGCATGACTACGGCATGCTGACCAGCGATCTGAATATCACGCAAATGCTGCACTACAAGCTGAGCGTGAATGGCACCACGGTCGATCTGGCCGGCACCCATGGCCCCTCAGGTATCGGCGGTGATACCGGCACCCCGAAAACCCGGGCGAGCTGGAACTGGACCTGGACCAAAGGCCCTGCGCAGCTGGCCACCAACGTGAATTATGTCAGTGGCATCAACGTGACCGACCCCGCGGCAGGGCTCACGGATTGCCAAAGTGCCATCCTGTTTAACGGTAACGGCAGCTTCACCACCGGTCAGACCGTCAACCCGGGCGTGTGCCGGGTGGCGTCGTTCACTACCTTTGATTTCACCGGGCGCTATGCCATCACACCGCAGTGGTCAGTACGCGCCGCCGTGATCAACGCCTTCAACCGCGCAGCGCCGCTTGACCTGCAGACTTACGGTGGCAGCAACTACAACCCGTCAATGCATCAGGCGGGCGCCGTCGGACGCTACTTCCAAGTGGGATCAACTTACGATTTCTGATCGCCACAGCGCTGGGGGATTGCCGTGGCTCGCAGCATGGGCACGGCAATCCCCCCATGTGGCCACCGGGAGGGTGTCAGCGATCTTCCCGGGTGTGCCACAGTCCAAGCACGTAAAGCGTAGTGGCCGTGATCTCGTACCGTATTTCGTAGTCACCGACCAACAGGCGCCGTACCTCGCGCGGGTCGAATTCCTCTAGCCGTTGGCCGATCCTCGGTCGTTCCAGGAGTCGCTTCGGGGCAGCTGTGATCGCTTGCACTGCCCGCGTTGCCGCCGCGTGATCCATGGGTGCGAGGAATCGATGGAGGCTCTCCAGGTCGAACATCGCCTTGCTCGTCCATTTGACCGTCGTCACTGCGGCAGGGGCAGCGGTGCCTCGGAGTCCAGGCTAGCGGCCCACGCTTCCACTTGCGCCTGGCTGACCACGCGCCCCGCATCTACGTCTTCGAGTGCTTCGAGCGTCAGGCGGTGACGCTCTTCTTCCAGCTCTACCCAGGCCGTCAGTGCCTGTTTCACGATCCACCCACGGGAACGCTCAAGCTTCGATGCCAAGAGATCAACTTTTTCTGCTAAAGCGATTGGGACGTGGGCGGTCAGCACTTTGGTTTCCATAATCCCTCTGGATTAATCAAATACCATCATAGTGATTAATTTCGATTGATACAAGCAAACCCTTGTTGAGGTATACCCTCACAGCACCTCAGGTATGCCCCTGAATCAGCGTCAGATTAGGGGCTGGTTTTGAATTGCGTAACGCATGGCGTCAATGGTCATAGCGTTATAGCTGACACTTTGCCCTGTGGAGTCCCCTTGGACGGTACGGCCAGCGAATCGGCTACGTTCGGGTCAGCAGCTTCGACCAGAACTCCGACCTCTCGCGTTCGGCGCGCTGCTGCCCTCCGAGTGCCGCGAACTGGCGTTTGCAAATCTCGCCCGGTGTTTCAGAGGGGACTGGCCCGCGGCCCAGCTCCAGGTTTGAACCCAGTGGCGATCTAACGATTGATGTAGGTATAAAAATACATGCCGACGTAGGTATTCGATGGGTATTCCACCGTAAAGAAACGTACCTGGATACCTGGTTAAAAGAGCACTGCCCTTCTGCGCGCACTCCAGAAAATGCTGTCCCGGCCGTGCGGTAAACATGTGGGCGGGTGCGTCACCTGAAGGTCGGCATATCGCCTCAAAGTGGATCAGTTCCCCGTCGGCGCCAACAGCTATCACGGCATCCAGACGAAGACGGAGAGGAGACTCCCCTTTCAGCACTCCAGGAGATCGGCCACGGTGAGTTCATGACGCCCACGACCTGGAGGCCGCCTCCATCGCATGCCCTTGGAAATTTCCAGAGCCTGGCTCACTCCATGAGCCTCGTGCTCGCTAAGGTGGTCGGCAAGCCTGGTTCGTCGCGGACGCGCCAGACGACGACTGCCGGACACCCGCACGCCCTACCCCCACTAAGGGGTTTCGGTGCAAGCGCCCGACATAACGGGCACAACCGCCACGTCCAACCTCTGACGCAGCCAGATCAGGTGTCACAGAACACCGCTATTCAAACGACCAGTCATTTAACCTTGATCTCACGGAGTCCTTATGCAGCGTCAGAATGCCTTTTTGTCCGTCTCGTTGATTGTCGCCTTCACCCTCCTGCCCTCCGCTTGCGGCGGGGGCGGGGGCGGCGGTGGTAACCCTACCACCAGCACTACGGTCGCACCCGTGGCAAACCAGTCAGCAACGGGGCTGTGGGAAACAACCTATCAAGTCGCGTCTGGCGCAAATGCAGGCGATATCATCCAAGGCACCGCCTTGATCGCGAGCACCGGCCAGTACTACACGCTGTCGGTCAACCAGACCAATCACTGCGCCGAGGTGGGATTCGGCAATGAGTCCGTGTCGGGCTCAAGCGTCAGCGGATCGGGCACTACGGCGATCGTGACCTACGCCCCGGGCACAACGATCCTCACGTCTTGCACGTTCCCAGACGGGTCCACCAGTGCCACCGGCACGTACACCGGGACGGTGGTGCAGGGTTCGTCCCTTGTGCTCACCGGTACAGCGACCACCTCGCTCGGTACCGCGCTGCCGGCAGGCCAAGCGGTCACGCTGAACTTCAACCAGGCGTTCAACCAGGGCGCCAGCCTTACAGCGATCGCAGGCAACTATCTCGCAACCAGCGGGAGCGTCGTGAGCATTTCACCCACAGGCACGCTGTCGGCCACAAATGCCGCGACGGGATGCACACTGACTGGCACCGTATCCATCCCGAACGCCTCGCAAAACGCCTACCAGCTCGCGCTGTCCGAATCAGGTTGCACGGGCGTCAACGTGGGCCTCAACGGTACGTCCCTGTCAGGCTTGGCCTACCTGGATACCAGCACCAATCCAAACCAATTGATCGTGGGCGTCAGCGGCCCCGTGGCGAGCCACACCGTCATCCTGGTCGACGCGCTCAGGAAACAGTAAGCGCGGCGCGACTGTCATGAATGCTCCGGTCGCGCTCGTGTGACCGGAGACTGAGGGATTCCGCAGGCAAGGACTGCGGCGGACCAGACACCGCTATCGCTGCGTACTCGTGGAACCCGCCATCGGGTTCCGTGGTCGGCTCCAGTCAATAGATACGTCCATTGGTACGGCAATAGGCATACCGTGGGGGCAACGGGACGCTGACTTCAAAGACACCACTACGCGCCACGGCGTGACCATCAATTTCAACGTGGGCATACGCCGGGCCCCGCGCCTCAATTCGGATCCGCTGCCGTGCTTCCGGAATGTCGGGGTCTGGTGCCACAACGCTGCCATCTGCCGGTAGCACAAGTCGCGGCTGAGCTGCCACGGGCTGCATCTCGACAGTCCGGACCTGGCTTTCGCAACTCGCACACACGTCTGTGCTACGCAGCACCCGCTCGGTCCGTGAGGGCTCGATGGCCGGCTGGAACCGCACTCGCTCAGTCGGTAACGCTGATCGCCCAATTGTCCCGCATCCCCTTGCTCATGCCGGTCTTCACTGCTGCCCACATGCCGGCATTCAAAGCGCTGGCGAGCCCGAAGGTGGGTGCGCGGGCACCGCTGTCGGCCAGACACGAAAAAGGCCACCCCGAAGGATGGCCTAAGTCTTTGCTTCTACTGGTCGGGGCGAGAGGATTTGAACCTCCGACCACCTGCACCCCATGCAGGTACGCTACCAGGCTGCGCTACGCCCCGAAGCCGTCGATTATAGCGTGAAGGTAACAGCCTGCGCCAGCGACATTTGAGGTAGCGCGCGTCGGCCAGGCATGAGAATCAGGCGCCCCCCCGCCCGGCTCAGGCGGTCTTGAGGAAAGCCAGCAAATCTTCCAGCTCGCGCTTCACGCTGGGCAAGTCGAGCTTGGTGGGCACTGTGGTGCCGGACGGACGGGTAGATACCCCGGTTTCGAGAATGGCGCGCGCACCGCTGATGGTGAAGCCTTTTTCGTACAACAGGCCGCGGATACGGCGGATCAGCACCACTTCGTGATGCTGATAGTAGCGGCGGTTGCCGCGCCGCTTGACCGGTTTGAGCTGGATGAATTCCTGCTCCCAGTAACGCAGCACGTGCGGCTTGACCGCACACAGTTCGCTCACTTCACCAATGGTGAAATAGCGCTTGCCCGGAATGGGGGGTAGTTCGGTGAGGGTACTATCCTGCGTTTCCGGCATACTCGTCTTCCACCAGACTCTTCAGCTTTTGACTGGCATGGAAGGTGACCACCCGACGTGCGCTGATCGGGATTTCCTCGCCAGTCTTCGGATTGCGGCCCGGGCGTTGCGGTTTTTCCCGCAACTGGAAGTTGCCAAACCCGGACAGCTTGACACTGTCTCCCTTCTCCAACGCGATACGGATTTCTTCGAAAAACGTATCAACGAGGTCCTTCGCCTCGCGTTTATTGAGCCCGACCTTGTCAAACAGCATGTCGGCGAGCTCCGCCTTCGTCAGTGTCATGGAGTCCTTCATCTTCTTATTTCCTGAGTTCAGCGCCGAAGCGATCAAACAGGATTTTTGTCATTCCCGCCGTGACGGAATCAATGTCAAAATCCGTCAACGTTCGCGCAGTATCTTGAATAACTATACGAAACGCAAGACTTTTTTGTCCTTCCTGAAGCCCCTTGCCGCGATACAGGTCGAACAATGCCAGTTCGGTGACCAGCGGGCCGCGCACCGATTCGAGCGCATCGAGCATGTCCTGCGCAGCCACCTGTTCGGCCACCACCACGGCAATATCGCGACGCACCGAAGGGAAGCGGGACGGCTCCACAAACCGGGGCAGGCCCAGCGCCAGCACCACACCCAGATCCAGTTCGGCCAACACTGGCGCATTGGGCAGGTCATAGCTGCCCGACAGGGCGGGATGCAGCTCGCCTAACCAGCCCACAACCTTCTGATTCAGAATGACTTCTGCGCTGCGCCCCGGGTGCAGCGCCGGGTGCGCCAGTGGCCGGCATACCATGCCGGGCAACAGCGCCTCCAGGTCACCCTTCAGGTCAAAAAAGTCCACCCGGCGAGCCGCAGCGCCCCATTGCTCGGGCTGGGCTGCACCATAAGCGAGCACACCCAGACGGGGAGTCTGCACGTACGCCGGATTGCGGTTGATGGAATCACCATCGGCACCTGCATGCGCGCCAGCGCCGGCACGGGCGGCATCGGCTGCACCATGCGCAAAGGTGCTGCCGATTTCGAACAGGCGCACGCGCTCCTGACGACGCTTCAGGTTGAATGCCAGGGTACTGACCAGCCCCCCCGCCAGCGTGGAACGCATCACGCTCATTTGGGCGGCAATCGGGTTGATCACGGCCACCGGATTGGCGTTGCCGGCAAAGTCACGCTCCCACGCCGGTTCGACAAAACTGTAAGTGATGACCTCCTGAAAATCGCGCGCCACCAGCGCGCGTGCCAGGGTCAGACGCGAACGCTGCGCTTCTGGTACCGGCAGCAGATGCAGACGACTGATGGGAGCCACACCCGGAATGTTGTCGTAGCCGTGCAGGCGCGCCACTTCTTCGATGAAGTCGGCCTCGATGGCCAGGTCGAAACGGTGCGACGGCGGCTGGACAGTGAACACGCCGTCCGTTTCGGTAAAGGCAACCCCCAGGCGCTGCAGCAGCGCCGCCACGTCCGACGCCTGGAACGTCACGCCAAGCACACGCGTAATGCGCGCCAGGCGCACCTGCACCGGCGCACGCGCGGTGGGCACGCTACCTGCCATGATCACCGGACCCGCTTCGCCTCCGCACAGGTCGAGCAGGGTTTGCGTGACGAACTCCATGGCGGCCAGCACGCCCGCCGCATCCACACCGCGCTCAAAGCGCTGGGCAGCTTCGGAATTGATCGTGTAGTGGCGAGTGCGCCCCGCCACCGCCTCGGGCGCAAACCAGGCGCATTCCAAGAAGATTTCAGTGGTGGCATCGGTCACACTGCTGGGCAGGCCGCCCATCACGCCGGCCAGAGCCAGCGGACCCGATGCATCGGCAATGATCAGGGTGTCCGGACGCAGCGTGACGGTATCCCCCGTCAGCAAGGTGAGTTGCTCGCTGCCATCGGCCGCAGCCAGACGCACACTCACTTGACCGTTCAGCTTGGCGTGGTCAAACGCATGCGTGGGCTGACCCAGCGTGATCAGGCCGTAGTTGGTGGCGTCGACCACCGGCTCGATCGGGCGCAAGCCGCTGCGTTCCAGACGGCGGCGCAGCCAGGCCGGCGACTCGGCGGGACGGGAGGCCAGTTTGATCACGCGGCCAAGATACATCGGGCAGGCACCGCCGGCATCCAGGCTGGCCGGCCTGGCGCCGACATCTGCACCGCTGGTCAAGGTTGCCGTGACCGGCGCGATCGCCGGCATCTGCATGGGCACGCCAGTGATGGCCGACACTTCGCGCGCCAGTCCCAGCAACGACAGGCAATCGCCGCGATTGGGGGTGAGCTTGAGGGTGAAGATGCTGTCATCCAGCTCAAGGTAATCACGGATGGGCGCACCCACCGGCGCATCTGCCGGCAGCAGCAGCAGACCGTCGGCATCCTCGCTCAGGCCAAGTTCACGCGCCGAGCACAACATGCCGGAGGACTCGATGCCGCGCACCTTGGCCTGGCGGATCACGAAGGGCTCAGCGCCCGGTGCCACCGGCATCTCGGCGCCGATCAGCGCCACCGGCACGCGCGCCCCGGCCGTCACATTGGGCGCACCACACACGATCTGCAGCGGCGCCGCCGCCGGATCGCTGGAGGCCTGCACGGTGCATAGCTTAAGACGGTCGGCCTGGGGATGCTTTTCGCAGGTCAGCACCGCGCCCACCACCACGCTGTGGAACGCCGGGGCAACGGGTTCGATGGCCTCGACTTCCAGACCAGCCATGGTGAGGAGATGCGCCAGATCCTGATCGGACTGGGTGGTGGGCACTACGCTGTTCAGCCAGCGACGGGACAACTTCATGGCAAACCCTCAGCGAAACTGCGCAAGGAAGCGCAGATCGTTTTCGAAGAACAGGCGCAGATCATTGACGCCATAACGCAGCATGGCCAGGCGTTCCACGCCCAGGCCAAACGCAAAGCCCACATACTTTTCGGTGTCGACGCCCAACGGCGTCAGCACATTGGGGTGCACCATGCCGCAGCCCAGCACTTCCAGCCAACCGGTGCCGGAGCACACCCGGCACCCTTCCCCCCCACACGCCACGCAGCCGATATCCATTTCGGCCGACGGCTCGGTGAACGGGAAGAAACTGGGTCGGAAGCGCGCCCGCAGCTGATCCTGCTCGAAGAAGGCGCGCATAAACTCGATCAGCACGCCCTTCAGGCCGGCAAAGGTGACTTCCTCATCCACCCACAAGCCTTCCACCTGGTGAAACATGGGGGTGTGGGTCATGTCGGAGTCGCAGCGATACACGCGCCCGGGCACCACCACCTTGGCCGGCGCCGGATGGGTTTCCAGGTAGCGCACCTGCATGGGCGAGGTGTGCGTGCGCAACACATCGTTGGTGCCTACGTAGAAGGTGTCGTGCATGGCCCGCGCGGGGTGGTTGGCCGGAATGTTGAGCGCGGTGAAGTTGTAGTGATCCGACTCGATTTCGGGGCCTTCGGCCACATCAAAACCAATCGAGTGAAACAGTTCGGTGATGCGCGCCAGCGTGCGCGTGACCGGGTGCAGGCCACCGGCGCCAATGCCACGACCAGGCAGGCTCACGTCGAGCGCCTCGGCCGCCAGCTTGCCGGCCAGCGCCGCCTGTGCAATCGCTTCGCGTCGGGCGTTGAGCGCAGCTTCCACCTGCTGCTTGGCTTCGTTGATGCGCGCACCGGCGGCGGGCCGCTCGCTGGCATCCAGCGTGCCGAGCTGCTTCATCAACCCGGTGATCGAACCAGCCTTGCCAAGGTAGCGCGCCTTCACGTCTTCCAGCACGGCGGGGTCGTCGATCACGGCAAGGGCCGCAACCGCTTCAGCGGCAATCAGGTGGGGGTCTTGCATGGCGGCAGGCGTCCTGGGAAAAACAAACGAGCGAAAACCAAAAAAAACGCGGGCTCTGCAGCCCGCGTGGTGTGTTGCTGCAATCAGCGCTGTAAAGCCGGAGCCCCGTGCGCGCCGATTACTTGCCGCTTCAGGCCGCTACCGAGGCAGCGTGGGCTGCCAGGGTGGCCTTGGCGGTTTCGACCAGCTGGGCAAATGCCGGCTTGTCGAACACCGCGATGTCGGCCAACACCTTACGGTCGACTTCGATGGCGGCCTTCTTGATGCCGTTCATGAACACGCTGTAGGTCATGCCGCACTCGCGGGCTGCGGCGTTGATACGCGCAATCCACAGGTTACGGAAATCACGCTTCTTGACCCGACGGTCGCGATACGCGTATTGACCGGCCTTCATCACCGCCTGCTTGGCGATGCGGTATACGTTCTTGCGACGGCCGCGGTAACCCTTGGCTTGGTCCAGTACCTTTGCGTGACGGGCGCGCGCCGTTACACCACGTTTGACTCTTGGCATGGTTCGCTCCTCCTATCAGGCGTAAGGCAACATGGCGCGTACTGCGTCGATGTTGGTGTGGTGGATTTCCGCCGAACCGCGCAGCTGGCGCTTGGTCTTGGTGGTTTTCTTGGTCAGGATGTGGCGCTTGAACGCTTGCGAGCGCTTGATGCTGCCTGATCCACGGGCCTTGAAACGCTTGGCGGCACCGCTCTTCGTCTTCATCTTGGGCATGAATATGCTCCCTTTGTTTTAAACCGCGTCGGGTGAGAGAAGAAATCTCCACTTGCACAACCCGAACACGCCTTCTAAGCCGGTGATTGCCACCGGCGAGCCCTTGGCAACACCACTGGTCCGGGCAAACCCCGGGCAGATGTGTCGACCAAACCCAACACTATACGGCAAAAGCGGCGTGGAATCAAAGCGTGTGATGGTTGCGCAGCGGCCATGTCGCCAATGGTGGACCAGGAACCGGAGCCGCTTGGGTCAGACTGGTGAGTGCGTCGTCAGCCACGTAAGGAAAACCGCCGGACACCGACCAAGAAGCGCCGGCATCTGCCAGCACAGCCTCCAGGAAAACCCCACCATGCAAACCGCCCCCATCACACTCGGCCGCCCCGGCATCGCGCGCGTTGTCATCGCAGTGATCACCGCCCTGACGTCCGCCCTGCCAGTCAGCGCCGCCCCCTTCACCTGCACCCGGCACAGCGCCCCGCAAGCGCCCGCCGTGATCGAGCTGTTCACCTCCGAGGGCTGCAGCAGCTGCCCGCCGGCCGATGCCTGGGCGGCGCGCGCCACGGCTGCAAACAGCGCCAACACCATCCTGCTGGCCGAGCATGTGGATTATTGGGACGACCTGGGCTGGCCAGATCCGTTTGCAAAACACGAATTCAGCACCCGCCAGCAGACCTATGCAGCAGAACGGCGCACGCGCGGCGTGTACACCCCGCAAGTGATCGTGAGTGGCGAGGAGCTGTCCAACTGGAACAGCCCGGGTGCCCTGAGCACCCTGACAGTGCGTCAGCAGCCCGGCCCTGCCCCGGTGCAGCTCACGGTGGTGGCCGAACGCGCAGAGTACGGCACACTGAACGTGCGCGTGCTCACCCGCCAGCCCGTCCAGGTGACGCCGCCAAACGGTCCGGCCAATCGCCCGGAGAACCCTATGCGGAATGCCCGGCTGGTGCTGGCCCTGACCGAAGACAGCCTGCACCAGCAACCCGCTGCCGGGGAAAACCGCGACCGCCCGCTGACGCACGACGGTGTGGTGCGCGTGCGCGAATCCCGTCAGGCGACGGAGGGCACCAGCCAATGGGAGCTGCATGGCGCCCCGGGCCAGGACTGGCAGCATAGCCATCTGGTGGCGCTGGTGCAGCAAGGAGATACCGGACCGGTGTTGCAGGCAGTGAGCGTGCCGTTGGGGGCGGATTGCAATGCGCGGTGAGCCCTGTCAAAGCGACGGAAAGATAAACCCCGCCCCTTAAAAAACCGTTACGCCAAACGACGCCTGCAAACCAAAACCCCGATGGGTGGAGTGACTTAGCCGCCCTGATACAACTTGACACACATCCGACCATCAAGCGGTTTAGTGAAGCGCAGGAAAAATTGTAAACTGCAGACTTGCAATCGAGTCAGGATCTCCAGGCAATGCTTAGTAACTTCGACGCGGCGGTGCGGGATCCGGCCAAAGCTGCCCCCAGCATCCAGCCAACCACTGCCACCGAAAGACAGCGACGGATGGTGGTGTTGGGAATCCACCGCAGTGGCAGGAGCGCAGGATGAAATTGTCAAATATCGGACTTGCTGCAACGGCGCCGAGGGCGTTGTGGTTCACCGGGTTGTCTGCAGCGGGCAAGTCCACCATATCGCGGCAACTTGAACTGGTGCTGCAGGCGCAAGGCGTGCGCGTTGTGGTACTCGACGCCGACCTGGTGAGAGCCTCGGTCAGCAGCGACCTGGGCTACACCGCGCAGGACCGCACCGAGAATGTGCGGCGGATTGCTGCCATGGCGCGCCTGCTGGTTGATGAAGGCTTGACCGTGCTGGTCAGCGCCGCCAGCCCGTCTGCCGCGGATCGCCGCATGGCCGCCGCGCATTTTCAGCCGGGCGACTTCCGTTTGATCCATGTGGACGCCCCCATCTGCGTACTTCAACAACGCGACCCGAAAGGCCTGTACGCCGCCTACGCCAGAGGTGAAATCCGCAACATGCTGGGCCTGGACCTGAGCTATGAGACGCCTGCCAATCCGGACCATTACATCCGGTCCGATCAGAACACCGTCGAGCAAATTTGCGCCGACCTGATCGGCCGCTTTTTTGGGGAAACGGCAGAACACGCAATGCAGCGTAGCCCGACAGCAAAAAGAACCTCGGCGGCATGACATGAAAATGGCGCCCCGCGGGGCGCCATGTTGAATCGCACAAACCAGTGGCAGGATCAGGCCACGGTTTTGGCGTCTTCCTGCGCCGTTGCGTCCTCCGGCGACGCTGCGCGGGGGGCTTTTTCTGGCTTTTCGATCTTCTCGATCTTCTTTTTCGGCGCCAGCACCATCACCATCTGACGCCCTTCCATCTTGGGAAACTGCTCGACCACGCCGTGTTCCAGCAGGTCGGCTTCGACGCGCTTGAGCAGGTTGTAGCCCAGCTCCTGGTGCGACAGTTCGCGACCGCGGAACCGCAGGGTAATCTTGGTCTTGTCGCCTTCCCCCAAGAAGCGGATCAGGTTGCGCACCTTGATGTTGTAGTCACCATCATCAGTACCGGGGCGGAATTTCACTTCCTTCACCTGAATCTGCTTCTGCTTGACCTTGGCTTCATGGGCCCGCTTGGATTCGCGGTACTTGAACTTGCCGTAGTCCATCAGGCGGCAGACCGGCGGCTTGGCCATCGGTGCAATTTCGACCAGGTCGATTTCCATCGCCTCAGCCTGGCGCATGGCCTCGGCCAGCGAAACGATACCGAGCGGCTCGCTCTCCACGCCAACGAGACGAATCTCTTGTGCCGTGATTTCCCCGTTTACCCGAACTTCTTTCTTGTCAGAAATAGCAACTTCTCCAGTAAATTCAATTAGGCGATTGTACAAGGCACCGGGTATCGGCCCGATGGCCTGTCAGGATCGCCGCTTGCACTGCGCTTGTGAGCCCAACTTAGTGCCGGCACCTCGAGGAGGTCTGTGCGGAAGCCGGAGTATCCGCGCGCCACAGGGCGCCGACGCGTCACCCGACCAAAGCCGGGGATGACGCCTTCGTGGTCCAGTGCAACCCACGTACCCGAAGCTTATCGCCATTCGGCGTGTTGCTCAAGTGAATGTCGGCACCGTGCCAAACAATCAGGCACCATACGCGACGCGCGGGCGATGTTTGCGGCACGCCCGCTGTGACCAGAACCGCGGCTGACGGCTGTCACGGCCTGAATTCATCAAGGAAACCCAAGGATTGAACAATCAAGCCCTGATCGCCCTGTTGTCGGATGCCCGGTTGCGGTACCTGATGGCCGGCGGTTTCAACACCCTGTTTGCCTATGCGCTCAATCTGGGCATGTACGCCTGGCTGCATGAACGCCTGCCCTTGGTGGTGATTACCGGCGGCTGTGCGGTACTGTCGATCAGCGTGGCCTTCCTGGTCTACAAGCTGTTTGTGTTTGCCACCCGCGGCAACTGGCTGCGCGAATATGTGCGTTGCTATCTGGTGTACGGCGGCGGCGCCGTGGTCAGCATCGCATTGCTGTCAGTGATGGTGGATGGCTGGGGCATGTCCTTCTGGCTGGCCCAGGCGATCACTACGGTGGGCATCGTGCTGCTGTCGTTCGTGATGCACCGGCGCTTTACTTTCCGCAGCCACTGAAGCGATACCCCTGCCGATCTGACGTTACGAGGAACGGCTCACGCCGTCCCCCGTCCAGACGACTCGGCCCTTAAACCGACACACCCGACCGCTCAGCCACACCGGCACGCACCAGGGCGAGCAGGCCGTCCAGCGACATCTGCCCCAGATCCTGACCGCTGCGGTCACGCACCGCCACCACTTGCGCGGCCATTTCCTTGTCGCCAATCACCACCTGCAGCGGCACTTTTTGCATGCTGTGCTCGCGGATCTTGTAGCCAATCTTTTCGTTGCGCAGGTCAATCTCGGCGCGCACGCCCTCAGCACGCAGCGCGTCGACCACCTGCTGGGCATAGGGAATCTGCGCTTCGCTGATATTCATCACCACCAACTGGGTGGGTGCCAGCCACAGCGGGAAGGCGCCGGCGAAGTTTTCGATCAGAATGCCAATGAAGCGTTCCAGCGATCCCAGAATGGCCCGGTGCAGCATGACCGGTACTTTGCGGGTGTTGTCTTCATCGACATACTCGGCGTCCAGCCGGCCCGGCATGGAAAAGTCGGCCTGGATGGTGCCGCACTGCCAGGTGCGGCCAATGCAGTCGCGCAGATGAAATTCAATCTTCGGGCCATAGAAGGCGCCCTCGCCCACCAGCACTTCGAACTCCACGCCTGCAGCGGTGAGTGCCTGGTCGAGCGCCTGCTCGGCCTTGTCCCAGGTGGCGTCGGAACCCACGCGCTGCTCGGGCCGGGTGGCCAATTTGTACTGGATGTCGGTGAAGCCGAAGTCGGCATATACGCGCTTGAGCAGCACGATGAAGTCAGACACCTCGCCCTGAATCTGGTCTTCCGTACAAAAGATGTGGCCGTCATCCTGGGTGAAGCCACGCACCCGCATCACGCCGTGCAGCGCGCCGGACGGTTCGTTGCGATGGCAACTGCCAAACTCACCGTAGCGCAGCGGCAGTTCGCGGTACGAGCGCACGCCCTGGTTGAAGATCTGCACATGGCCCGGGCAGTTCATCGGCTTGATCGCGAAGTCGCGCGCTTCCGACTCGGTGGTAAACATGTTCTTGCTGAAGTTGTCCCAATGGCCGGACTTCTGCCACAGGCTCTTGTCGAGGATCTGTGGGCAACGCACCTCGTGGTAGCCATGCTTGCGGTACACCTGCCGCATGTACTGCTCCACTTCCTGCCACAGGCTCCAGCCCTTGGGGTGCCAGAAGATCATGCCCGGCGCGTCGTCCTGCAGATGAAACAGGTCGAGCTGCTTGCCGATCTTGCGGTGGTCGCGCTTCTCGGCCTCTTCCAGCCGGGTGATGTAAGCCTCCTGGTCTTCCTTCTTGGCCCAGGCCGTGCCGTACACCCGCTGCAGCATCTCGTTCTTGCTATCGCCGCGCCAGTAGGCACCGGCCACGCGCATCAGCTTGAACACCTTCAGTTTTCCGGTGGACGGCACATGTGGGCCGCGGCACAGGTCGATGAAGTCGCCCTGGCGATAGAGCGACAACTGTTCATTGGCCGGGATGCTGCTGATGATCTCGGCCTTGTAGGCCTCCCCCATGTTCTTGAAGAAGGCGACGGCCTCGTCGCGCCCCATCACTTCGCGAATGACCGGCAGATCGCGCTTGTTGATCTCGGCCATGCGCTTTTCGATGGCGGCAAGGTCTTCCGGCCCGAATGGGCGCGGCGTGGCGAAGTCGTAGTAGAAGCCGTTTTCGATCACCGGGCCGATGGTGACCTGCACGTCCGGGTACACCTCCTTGACAGCGTGGGCCAGCAGGTGCGCCGTGGAGTGGCGGATGACTTCTACCCCATCGGCGTCATGAGACGTAATAATGGCAACCGACGCGTCCTGCTCGATGCGGAAGCTGGTGTCGACCAGCTTGCCGTCCACCTTGCCGGCCAGCGCGACACGGGCGAGACCGGCGCTGATGTTGGCGGCGACTTCAGCCACGGTAACGGGGCCGTCAAAAGCACGGACGGAGCCATCGGGAAGGGTGATGTTCAGGGACATGGGCGCGAGGAACGGTAGCGAGACAATGCCGCAGTATATCGGCGAGCCGTCCAAAGCGCAGCGAATGCGCCGCGTGCTAACCGCATCCATCCTTACCCCGGCCACCGTGAGGGAAACGCTGCCCGGAGTGCCAAGACTTGACTCAGTGGCAGAATACCGGGAGGCGTACAGACAAAGACCTAGCAAAAGTGCCGCCCGGTGCTAACATGGCGAAGAACCCAGTCTTTTTAAACCTTAACGAAATCAACGTTTTGCGGCCGCTGCACTTTGGCGAAACTGGCAGCATGATTGATTTCGCTGATGTAAGTTGCTGCCGACCCTTGTGCTGACTGCTGCTCCACTCTCCGAAACCCCGTGCGAATCACCGCAGAACATTGCGGAGACCCTTGCCCCTGCGCCCGGGACTGGCGGTCAAGTGAGCACGGGCGCGGAATCTGCGAACGGCGTCTCAAGAGACACGTTTGCGCTGCTGTTCACCAAAATTTTCCTGATCGGCCCGCGATACGAGCTGCTGATGATCGCAGCACGCTGCTTTGATCATCCCCGCTTCACGCAAATGGCCTTGCTGATCACCACATCCGACATCTTGCGGGTGATCGCCGATTGGGGTTTGGACGTCTGGGCGACCCGAATTTATGCGCTTGGCGGGGGTGGTAGTCAGGACCTGTTCCGGCAGACGCGGAACTTCAAGATTGTCACTGGCGGGATAGCGAGCGCCCTGCTCTGCCTGATAATGCCCCACTTTATGGATGCGCTCAGCCCGCGCGAGATATTTTTCTTGTCGCTAACCGCATGGTCGGGGCTAATCCTTGGACATTACTTGTCGTTTCTGCAGGCTTCTGGCTGGCTCTCGTTGGTCACCAGTCAGATCATGGTGATTGCAACCATCAGCGGAACCGCACTAGCAACCGTCACACTCCTGCCAGAACTGCGTCCACAATATTTGGGACCGGTGACACTGATAGGCGCGGAATGTTGCGCCATCTGGGTTGCTCATCGGGCTTTCCGAACCGGCACGGCTAAGAACTTAGACAATATCACCAAGACGCGTAACGCAACGTTAAAAACCACTCTGCGGGCGTCGTCGCACACCGCAAGCGCGAACCTGGTATCCGCTCTTTATTCACGCGTCGATCAATACGTCACTGGTTCGATATTGACTGCCACACTGGCTGCTCAATACCAGCTCGCATTAAAATTGAGCGATCCGCTGCTGTACCTTTATGCAGCGCTATCAAGCACCCTGCACGCCCGGATAGCACCGATGCTGTTCAGAAACGAGCAAGCGAAAGCCATCCACCTGCTAGCAAAACTTAAGGCTCGTATATTCTACGTAGCACTGGCAAGTGGCGGCATCGGGATAGTGGCCATTCGCAATTTTTTCCCAGCACTTTCTGGCACCGCCGAGCTTCAATTGTTTACCCTGATTACCGTTTGCACGCTGCTCAGAGGCCTAAACATGTGCAATACGGCAGTGATTCAGGCATCTGGGGACTACCGGTTCATCGCGCGAGTTTCTTGGTTGAACGCGGCAACCAGTCTCATCGGCCTTGCAATCTTGGGGAGGGCATACGGCGGTTTAGGCGTGGCGGGCAGCATCGCGATTTGTGAAAGCATCAACTTTTTTGTGCAGTACCTGAAGGTTAGGAACGTCACACACGCGAGCCAACATAACAGCACCTGAGCGACAAATTTTTTACTCTCCGGAGATCGCCCGACTTTGAAGGGCCTCCAGAAGACCGGGGAGAAATGCTGTCCTTTCGAATACCATCAGATTGCCGCTGGTATCGATGCCCTCTGCAGCAACTGGAGTTGCCAGGACAGGTAAACCACAAGCCAACATCTCGAGTACCTTGACCTTCACCCCTGCGCCTTCAATGAGAGGCGCGATACCGAAGGCAGCGCGCTCAAACCAGATTTGCGGATCCTCCACAAAACCGGTGACAACCACGCCGTTTCCATCAAATGATCGTAATTCGGCTGTAGGTGCAGAGCCCACGATGTAAAGCTGCGCGTTAGGACAGACACGACGCACCTCAGGCCAACAAGACCTGAGAAACCATAGAATAGCCTCAGAGTTTTCTCGACGACTCAACGCCCCCCAGAAAAGAAATGACGAGGGAACGATAGATTCCATATTCCTCGTTACCCGAGTGACAAACTCGCCAAGCTGAGGTGGGCGAACCACGATTTTGGCATGACCATAGAGCGCAGAAATCAACTGTGCATCCTTTGTACTGTAGCACTCCAGGGTGTCAGCCCGAGCGAAGAAACGCGCCTCATCCCTGTAAATCATTGGCGCAGTCACGCGATGCACCAGGGCCGCCCTCAGGCACCACTGCAATTGCACATCCTGAACTGAAAACTCACATGGGAGTTCAGATGGCATCAACTCCGAGAACGGGAAAGTTGCAGAAAACTCCAGCCAAGCCTTTGTGTAGGTTTGTTCAGCCAGCGCCAGACGAACACTTGCCTTTGCGGCTCTGGTCCAGCGCGTCGCAAAACGTGGCGCCAAACTGAATATTGAAAGAAAAACTGCCATAAACCGCTGAAATCGGCTAACACCGACAACAGCTCGTATCCTTACGCCATCCGGCCACACAGGAAAGCTTCCGAGCGCTTCGTCGGCGTTAAGGAAAAGGAGGACGTCCACCGGCCCCTCGAGCGACAGCCTTACCAGATTATGCCAAGCGACCCTGTGCCCTGCCTGTGGTGCGTTTGGATGCGGCAAGTGTGCGCTTATGAACAATATCATGTTAAGGGCGAATTCAAACCTGATGCACAACGCTAAGGATAATAGGCTTAGGGTTGAGAAGATTAATCTTAAGCCAACGCGCGCGGGAACGACAAAACTTTAATGGACCAGTCAGGTATTTTTCACGATTGATCATTCAGACTATCGACGACGTTGCGTATTTCAGTGATCGCAGACACCCATTTCATCGGGATCGCGGACAGCGTTTCACGCTGATCGCGGACGCTTAAGACGACGGCCCTTACGGGGCTTGGGATAAACCGGTTCGACGACGGCCTCGATCTGCGACTAGGGAATCACCTGGGCCATCTCGGCAAGGAAGATCTCTCGCCGCGTCTTCTTCCGTTTCCCCTCAAACTCGGCGTCCGAGAAGCTCATCTGATCGGTCATCGGACGCGGCGCCCCGTCGGCAGTGTCAATGCTTCGATCTTACCCGTCAGCCCGCGCTCCGCGCGGACTTGATCAGACTTTCCCTACCGCTATATTTTAAAACTGGATTGCAGGCTTCGCAAGCCAATCACCGCTTCAAATAACTGATTGGCACTTTCTTTCCAAGTCTGCCACGGCATATGCTCCGAAGTAGGGTGCTGTTGCCTTGAGTAAAGAAAAAGCCACTCGTTAATTGTGCTCGCGAGGCCAACGGCCGTATCTACGCCAAAATAAAAGGCGTGATCGCCTGCGATCTCACGAAAAACGGGTAGATCGCGGGCAATGATTGGTAACTTATGAGAAGCCGCCGCAATTATAGGAAGACCAGAACCATCACCGCAAGAAGCCGCTATCAAACAGTCACATGCACTATAAATTGCCCCTTGTTCAGCATCACTAAGGTCATCGAACCAGTGCAGCCGCGCACCAAGCTCACTGTGATTAAGAAGTTTTTGAGATAATTTATCCATAAGCCGCCCCTGCTTTCCAACAATTACAAGGTTAAGGTCTTTGCCATCGGCCCAGAGGATTTCAAACGCCTCTATAGTTTGTAAATGCTCCTTGCGCGGTTCAAGAGTTCCGACCATCAAGAAACTCGTGCGCACCGATAGCAACGCCAAGGTATTTTTATGGTTCTCAAGAAGCAGCGTGCATCTATTGCTTGTGGGAATATCAGCCCCCAAATGAAACCAAGCAGGCCTCGCAGCCGATGGCTGACTTAAATCTGCGCTTTTAATCAACTCAGTAATATCGCCGGCTAATACGCGAGACATGCACACCACACCTCCCAATCCAGTGATAACTTCCAGCAATTGCTTGCGGGCATCTGCGGCCCCGGCATTGAACGCCTGAGGCAACTGCACATACAGCGAATCACACACTAAAAAAAATAAATCAACTCCCCTCGATTGCAAGTTTTTTAAATAATTACCTCGAGCGAATACAACTTGAAGTTGCAGGTCGAGCCCTAAGAAAATGTCACCCGCAGACGCTTCTACAATTTCATCACTGGACCAATCATCGGGAATCGCCATGATACCGCAAGTCCAACGTCGAGCATATCTGTAACTTGAAATCTCTGCAGTCGAATAAACTGGCTCGACCATAAAACCAGCGGGTGGGTGATTCAACCACTCCAATACGATTTTCTGCACAGCTTGCTGGATTTCACTCTTAGCATCCCGTTGAACTAACCCTGAAACATCAATCAATAATTTAGGTAGGCCTACCGCTGGCGGAAAATTATTGGATAGAATCGTAGCTAGCGACGGTAGCTCAGATTCTTGCAAAGGATTTCGATTTAATTTTTTTAATAGCCCTTCCAGCCCTCCTTCTGCGTGACTATAAAATCCTTCAACAGCATCTCTATATTTTTCAGCACAGTAGTCTGGAGAATGCCTCTCGCGAACAAGTCGTTGAGCGTAAGCACCAATGGCCTTTCGTTGGCTATCATCGTTGACCAGTACCGTGAGCGCGTTAATAAGTTCTTCATCTGTAAACTCATCAGAAAGGACCCAAGCCGCATTGGGGTCAATATCGACCATACTTCCATGAGCGTTAACCACAGTAACGATAGCGTGATTCATGCAATCTAAAATCGCTCCTGAAGTTTCTCCCCGAGATAAGGTCCGGAGTTGAACACCAATATCTGCGGCAGCGAGATACAAATTGTATGTTTCAGCATCAACCCATCCAGTGATACGAATACGTGACGCCGCATCGTTTGAAGAAATTGAACGCAGCAATTTCTCCCTGTATTCGCCGGGAGGACATTCGCCAACAAATATTAGGTAAACATTAGATGAACTAGTAAAGAATGAGTCGCACCAAGCATTCACTAGGCGATGGTTAAGCTTAGTCGGAGCTAGATGCCCGAAAGAACATACGAGCACGTCACTTAAACCCACACCCAACTTTTTTCGCACCTCGGTGCGATCCAGGAGTAGTGCCGGGCGGCGCAGGAGCGGAATAACAGCCCACTCCTTCCCCGCGCTCGAACCATACCAACATCGCGCAAGATTTCGAGAAAAATCACTATGAACAATTACACCAGTTGCAGCTTGTAATACTGGCAAGTTGGCCGGATACCGCCAAACAACATCTGCAATATCCGCTTCGGCATAACGCTGCTTAACTGCTAAATAACCATGGCTAGACTGCAATGCCTGGACCCAGACATTCGGGCTCTCTCCAAATGCAGCACGGTAACTCTGGATACCCGACAGAAAAAAATCATGCAGGACCACTACACCCGGAATCTGTTCAAGCAGATCGAACATATGATGATGAAATTCAGAATTCCCGAATTGATAAATAACTCGCTCGTAACTATGAGCCATAGATCGAAATTCCGAAACGCTAAGAATTTGATAGATATTTTGATCAACGTTGCCGAGAACAACACGCTGATTAACAATAACGTCAATGTCATACCAGCGGCTAAGTGCCGAAATAAGATCGGCACTGTAGTCGGCAATGCCAGTACGTTCAGGAGGCAATGGTGACACGTAAGCAAGCCGCGGGCGTCGCCCCAAACCTGAATTTAATGGCTTTTGGACTGGGTTTAAATTACTCCAAGCGTTCCAGGCATTAAGTGCAATATTATCCCAATTGAAACCCTTTGCCTGAACGGCACCTTGCCTCTCGAGTTTTTCCCTGAAGTCGGGCTCTATGAGAACCTGCTCTATCTTCCTTGCAATCGCATTTATATCAAACGGATCGAATAGCGCTTCAGAGCACCCAACAACCTCTGGAAGAGCGGAAAGATTGCTTACAATTACAGCCTTGCCGCATCTCATGGCTTCGAGCGCTGGCATACCAAAGCCCTCATGCCAGGAAGGAAAAGCGAAAACAGTACATGCGTTGTAAAGAAGAAGCAGATCCTCGATGGGCACATACCCTGTAAATACAATTTCGTCACATTCCAACCCCGCAAGGTGAGCGATGTGTAACAGGTGATCGCGCTCAGTTGATTTTATTGCACAGACAATAACCAATTGTTGTGTTGCGCGCAATGCCGGAGCGATCAAAGCATAAGCTTGGATAAGTCTGTCTAGGTTCTTACGGTGATCAATGCCGCCGGTGTACATAACAAAATGACCATGAACACCATAGGTTATTTTCAGATACTCCCGATGTGATAAACCAACCTTTACTGGCTTAAAAAAGGCGTCACAGTCAGTCCCTACAACCACTACGTCAAAGGGTGTGAAATTTAGATGATCTATAGCTTCATGACTTGACGCAGTGGAAATAGAAAGTAATTTGTTCGCACGGCGAAGATGTTCTATTTTCTCCATGTACCAACGCTCTATTGCTGGATTCCGCAAGTAGATCTCGCGATGAATAAACGGAATCAGATCGTAATGCGTCACCGACACCGGAGTCACACAATCAAAACGACCAATACTAGTTACCGAATCGTCTGAAAAACCCTCAAATAAGCTACTGACGTGGATCACATCAGGTTTTAAGCTCGCTAGGAACGCCTCGCGGATGAGTTCGGCTGCATTGCGACGCGCATGATTCTGGGGCTCACAATCACGAATTGCTGTAGGTACCGTCCACACATGTATATTTTTCTGTGGAAGCAAGCCCTCAAATGCCGCCTTGATGGGCTCGATTGTATCTGGAAAAGACCCATTTAATGCAATTAGTACATCATGATCACGCCTGTTCCGAACAACTGCTTGCGCAAAGCTAAGCGTATATTGACCGATACCACGCAAACGACTGCCCACAGATTGAGCACCCTGAAGATCTATAAGTAGACGCATAGTTTTAACTGTGTTTTTTTGTTTCAACTGAAAAGCGAAGACGCTTGCAGATCATTTCGGCGTGCATGCCAAGAGGTAACGAATGATCATCTTCTGAGCCACTTTCACCTAGACCCGAAAGACCAGAGACTTCATCGGGGCCTGTTATCCTTAAAATAAACAATTTGAGTTGATCGGCAATTCCAATCTTAATGCCTAGTTTTTTACCTAAAAATTTGATCTTAGCGTGCGTCATTGCCGACCGAATCAATTTTCGTAGAATTTTTTTTATGCCAACTTTAATTCTGAATTTCAAGCCATCCTGACGAAGCAGATGTAATTGACGCTTTACCCAATTTAAATTTATCATATATTAAAAATATAAGCAAAACAAGAATCGCGCATTAACCCGCGCAAAATCATTGGTATTCGAATTTGACCCAGCAAGAAGCACCGGTAACTCTCCCTTTTCTGGTAAGTCCAGAAGTAGACTTACGCGGCCATGGACAACCGCTGTTTCGGGGTGATGCCGCCCATGACCATGTTCGGGCGCTCGTAATTGTATGACCCCATGCAGTTGGTGGCGAAGTCCTGCACTTCTGTAATACTGTCGCAGTGGTAATAAGCCAGTCATTCGTACCGAACCGTCCTGTTGAATTTTCGATATAGGCATTTTGCTGCGGCTGCCTTGGCTGGATGTATTCAATCTCGATTAACCGCTTTTCCGCCCAACGCTACAAGTCTACGCTAAGGAAAGTCTGAACAGCCCGGCGTAACCTGGCGCGATAGGAACGGTGGAATTTCTTCGAAGCGAGCTTTCTCCTAACCCTTCATCTGAGCGCCTCCGAATGCGCCGTGGAGCCCGGTTTTCGGGCGATTTCTGCCGGTTCTCCGTAAGCCGAACGGAATCATCCCATCGCTATCAGCTGTCGCCTCACCATCCAAAGATTCGACAACGCGAACATCGTGTTCAGCTTGGCGGCGTTCTTGGTCAGGCCGCGGTAGCGCGCCTTCCTGAAGCCGAAATGTTGCTTGATCACTCGAAAGGGATGCTCGACCTTGGCGTGCACTCCGGCCTTGAGCTTCTCGATCTTGTCGAGCATCGCGCCCAAAAGGCTCTGCTTGTCCAGCCAACTGCGTCGCCGGATTGCATGGCAATGTGCCGCTGGATGTCCACGCCCTGCAGTTCTTGCCGCTTCGCGACGCCGCGGTAGCCGGAGTCCACCCAGGCGACCTCGTCGCCTTTGCGTAGCAGCGCGTGGGCCTGCGTGACATCAGATACGTTCGCTGCTGTCGCCACCACCGTGAGGACCAGGCCAGATTCCGCATCGACGCCGATGTGTGCCTTCATGCCGAATTTCCACTCGTTGCCCTTCTTGGTCTGGTGCATGTCGGGGTCCCGTTCACCCGCCCCGTTCTTCGTCGAGCTCGGCGCGTCGATGATGGTCGCATCGACAATGGAGCCGTGACGCAGCAGCAGGCCCTTCTCGCCAAGATAGGCATTCACCGCCAGCAGGATCTGCTGAGTCAGTCCGTTACGCTCGGGCAGGTGACGGAAATTGAGGATGGTGGTCTCGTCCGGAATCGCGCCGTGCGTCAGCGACAGCCCCGCAAATTTGCGCATCGCCGTGCTGTCGTTGAACGCTTCTTCCATCGCCGGATCGGACATGTTATGCCACTGCTGCATGAAGTGGATGCGCAACATGGTCTGCAGCGGATAGAGACGACGGCCCTTACCGGGCTTGGGATAAACCGGTTCGATGACGGCCTCGATCTGCGACCAGGGAATCACCTGGGCCATCTCGGCAAGGAAGATCTCCCGCCGTGTCTTCTTCCGTTTCCCCTCGAACTCGGCGTCCGAGAAGCTCATCTGGTCGGTCATCGGACGCGGCGCCCCGTCGGCAGTGTCAATGCTTGTATCTTACCCGTCAGCCCGCGCTCCGCGCGGGCTTGTTCAGACTTTCCCTAACAGTAGAAAAGGCAGCTGGTGGCCAAGCCCACATTGTTGCCTAAACCGCCCCAGATTCGGCTCTTCCGCGAACCCAGCTTGGTCACAAATCACACAGTGCTCCGCGCGCAAGTCTGAGCACTAGCCATAGTGTATAATGCAAAACATTGAAGACATGAGGAATACCTACTTGAAATCTGCACTCATTACTGGTGTTACCGGTCAAGACGGCGCATATCTTGCCCAACTGCTGATCGAAAAAGGCTACACCAAGGTGTTCTGTGCGCATCGGCGGACAAGTTCGGTTAATTTTTGGCGCTTGGAAGAACTGGGTCTAGCGAATCAGCCTGAGCTAGTTTTTCTTGAGCACGACCTTACAGATTTGGGCTCTTCGATTAGATTTCTTCAGAAAAATCACGTAGATGAAATTTACAACTTGGCCGCACAAAGTTTTGTCGGTGTTTCATTTGATCAGCCAATCACAACAGCTGAAATCACGGGCCTTGGTGCCGTCAACCTACTAGAGTCTATTAGGATCGTCAATCCAGAGATACGGTTCTACCAAGCGTCTACATCTGAAATGTTTGGTAAGGTGCAAGCCATTCCTCAACGTGAAGACACACCATTCTACCCACGCAGCCCCTATGGAGTGGCGAAGCTTTATGCGCATTGGATGACTATCAATTATCGCGAGAGCTTTGGCATTTTTGGTGCCAGCGGCATCCTGTTCAATCATGAATCACCGCTACGCGGCCGCGAGTTCGTAACACGCAAAATTACTGATTCAGTCGCCAAGATCAAACAGGGGAAATTAGATGTTCTTGAACTTGGCAACCTGGATGCGAAACGCGATTGGGGATTTGCTAAAGATTACGTAGAAGGCATGTGGAAAATGCTTCAGGTGAAAGAGCCGGATACCTTTGTACTGGCCACCGGACGCACCGTACCGGTACGCGACTTTGTAACCATGGCATTTGCTGCGGCTGATATCGACGTAGAGTATAGAGGTGAGGCCGAAAATGAAGTAGCGGTTCGCGCGGGAACGGATGAGGTTTTGGTGCGAATAAACCCTAAGTTTTATCGTCCGGCCGAAGTCGAACTGCTCGTCGGAGATGCGAGCAAAGCCAAACAGGTATTGAACTGGTCGGCTAGCACAAGCCTCGAAGCTCTGTGTGAAATGATGGTAAAGGCCGACCTTGAACGTAACGAACGCGGTGTTTCGTTTTAATGAAACGCCTTCTAATCACTGGCAGTAAAGGCTTTACGGGATACCATCTAGCAAAAGCTGCCCGTGCCTCTGGTTGGACGACTTATGGACTTGAATCCAACCTGCTCGAAAAGAGCCAGCTTCAAGAGGAGGTTCGGCGGCAGTCGCCATTCGCGGGTGTCATTCATCTTGCAGGAATCAGTTCAGTCACGCATCAGAAGCATGTTGACATTTATGAAACCAATATAATCGGCACACAGTACCTGCTCGATGCCCTTGAGATTTGTGAAGAACAGCCGGCAAAGGTGATTCTGGCAAGCAGCGCGAATGTTTACGGAAACAGCCTGGTCAGCAACGAACTTACCGAAACAGACTGGCCCCGACCACTCAACCACTACGCAAACAGCAAATTGGCCATGGAATTTATGGCTCTGACTTATCTTGACAAGTTGCCTATTGTCATCACGCGGCCATTCAACTACACAGGGCCGGGGCATGATAGGCGGTTTGTCATACCCAAGCTGGTTGATGCTTTTGTGAGGCGCCTGGGTATTATTGAACTTGGTAACCTTGAAGTTGAACGTGAATTCAATGACGTGCGGATGGTATGCGACGTGTACACAGCGCTTCTTGCAAAAGCAGAAAATGGCGAAGTCTACAACATTGCCAGCGGCCACGGTTATAGTCTGATGCATGCGGTCCAACTCCTGCAGCGCATTACAGGGCATTGTCCCGAGATCCGCGTAAACCAGAAATTTGTGCGGCCAAATGAAGTGCACCGTCTCACAGGCTCGCCAAAAAAACTGAAGAATGCGATCGGTGAGCTCAAAGAATTCACGCTTGAAAATACTTTACGGTGGATGGTGGATACCTACCGCCAGCCAGAGCCTGGGGCTTGATATGGTTTGCTCCAGAAGGAATTGACTTTCATGCAGCGACCAAAGGCTTTCCTCAAGAAGCAATTCCCGGTGCTTCACACTGCCTTCGCAGATCTGCCCTTTTTGGGGTGGTATCGTGTGATGCACGCTCGGGTTCTTGATCTTAGCTACTGTATTGGTTTCAATTCTCGAAGTCATACAGAGTCCGACATGACCGCGCGAACGCCGTCGATATTCGTCGACATCAGCAGTATTGCGGAAAGAGATATGGCCACCGGCATCCAACGGGTTGCTCGGGGTTATCTTAGAGGGTTGGGCGCGATACCGGGTCTTGAAACCCGTGTTCTGCCAGTATGTTCTCCTGGCAACGCCAGTGGGTTCGTGATTGCAGATGGAACGGACTGTTTAATAACGTTCCGGCGGGGCGACCTGCTGCTACTTGCCGACCTGGCGCCGCAGGCGCTTCTGAAAAATCGTAGTTATCTTCGACGACTGATAAATGAAGGAGTCAAGGTCTACGTGGTTCTCTATGACTTGCTGCCATTAAACTATCCAGAATACTTTTCCGTTTCTTATGACATTCAGTTCAGGGCATGGCTACATGCGGCGCTTGAATTATCGGGAGTGATAGCAATATCGCAAACGGTGGCTGCTCAGCTTGGCAGCTATATATTATCGAAAGGCATGAAATATGACCGCCTTGACGTGATTGTTAACTACTGTGGTATCGAATTAGGTGACTCGCCGATCAAAAACTCTTGCTCAACAGATCAGCACCCGTGGTTCAGCCACCACCATCAAATATTGATGGTTGGCACAGTTGAACCTCGCAAAGGTTATCAAGAGGCGCTTGAAGCCATTGAAATATTGTGGAAAAAAGACAAAACTGTTGCGCTCACCATCGTAGGTAAAGAAGGCTGGAAAGTAAGAGCACTCGCTAAGCGACTAGACGCACTTGAACAAAGGGGCCACCCCATCCGCTGGCTGCAAAATGCTTCGGATAACCTCCTGACCTCGCTTTATCGCCAGAGTGGTTTTTTGTTGGCAAACTCAAAAGACGAAGGTTTTGGGCTGCCATTGATAGAAGCTGAACATGCTGGCTTGCCAGTATTAGCTAGCGACATTCCGATCTTCCGTGAGGTGCTTGGCCCCAAGGGTAATTTCTTTGATGGATCCAGTCCCGAAAAACTCGCCAACGCCATTGATCACTTTTGCTGCAAACAAAAAACAAAACCAAACGCAACGCAGCACAGGTTTCCAGACTGGCAAGGGAGCGCCATTAGTTTATTGGAGAAGATCAAGTGGAATCCCGCTAATGATACTTTTCGTTCGGCTCGAGATATATCTGAAATTTAGCATGAAAATAAAACCCGACCTCCGAAGCAAACCCAATGATTAATGATAAGCGCAAGAGTGGTGTGGTCGATTTATTGCAAGCATTGACGCGTCGTGAAATCTGGCTGTATTTGGGCTGGCAGGATATTCGCCAACGCTATCGTCGCTCAGTGTTGGGGCCGTTTTGGCTTACCATCAGTACCGGCGTGCAGATTGGTGCCCTTGGATTTTTATGGGCTGAACTATTTCACCAGGACCTGCATGATTTCCTGCCATTCTTTTCGATCGGTCTGGTGATATGGAGCTTTTTCTCGGGTGTTATTCTTGAAGCCTGTACGGGCTTTACTCAGTTCGAAGCAATTATCCGGCAAACGGCGTTGCCGTTTTCATCTTACCTGTTACGCATACTTTTCCGCCATCTAGTTATCCTTGCCCACAATTTTGTAATTATTGTGCTGGTGCTTGCATTGACCCGACAGCATGTAACGTGGACCACGCTGCTGTGCCTGCCCGGCTTACTGATGGCATCATTTCTCGCACTGTTCCTGAGCGGGCCGATTGCCATCTTCTGTGCGCGTTTTCGCGATATGCCGCAAATTCTGAGCAACCTCGTAAATGTGCTGTATTACTTCACACCCATCATGTGGCGACCGAGTACGTTGGCGCGCATGCCATGGGTTTATGAACTTAATCCTTTGCACCATTTGTTCGAGGTGGTGCGCGCCCCATTGCTAGGTAGTGTACCAACCATCCAAGACTACGCTTGGACTGGAGCCAGCATCTGCTTGGCCGGAACTGCCTATATTCTTCTTCTGGGCCGCTTCAGGCACCGCATCGCCTACTGGATCTGACACCATGAGTGCATCGATTGAAGCCCGCGGAATGAAAGTAGAGTTTCCCATCATGAACTCGTCCCATCGGTCTCTGAAAAAGCTAGTAATGAAGGCTGCGACGGGGGGCCGTATTGCTGCAGACGCTGGAAACTATGTCGTCGTGACTGCGCTCGACAACCTTGATTTCAGCATCAAACCGGGGGAGCGAGTGGCGCTGCTGGGCCACAACGGGAGTGGTAAAACGACTTTGTTAAGGGCTCTGGCAGGTGTTTACGCGCCGACCTCTGGATATCTGCGAGTTGAGGGAAGCATGACCTCGCTACTGGATATATCGCTCGGCATGGAGATGGAGGCTACAGGCGTCGAAAATATCTTTTTGCGCGGAACCTTGATGGGAATGACACGAGCCGAAATCGAGGCGCACTTTGACCAGATTGCGGCGTTCGCGGATATCGGCCATTTTCTCAACCTGCCTGTGCGTACTTATTCAAGCGGTATGCAAGTCAGGTTAGCTTTCGCCGTGTCGACCAGCGTGCAGCGCGACATCATCCTCATGGACGAGTGGTTGGCTGTAGGAGATGCCAATTTTTCCGAGAAAGCCTCAAAACGGCTGAGCGGGCTGGTGGAAGGCGCCTCAATTTTGGTGCTGGCTACGCATTCGCCGGATCTCGTCAACAAAACATGCAACCGAACGATTCAGATGGAACATGGCCGAATCGTAGCAACCACATAGTCTGAAGCGCTCACCGCGCAGAAGTCTTATCTAACAGCCGAAACCACACCAAATTGTGCTCAATCAATGCCTCACGGTAGTTGATCAGCGATCTTGGTCAGCTTGTCCGCCACAGCGGCCCAGTTGAAGTTTCGCTGAATTTTTACTGCGAGGCGGCGTACGGCTGTTACCAACTGGTCATCGCTCGCCACTCGATCCATAGCGCGTCGCCACTCTGAAGGAACATGCGGATCACAAAAAATCACGCCCTCCTCCAACAGTTCCGTCATCGCTGGTCTGCGGCTACAGATGGAGGGCACGCCAAGTAATGCCGCTTCCATTGGAGGCAAGCCAAACCCTTCGTACAGGCTCGGGAAAACGAGGGCCAGAGAATGGCGCATCAGATAGCTCACCTCGTCATCGCGCAACCGTCCAACGCAATGAATCTTTGCGCGAACTTCGGGCTCTGCCACATAGGACTCGGCGTTGTGCCGGTCTCCGACCAACACAAGATGCACATCATGCTGCCCGTGCATGCGCAGCGCACGTACGAGTACATCCAGGTTTTTGTATTGCTCGTTTGCGCCCAGAAACAGCACGAATTTCTCAGCGGGTAAAGCCATCGAGAATTCTGGGTCTTCGCGGAAGGCGACAACACCGTTGTAAATCACCTGGATGCTGTCTTGCTCGAGCCCCAGTTTCGAGGCAATATCTGCAGCGGCAGAATGACTGCCGCTCACGATGCATGCTGCCTGATGTGCGATGGGAGCAAAGCGCTCATACCACTCGCTCAACGCGGGTGGCGGAAAACATTCCGGTACCATCAATGGCGTCACATCGTGGATCATCACGATGGAGTTTGGGAGCAGTTGATCAGGGCAGAAATGAATACTGCTGTAGAACGGGATTTGCTTCCTGTTTTCGGCCAGTAGGCAGTCCGCGTTGAGTTCCGCGCTGCTCAATTTCAGCTGGCTGAGCAGCTCCCGAGCGACTCGACCGATGCCCCGTCGGTCTTCGAGGGGTGCCTTGGCGTACAGCAAATCGAAGGTCGCGAACGGGATGAGGATAAAATCCCGCTCGAGGTCGGCTTCACTTTTGCGTTGGGTCAGGACCTTGTCGCGCACCCGCACCCAGACGCCAGGAAAAGGCTTTAAGGCAAGTTTTGCAGCAACGATCAGCAGTGGGTGCCGCAAGGCCAGCTCTTTCACTCTGTGAAGCATGTAAACCCTGACAATGGATCTGGGACGCCTAGAGGTTACCATCAATGACCGGAGGTCTAGGGGCAATGGCACCCGTCGGGCGTTTCCATCAAATCCATCGGCACTTTCGGCACTTGATGTCGGCATTCGGATCGAACCGACCAAACTAACCTGACTATGACATCTCTGCGGACCTGCTTACTTCTTTTATGCGGCAGCTTGCTGCTCCTCGCCGCATCCAGCCTGATCTCTCCGCCGCGTCAGTTTTACCCTGTCGAATCGAGGACAGGCACTGATGGTCTGACGGTAACTGCAGCTGGCGGGCCAGTCAGCGAAGCTTCATTGTGTGAAGACAAGCGCTTACGCCTACGTAAATTTTTGGAACATGTTGCCAGCGGTGAGGACACAGGTCGTTGCATACCCAGTCCGAACAGCAAACTTGCGCTTGTTTTGTCGGAACATCCGTTGGAGCACGTCAGTGCGCGCATCCCGGACGGCGTCATCGTTTTCGAAGCGGCTTCAGACGGTCGCGAAGCATCGGCCTGCAAGCAGGCGGTGATGGGTGCGGTATCTTCAACGTGCACGCCTGCTGGTCAGCTTCGCAGATGGCCGTCTGATCAATTGCAGAACTATCGACACCTTCATCACGTGTTCAATAGCGCACTGGTGGTGTGCTCACTGCTCTTAGTGGCGATTTTTTTCTCGGCAAAACGCGGCCTGATCGCCACGAGTTTTGCGTTGAGCGACGCCGCCCTGCTCTTTCTGGCCCTCATAGAGGTCACCTGGACACGGAACGTGCGCTGGAACCCGATTTTAGGCGCCCCCGCACCGCTGCAGGTGAGCACGGTGCTGATGCACGGAGTTCTTACGCTGATCGTGATGGCCTGGCTTGGGCTCTATCTTCAGCAGTATTCCCGTCGTCGGCCATTCTGGGATGAGTTTTCGGAAACCTTGCGCGTGCAGGCCACCGTATTTCTGCTCGCCTGCACCTTGAGTTTCCTGTTTCGACAGGACGCCGCGCGTGGCACGCTGCTGCTCGTCTGGATGGCGGCACTGGTTCTGCTGCCCCTGGGACGTGCGGTTGTTCGGTCACTGTTGAACTCGAATGGCAAATGGAAGCAGCCAGCCATTATTCTGGGCGTTGGCCCAAACGCTCAAGAGGCCTTACGGGCAATCTGCAGTGAGCATAATCTGGGCTATGAGGTGTTCGGATTTCTCAGGTCGGGACTGCCGGATGAAGATTTGGCTGACGCGGTGACATCAAGTGGCCTGCCAGTTCTGAACAAAACGCCGGTAACTCCGCCCGGTTTGGTGGACACCTTGCAGCAACTCGGCACACCAAAAATCATCGTGGCTGTCGACTCATTGTCCACACCAGAAGCCGCGCTACTGATTCAAACCTTGGCAGTCCACTTCGACGGCATCCATGTGATTCCAACGATTCGTGGTCTTCCGCTGTTTGGTACCTCGTTATCCCATTTTTTCAGACATGAAGTCTTGTTTTTGACCCTGCGCAACACGCTGCACCAGAAGGGACTGCAGGCGCTCAAACGTGGTTTTGATTTACTGGGCGCAACTGCAATTCTAATGATGCTCTCACCTTTGCTTGCCTACCTGAGCTGGAAAATCTGGCGCAGCGGCGGCGCGCCTTTTTATGCGCACCAGCGTATCGGGCGAAATGGTGAAACCTTTGGCTGTCTAAAATTCCGTTCGATGCGACCTGACGCAGATCAGGTTCTCAAGGCCCTGTTGGCCACTAACGCTGAAGCGCGCGCTGAATGGGACCGTGACTTCAAACTGAAGAACGATCCAAGGGTCACGCCGATTGGCAGCTTCCTGCGAAAAACCAGCCTGGATGAACTGCCGCAGCTATGGAACGTGTTGAAGGGCGAAATGAGTTTGGTGGGTCCGCGGCCCATCATTCAGGCGGAACTGGAGCGCTATGGCGAACAGGCCCATCTCTATTTGCAGGTTCGTCCTGGCATCACGGGCTTGTGGCAGGTCAGCGGCCGCAGCGACACCAACTACGCCGAACGCGTTGCCCTCGACACCTGGTACGTGCAGAACTGGTCGCTCTGGTATGACATCGCCATCCTGTTCAAGACCATCGATACCGTGGTTGGCAAGCGCGGCGCCTACTGAACAGCAAAGCGGCTACCTGGCATTACCGCGCCCTGCATACCAAGGCAGCGCCTGCGCTAATCCCAGCGCCAGTGTGTCACCAGGCTGATAGCCCAGCAGCGCGGTCGCGCGGTCGGTATCGGCCAGCGAATGCCTGACATCCCCTGCCCTGAAGTCCCGATACGCCGGCTGCACATCCGCCGCCACGCCAAATTCCGCCAGCCCGTCGCGCAGCAGCATGAACAACTGATTCAGCGTGGTCCGCTCCCCCACCGCCACGTTATAGGCCAGCCCGATCGCAGCCGGGTTGGCAGTGCACGCCGCCAGCAGGTTGGCCTGCACGGCATTGGCCACGTAGCAGAAGTCACGGCTGGTCTCTCCATCCCCATTGATCCATACCGTTTCGCCCTGCAACAGCGAGGCACACCATTTGGGGATCACGGCGGCATAGGCGCCCTCAGGATCCTGGCGGGCACCAAACACATTGAAGTAGCGCAGGCCGATGGTTTCGAGTCCATACGACCGGCCAAACACGCCGGCATACAGCTCGTTCATTGCCTTGCTGGCGGCATAGGGGCTGAGCGGGTTGCCCACCTTGTCTTCCACCTTGGGCAGGTCGGGATGGTCGCCATATACGCTGCTGCTGCTGGCGTACACCAGGCGCTGCACGCTAGCGTCACGCGCCGCCACCAGCAGGTTCAAAAAGCCGGTCACATTGTTGTCGTGCGTGGCCTGCGGGTCGGCTACGCTGCGCGGCACGCTGCCAAGTGCGGCCTGATTCAGCACCAATTGCACCGGGCCGGCCAGCGGATGCTGCATGGCCTGCGTGCAGTCTGCTGGCACGCGCAGGTCGCCACGCACCAGATGAAAGCGCTGCCACTGTTCCGGCGTGACGGCGTTCTGCACATCGGTCAGATTGTGTGCAAAACCGGTGGAAAAATTGTCCAGCCCTACCACCGGCTGGTCCAGTGCCAGCAGGGTTTGCAGCAGGTGGCTGCCGATGAAGCCGGCCACGCCGGTCACCAGCCACACGCGCGGCTGGGTGCGTAATGTTTGCTGCAAAGCGGTGTAAGCTGTCATTGGTTTGCTGCTCCGCAGCATGGCCGCAAAGGCCAAAGCCACAAAAGCCAGAGTAGGGTTGCGGCCGAGTGTAACAACCAGTAGCCCGCATCGCCTATGGTTGTGCATCCATTGTGAATTGTTAAGCAATGAACCAACCCCATCCAAGCGAGGTCGGAACACCATGAAAATCAAACCTGCGCCGGTGACCGCCCTGCCCCTGCATGCCGCCTTTCAGGCCAACGCCCCCCGCGCCTCATGGCGCACCACGCCGTGGCAAAGTGTGGCCGTGCATGGTGGCGTGCTGCTCACATGGGCGCTGGCTGTATTGGCGGCGTTCGGACTGGGCGGCGTCTGGGCATGGTCGTCCGGTTTGGCGTATGTGGTTTACGACACCGTGTTGCTTACGTTCACAGCCATCGCCACCTGGCAGCTGGTGCGGGGCGCGCACGCGTCGATCGATGCCGGGCGGCCCTTGGCATCTTCCGTCAACCTGACCGGCACGACCAGCACGGAAAGCGGGACCAGCACGCAGCAGACCCTGCGCGTCGGCGTGATCATCGCTGCCCGCAACGAAGCCACCGTGCTGGCCGCCACCATTGCCGGCCTGCAGGCCCAGAGCCGGGTGCCCGACGTGGTGCTGTTGGCCGACGACGGTTCGGACGACGGCACCGCCCACCTGCTCACCCAGACTTTCCGGCTGCAGCCACTGGCAGCCGGCGCCCCTGCCGATGCCCCATTGTGCTGGCTGCGCCTGCCGCATGGCGGCAAGGCGCGCGCACTCAACGCCGCCCTGCCGTTGCTTACGGTGGACGTGCTGCTCACCATCGATGCGGACACCCTGCTCGAACCGCACGCCATCCAAGCCATGCTGGCCGCCTTCCAGTCCAATCCGCATCTGGTAGCGGCCACCGGCGTGATCCGCCCGGTGTGCGGACAAACCTTGCAGGGTCGGGTGCTGGAGTGGTTTCAGACCTACGAATACATCCGCAACTTCCTGTCGCGTTATGCCTGGATGCGGGCCGACGGCCTATTGCTGATCTCTGGCGCCTTTGCCGGTTTCCGGCGTACCGCCCTGCTGCAGGTGGGTGGATTTGATCCGGACTGTCTGGTGGAGGACTACGAACTGATCCACCGTCTGCGTCGCTTTTCCGTGTTGCACGGCTTGCACTGGACCACTGCCGTAGTGGGCGGTGCCTATGCCTGCACCGAGGCACCGGGCACGCTGGCGGCCTTTGTGCGGCAGCGCAAACGCTGGTTTGGCGGCTTCCTGCAAACCCAGTACTGGTATCGCGACATGGTGGGCAATGCGCGCTACGGGGCGCTCGGCACGCGCATGCTGGTCGTGAAAGCGATCGATACCCTGCAGCCCCTGTTCGGTCTTACCGCATTGGCCATCGCACTCACCCACCTGGTGCGCGGGGATTGGCGGGTGGTGGTGCCGGTGGCCGGCGTGATCAGCGCCAAGATCCTTGTCGACCTGGGTTTTCACCTTTGGTCGGTGCACGTGTATCGCTGCTGGCTGGGGCCGCAAGCCGCCCGATTGCCGCGTTTTTCGCATGCGCTGCTTGCAGCGCTGGCCGAGCCATTCAGCTTTCAGATCCTGCGCCACGTCAGTGCCACCGCAGGCTGGTGGGTGTTTTTGGCCGGCCGGCGTCAGTGGGGTGCGCAGCACCGGGTGGCCGGCGCGCTGCGCCGGGTGACGACGTCGCCTGCCGCGTCCATCAGCGCCGCCAATCCATCGCACAAAGGTGAGAGCTCAGCGGAATCCGCAACCACGGTCACCGCGCTCAAACAACCTGGCAACAACGGCGGCTCAGGGCCAATCCAGCACCGGCGGTAGTTTGCCCACCAAATAGGTCGCGCCGCGCGGCGACAAATGGCCGTAGTCCATTGCGGTCAGATCCTGCGCCTGCTCGCCCACCCGGGTAAGACACGAGCTACCTTTGCACAGCGCTTGCCAGGCCGAGCGATACGCCACATGTCGCTGCGCCAGCGCGCCGGCCAGTGCGGTGTCAAAGCCCTCGGTATTCGCCACCAGGCCTTCCTGCTGCCAGGCGGCGGGCAGCCCAGGCAATCCTTCGCGCTGCGCCGTGCGCAACAGCACATGCGACAGCGTATCGCGCCACACCGGTACCGGTCCCAGCACCACGATGCGGGTGCGCGGTGCGCGACGCTGCACTTCGGCAATGGTATCGACCAGCTGATCCGCCAGCGCGCTGGCCGTAAAGTCATAGTCCTGCGAGGTCCAACGCGCGTGCAGCACCAGCACCTCTGGTTGCCATTGGCTGATGCGCTCCAGCGCCTGCAGGTTGCTGCTTGCGCGCACTTCACCGGAACCGCAGCGTTCGTCCCGATAGTCATGCACCCCGAGCAGCGGCGGATTGCCGCACCCCGTCCAGGCCGCCAGTGCAAAGTGCTGGCCGCTGCGCACGGCAGCCAGTCCCGGCAGCAAGGCGGCAGCATGCGAATCTCCCCATACCATCACCAGCGGATGACCGGCTTCAAAGCACGCGTTGCGGGAGGGCTGACCAACGCAGACCTCGGGCAGGGTGCCCTGAAAATCGGCCGGCCCCTGCATGCGCGCAATGGGGCGCAGCGCAGCGGGTAGCCGGTCGATATAGCCGTCCGCCCGGACCATGTGCTCACCAAGGCCGCCGATCAGCACCAGCAGCGCCACCATGCCCCATAGCGAGACACCATCGCGGCGACGGCGCAATCGCTGTTCCAGCAGTCGCAGGGTAAGCCAAGCCAGCACGGTGCTGGCCAGCAGCACCAGCACGCGCGCAACCACGTCCTGCTGCGCGGTCAGCGTGCCGCCCCGCAACCACAGCAGCCACAGCAAAGGCCAGTGCCAAAGGTACAGCGGATAACTGAGCTTGCCGATCTGCACCATGGGGACGCAGGCCAGCCAGCGGTTGGTCAGCGCTGACGGGCCATGGTGAATCACCAGCAAAGTGGACACCACTGCCAGAGCGGCCTGCCAGCCCGGAAACGCCTGCGCCGAGGCGCCTTTCAGGAACAATGCCAGCAAGGTGAGCACAGCACCGACAGCCAGCAGGGCGTCCAGTGAGGCGCCCTGCATGATTTCCGGTAGGGTGCCGCTCATGCCCGACGCGCCAGAAACCAGGCGGCTTGCGGCTGCATCACCCAGCGACTGCTGCTGCACCGCCTGCTCCCATGAATGAATGGCCAGCAGACCGCCCAGGGCCAGCTCCCACAACCGGCCCTGCGGTGCATAAAACGCCGCCACCGGATCGGTGCGCAGGGTTAGCCAGCCAATCCCTGCGGACAGCAGGGTGCCGCCAATCAGCCAGCTCCAGAGCACTGCGCGCCCGCGCAGGCGGCCGCCCAGACGCACACCCAGCGCCAGAAACAGCGGCCAGACCAGGTTGTCAGCGGCATCTCGATAATCCCCAGCCGTGGTATTTGAATTTTCCCCACCCCCTTCGTAAAGGAGAGGGAAATGGAAGAGGAAGTCAGGAGTTCGAGGGGTATGGCCGGGCAAGTTGGTACCGTATCCGCACGCAGTGCGGATACGGAGGAAGGTGTGATCGGTCAGCAGCAGTGGCAGGCGATTCGGGAGAGGCACGCAGAAGGGCAGTCGATTTCTGCGATCGCCAGGGACCTTGATCTGGACCGCAAGACGGTGCGTAGCGCGGTACGACAGGCGGTCTGGGCTCCGTATTCCAGAGAGCCCAGGCGGCGCGAGCTCGATTCCCATCTGGATTGGCTCCGTGAGCGTGCCCCCCAGGTGAACTACTCGGCGCGGATCCTGCACCAAGAACTGACCAGCCAGCGCGGATTCGAGGGTTGCTATGAGACGGTAAAGGTTGCCGTCCGCCCACTTCGGGCGGCAGCCAGCCTGGCCGCACTGACCCAGCGCCGCTTCGAGACCGCTCCTGGCGAGCAAGCCCAGGTGGACTGGGGCCAATGGAAGACCAGGTTCGGTGAGGTGCCGGTCGTCGTTCACGTGCTGGTGATGACCTTGGGTTACAGCCGGCGTGCGTACTGCGAGGGCTTCCTCAACGAGCAGATTGCCAATGTGCTGGCGGCGCATGAGCGGGCCTTCGCCTACTTCGGCGGACGCTGCGAGACGCTGCTCTACGACCGGATGCGCACGGTCGTTATCGGCACCGAGGACGGCAAGCCGAAGCTCAATCAGACCTTCGAATCGTTCGCGAAGCACTGGGGCTTCACGCCCCGGCTGTGCCGGCCCTATCGCGCCAAGACCAAGGGCAAGGTCGAATCCGGCGTGAAGTACGTCAAGCGCAACTTCGCGCCAGGCCGCACGTTCCGGGACCTCGATGACCTCAACGATCAGCTGCTGACATGGCTCGCCAACGTCTCGGATCTGCGCGTTCACGGGACCACCCACGAGCGGCCGATCGACAGGTTCGCCGCCGAGGCGGCAGCGCTCGTGCCGACGGCAAACCAGCCAAGCTTCCTTGAAGCCATGGTGCGCGACCGTGTCGTCGCCGAGGACTGGCTGGTGACGATCGACTGCAATCGCTACTCCGTTCCCTTCCAACTCATCGGCCAAACCGTCCAGGTGGTGCGGCAAGGTGCTGAGTGGGTGATCCGGCACCGCGGGGAAGTCGTCGCCACGCATCAGATCCAGGCCGGTCGCGCCAAGCTCTGTGTAGACGTGAGTCATGGTCCGTGCGCCAGGCGCCCGGCAGTGGTCCCAACCGAGGCCCGCCGAGACGGCGGCGACGCGAGGCAGATCGAGGTCGAGGTTCGTGACCTTGAGATCTACGAGCAGCTGGCGGAGGTGGCATGAGCTCCGGGATCACGACTCCAGCGCAGCTCGAACGCTTGGGCGACCACCTCAAGAAGCTGCGCCTGAACAAGAGCGGCGAACGACTCGAAGCTCTGCTGCAGCGGGCTGCCACGGATGACCTTCCCTACGCCGACTTCCTCGAACAGGTGCTCGGCGAGGAAGTGGCGGCGAAGCGGAGCCAGAACATCACGATGCGAACCGCCATGGCACGGTTGCCGTTCGTGAAGCCACTGGAGACCTTCGACTTCAGCTACCAGCCATCGATCGACAAGAAGCAGGTCCTGACGTTGGCCAGCTGCCACTTCATCGAACACGGCGACAACGTGATCATCTTGGGACCACCAGGCGTCGGGAAGAGCCACCTTGCGGTATCCCTTGGCTTGAAGGCGATCGAGAACGGATACCGGGTGCTGTTCACATCTGCCGCCAGCTTGATCACCGCGCTGACCAAGGCCCATGCCGAGGGCAAGCTCGAGGATAAGCTGAAGTTCTACACCACGCCCCGGCTGCTGATCGTCGACGAAATCGGCTACCTGCCAATCGAGCGCATGGGCGCCAACCTGTTCTTCCAGCTGATCAGCCGGCGCTACGAGCGAGGACCGATGATCCTGACCAGCAATCAGAGCTTCGGAGCCTGGGGCGACGTGTTCGGGGATCGCGTCATCGCCACCGCCATCCTGGATCGACTGCTGCACCATGCCGTCACGCTGAACATCCGCGGTAACTCGTACCGCCTCAAAGAGAAGCTGAAAGCCGGCCTCGTCCGGTCGCACGACGAGGACACATCATCGCAACAGGGTGGGGAAATTTAAAATACCGTGCCTGGGGAAAACTGGGATGCCGTTGACACAGGTAGAACTGCGCCTCCACGCCTAACGACCACAGGTGCAGCAGCGGCTGCGCCACCGACTCCCGGTCAAAATAGCCGCCGCCACGCAGCAACACAAAATTGGTGAAAAACGCAGCGCCGGCCGCAACGGTCTGGCCAATCCGGCGGGCATCATCCGGCGTGGCAAAGCACCAGGCCATGCCCCACACGGCGATCAGCACCGGCAGCAGCGCTGGCAACAGGCGGCGGGCGCGGCGGGCGTAAAAAGCACCCAGGTCGAGGGTGCGCTGGCTCAAGGCCGGCCAGATGGCCGCCGTGACCACATAGCCCGAGATGGCAAAGAACACATCCACGCCCAGAAAGCCGCCGGGCAGCAGTTCTGGGAAGGCGTGAAAGCCCAGTACGGCCAGCACGGCCAGGGCGCGCAAACCGTCAATATCGGCGCGATAGGGAGACTGCGATGCCATTAGGACAAGCCAACTCTAGGGTGAAGGCCGTGCAGCTTAAGGAGTTTGGCGGCGGAAGGGTAGTGCGCCGCCGCAAGAGATGCAAGAAAATGTAAGCGCCGAAGGGGCGCCTGGATGTGAGCCTAATCTGCTCACCGCTCGTTGCCAGTCAACAATATCCCGATATCAAGTAAATTCACAGCCAGCCCGCCAGCGCGGCCAGTACCTGAACCGCCCGGTCAGCGCCACGCCGGCGGCCGTGGCGCGCCAACCACAGTGCTCGGCCGATTCGGCTGCCCACCTTGGCACGCTGCCAAGCCTGCAGCGCCGGCTGCTGTGGTGCGACAGCAGCCACCCAGGCGCTGATGGCGGCCACCTGGGCGGCGTACCAACCATTGCGGATCAGCGCGAGACGTTTGCGCACCCCGCCACCAGAGGCCCGTGCGCCGGTATCGTTGCCGTCATGCTGGCGATAATCCAGCCGCGACTGCGCATCGAATACCCACGGCAGACCGAGTGCGCGCGCGGCGGCATACACCGCCCAGTCGTGATAATGGATACCGGCCAGCAGCGGCTGATGCTTTTGCAGCAAGGCCTGCACCTGTCGCGCAAAGGCTACGGTGAGCAGGAAGCTGCAGCCCTGCCCTGCCCCTTCGAACAGGAAGTCGGCCTGGGTCATTTCGGCCACCTGCCCCAGCACGCGGCTGCGCTGGTCTGGCCAGAAGGCACGGGTGGCCGAGGAATACAGCGCCGCGCCGCTGAATTGCAGGCGTTCAACGCCACGAATCAGGCGATCGGCATGCCACAGGTCATCGTGATCACAGAAGGCCACATAGTCCACGTCACGCAGGTCGGCGGCGATCAGCAGACGAAAGAAATTCTGCGCGGCACTGCCGCCCGGGCCGGGTGGGTTCACGCTGCGGAAGCGCGGGTCGGTGGCGGCCCATTCGGCGCAGAGGGCCGGCGAGCCGTCGGTGGAGGCGTCGTCAGAGATATCGACTTGCAGCGAAACCTGCTGCTGCCCCGCCAGTGTCTGCAGCTGGTCCTGTAGGAAGGGCAGGCCGTTGTGGACCGCCAGCAGCACCAGTACGCGAGGAAGTGCCATCAGGAAAACGGGGCGATCACGCGCAGACCTGCGGCCTCATAGGGCGCGAGCTTGCGTGACGCCACCAGAAAGCCCCGGGATGCCGCAATTCCGGAAATGGCTGTCGCGTGCCTGATTGAGTAGGTCAACCGCCTCATTGGTCAGACCGCTGTCCTGTGCGAAGCCGGCGCACGTAAGGCTCGGCGCTCCTCCTCCGGCAGATTGCGTACTGTCAGCATGGCCACGTTGATACCCTATATCGTACGCTTGCGTGCCGCAGTGTATCTGCGTGCATGCATCGCAACAAGGTGAATGCCACGCCGTGGCGCGCAGCGCCGATCAAGCGGCCTGCTTCACCCCCAGGTCCGCCGCCAGTCCGACCAGCCTCTGCGCCGGATAAAACTTTAGGCTGGATTCATCCACGCCCTTGAACTCCAGGTTGGCGCGGTCGATCAGGTAGTTCTGGCGCAGGTCCCACGGGCGCTTGCTGCCCTGCTTGGGCAGCACATCGCTGGCACGCTGCACATAGGCCGACGTCAGGTCCAGCAGCGGGCGTTGCTCCACGCTCTCGTCGTCGCACTGCGGCACGCACACGGTCTGGCCATTGCGCTCCATGTAGTTGAGCAGGCGGCAGATGTAGGTGGAGCTCATGTCGGCGCGCAGCGTCCACGAGGCATTGGTGTAGCCCACGCACATGGCCAGATTGGGCAGCCCCTGCAGCAGCACACCGCGATACACCATGGTGCCGCCCAGGCTGACCGGACGGCCATCCACGTCAAAACGGATGCCCCCGCCGGCCAGCAGCTTGAGGCCGGTGGCTGAAATCACGATGTCGGCCGGCAGCGTGGCGCCGCTCTTGAGGTGGATGGCGTTGGCGCTGAAATGGTCGATCTGGTCGGTCACCACCGAGGCCTTGCCGCTGCGCAGCGCGCGGAACAGGTCGCCGTCCGGCACCAGGCACAGGCGCTGATCCCACGGCTTGTAGTACGGCTTGAAGTGGGTATCCACCGGGTAGCCCTTGGGCAGCTGGCGTTGCACACCTTTGCGCAGCAGCGCGCTGGCAAACCTGGGCGCCTTGCGGCACACCTGATAGAAGGCAAGACCGATCAGCACGTTTTTCCAGCGCGCCACACTGTGCGCCAGCTGCTCGGGCAGCACGCGGCGGAACACACCGGCCAGGGCGTCGCGCGCCGGCAGGCTGGCAATGTAGCTGGGCGAACGCTGCAGCATGGTGATGTGCGCAGCCTTGGGCGCCATCGATGGCACCAGGGTGACCGCGGTAGCCCCGCTACCGATCACCACCACCTGCTTGCCGGCGTAGTCCAGATTTTCCGGCCACTTTTGCGGGTGCACGAACTGGCCCTTGAAGTCGGCCGCGCCCTTGAAGTCCGGCATGTGGCCGTTTTCGTAATCGTAGTAACCGCAGCAGGTGTAAAGAAAGCCACAGGTATAGGTGGTGGGCACGCCCTGCTCACCAGCGCGCACGCGCAGGGTCCAGCGCCCTTCGGCCGACGACCAGCTGGCCGACTCGATGCGCTGGCGGAAGCGGATGTGCTTGTCGATGCCCGCCTCGCGTGCGGTATCGACGATGTAATTGCGGATGTCGGCGCCGTCGGCAATCGCCTTGGCTGCCTTCCAGGGCCGGAATGGGTAACCCAGCGTGTACATGTCGGAGTCGGAACGGATGCCGGGGTAGCGGAACAGGTCCCAGGTGCCACCAATCGCCTCACGTCCCTCCAGCACGGCATAGCGCTTGCCGGGACACATGCTTTGCAGACGGTAGGCCGCGCCAATGCCGGACAGGCCGGCACCAATGATCAGCACATCAAAATGTTCAACAGACATTGCAACGCTCCTCGCTCTTTATCACGGCTACGAATACGGCTTTCATACGGCCGTTTTGTTCATGACGGTACTGTAGCCCATGGATGCATACATGTGTATACCTGCCGTAAAAATATTTCTGCCCCGCCGGCGCGTGCAGCGCAAGGGCAGACGGTGGATCGGGTGCGGCTCGCGGCGGCTACGCTGCGCACCACGGCCAACGAATCCTTCGCGTGTCATGCGCACGTAATAAGTGCAGAAAAAGTCACCCGGCGCACCAAAGTCAATCCTTTTCAGGCCGGCAAGGGCGGTCAATCTGCCTTCTGCTGCCGGCACAGCCATGACCGATCAATGGCACAGCCATGACAGATCACTGGCACAACCATTGCCGACCGCTGGCACAGCCATTGCTTAGGCCTTCCGCTGTTGCAAAGTTGTCACGGAAATTTTCCTGTTGTTGCAGGAAGTCCACTACCAGGAGAGAAAATGAAATCCCACATTCGTCAATCTGCGGCCCTGACCCTGTTGCTGTCGGCCGGGGCTGTCTTCGCTGATGCCACGGCCACGCCTGCCACCGCGCCCGCCGAAGCTCCGACCAAAGTGGCTGCCGCCGACGCTGCAACGCCGGGCCGGCTGGAAGCACTGATCGTGACCGGTACGCGTGTGACCGGCCTGAAAGTGGAAGACAGCGCATCGCCGATCCAGGTGCTGGATGCTTCGACCATTGTCGGCACTGGCCAGCCCGACCTGATCCAGGCGCTGGGCCAGAACCTGCCTTCGCTGCAGGTCGAAGCCTTTGGTGCCGACACGGCTGCCTTGACCCTGTCTGCCCGTCTGCGCGGCCTGAGCGCCAACGACACCCTGGTGCTGATCAACGGCAAGCGCCGTCACGGCACCGCCAACCTGACCGTGGATACCGGCTCGCCCTTCATCGGTTCGGCTGCTCCTGACTTCAGCCTGATCCCGGTGGCCTCGATCCAGCGCATCGAAGTGCTGACCGACGGCGCTGCCGCCCAGTACGGCACCGACGCCATCGCCGGCGTGGTAAACATCATCCTGAAGCGTGACGACCATGGTGGCTCGGTTTCGACCGAAGGTGGTGGCTACATGGACGAAGGCGGCCGCACTGGCGACGTATCGGGCAACTTCGGCTTCAAGCCGTTTGACGGCGCCTTCGCCAACCTGACCTTGGAAGCGCGCTATCACGGCTACAGCGATCGCGGCGCCATTGATCCGCGCCTGAACGCCGCAAACCTGGCCAGCTATCCGTCGATCCTGAACAACCTCAACTTCCCCAAGCTGAACAAGATCCAGGGTGACGCGTCCCAGCGTACCCAACTGGCCACCCTGAACTTTGGCGCTGACCTGGCCAACGACATCAACGTGTATGGCAATGCCACGGTGGCGCATAAGTCTGGCATGGCGTTCGAAAACTACCGCCTGCCCACCGCCAGCAAGGTGCCGCAGGTGATGCCGAACGGTTTCAGCCCGAGTGAAGGCATCGTGGAAGATGACTACGCCCTGACCGGTGGCGTGAAGGGCCATGTTGGTGAATGGAACTGGGACCTGAGCACCACCTATGGCAAGGACCGCGACCAGATCGGCACCTTCAATACCGTTAGCCCGGACCTGTTTGCATCGATCCAGGCGGCTTCTGGTACCGCCGCCGCCATTGCCGGCATGCCAACCAGCTACAAGGATGGCGAGTTCATCGCCTCGCAGTGGACCAATACGCTGGACGTCAGCCGCGACTTCGCGATCGGTTGGGCCACTCCGCTGAACGTGGCATTTGGTCTGGAGCAGCGCACCGACAAGTTCGAAATCGTGGCGGGCGATCCGGCTTCGCGATTTGGTTCCGGCCCTTCGTCGTACCCGGGTTTTACACTGACCGATGCCGGCAGCCATAACCGCAAGAACGAAGCGATCTATTTGGACCTGGCCGGCAACCCGGTGAAGGAACTGACCCTGGATGCCGCAGTTCGCGCCGAACACTTCAGCGACTTCGGCGGCACCAGTGTGGGCAAGCTCACCGCACGCTACGACTTCACGCCGACGTTTGCAGTACGTAGCACGGTCAGCACGGGTTTCCGGGCGCCGACCCTGGCTGAAGAATTCTATTCGGCCACCAACGTGGGCCCGAGCACGGCCTTTGTACAGTTGCCGCCCAACTCTGCGGGGGCTGCCCTGGTCGGCGTGAACGGCCTGAAGCCCGAAAAATCGGACAACTTCAGCTTCGGCGTAATCCTGCGCCCGACGGCGGAGAGCAGCGTCAGTCTGGACATGTACCAGATCACGATTCGTGACCGCGTGGTGGGCAGCGGCAACATCTTCGGCTCCGGCGGTCCCAACGGGGCCACCCAACCGGCGGTGAACGCAGCCATCGCAGCGAACGGCAACGTGCTGGATCCGGCGGTGGTCAACGGCGGTGGTCAGACCGGCATCAACATATTCAGCAACGCGGCCAGCACGCGCACCCGTGGTGCCGAATTCGTGGCATCGCTGGCCGCCAACTATGGCGAGTATGGCAAGGTGGATTATTCCGGTGCCGCCAGTTACAACCAGACCAAGGTGACTTCGGTCAATCAGGCCCCGGCGGAACTTTCGCCGCAAACGCTGCTGGACCAGACGGCCCTGTCGCAACTGGAAACGGCATCGCCGAAATTCCGCATCAACCTGTCGGCGGTGTGGCGTTATGGTGCATGGACGCTGGATGTGAAGGAAAACTACTACGGCGAGTCGTCTGACTACGAGCAGGGCCTGGATGCCCAGGGCAATGCCGGCGCCTACTACAAGAACACGCTGAAGGCGCAGTTCATCACCTCGATGTCGGTGTCGAACCAGCTCACCAAGCAATTGTCGCTGACGGTGGGTGCCAACAACCTGTTCAACACCTACCCGACCAAACGCAATTCGGACTTGCAGGCATCCGAGCGGGCCGTGCCGGACAACTCGGCCGTGGCCCAGTATGCCAACTTCAGCCCGTATGGTTTCAACGGCGGTTTCTACTACGCCCGCGCCACCTACGCGTTCTGATTGACCTGACGGGTCGGCGCCGCTTTATGCCGATCCCCTGCTGCGGCCGCCCGAAGCGCAATGCTCCGGGCGGCCGCAGCCGCTTTGCAAGATCATTCCCAATCAGTGCAGGCCGCCGCACAATCCGCAGGACGGCCGCCAACGCACCCCCGCTTCACCACAAGGAGCCTTACCCATGAAGAAGACCCTGACCACCCTGCTGGCCGCCACCACCCTGCTGATCGGCACCACCACCCAAGCCGCCCCCGGCGTGCCGAAGGGCGTGGAATTCCTCAACACCCAGAAGCCCACCGAAAAGTCCTACCCGATTTCCGAAGCCGTCAAGGTGGGCAAGATCGTGTACCTGTCGGGCCGGCTGGGCACCGACCCCGCCACCAACAAACTCGCCGAAGGCGGCATCACCCCGGAAGCCAAGCAGGCGATGGAGAACATCAAGACCTGGCTGGAAAAGCACGGCTATGCGATGACCAATGTGGTCAAGTGCACCATCTTTCTGGCCGATTCAAAAGAGCTGAAAGACTTCAATGACGTGTATAAGACCTACTTCACCAACCTGAATTTCCCGGCACGCAGTGCGGTGGGCGTCAGCGGCCTCGCGCTCAACGCGCGGGTGGAAGTTGAGTGCATCGCCGCTGTCGACAAGTAAGGATCCAAGCCCACCATGCTGCGACCAACTCCGCTTTTTGCTGCTTCTTTTGCCCGCCTGATCCATGGCACCACGCTGGCCGGCCTGCTGGCATTGGCCCTTCCCGTCGCCGCCGCGTCAGTGGCGCCGGTAGCGGCCGAGCACGGCATGGTGGTGACGGCGCAGCATCTTGCCACCGACGTGGGGGTAGCGGTGCTCAAACGCGGCGGCAATGCCGTGGACGCCGCAGTGGCGGTGGGCTATGCGCTGGCGGTGGTGTACCCCGCGGCCGGCAATCTCGGCGGCGGCGGTTTCATGACGCTGCAACTGGCCGACGGTCGCAAGACCTTTCTGGATTTCCGCGAAAAAGCACCGCTGACAGCCACCGCCAACATGTACCTGGATGCCGACGGCAAGGTGATTCCCGGCCTGAGCGAGGACGGCTATCTGGCAGTCGGCGTACCGGGCACGGTGGCTGGCCTGGAAGCCATGCGCACGCGCTACGGCACGCAGTCACGCCAGACGCTGATCGCGCCGGCGATTGCCCTGGCACGCGATGGCTACGTGCTGCAGCAGGGCGACGTAAACATGCTGGGCACCGCGACGGCCGCATTCCGCAAGGACGCGCCTAGCGCTGCCATTTTCCTGAATCACGGCGAGCCGTGGAAAGTGGGCGAGCGCCTGGTGCAAAAGGACCTGGCGCGCACCCTGCAAGCCGTGCAGAAACGCGGCGTGGCCGGTTTTTATGCCGGCCCGGTAGCCCGCCAACTGGTGCAGGCCAGCCAGGCGCATTCTGGCCTGCTGTCGCTCGCCGACCTCGAACAATACTCGCCACGCGAACTGAAACCGGTGGAATGTGATTACCGCGGTTATCACGTAGTGTCGGCACCGCCGCCCAGCTCCGGCGGAGTGGTGATCTGCGAGATGCTCAATGTGCTGGAGGGCTATCCGCTTGGCACACTGGGCTTCCATTCAGCCCAGGCCACCCACTACACCATCGAAGCCATGCGCCACGCCTATGTCGACCGCAACAGCTATCTGGGCGACCCCGACTTTGTGCACAACCCGGTGGATCACCTGATCGACCGCGACTATGCCGCCAGGCTGCGTGCTGCGATCGATCCCGCGCACGCCGGCAACTCGCAGGCGATCAAGCCGGGCGTGTCACCCCACGAGGGACAGAACACCACCCATTACTCAATTGTCGACGCCGCCGGCAATGCGGTATCGATCACTTACACGCTCAACGACTGGTTTGGCGCCAAGGTCACGCCCGCCGGCACTGGCGTGCTGCTCAACGACGAGATGGACGACTTCACGGCCAAGGTGGGCGTGCCGAATGCCTACGGTCTGGTGCAGGGCGAGGCCAATGCCATTGCGCCCGGCAAACGGCCCCTTTCCTCAATGAGCCCGACCATCGTATCGCGCGACGGCAAGCCGCTGCTGGTGGTGGGCACGCCGGGCGGCAGCCACATCATCACCACCGTGCTGCAGGTGATCCTGAATGTGGTCGACTACGGCATGGACGTACAGCAGGCGACCGACGCGCCGCGTTTTCACCAGCAGTGGATGCCGGAATCGACCGCCTACGAGCCCTATACCTTCAGCGCCGACACCTTGCGAGTGCTGGAAAGCATGGGACACACCCTGTTGGTACAGCGCCCGCAAAACCACATTGCCGCCATCCTGGTGGGCGCGCCCGCGCTTGGCGCGAAGCCGGTCGGGGCCAATCGCTATTACGGCGCAAACGATCCCCGCACACGCACGGGGCTGGCGGCAGGGTACTGAGGGTCGGCTGCCCCCATCAGCGGGCGCTGGCCTGGAGAGCGGAGGATCGGCAAGTGGGTCAGCGGGCGCGGGCCAGGACTGTAGAAGATCAGCCGCCCGGTCAGCAGGGGCTGGCCGGGACTGCAGAAGATCATCCACCCGATTAGCAGGGGCTGGCCGGGACTGCAGAAGATCATCCACTCGATCAACAGGGGCTGGCCGGAACTGCAGACGATCAGCCGCCCGATCAGCGGGCCTGCCCGGAAGGCGAGACCGCCTTCCGCAACAGTGCGTTTTTCATATGTTTTCCAGATACGAAAGTACACCAGAACATAGGTATCCAATGGGTATTTGCTGCTGTATTTTTGTCAGCACTTATCTAATGAAATCGCCATTGCGGCTAAAAGTCGGTAGGGGTTCCCGCTGACCGGCAAGACCGGAAACACCGGAAACGCCGGGGACACCGGAAATACCGGACGCACCTGGAACACCGGAAACGCCTGAAACGCAGGCGAGGCCAGCAAGTCATTTGGAAGACGTAGGCAGTGATGCACGCGGCGGCGCAAGCGGCTGTTGCGGTAGTGCACGCAGCTGTTGCGGTAGTGCACGCAGCTGTTGCGGCGTTGCACGCGGCGTTGCACGCGGCGTTGCACGCGGCGGTGCAGGCGGCATTGCAGGCGGCTGTTGCGGCGGGGCGTAGGCTGCACAAGCGACGTAAAAAAACCCGGTCGCTGGGGCGCCGGGCTGATCTCAAGGTTGCTGGTGCTTTGGTAGGCGCGATTGGACTCGAACCAACGACCCCCACCATGTCAAGGTGGTGCTCTAACCAGCTGAGCTACG
>CAITLJ010000014.1 GCA_903893215.1 uncultured Ferrovum sp. | reverse complement strand
TGTTCGGGCGGCCACTGATTGGCACCGTAGTTGGCGAGCCCCGCCTGCACCAGAGGGTGTTCGGGTCCCTGGCCGATCCCGATCAGCAGCGACTCCTTGATGTCCGGGGGCGCTGTGAAGTCGAGTGACTGCAGTCCGAAGGGCTCATAGCCGCGACGCCGGCGGTCGACAGTCAATGCGCGCTTGTCGGCCTCGGGCAGCGCAAAGAAGGCAGCAGTCTGTGTCAGCATGCCATCCATCAGGGCCTGAGGGATGCCGTGCCCACGCAGGTAGAAGAACCCGATGTCGCGGCAGATCCGGTCGAACTGCCGCGCCACCCCAGCCTTGTCACTGCCATCCAGCCAGCGGCCAAGATCGAGCACGGGCGCCAGGCTGCGCACCGGTGGCTGATAGTCTGCGGGCAGCACCCCGGCGCCTGCGGCCCCGGCCGATATCGGCGCGATACCCGTGGTCGGCGGCTTGTCGGTGGACCTCATGGTTCGCGTCCGCTCAAGGGGTGGCCGGCAGCGGCAAGGCTTTGACATACTGCAGCGTGTAGGCTTGGTGATAGTCCACATTGGCTGCGAGCAGCTTGCTGCTGACCATGACATCGTAGGTCTGCTTCCAGCGCGCGTCGGTCATCACGCCGATGCCTTTGCTTGCCGCATCCCCACCGGTGACGAGTCCGTACTTCTTCAGCTGCGCGATGCCGTAGGCCAGCTGCGCGTCGGTCATCTTCGGATCGTCCTTCTTGATCAGGGCATTGCCCGGGGCAGGGTCCTTCAGGTAGCTCACCCATCCCTCGGCGGACGCGCGGACGAAGCGCGCCAGCACATCGGCCCGGTCCGCGCTGGTCTTCTGCATGGTCACCATGGTGGTGGCGTAGGGTGGATAGCCGGCATCCGCCATGAGCAACGCAGTGGGCTTCACGCCGCCCTGCTCCATCGCGAAGGGCTCGGAGGTGATGTATCCCTGCTGGGCACTCGAGGGATCGGCCAGGAACGGCGCCACACTGAAGGCATAGGGTTTCTTCTGGTTGTCGGTATAGCCATAGCGTGCCTTCAGCCACGGCCAGAAGCTCGTATCGCTGCCGCTTGCAATGAACAGCGGGTGACCCTTCAGGTCTTCCCAGGTCTTCACGTCAGGATGCGCCAGCAGCGCCTGCGGATCCTTCTGAAAGAAACCGGCAATGGTGACCACCGGCACGCCCTGCTCGAGGGCCTTCAAGGTCTGAAAATCGTAGCCCATCCACAGATCGATGGCCCCGCCAGCGAGGAGCTGGATGCCATTGACCGACGGGCCGCCCATCTTGATGGTGACGTCGAGCTTGTATTTCTTGTAGATCCCGGTCGCCAGCGCCTGGTAAAAGCCGCCGTGCTCGGCTTCGGCGAACCAGTTGGTGCCCAATACGAGCTTGTCGTCGGCGTGCGCGACGCTGGCCACCGACACCAGCAGCAGGGAGATCAGGCCGCTCACCAAACGGCGCAGCGGGGTCGGGCAGGTCAGCATACGGTGTAGCGGGGTCAGGCGAAGCAGCATGGCGTGCACTCCAGTGTGACAGGCAGGGTAAGGTGCGGTGAGGAAAAGCGGAATCCCGGCGGGGGCTGGCAGGTCGATGCCTGCGAGACGGGCGGCTGGCGGCGCCGGACAATCGGAAAGATGATGCATGGACGTAGCTCCCCAGTCCGGTGGGCGGACTGCGATTGAAAAGTCACTCAATCAGGACTGGCAGATGTCATTGACACGCCAACCGGAGCAATGTCCCACGGTCCATGCCGGACCGCTGACCGCTTCTACTCTGCGAATCGAACCAGCAAACCTCATGCCAGATTTTTGTGCTGCGTCGCGGCCCCCGCCGCAGCTGGGTTCCTGGCGGAAAGGACTGAATGACGCGCTGTGATCCAAGGCAACTGCTGCACCGCCAGTGTGCGTGCCGCGGGATGGACTCACTGTAAAAGTGCGCCGAAGGACCTGCCTCGCCGGACTGTGTCCAGACGCCCTGTACTCGAAAAATACAGTCAAGCCTACCTATCGGAGTAGCGGCCGCCTTCAGTCGCATGTCATCGAAACGTAAAACTCCTTGGCGAACATACGCCCAGCACTCGCGCCCGTGCATTCCTCTGCTTCGCCGCAGAAGAATGATCCGAAGCGCCAAGGCGATGCACCGTTGTTGAATCTTCCCTGCGCGACGCTCGTAGCAGCTCCGCTTCACTCCACACTCGCTAGGATTCCAAACATGCCCTTGTTCCCAACCAGACTGCTGGTGACGATCGTTGCCGCGTCCATTTCGATGGCCTGCGCCGCTGCGCCGGAAGACGCCGCTCCGAAGCGAAACGTCATCATTTTTGTTGCGGACGGTCTGCGCACCGGCTCGGTCAACGCGACTGATACGCCCACCATGCTGGCTGTCCGCCAGAAAGGGGTGTTCTTCGCCAAC
>CAITLJ010000013.1 GCA_903893215.1 uncultured Ferrovum sp. | reverse complement strand
GCGCCCCCATCTGCTCGGCCTCGCTGGCCGCCTTGCCATCCTTCAGTTGCTGCAAGGCGATGGCATGGCGCAGCAGCAGTCCGTCGGCACGCAGCCAGGGCTGCAGCAGCGTGCGCACCTCGGCAGGGCGCTGCTGGTCGAGCAGGAAGTCGGCATAGGCACCCAGTACATAAGCATCCTGGCTGTCTTCGCTGAGCGCCGCCTTGTAGGCGCGCTCGGCCAGGGCGGGCTGGCCAAGACGCGCAGCCGCATCTGCCAGGATGGTGTCGCCCCACTGGCGCAAGGTGCCATCGCTGCCCAATCCGCCCTGGTTGAACAGGATTTCCAGCACACCAGCGCTGCGACGGGCCCTGTCAGTGAGCACATCGGTCTGCGCCGTGCACAGCATGCCGGTCGTGCGGTCGGCGTAGCGGGTGACCTGCACACAGTCCTGCGTGGCTTCCGGGTAACGACCGATCACGGAAAGCACGGTAGCCCGCACCAGCAGACCCTGGGCGCGCGCACCACGGCCGAGGTCGGCGTGCGCCAGATAGGCCTGCAGATCGATCAGCGCGGCATCGAACTGATGCACGGTCTGCTTGAGCGAGGCGCGCAGGAACAGAAGTTCGGCGGGGGGGTTGGGATCGGTCCACCACGGTTGCAGGGCGGCCTGCGCATACCCTACCAGGCGCGGATCGCTATTGCGGCGGGCCAGTTTCAGGTAACGACGGGCGACATCTGCGGCAGCAACGGCATCGCGCGGATGCCCGGCCAGGTCGCGCGCCTTGGTGCGCAGTTCGCGCAAGGCTGGCTCGACAGTGTCTGGCAGGGTTTCCAGCGCAGCATCGTCGTCGCTGGGGGTGTAGGGGGTAGCCTGCGCCTCTTGCATGCCTGACACGGGCAAGATCAGCATGCCGGCCAGCAGCAGTGCCCTCGCCCGGGCGGGAAGGTGCAGGCACAGAGCCTTGAAAAATGGAAAATGCATGACGGCGCAGCCTAACAGAAATCAGGGGCTAAAAAAAAACCGCCGGTGCGGCTTCCCCAAAGGAAAAGCGCACCGGCGGGTCAGCCGAGTACTCCGGTGATCAGGAGTTCGGCTTTTCGGGGTCGGCAGCCGAGGCTGGCAGCGGTGCCAGGGGTAGCGGTTCCCGATCCGCCGACTGGGTGGCCATCACGGTCACACCATTGGCGGGGTTGAGGCTATCCACTTCGGCGGCACGCAGGTTGGTGGCATCCACCGGCTCGGCATCCGGCGGCAGGACACCGATCAGCCCGGCCTGCTGGGATACCGGCGACGCGCTGATGGTGCCAAACACGCCATACGGGTTGCTGCCACCACCACCGCTACCGCAGGCTACCAGCAGGCCGGATGCGAGGCTCAGAGCAAGATATTTCTTCATGTTGCCAGTCTCCTTGCTCAGTACCCGGACTGGTTCGGCGAACCGGCGATCGGAGTGTTGAGGTACGGGAAGGTGGTGCTCAGGGTCACCGGCTTGCCGTTGTCACCCGGCAGGTGCTTGAAAGCCACACCGTCGGCAAAGTCCACATTGCCGGCAGGCGCCGTGCCCGGAGTGCAGGCCCAGTTGGTGTTGGTGAGCGTACCGTTCAGCGAGCACAAACGACCCTCGGCCACACGCAGTTCGATATCGACCACATCATCGATCGGACGACGACCGTTCGGGAAGCCCGCGGCATCCAGACCGATCAGACCCAGACGACGTTGCGATGCGAGCGGCGTGGCGGGAATACCGGTATTCAGACGCAGCATTTCGGCCAGGGTGGTCTTGGAACCCGTCGCCGGTACGTTGCTGAAATTCACCGAAGTGCCCACATTGGCAGTAGCGCCCACCTGCAGGTTGGCATTTGGCGGCACCGTAAAGCTCACACCGGTCAGGAAGGCCGCGATCAGATCGTCTCGCACCGGAGCCGTGCCAAGGGCCTGGATCACCGTACCGGTCGGCGCCGGGGCGGACGGATACAGAAGCTGGATCAATTGCGGCAAGGTGGGCGTCAGCACGTACGGGGCAAAATGTGCCACGTCGTCCTTCGGCTTGCTGGCATTGAACAGATCCTTGTCCTTCAGGCCGATCACGACTTCGTTGACCAGCGGCATGCCCAGACGCGACACCTGGGTCCATGAACCGCCCTCGCGGGTGGTATCGGCAGTTTCCGAACCGGCACCGTTGGCCGGGGTCGGGTTGTAGATTTTCGACTGGCGTACGCTGGCGGTCGTCCACGCGCCGATCACCGGGTCAGAACCCTTGGTCAGGCAGCTGGCCGGCAGTTCGAGCACCAGCGAGGTGATGTTCTTGTCGGCCAGCGAGTCATAGGCATAGTTGACCCCGGTACCGGTATGGCTATCTGAACCGGGCGCCGTACCGTAGTAAGGTTGCACCATGCCATTGGTGCCGTTATTGGGCGTGCTCGGCGTGGTCGGCGACGCGTTACCTGTGGACTGGATGTTGATCAGATCAAAGGTCTGGCCAAGGTTGACGAAGAACGGATCCAGGCGTTGGCCCACGAACACCTGGCCACCAGCGCACGACTGGCCGGCCACCGTGAAGGTGTCCAGCGGGTAAACGTACTGACCGGCGTAGGTGGTGTAGTTGGGGATGGTCTTGGTGCCTACGTTATCGAGCGGCTTGATCAGCGTGTTGTGGCCGTTCGAGGTCAGCACGGTCTTCTTGCCGGCGCGACGGTCACCTTCCACCACGGTCACGCTGTAGTTCTCATACACGTTCAGGTTGGGGTCGGCGCTATACGAGGGGGTGCTGCCACCGCTCGTCAGCTGGCCATGGGCGACCAGCGGGATGGCCACGCCACCCACACCAAAATTGGTGTTCACGCTATTGAAGCGGAACTGAAAGGTGATGTTCTCGACACCCGAACCGTCGTTGTTGACGTGAATTTCGTAGAGGGCCTTGGGGTCCATCGCGAAGTAGTTCGGGCCGCCGTAGGAATCCTGCAGGGGCACGTAGTTGGCAATGAAGGTCACGTAACCCTGGCGAGCCGGGTCGTAGCTGTTGAACATGTAGAAATCGGTACCATCCACCTTGGGCATGCCGGCGATTGACGGGGCTTCACGGTGGCTGGAGGCTTGGGCCGGCAGCGTGCCAAGGGTGGCCAGCGCCAGGGCAACGGCGGAGCCGAGCAGGTAAGAGCGCGAACGACGCGCCTGAGGATTCAACATGGGCAATTCTCCTGTGGAAAGATTAAGCCGGACAACCTGCATCCGGGGTGAAGCGGCCCCAGGCCTTCCCCCCATTTCCCCGCCGGACATTTCCTGGCGCAAGATGCCGCATGGGTGGACAACTGGAGCGTCGTTTTTGACAAGCGCGGCAAAGTCGCGGAACACTGCACCTGCGGTGCCACTTGAACTGCGCCTTTGTGGTGCGTGCAAACTGGTGCCGCAGCCATTGAATCCCTTCGCAAACAAACGTTCGAACTCAATTCTCTAACGGCAACATAGCGTAGACATCTGTATCGTACAGATAGTTCATTAATGGATAAATCTTTACTGACATCGCCGTTAGTTCAACGACTGGCCGTGCTCGCCGGGGCGATCGTGCTGGGCGCGGTCTGCACCCACTGGGGCCTGCAGGTACGCCAGAGCCTGCAGGCCCCAGTGGCCGATGGCAGCGGGCTGCCGCAGGTAGCGGCAGTTGCAGCGCCCAATCCGGCCAGCCTGCACCTGTTCGGCGTGAATGCCGACACAGCCGGGGCCGCTTCGGCTGCACCGCCACCCAACCTGCGCCTGATCGGCGTGATTGCCGGCGGGCAAGGCAGCGCAGCGGTGGCCATCCTTGCCATCGATGGCAAGGCCACGCCCGTGCGCCGGGGCGACGCGCTGGGCGGTGGCAGCGTGCTGAGGGACATCCTGCGCGACCGGGTGGTGGTCGACACCAATGGCCAGAGCGCGGAAGTCATCCTGGGCGATACGGGTGCGGCCACCCTGCCCGCCGCGGCGGGTGCGCTACCCATGCAGCCGATGCCCGGCGGGACGCCGACTGGTGTACTGCGACCGCTCAGCTCTGCGCCCAACACGGTGCCGCCCTTCAAGCTTGAAGTGCAGAGTCTGGGGCCAAATCACCTGGCCTTTTCCAAGGCGGAACTGGGCAAGGCCCTGGCGGATCCGCGATTGGCCGCCTCGATGGGCAAGGCCAGCCCGAGCGGTGCGGGCGGCTTGCTGCTGGAGGACGTCCCGGCAGGCAGCTTGTCAGAGCGCATCGGCCTGCATCCAGGCGACATCCTGCGTTCGGCCAATGGCCAGACCTTGGTCGCCTTGTCCGATCTGCCGCGTCTTTACCAGGAATTCGGCACGGCCGGCACGGTACGCCTGGAGATCGTGCGCGGCGGTCAGCCCACCATCCTGCAATACACCATGCGTCCTTAGAATGCCGGAGCGCTGCCCGACGCCCCACATCCTGCAACAACCTGATGCAGCGGATCGGATTGAGCGCGCGCCAAGGCGCGTGTACGCTCACGCTGCTGCCTTTTTATCTGCGTAATGCCGTCACCCTGACCTGAGTCGAATGCCTGTGTCCCTGTCCCGTCTGCCGTCAGCCCCCCCTCCCTGCCAACGCGGGCAAGTGCCACGTCCCCACAAGGGCGCACTGGCTGCCTTGCTGGGCACCCTGCTGCTTGGCGGCGCAGTGCAGGCGGGCGCCACCCAACTGAGCCGGGAACTGCTCTGTGCCAACCCGCCCTGCGCCCCCGGTAGCCTGGCCGGCGAGAACGGCCGGAATGGCAAGCCGCTGCCGATCACTGACCTCAAGACGCCTGAGGACGGACGTCGCGGCGACCGCGTGATCCTGAACTTTCAGGGCGCCGACATTGCCACCGTAGCCAAGGCGATCGGCCTGATCACCCGGCGCAATTTCATCATTGACCCGCGCGTGAATGGCAGCATCAACATCGTGTCGAGCGAGCCGGTAGCGCGCGAACTGGTCTATCCGATCTTTCTGTCGGCGCTGCGGCTGCAAGGCTTTTCGGCCATCGACGGCAACGGTTTCACCAAGATCCTGCCGGAAGCCGACGCCAAGCTGAGCAGCAGCCCCACCTCGAGCACGCCCACCAGCGTGACCGGCGATCGCATCGTCACGCAGGTGATCCCGCTGCAATACGAAAATGCTGCACAACTGCTGCCGGTGCTGCGGCCCCTGATCGCCCCGAACAACGTGATCAACGCCTACCCGAACAACAACACGCTGGTGATCACCGATTACGCCGAAAACGTGTCGCGGATCCTCAAGGTGATTGCCGGCATTGACGTGCCACCTGCGGGCGACGTGCAGTTCATCAATCTCAAATATGCTTCGGCGCTCGACATTGCCACCATGGTCGGCAAGCTGATGCCCGAAGTCGGTACTGCGGGTGGCACCGCCGGCGCAGGCCAGGCGCAGGCACGCACCACGATGACCATCGACCCGCGCAGCAACAGCCTGCTGTTGCGCAGCGACAACGCGGCCACCATCACGCGGATCCGCCAGCTGGTGAACAGCCTGGATACGCCGGCCAGCAGCACCGGGAACATCCATGTGGTCTACCTGCGCAATGCAGAAGCCAACAAGGTGGCCGATGCCCTAAAGGGCATCCTGACCGGTCAGGGCGGCAGCAGTGGCAGTGGAAGTGGCAGCAGCAGTGGCAGCAGCGCGAGTGCGGGCAGTACCCAGACCAGCGCGCAAACGCTGGGGGGCAATGCGCTCGCCAGCAGCGGCCCCACCGGCAACACCTTCAGTGGCAGCGGCGGTACATCCGCCACCAGTTTCACGCTGCCGGCCAACCAGGGCGGCGGCGTGGTCGAGTCCTATCCGTCGACCAACTCGTTGGTGATCGTGGCGCCTGACAATGTCTATAACAACCTGCGCACCGTGATCGACAAACTGGATGCGCGCCGGGCTCAGGTTTACGTCGAAGCGCTGGTGGTAGAGGTATCGGCCACCACGGCACAGAATTTTGGCGTGCAGTGGCAGTCATTGTCGGGCCTGAACAGCAATTCGCCATCGGTGATTGGCGGCACCAACTTCAACGTCCCGAACAGCACCAACATCCTGAGTGCCGCTGGCAACATCACCTCGGTCGGCGCGGGCCTCAACGTCGGTCTGATCAAGGGTTCGGTGACACTGCCCAACGGCACGCAACTGCTCAATCTTGGCGTACTGGCCCAGTTTCTGGCCTCGGATACCGACTCAAACATTCTCTCCACCCCCAACCTGCTTACCATCGACAACGAGGAAGCCAAGATTGTGGTGGGCCAGAACGTCCCCTTCATCACCGGCTCGCAAACCAGCACCGTGAACGGCCTGAGCAACCCGTTCCAGACCATCGAGCGGCGCGACGTTGGTCTGACCCTGCGCGTGAAGCCGACCATTGCCGAGGGCGGCACGGTGAAGCTCGCCATTTACCAGGAGGTGTCGAGCGTAGCCGACACCACCAATGCAGCGGGCATCATCACCAACAAGCGCTCGATCGAGTCCACCGTGCTGGTGGACGATGGTCAGATCATTGTGCTGGGCGGCCTGATCCAGGACAGCACCAGCAATTCTGTGAACAAGGTGCCAGGGCTCGGCAGCCTGCCGTTGATCGGCACGCTGTTCCGGGCAGATTCACGCAGTCGCGCCAAAACCAACCTGATGGTCTTCATGCGCCCGAAGGTGCTGCGCGACGCCGAGGCACCCGCCTCGCTGACGGCTGACCGCTATGAATATATCCGCAACGAACAGTTGCACTCGCAGCCCGAACAGATCATCACCCTGCCCAACATGAAGGCACCGGTGCTGCCCGAATACCCCACCGGTTGGCGCTGAGCCCTGATGGACATCGTGCCCACACCCTCTGCCGCCGGCGCACCGGACGACAACGGCAGTCCGGCCAAGTCCGGCGTGGCAGTGCCGGGAAACCGGCCCTTTGCACGGCAGATTGCCTATGCCTATGCGCGCAGCCGAGGCGTGGTGGTCGAAGCCCCCGCTGACGATCCGACGGCGGCCCTGCAGGTATGGGCTCGCAAGGGTCTGGAGCCGCTGACCCTGTCCGAACTGCGTCGGGTGTTCCGCAGGCCGGTGCGGCTGGACTGGCTGGAGGACGCCGCTTTTGATGCCCTGCTGACGCAAGCCTATGCGCAACGCGAGAACTCCGCCCAGGCGGTGATGGGGGATCTGGGCGCCGATGTGGACCTCAACCGGCTGGCACAGGAAATGCCGGAAGTCACCGACCTGCTCGATGCCGAGGACGATGCGCCGATCATCCGCCTGATCAACGCGCTGTTCACGCAGGCGCTGCGTGAACAGGCGTCGGACATCCATATCGAGGCCTTCGAGCACCGCTCGGTGGTGCGCTTCCGGGTGGATGGCACCCTGCGCGACGTGATCGAGCCACAGCGGACGCTGCATGCGGCGATGGTGTCCCGGATCAAGATCATGGCCAGTCTGGATATCGCCGAAAAGCGCCTGCCGCAGGATGGTCGCCTCAACCTGCGTCTGGGCGGACGTCCGGTAGATGTGCGGGTGTCGACCCTGCCCACTGGTCATGGCGAACGGGTGGTGCTGCGTCTGCTGGACAAGCAGGCCGGTCGCCTGCAGCTGGAAAAACTGGGCATGGATGCCGCCTTGCTGGTGCATCTGGACCGCATGATCCGCGAACCCCATGGCATCGTGCTGGTCACCGGCCCCACCGGCTCGGGCAAGACCACCACGCTGTATGCCGGCCTTTCGCGGCTGGACGCCACCCAGCTCAACATGATGACGGTGGAAGATCCGATCGAATACGACCTGGATGGCGTCGGCCAGACCCAGGTGAATCCACGCATCGAACTGTCATTTGCGCGCGCACTGCGTTCGATCCTGCGTCAGGACCCGGACGTGATCATGATCGGCGAAGTGCGTGACCTGGAGACCGCGCAGATTGCTGTGCAGGCCAGCCTGACCGGTCACCTGGTGATGGCCACCCTGCACACCAACGATGCGGTCGGCGCGGTCACCCGCCTGGTCGACATGGGGGTGGAACCCTTCCTGCTGTCGTCTTCGGTGCTCGGCGTGCTTGCCCAGCGGCTGGTGCGCCGGCTCTGCAGTGCCTGCCGGCGACCAGTTGCCACCGAGGCCGCAGTCCGTGAGGCCTTTGCCGGCGATACGTTGCCTGATGTGCTCTACACCGCAGTTGGCTGCCCGGCGTGCAACCACACCGGCTACAGCGGCCGCACCGGCATTTATGAACTGCTGACGGTGGACGAAGGCCTGCGTACGCTCATCCACGATGGTGCGTCGGAGCAGGCGCTGCGCGCGCACGGCGAGGCAGCCGGCATGCGCAGCCTGCGTCGGGATGGCGTGCGTTGGCTGGCCGATGGCAGCACCAGCGCCGAAGAAATCCTGCGCGTGACGCGCAGCTGACATGGCCGGTTTTCGCTACGAGGCGCTCGATAGTACGGGTCGCGTCAAGCGCGGTGTGCTGGAGTCCGACAGCCCGCGGCAGGCACGTGCGCAACTGCGTGAACAGGGTCTGAACCCACTCACCGTCGACGTGCTCACCGGTGGCGGCGATCCTGCCGTGCTCAGCATCGGCGCGCGTCTGCGCCTGCGCAGCAGCATCAGTCGCAGCGATCTGGCGATGCTTACCCGGCAGTTTGCCACCTTGCTGGGGGCAGGACTGACCATCGAGCAGACCCTGAATGCCCTGATCGAACAGGCCGAGAACGAATCGGTGCGCAGCGTGCTGGCTGGCGTGCGCGGCGAGGTACTCGCTGGCCATCCGGTGGCGCAGGCGCTCGGCAGCCATCCGCAGGATTTTCCGGAGCTGTATCGCACCCTGGTGTCGGCTGGCGAGGCCTCCGGGCAGCTGCCACAGGTGATGCTGCGCCTGGCCGAATACACCGAAGACCGTCAGGCGCTACGCAGCAAGGTCACGCTGGCTTTCGTGTATCCGGCGATCGTCACCCTGGTGGCGATCCTGGTCGTGACTGGCCTGCTCACCTGGGTGGTGCCCCAGGTCGTCCAGGTCTTCCGCAGCACCCATCAGACCCTGCCAATCCTGACCCGCATCCTGATCGCGCTGAGCGACTTCCTACGCGCCTGGGGATGGCTGGTCCTGCTTGCACTGGCCGGTGCGGTGGTCAGCTTTCTGCGCGCATTGCGGCAACCGACGGTGCGTCGGCGCTGGGATGCATTGCTCCTGCGCGTGCCGGTCGTCGGCAAGCTGATCCGTGGTCTCAATACCGCGCGGCTGGCCAGCACGCTCGCCATCCTGGTCAGTTCGCGGGTGCCGCTGCTGAGCGCGCTGACAGCAGGGGTGGGGGTGATCGGCAACCTGCCAATGCGTCAAGCGCTGATCGATGCCGAACGTCAGGTGCGCGAGGGAGCCAGCCTGTCGCGTGCGCTGGCGGCCACCGGAATGTTTCCACCCGTGATGGTGCACCTGATTGCCGGTGGTGAATCCAGCGGCACGCTGGACCACATGCTTGAGCGCGTGGCGGTGATTCAGGCGCAGGAAGTGGAAAACCGCGTCAGCATCATGACCAGCCTGATGGAACCGCTGCTGATTCTGACCATGGGCGCGATGGTGTTGTTAATTGTGCTCGCCGTTCTTCTGCCAATATTTGATTTGAATCAGATAGTTAAGTAAAATTGTTTGAGTTGTACTGGATGTATGGAATGATCCATCTCAATCGAATTCGAGGTGGATCCCTGTGGATCAGCACGCACATACTCCAGCGCGACATCCCCCGCCAGGCGACGCCAGCCACGGCGGTCGCACCTGCCAGGATGGCCTGACCGGCGGCCTGCGCGGCCTGCTGACCGTCACCGCACTGTTCGCCATCCCGCTGGCTGCTGACAGCCAGGCCGCCATGCCCCAGGCGGGCGAAACCGCCACCGTGCAACGCTTGATCGTGCGGCTGCGCGCCGAGGGCAGCGGAGCCCTCGCCGCGCATGCCAGTGCACTGAGCGGTCTGGCACTGATCGAACAGCGCCGCCTGTCCACCGGCGGCCATGTGCTGCACCTGCCCGTCGCACTGACTGCGACCGCAGCGCGCGCCGTGGCACAAAGCATCAGCCAGGATCCAGCCGTACTGTCGGCCGAACCTGACCTGCTGCTGGTGCCGCAGGGCCTGCTGTTCAATCCCCTTGCGCCAGCAAGCACCCCGACCGGATTTCAGGGCTATGCCAGCCAGTGGTATCTCGGCAGCGCCAGCGGGAACGAACCGACGGCGATCGGTCTGGCGGGTGCCATCAACGCATCCCACGGCGGCTCGCCGGGGTTGACCATTGCCGTACTCGATACCGGCATCCTCGCCCACCCGGACCTGGGCGGTGCCAACAGCGCCGGCACCCGCTATCTGCCGAGCGGCCGCTTCCTGACTGGCTTCAACTTCACCGGTGCTGACAGCGATTACGCCAGCAGCGGTTGCCAGCCGCCGGGCGGCAGTTATGTGTTCTCGAATACCGCCAACAGCCCGCAAGCCGGACGTGCACCTGACCCCACGGATCCGGGCAACTGGATCGATGCCGCCGTGCGCGCCACCAGCGCGGGCTGCCTGTTCGGCAGTTCGGCCAACACGGGCAGCGACTGGCACGGCACCGAAATGACCTCGATCATCGCAGCCAGCACGGACAGCGCGTTGCAATTCGACGGCATCAACCAGAACAGCCAGATCCTGCCCGTACGGGTGGCCGGGCGCGGCGGTGCCTTCCTGTCTGACATCATCGAAGCGGCATATTGGTCGGCTGGCCTGCAGACCGCCGCCCTGCAGGCACAGGGGATCAGCCGCAACCCGAACCCTGCGCAGGTGCTGAATGTCTCGTTGGGCGCCACCGGCGCGTGCAGCCCCAGCTGGCAGGACGCCCTGAATGCCATCCTGGCCCCCAACGGACCGGTCAAGGCCGTGGTGGTTGCGGCGGGCAATGAGGGCGCTGCTCCCGGTGCATTGGCCTCCTGTCGTGGCGCCGTGGTGGTCGGTGCCGTCAACCGGGCCGGCCAGCGCTCCGCCTTCAGCAATTTCGGCAGCGCGGTGACGCTGGCCGCACCCGGAGGCGACTGCAGCAACGGCAGCGCCAGCGGTTGCGTGGTGGCAGCCAGCGATGCGATCTTTGCGCTGGGCAACAGCGGCACCACGACAGCGCTGGGCAACAATTACACCAGCCTGTGGAACGTGGTGGGTACCAGCCCGGCCACGGGACTGGTGAGCGGGGTGGTGTCGCTGATGCTGTCGGCCAACCCTTCGCTCAGCCCGGCCCAGGTGGTGAACACGCTGCAGGCCTCGGCACGGCCGTTTCCGGTCGGCTCCAATTGCAGTGCAGGCGTCTGCGGTGCAGGCATGCTGGATGCGAATGCGGCCGTGCAGCTGGCGCTGAGCACCCCGGCCGCGGCAGCGGGCGCCCCTTCAGCCGGCACGCCCTCCCTGACGGGCAGCAGTACCCCGAACATTGCTGCCAGCGGCATCAGCACCGGCGGGGCGGCAGTGAGCGGAGGCGGAGGGGGCGGCGGATGCGGCTTCAGCGCGCACCAGCCGGTCGATCCGCTGCTGCCGTTGCTGCCAGTGCTGTTCCTGATCGCCAGGCCGGTGCGTCGCCGGTTGGGCGTGCTTGCGACTACAATGGCGATTCGTTCATCGCATTGAGAGCTTCCGGCATGCATCACCGCTTCCTGTCCCGCCAGCCCCGCCCGGTCCTGCCCATGGCCGGCAGCACCCGCAACGCAGGCGGTTTCACGCTGATCGAAATCATGGTGGTGATCGTGATCCTGGGCGTGCTGGCCGCCCTGGTGGTGCCGCGCGTAATGGGGCGACCGGACGAGGCGCGCGCCGTGGCAGCGCGCCAGGATATCGGCACTATCGTCCAGGCACTCAAGCTGTATCGACTCGACAATTACGCCTACCCCACCAGCGACCAGGGGCTGAACGCACTGGTCACCAAGCCGGCGGTGGCGCCGCTGCCCGCCAACTGGAAAGCGGGCGGCTACCTTGACCGCCTGCCGAAGGACCCCTGGGGTCATGATTACCAGTTCCTCAATCCGGGCATCCATGGCGAGGTCGACGTATTCAGCTATGGTGCCGACGGGGTGGCTGGTGGCGACGGGCCAAATGCCGATATCGGCAACTGGAACAACTGAACGGGCACTGAGCATCATGCGCCCGCTGCACACGCGGCAGCCAGGTGAACCGGGCTTCACCCTGATCGAATTGCTGGTGGTCCTGGTGATCTTCGGCATTGCGCTCGGGCTGGTGGCCGTGCGTCTGCTACCGGATGAACTGGCACTGGCGCGGCGCGAGGCGCAAGCCACGGCCCTGTTGCTGGAGCGTGCCAGCGACGAAACCGAAAGCAGCGGTCACCCGCTGGCCTGGCGACCCGACGGTGCGGGAGACCGCTTCGAAACCCTCGATGAAGCCGGTCACTGGCAGCCGCTCAACAACGATGCCGACTTTCATGTCCGTGGACTGCCCGGCGATCTGCACTGGAGCGCACTCGCTTTTGCAGCCGGCGATGGCGGCAACAGCAGTTCCAGCGGCGTGTCCGGTGCGCAGGGCAGCAGTGCGGTCGATAGCGCCCGCCGGCTGGTATTCCTGCCCGGCCAGGCAGCGCCCGAGTTCAGCATCGAGGTGCAGGCCGGCCGCGCGCGGGTGCAACTCAAGGGTGATGCGCTGGGCCGGGTGGCCGTGAACACCCTCAACGACGGCAGCGGCCCATGATCAAGGCGCGCGGCTTCACTCTGCTCGAGGTGCTGGTGGCGCTGGCCGTGGTGGCGGTGGCTCTGGCGGCCGGGGTACGCACGCTGGGTCAGGCAGCCGATGTCAGTACCGCGCTGGCCGAGCGCAATCTTGCACGCTGGGTGGCCGAAGACCATGTGGCCCTGCTCCGGGCGCGCGGCGTGCTGCCGCCCGTGGGTGTGCGCGAAGGCAAGGCGAGCGAGAACGGCCGGGCGTTTGCGTGGACCGAGACCGCCGAAGACCTGCCACAGTCACCGTTTCGACGGGTGCAGGTGCAGGTGCATCTGGACCAACCCGACGCCAACACGACTGCGCAGCTGGTGATTTTCCTGTTGCGCAATCCAGGCTGATGCGCGCCCGGTCCCATTCTCGCCGGTACACGCCGCACCAGGGCGGACCGCGCTTCGATCGGGGACGGCGAAATCACGCCGGGACGGGCTTTACGCTGATCGAAGCGCTGGTGGCACTCGCCCTGTTTGCACTCACGTCAGCGATCGGGTACCGCGGCCTGACGGCCCTGCTCGACGGCCGCCAGCATCTGCAGACTGAACAACAGCACTGGCGCGAACTGGAACACTGCTTCAGCCTGCTGCATGGCGACCTGGACAGTGCGATCAACCGCCCCGCCCGTGACAACTTTGGTGTCGCCGAAGAGGGCTTTCGTGGCGACCTCGACGCCGGGGGGGCGCTGGATGCACTGGTCTCGTGGACCCGCGTGGGCGTGCCAGCCACCGGCGGCCTGGCTGGCGCACCGCAACGGATTGGCTGGCGCGTGCGCGATCACCACCTGCAGCGGTTACGCTGGGACAGCCCGGACCGGGGTCCGCGTAGCGAGCCCGAGGTACTCGACGTGCTCGATGGTGTCGAAACCGTCACGCTGCGCTATCTTGGCCCGATCGGCGCCAATCAGGACTGGGACACCCGCTGGCGTCTGCCGGCCCATCCTGGCCTGCCACGTGCGGTCGAGATCACCCTGGAATTCAGTCATGGTCCCGGCGTCATGCGCCTGTTTGACCTGCCGGCAGGCACCTAGATGCAACGCGCGCGCGGTGTTGCCCTGATCAGTGCCTTGCTGCTGGTGGCGTTGGCCACGGCCACGGCGGTTTACATCAGCACCCAGTCCAACCTGCGTCTGCGCGAGGCAGGCAACCAGCAGGGCCTGACCCAGGCCCGGGCAGCCGCGCGCGCCGGGATTGATTTCGGGCGCTGGGCACTGCAGCAGGATGCCGTGCGCGATGCAGCAAAACCCACCCCGGTGGACGCCTTGAGCGAGCCCTGGGCGCAGTCGCTGCCTGCCTTCCCGGTGGAGGGCGGCAACGTATCCGGTCAGGTGACGGACGCCGAAAGCCGCATCAACCTGAACAATGCCGGGCTCAGTCACACCCCATTTGACGCACAGGTGCTGCAGAACCTGCTGCAGCAGCTGCATCTGGATCCCACGCTGGCCAACACGATCACCGACTGGGTGGATGCGGATGACCAGACCAGCCTGCCCGGCGGCGCGGAGGACCTTGCCTATCTGGCCCTGACGCCGGCGCGACGCGCCGCCAACCGTCCGCTCAATGATGTCGACGAGCTATTGCAGGTGCGTGGCATCAGCCCGGAGGTGCTGGCGGCCTTGCGCCCATTCGTGACGGCACTGCCGATCCACACACCGGTGAACATCAACACCGCAAGCGCACCGGTGCTGGCCGTGCTGTTCACCATCGGTAACGGCGAGGCGGAGGCACTGGTGGCGGCGCGCGATGTTGCCCCCTTCACCAACCAGGCCGACCTGATCGCGCGTGGTCCGCCGTCCCTCGCCAAGCGCCTGCAGACAGTCGCCACCGGCCAGCAGGTGTCGGCACAGTTCGGTACGGACTGGGCGGTGTCCAGCAGCTATTTTCAAATTGATGCGCACGCCACCTTCGGGCAGGTACAGTACGGGCTGTCTGCGCTGGCGCGGCGCGAGGCTTCGGCCAGCTTTCCGACGCTGCTGTGGCAGCGACGCACCCTGTTCTGAACTTGCGACCCCATTCCATGAGCCTGCTCAGCCTCTACATTCCTGACCATTGGGACGGCGATGCCAGCGCCCTGCCCTGGACCTGGTATCACGACGACGGCACCTTCGGCAGCATCGGCGATGGTCGTGCGCTGCCCGGTGCACGCGAAGTCCGCCTGGTACTGCCCAGCGAACAGGTGGTGCAGACCGTGCTCGACCTGCCCCGCCGCGGGCGCTGGCAGGAAGCCCTGCCCTATGCACTGGAAGACCGCCTGCTCAGCGACGCCGACAGCATGCACATCGCCGCAGGACCGATGGATGGCGCCGGCCAGACCGCCGTGGCCGCAGTTGAACGTGCCTGGCTGGAGCGTGCCCTGCATCACGCCGCACAACTCGGCCTGCAGGTGCAGAGCGCCTATTCCGAAGCCATGCTGGCGCACGTGCCCGCCGAGGAATGGGTGCTGCTGATGGGCGCCGGGCTGACCCTGCTGGCGCTGCCCGGCCAGCGCGTGCAGGTGCTCGACCAGCGTCCCGATGGCGGCCCGCCGCGCATGCTCACCCGCTTGCTTGAACAATGTGCGCCCGAGCAGCGGCCAGCCCGGCTGCGCGTGCGCACACGACCGGGCTTTGGCCGGCCGGACGACATGGACTACTGGTCGGAAACCCTGGAGGTGCCGCTGGTGCAGGGTGAGGCCTGGGCCTATGACCGGCCAACCCAGGTACTGGATGGCATCAACCTGCTGCAGGGACGCTTCACGCCACAACGGCGCAGTGGTACCGCCTCGCCATGGCATCCCTTCCGGCCAGCGCTCTGGCTGCTGCTGACCTCTGCACTGATCTGGCTCGCCGCGATCAGCGTGCAGGACTGGTTGTGGTCGCGCGAGGCACATGCGCTGGAGCAACGTGGCGAAGCCGCGCTGCGCCGTGCCTTTCCGCAAACGCGCACCATCCTCGATGTGCCGCTGCAGATGCAGCGTGGCCTCGACGCCTTGCGCGCGCGCGCCAATGGGGGTGGCGCCGGCGAACTGCCCGGCCTGCTGGCCCGCACCAGCGGTGTGCTGGAGGGCTCCACCGCGCATTTGCGTAAACTCGACTTTCAGGAAGGCCTGCTGCGCCTCACGTGGCACTGCCCGGACGAGGTCTGTGCCAGCGCACTGCGTGCCCGCCTTGCCGAACCGGCACGACAGATCACCCTGGATGTGAGCGGTGACCCGCTCGACATTGCGGCCCAGTTGCGTGAGGTGAAGCCATGAAGGCCCAGCTGTTGGCCTGGTGGCAGGCACGTCCGGAACGGGACCGACACATCCTGCTGATCGGTGGCGCGGCGCTGGCCGCCTTGCTGGTGCTCAGCCTGGGTGTACTGCCCTTGATCGATCAGCATCGCACCCTGCGGGCGCGTCTGCCGCTGTTGCGCGGCAGCACGCTGCAACTGGAAGCGCAGGCAGCAGAAGCCCAGCAGTTGCGTGCGCAGGTGGGCGATGTCAATCCGGCCGGCAGCACAGTGGCGCCAATGTCGGCGGCCAGCGTCGAAGCCTCGGCCCGCACCGCTGGCTTGCGCACCGGCATGGACAGTTTCCGCAGCGTCGGCGAAGGCCGGCTGGAATTTACCATGGCCAACGCCAGCTTCGATCAGGTGCTGGACTGGCTTGGCCGGCTGCGCCGCGACAACGGCGTGCGCGTGCAGGCGATGCAGGCCGATGCAGCCGATCAGCCCGGCACCGTCAAGCTGAAGGTCCAGCTGATCCTGCCATGAGCCGCACTGGCTGGTGGGTGGCCTTTGGCTTGACCTTGGGGGCTGCGGTGACCGCCGTGCTGGATGCGCCAGCCACTCTGATTCCGTGGCTGCTGGACAAAGGCCATGTGTCGGTGCTGCAACTGACCGACGTGCAGGACAGCCTGTGGTCAGGTAGCGCTTCGGTAGCGCTCACCGCACCCGGCGCCGCCCCCAGGTCGCTCGGTCGTTGGCATTGGGCACTGGGTTTCGGCCCTTGGTTGCAACCCGAACTGCGGCTGGCTTCCCTTGTGGTGGGCGCTGGCACCCCCGCAGCCGCAGCACCAGTTGCGGCCATGGCCCTCCCCCCATGGTCCGGCTCACTGAATCTCACCCCAGGCCTGCGCACACTGGCACTGCGTGAGGTGCACCTGCAGTCCCCCGCAGAGGCATTGCCTGACGCGATCCCTGCCTTGCGCCTGTTGCAGCCGCGTGGCCAGGTCGCGCTGAGCGCGGACGCGCTGCAGATCGGTTTTGACGGGCTGCACGGAGAGGTCACGCTCGAATGGCACGATGCGGTGATCGCCCAGAGCCCGGTAGCGCCGCTGGGCAACTGGCAGGCACGTTGTCTGCTGGACGGCACGGAAGGTCATTACCAGTTGCGCACACTGAACGGACCGCTCACCGTGCAAGGTGACGGACAGGTGGCGCTTGATGGGCGCTTCAGCCTGCAGGGATTCGTCCAGAGTGATGCCTTACACCGCGTGACGCTGCAGCCCCTGCTTGGCTTGCTTGGTGCGCCAGATGACAGTGGTCGCGTGGCAATTGCCTTACCATGGCGGGCGGCGGCTACACCGGTCCCGGACGGGTCTGGTCGTTGATCCTTACACCAGCGATAATGCGCGGGTGTCCCTTTCCTGAATCACACCGAGTCCTTTCAATGCCACTGCCTCTGCCCCGGGAAATTTTCAAGGCCTATGACATTCGCGGAATCGTCGGCAAGACGCTGACGCCCGACATCACCCGCCAGATCGGCCGGGCCTTTGGTTCGGAAGCGCGGCTGCGTGGTCTGCCAACGGTGGCGATCGGCCGGGACGGGCGCCTGTCCGGTCCGGCGCTGTCCGAAGCCTTGTGTGAAGGCCTGCGCTCCACCGGCATGGAAGTGATCGACGTCGGTGCAGTGGCCACCCCCATGCTGTATTTTGCCGCGCACGAAATGGCGGCCAGCACCGGCATCATGGTGACCGGTTCGCATAACCCCCCGGACTACAACGGGCTCAAGATGGTGATGGGCGGCGCCCCAGTGGCCGGGGATGCCGTGCAGGCCCTCCGCGCCCGCATCGAAGCCGGCGAATTTGTCGATGGTGTCGGCAGCGCGCGCGAAGAATCGATCAACGAGGCCTACCTGCGCCGCATCACCGGCGACATCAGGCTCGCCCGTCCGATGAAGATTGTGGTCGATTGCGGCAACGGCATTCCCGGTGCCTTCGCACCTGAGCTGTACCGCCGCCTGGGTTGCACCGTACAGCCGATGTTCTGCGAAGTGGATGGTCATTTCCCCAATCATCACCCCGACCCTTCCCAGCCGGAAAACCTGCAGGATCTGATCCGTGCGCTGGCGCAGGGCGATGGCGAAATCGGCCTGGCCTTTGACGGTGACGGCGATCGCCTCGGTGTGGTCACGCGCAGCGGCCAGATCATTTATCCAGACCGCCAGCTGATGCTGTTTGCCGCCGACGTGCTGTCGCGCAACGCCGGCGCCGAGATCATCTTCGACGTGAAATGTACCCGCCACCTGTTCGACTGGGTGCGCAGCCACGGGGGCCAGCCCACCATGTGGAAGACCGGCCACTCGCTGATCAAGACACGCATGCGCGAGACCGGCGCGTTGCTGGCCGGCGAAATGAGCGGTCATTTCTTCTTCAAGGAGCGCTGGTATGGTTTTGATGACGGCCTGTATGCCGGCGCGCGACTGCTGGAAATCCTCAGCAAGGTACCCGACCTGGATGCGGCACTGGCCGCCCTGCCGGATGCGGTGAGCACGCCGGAATTGCAGATTCCGCTGGCTGAGGGCGAGAACGTCACGCTGATCAACGCGCTGCGCCAGGCGGGTGGCTTTACGCAGGCACGCGAGATCATCGATATCGATGGCGTGCGCGTGGAATACGCCGACGGTTTTGGCCTGGCGCGCTCCAGCAACACCACGCCAGTGGTGGTGCTGCGCTTTGAAGCCGACAGTACGCAGGCTCTGACGCGGATCCAGGAGGACTTCCGCCGCGCGATCCTGGCCGTACGTCCCGACGCCCGTCTGCCCTTCTGATGCGACCCCACGAGCGCGCAGGGGCGGTTGACCTGGATGACTTCAGCGCGTTCGACACCATCATCGACGTGCGTTCGCCAGCCGAGTTCGCGCTCGACCACCTGCCTGGCAGTGTCAACCACCCGGTGCTCGATGATGCCCAGCGAGCCGAGGTTGGCACCCTCTACAAGCAGGTCGACCCTTTCGCCGCACGTCGGCTGGGGGCGGCCATGGTCAGCGCCAATATCGCCAACCATCTGAACTCGGCCTTTGCGGACAGGCCGAAGACCTGGCGCCCGCTGGTGGTGTGTTGGCGGGGCGGCATGCGCAGCGGGTCGATGACCACCGTGCTGCGCGCCGTGGGCTGGGATGCCCTGCAGCTGCCGGGCGGCTACAAGCGCTGGCGCGCCCATGTGGTGCAAAAGCTGAACGAACTGCCAGCGCGGTTCCGGTTTTGTGTGGTTTGCGGCCCGACCGGATCGGGCAAGAGTCGCCTGCTGTTGGCCCTGCAGGCCGCCGGTGCCCAGGTGCTCGACCTGGAAGTGCTGGCAGCGCATCGCGGGTCGGTGCTGGGTGCCCTGCCCGACCAGCCGCAACCCAGCCAGCGTCTGTTCGAAAATCATCTGCACGCAGCGCTGGGCAAGCTCGATCCGGCGCGCCCGGTATTCGTCGAAGCCGAGAGCCGAAGGATCGGCCTGCTGCATGTGCCCGAGGCCCTGATGGTGGCAATGCGGGCAAGCGCCTGTGCGCGAATTGTGGCCAACGAAATGGCGCGGGTCGAACTCCTGCTGGCGGATTACGCGCACTTCCTGCAGTCTCCGGAACAGCTGGTCGACATGCTGTTGCGTCTGCGCGAACTGCATGGCAACGAACAGATCGCTGCCTGGACCGACCTGGTCCGACAGGGCCGTTTTGCCCAACTGGTCGAGGCGCTGCTGCGCAAGCACTATGACGCCCTGTACCGGCGCTCCAGCAATGGCAACTACACGCACCTGGGTCATGCGCTGGTGCTCGACGGCGGCGCACTGGCAGACGACGATTTCGGCCGCATGGCGCAGGCCCTGATCGACAATCCACCTTCACTTCCAGCGGCAGATAAGGTCAATGACAATACGGCCACCCCTGTGCCAGCGCCGATCGATCAGGCTGTGTTGAGCGCAGGCGCCTGAGCATGTTCAGCGACCTGCAGGAACGGCTGGGTGAATACCTGCTGCTGCGGGTGCTGGCGCGGGGCACGTCGGCGGTGGTGTACCTGGCCGAGGACGGCCGCGATGGCAAGCTGGTGGCACTCAAGATTGCCGACTTCGAAGACCAGTACGGCGCGCCAGAAGTGGAACGGTTGCAGCGACTGTTCGCCAACGAGGCCTCGCTGGTGGGCAAACTCGACCATCCCAACATCGTGCGCATGATCGAGGCACAGCTGGATGGCCCGCGCCAGTTCATCGTCATGGAATACGTGCCAGGGGTGGCGTTGCGCCACTACTGCCGGCCGGAACACCGGCTGCCGCAGGCGCAGGTACTGGCGCTGATGTTCCGGTGCGCGCGCGCGCTCGACTACGTCCACAGCTGCCAGGTGCTGCACCGCGACCTGAAACCCGCCAACATCCTGCTGGCGGAAACCGGTGAGGTAAAAATCATCGACTTCGGCGCAGCGCAGATCGGCTGGGCAGAGCGGACCCAGCTGGGTGGCTTTCTGGGCTCACCCGCTTACATGGCGCCGGAACAGTTGCTGGAACGCGCCCCCAGCCGGGCCACCGACGTCTATGCGCTGGGCGTGGTGCTATACGAACTGCTGGCCGGACAGCATCCGTTTCCCGGTGATGGTGGCCCGGGCACCATCCAGCGCATCCTGCACGAAGCGCCGGCGCCGCTGCAGCAACTGGCACCCGATGCCAGCCCGGCGCTGATCGGGCTGGTGCAACGGGCCATGGCACGCGATCCGGCCGAGCGTTACCCGGACTGTTTCAGTTTGGCGCGCGACCTGATGGCATGCGCGCGATGAGCAGGCACACGGCTTCGGCGGCGATGCCTTCACCGCGCCCGGTAAAACCCAGTTTTTCGGTGGTGGTGGCCTTCACGTTCACCGCGTCTTCGACCACACCAAGATCGGCGACCAGATGCTGACGCATCTGCGCAATGTGCGGCGCCATGCGCGGTGCCTGGGCGATGATGGTGGCATCCACGTTGCCCACCTGCCAGCCGCGCTCGCCAGCCAGTCGCACCACCTCGCGCAGCAGCATGCGACTGTCGGCACCGCGCCAGCGGGCGTCCGTATCCGGAAAATGGCGACCGATGTCGCCCAGGGCAGCCGCACCGAGAATGGCGTCACTGATCGCGTGCAGCAGCACGTCCGCGTCCGAATGACCCAGCAAGCCCCGTGGGTGGTCGATCTTCACGCCACCGATGATCAGGTCGCGCCCTTCCACCAGGGCATGCACATCAAAACCGTGGCCTATCCGCATGGGTGCTCCTCTTGTGCTGCCAGCAGTGCATCGAGCAGCAACGCATCGCTGGGGCGTGTCAGTTTGAGATTGCGGGGGTCGCCTTCCACCAGCAGGGGTGCCAGTCCCAGCGCCTCGACGGCGCTGGCTTCATCGGTCACGCTGTCGCCGGCCGCGCGCAGTGCGCGCTGCAGCAGCCCCAAACGGAAAGCCTGCGGTGTCTGGGCTTGCCACAATCCGGCGCGTGGCACGGTAGCAGCCACCTGCGCGGCGCCATCTGCGCGAGCCTCCGCCTGCTTGAGGGTGTCGGCCAGCGGCACCGCCAGCAAGGCGCCCACCGGCTCGGTTTGCAGGGCCGCCAGCAAGCGATCGAGCGCTGCGCGCCCGAGCCCAGGGCGCGCAGCATCGTGCACCAGCACCCAGGGGTCGTCGTGTTCACTATGCTCGGCGATCAGTTCGAGCGCGTTGGCCACCGTGATCGCGCGCGATGCCCCGGCACAGTCCAGACAATGCAGGCGTCCGGGATGGCGGCGACGCAACCGGGCCAACATCTGTTCGGCATCCTCCGGCACCTGGTCGGTGAGCGCCACCCAGATATGGTTTATGGCCGGCTCGGCCAGAAACGGCGCAAGGCTCCACTCCAGCACCAGCCTGCCTTGCAAGGCAAGGAACTGCTTGGGTACGCTGGCGCCAAACCGGCTGCCGGACCCGCCGGCAGGTATCAGCACATGAATCGACACGACACGTCCAAAAAAGGGCAGAGCGCGATGATAGCGCAGGGTCGGCGCCGCTGGCTTGCGCGTCTGCCTGCTGGGATACTGCTCACGCCCTCTTTGTCCGCCGCGACCGGCGGGTTGCTGCGCGGGGCAACAGCAGGCCTGCTGCCAGGTGCCGCTGCCTTGCTGGCAAGCTGCAAGCAGACTGGCGTGGTGGCCACGCGGATTCATGCAATCAGCCCGCCACCGCAGGTGATGCCCTCCGACGAAAGCAGCGAACTGGTGGTGGCCACCCGCCCGGGAACCGCGATCTATCACGTCAACCCGGACGGCAGCCTGAGTGGCCTGGAGGTGGAACTGGCGCGGCGCTTTGCCAAGGAACAGAAGAAGGCGGTGCGCTTCCTGGTGCTTGAATCGCTGAGCGAGATCCGCTGGGCGCTGTACTCGCGTCGCGCGCATTTCGCGGCTGCCGGCCTGCTCGAAGACCCGCACTGGACCCGCGACGCACGGTTCACCGGCCCCTATCGCCGGGTGACCCCGCAACTGGTATACAGCGCCCGTCACCGCAGCCGGCCGGATGATCTCGATGATCTGGATGGCGAGGCCGTGGCAGTTCAGGCCGATAGCGCACATGCTGACATGCTGGAAGAAAAGCGCAGGCACGGACATCGCTCGCTGCAACTGCAGCGCGTCAACATGCATATCGACCCGGTCGACCTGCTCGCCAAGGTGGAGGCGGGCGAGATTGCCTATGCCGTGGCCGATTCTGACCAGGTGCAATTGGCCCAGCAGTACTATCCGTCGCTGGGCGTGGCGTTTGCGCTCGGACAACCGCAACATCAGTGCTGGGCGTTTCCACTGGGCCGCGAGGACGCGCTGTTCCGGCGCGCCACCAGTTTCTTCAACCGTATCTCCAACAACGGCGAGCTGACCGAGTTGACCGAGCACTATTTCGGCCACCTGGGCATGCTGGGTTATCAGGACGTGGAGGGTCTGCTGCAGCGCCGCCTGAGCGTTTTGCCACGCTTTGTGCCGCTGTTCAAGCATGCACAGTCCGGCACCGGACTGGACTGGCGCCTGCTGGCTGCTCTTGCCTACCAGGAATCAAAATGGAATCCGCAGGCGACCAGCCCGACCGGTGTGCGCGGCATCATGATGCTGACTGCCGACACAGCCGATTCGCTGGGGGTGGCCAACCGGCTCGACCCGGCCGAGGCGATTCCCGCCGCAGCGCGCTATCTGGGACAGCTGATCGACGGCCTGCCTGCGCGGATCCAGATGCCGGACCGCCTGTGGCTGGCGCTGGCGGCCTACAACGTGGGGGGTGGCCATCTGGAAGATGCCCGCATGCTGGCGCAGCGCCAGGGCCTGAATCCATCGAGCTGGGTGGACGTCAAGCGCATGCTGCCCAGCCTGGCCGACCCGGCCGTGTTTCAGGACCTGAAGGCGGGTTACGCCCGCGGCGGCGAGCCGGTCAACTTCGTGGACAGCGTGCGCGGCTACTACGACATCCTCAAGCGCTTTGAAGCAGACTATCAGCCGCCCTTTTCGGCCAGTCTGGGCAGCCTGCCGCTGCGGTCACGCTGAGCCAGATTGCACTGGCTGCGGCGCGCGACGTGCGCGCCTTATCCGTGCGCGGCGCGACCGGGTCCTTGCCGGCTCGGTGCGCGCTCAGAGCCGGGTGATGACCTGCAGCCCGCCAAGGTAGGGCTGCAGTACCTTCGGTACCATCAGGCTGCCGTCGGCCTGCTGGTAGTTTTCGAGGATCGCAACGAGCGCGCGGCCCACGGCCACGCCCGAACCATTCAGCGTGTGCACCAGCTCCGGGCGCCCCTTGTCGTTGCGGAAACGGGCCTGCAGGCGACGGGCCTGATACGCCTCGAAATTGCTGCATGACGAGATTTCCCGGTACGTGTCCTGCGCGGGCACCCACACTTCCAGGTCATAGGTCTTGGCAGCGCCGTTGCCAAGGTCACCGGTGCACAGCGCCATCACCCGGTAAGGCAACTCCAGCCGCTGCAGGATGGTTTCGGCGTGTCCGGTGAGCGCCTCCAGCGCCGCATAGGACTGCTCCGGGTGCACGATCTGCACCAGTTCCACCTTGTCGAACTGGTGCTGGCGGATCATGCCCTTCACATCACGTCCATAAGAGCCAGCCTCCGAGCGGAAGCACGGCGTGTGAGCCGTCATCCTGAGCGGCAGCGCGCTGGCCTCAAGGATCTCGCCGCGCACCAGATTGGTCAGCGGCACTTCAGCGGTCGGGACCAGATAGAACTTGCCCTGGTCGCCGCGCGGAATGCCAAACAGGTCTTCCTCAAATTTGGGCAATTGCCCGGTACCGCGCATCGAATCGGCGTTCACCATATACGGCACGTAGGCCTCGGTGTAGCCGTGTTCTGTGGTGTGCACATCCAGCATGAACTGGCCCAGGGCACGGTGCAGGCGGGCCAGCCCGCCCTTCAGTACCGAAAAGCGCGCACCGGAAATCTTCACGGCGGCGGCAAAATCGAGCTGGCCAAGGGCTTCGCCCACTTCGGTATGGTCTTTGACCGAAAAATCGAACACGCGTGGCGTGCCCCAGCGCCGTACTTCCACATTGTCCTTGTCCGAGCTGCCAGCCGGCACCGAAGCGTGCGGAAGATTGGGGAAATTCAGCAACAGGGCTTCGAGCTGGTCCTGCAGCTCGGCCACCCGCGCTTCGCCGGCGGCCAGTTCCGCTGCAATCTGGTTCACCTCGGCCATCAGGTCCGTGGTGTCTTCTCCCCGCCCCTTGGCTGCGCCAATCGCCTTGGAACTGGCGTTGCGCTTGGCCTGCAGCTCCTGGGTACGCGTCTGTACCGTCTTGCGCTCCTCTTCCAGCGCCTGGAATTCGGTACGATCCCACTGGAATCCACGTGCAGCCAGCCGTTCACTGACCAGATCGGGTTGGGTGCGGAGCAATTGAATATCGAGCATGCAGGAACTTCCGGAAAGCGGCAAAGCCGTAATTTATCGCGGAGCAGCATGCGCAGTCACGCGGATTCACCGACTGGCGGCCGGATGCGGCAAAATTTGCCTTACCGTTTTTTTAGCCAGAGCAAAACCGATGGGGACCAGGATGGGAGTTTTAAAGTCGGCGGATCATTTTTTCTCGACGCTGTTGCCAATCACCCCGCCCACCACGGCACCACCCACGGTACCAACGGCACTGCCGCCGGTAAGCACAGCACCGGCAACACCGCCGACGCCGGCGCCGACCGCAGTGTCTGCGCCACGTTGGGACATGCTGCCGCAAGCGGCAAGACTGGCAATCATCAGAAGCGTGCCGACTGACTGGATCTTGTTCATGAGAATGCTCCAATACGGTAAAACCACACTCTCGCGCCTGGCCCTGAAGCTGTCCGGGCGGCGGCCCACACTGCTTTGCACCCACCGGAGAATCTGACGCGTGTCGAATATCCTGACCCTCACCCTGCTGGGCACCACCGGCCTGCTTGGCATCACACTGGTCGGCTACGTGTTGCGCGAAGTGCGCAGCCCGGTGCTGCTGCGCCGCGCCCATCTGGCAGCGGGCGCTGCCGCGCTGCTGGCCCTGCTGCGGGCGGTGGCGCAGGCGGCAGCAGCAATTCCGCCACTACCGGGGCCAACTGGCCAGTTGCCCGCCGGATTCATGGCCTGTGCCCTGGTGCTCGGGCTGCTGGGCTGGGTGGTCGCGCGCTACGCCCGCCAGGGGCTGACCATCGTGCTGTCGCTGCATGTATGTGCCGGATTTTGCGGCCTGATCCTGGCGGCCGCCTGGGTGCTGCGTCCCGGAACATGATCTGACGCAAGGTTGCCACTAACTGCCCTGCCCGGCCTCGCGGTCAAGATTGCGCAGCCAGGCCAGCTTTTCGGCAATCTTCACTTCCAGGCCGCGCGGCACGGGTTGGTACCACTGCGGTTCTGGCATGCCGTCAGGCAGGTAAGTTTCGCCAGCCGCATAGGCATTGGGTTCGTCATGCGCATAGCGATAGGCATGACCATGACCGAGTTCCTTCATCAGCTTGGTCGGCGCATTACGCAGGTGCACCGGCACTTCGCGGCTCTTGTCCTGCGCCACAAAGGCGCGCGCACGGTTGTAGGCGTTGTAACCGGCGTTGCTCTTGGCAGCCGACGCCAGGTAGATCACCGCCTGTCCGAGTGCCAGTTCACCTTCGGGTGAACCCAGCCGCTCGAAGGTCAGTGCGGCATCGTTGGCGATCTGCATGGCGCGCGGATCGGCAATGCCGATGTCTTCCCACGCCATGCGCACAATGCGCCGCGCCAGATAGCGCGGGTCGGCGCCGCCGTCGAGCATGCGGCACAGCCAGTACAGGGCGGCATCGGGATGAGAACCGCGTACCGACTTGTGCAGGGCCGAAATCTGGTCATAGAAATTATCGCCCCCCTTGTCAAAGCGTCGGGCGTTCAGGGTAAGCGCGTTCTGGATGAATTCACCACTCACCTGCGCAATGCCGGAGGCCCCCGCCGCCGTGCTGCACTGTTCGAGCAGGTTGAGAAAGCGACGTGCATCGCCGTCGGCGTAGCCTATAAGGGTAGCCACGGCATCGTCATCAAAGGTCAGATGGGCCAGTGCCGTGGCGCGCGCCCGCGCCAGTAACAACAGCAGTTCCTCGTCGGTGAGCGACTTCAGCACATACACCTGCGCTCGTGACAGCAGGGCCGAGTTCACCTCAAAGGAGGGATTCTCGGTGGTGGCCCCGATCAGCGTGATCAGCCCCGACTCGGCGTAGGGCAACAGCGCATCCTGCTGTGACTTGTTGAAGCGGTGGATTTCGTCCACAAACAGGATGGTTTGCCTGCCCTGCTGCAGGAATTGTCCGGCCTGCTCCATGGCGGCGCGAATGTCCTTGACGCCAGAAAACACCGCCGAGAGGGCAATGAACTCGCAGGCGAAGGCACGCGCCGTAAGGCGCGCCAGGGTGGTCTTGCCGACACCGGGCGGGCCCCACAGGATCATCGAGTGTGGCTTGCCTGACTGAAACGCCAGGCGCAGCGGTTTGCCCGGGCCCAGCAGGTGCGATTGGCCGATCACTTCATCCAGCGTGGCGGGACGCAGCGCCTCGGCCAGCGGCCGGGTGGGTTCGACGTCGAACAGATCGGCGGCCAAGTCTATTCGCGCACCACGTCGGCCCCCGCCGGCGGCTTGAAGTGGAATGCCTCGCCCCCCCTGGCGACCGCACCCTGAAAGTGGCTGAAGGCAATGCGCGTGCGCTGACCAAAGCTGTCCTTCAGGTCCATGCGTGCCAGTTCGCTGCCAGCAAAGCCGATCAGGATACTGTCAAAGCCAGCGTCGCTGGATCGCGGGATGGCCTCCACCCACTCCAAGCCCTCGGCGTCAGGGCGCGATTTGAGCGCAAAATCGCGCTCCAGACGGGTGTCGTCGCCCGCCAGCAAGGCGGCAGGACTGGCACCGAGGGCCTTGTCCTGCCCCTTCACGGTGGCCTGGTTGAGGTCGGGATCCCACAGCCAGATTTTTTCACCGTCCGCCACGATCAACTGTTTGTATGGCTTCTGGATGTCCCAGCGAAAATGGCCGGGGCGCTGAAAGGCCAGGCTGCCGGACACCACCGGCTGCACCTTGCCATCGCGCGACGTAAGTTGCTGGGTGAATTCGGCCTGACCGGAGCGCGCGCCCTCCATGAAGGCGCGCAGGCGTGTCAGGCCGTCCGCATGAGCGACGGAAGTCAGCAACAGGCCGGCCAGTCCGGCTGCGGCGGGCAACCGGGCCAACACCAGCTGGCAAACATTTCGCGGCGACTGGCGCGCGCCTGCGTGCACTGTGCCCCTGTTAACCGGATGAATCATTCGTCCCCTCCCCCGCCGCTATTGGGTACCAGCACATCGCGGTTGCCGTTGGTGGCCATTGACGACACCAGTCCGGCGCGCTCCATCTGTTCGATCAGGCGTGCCGCCCGGTTATAGCCGATGCGCAAGTGGCGCTGCACCAGCGAGATCGAGGCACGCCGGGTTTTCAGCACCAGCGCCACCGCCTCGTCATACATGGGATCGGCTTCGCCGTCGGTCTCTGCGCCGGCGGCAGGCATGCCATCCAGCCCGCCCTCAGCGGGATCATCCAGCAGCCCTTCGATGTAATCCGGAGGACCTTGCGCCTTGAGCGCCTCGGCCACCCGGTGCACCTCGGCATCGGCGACAAAGGCGCCGTGCACACGCAGCGGATAGCCGGTGCCCGGTGGCAGGTAGAGCATGTCGCCCTGCCCGAGCAAGGCTTCGGCCCCCATCTGATCCAGGATCGTGCGCGAGTCGATCCGACTCGACACCTGAAAGGCAATCCGGGTGGGAATATTGGCCTTGATCAAGCCCGTGATCACGTCCACCGATGGACGCTGGGTAGCCACGATCAGATGGATGCCGGCAGCCCGCGCTTTCTGCGCCAGTCGGGCAATCAGCTCCTCCACCTTCTTGCCCACCACCATCATCAGGTCGGCCAGTTCGTCGATCACCACCACGATCAGCGGAAAATGATTGAGCGGCTCGGGCGCGTCCGGCGTGAGCGAGAAGGGATTGGTGATCGGTGTGCCGTCGCGCTGGGCGTCGGCAATCTTCTGGTTGTAGCCGGCGAGGTTGCGCACTCCCAGCGCCGACATCACCTTGTAGCGACGGTCCATCTCGCCCACACACCAGTTCAGGGCCGTGGAGGCCTGCTTCATGTCGGTCACCACCGGCGCCAGCAGGTGGGGAATGCCATCGTAAATCGACAGCTCCAGCATCTTGGGGTCGATCAGGATCAGGCGCACCTCGGCCGCAGTCGCCTTGTAGAGCAGCGACAGGATCATGGCGTTGATCGCCACCGACTTGCCCGAGCCGGTGGTACCCGCCACCAGCAGGTGCGGCATGCGGGCGAGGTCGGCCACCACCGGATGGCCGGCAATATCCTTGCCGAGCGCCATGGTGAGGGGCGAAGCCAGATCGGCGTAGGCCTTGCTGGACACGATTTCGGACAGGCGCACGATCTGGCGGCGCGGATTGGGAATCTCCAGGCCCATGCAGGTCTTGCCAGGAATGGTTTCGACCACACGGATGCTGACCACCGACAGGGCACGCGCCAGATCCTTGATCAGGTTGACGATCTGGCTACCCTTGACGCCGGTGGCAGGCTCGATCTCGTAGCGCGTGATCACCGGACCAGGGTAAGCCGCCAGCACCTTCACCTCGACATTGAAGTCGAGCAGCTTGCGTTCGATCAGGCGCGACGTGAAATCGAGGGTTTCGGGACTCACCGACTCCTTCAGCACATCGGCCACATCCAGCAGGGACAGCGCCGGCAGGTTGGAATCCGGCAATTCTTCGAACAGTGGCACCTGTTTTTCGCGCACGGCCCGCTCGGACTTGACGATTTCCATCACCGGCGGCGCAATCACCACCGGCTCGGCCGTCTCCACGTTCAGCTTGACCCGCACCTCGCTGACTGCTGCAGTGCGCGCCTCGGCGGCCTGCTTGCCGGCCTGACGGTCCTGCCAATCCTGCACACCACGGACGGCGCTGCGCACGCCCTGTTCGCTGGCGTGACCGAGCCGCTCGGCCACGGTGAGCCATGATATGCCGGTGTACAGGCTGAATCCCACGGCCATGGCCGAGAGGGCGCCGAGCAAGGCCCCCAGCACACCGGTCTGCTGCGCGGCCAGTTGGCCAAGCACAGCGCCCAGCACGCCACCGGCCGTTCCGGGCAGGGCTAGCGGGTGACGCGCCAGCCGCAGGTATTCCAGCGTAGCACTACCCGCCATCATCAGGCCGAAGCCCAGCGGCACCGCCAGCAGCCACCATCGGCTGGCCGCACTGTGCGGAGCCTGCGCGCGCCAGCTGCGCCACGCCGTGAACACCAGTGCCATCACACACCACCACGCCGAAAATCCGAACAGCAGGAACAGCACATCCGCCATCCAGGCCCCCAGATGGCCGGCCAGATTGGCCACCACGCCATCGGCACTGCGGGTGCTCCAACCGGAATCGGTGCGATGGTAAGTGGCCAGGGCCACCACCAGGAACAAAGCCATCACCATCCGCGCCGTCCACCAGGCTTCATGCAGCAGCCGCATCAGGCGCGGGTCGCCAGTGCCAGTCGCGTTGACGGCCGACGTGTTTGCAGCCGCACGGTCGCGAACACGTCGGCGCGGCGGCAGTTTGCTGACCTGTGGATCGGTGGCGTCGTCTTCCAGCAGGTCGAGCACGTCTTCCTCGTCCAGGTCGAGCGGTTCGACCTGCCGTGGCGAGCCCCGCCGACGCTTGGGCGCAGGCGCAGGCTCTGGTTTTGCTGGGGAACGCTGAAATAAGGAGATCATGCGGTGGCGCAGCAGGTGCGCGGTCTGGACGGCTCGTGAGATTATAGCGAGAGATTACCCACAGGAATTTGTGTTCAATGAAGCCAGCCACACCCCGTCACATCCGTCTGCTCATTCTCGGCTCCGGCCCGGCCGGCTACAGCGCTGCCGTTTACGCCGCGCGCGCCAACCTGAACCCGGTGCTGGTCACCGGTCTTGAGCAAGGCGGTCAGCTGATGACCACCACCGACGTGGAAAACTGGCCTGCCGACCCCGACGGCGTGCAGGGTCCCGAGCTGATGTCGCGTTTCCAGGCCCACGCCGAACGCTTCCAGACCGAAATCGTGTACGACCACATCAACAAGGTGAACTTTGGCCAGCGCCCCTTCCTGCTGGAAGGCGACAACAGCGATTACACCTGCGATGCCCTGATCATCGCCACTGGCGCGTCGGCGCAGTACATTGGCCTGCCGTCAGAAGAAAGCTTTGCCGGCAAGGGTGTATCGGCCTGCGCCACCTGCGACGGGTTTTTCTATCGCGGCGCGAAGGTAGCCGTGATCGGTGGTGGCAACACCGCGGTAGAAGAAGCGCTTTACCTAAGCAACATCGCCAGCCATGTCACGCTGGTGCACCGGCGCGACAAGCTGCGCGCCGAACCGATCCTGGTCGACCGCCTGCTGGCCAAGGCCGCCGCCGGTTCGGTGACCATCGAATGGAATCACACGCTGGACGAAGTGCTGGGCGATGCCACCGGAGTGACCGGCATGCGCCTGCGCTCCACGGCGGGGGATGACGCCACCAAGGACATCGAACTGAAGGGGGTGTTCATCGCCATCGGCCACAAGCCCAACACAGCAATCTTTGCCGGCCAGCTGACCATGGAAAACGGCTACATCGTCACGCGCAGCGGACGCGACGGCGGCTTTACCGCCACCAGCGTTGAGGGCATCTTTGCAGCCGGCGATGTGCAGGACCATGTGTACCGCCAGGCCGTGACGAGCGCCGGCACCGGTTGCATGGCGGCGCTGGATGCCCAGCGCTACCTCGAAAACCTCGCCGGCTGACGCGCTGGCGGCATAGCGGATCGCGGGAGTCAACACGGCATGGCGGTCCTGCGTCCGCGCCGCAAACTGCGCCAGCGGGATGCCACCCCGTTCCGCCGCCTGCTGCTGCGCTGGCACCAGCAGGCCATTGAGGCTGCTGCCAGCGCCCCTCCCGAGCCTGCCATCGAGAACCAAACTGCCATGGACCAAGACGAGGACGAGGACGAAGCCAACCTGTTCCGAGCCGAAGTGGCGGACGCGCGGCCAGTGCGCGACTCCGGGCACGTGATCCCGGAGCGCCCCAAACCGGCGCCGGTGCCGATCCACAGCATGCGGGACGAGGATGCCGCACTGGAGGAAGCGCTGGCGGGGCCGGATTTCCTGTCGGATGCCATCGAAATCGGCGATGCCGAAAATTACCTGGCACATGGGCTGCCCGGCAAGGTGCTGCGCGACCTGGTGCAGGGGCGCTGGGCCGTGCAGGACGCGCTCGACCTGCATGGACTTCGCCTGGAGGAGGCGCGCGCGGCAGTGGTGGTGTTCCTTGCGCGGTCGCGCAAGCGCGGTCTGCGCTGCGTACTGATCATCCATGGCAAGGGGTATGGAAGCAGCACCGGCGAACCCGTGCTGCGCGACCGCACCCGTGGCTGGCTGATGCAGAAGGATGAAGTGCTGGCCTTCTGCGATGCGGCCGCCGGCCAGGGTGGCGCCGGCGCGGTGACCGTGCTGCTGAAAGCCTCGTGAAGCTGCAGTATCGAAAAGAAGCGCCGTTGCCGTGGCTGTTGCTGGTCGCCGTCTGGCTGGTGCTGGGCGCACTCTGGTGCAGCACGCTTGACCACCGGCCGCTGGGCCGGCCCGACGAAGGCCGCTACGGCGAGATTGCCCGCGAAATGGCAAAGGGCGGTGATTTTGTGACACCCCGGCTGAACGGCATCCAGTACTTCGAGAAGCCCCCCCTGCAATATTGGGCCACCGCCATCGCCTACCAGTCGTTTGGTGTTAACGAACAGACAGCGCGGCTGTGGGCCACCGCCTGTGGCTTCCTGAGTATCGTGCTGACGGCCTGGATGGCCCGTCTGGCCGGACTCAATGCGGCAGGCGGACTTCTGGCCGCCGTGGTGATGGCGGGCGCTCTCTACCCTGCGTTGCTTGGTCACGTGAATACCCTGGACGCCGGGGTAACGGCCTTTTTGACCGCCACCGTGGCCTGTTACCTGCAGGCGCAGCGCTCGGCCGCCAGTCCGCGCTGGATGGCGCTGGCAGGAGCCAGTGCCGGCTTGGCCATGCTGAGCAAAGGGCTGATCGCACTGGTGCTGCCCGGCGTCGGGTTGGCGCTATATACCGTTTGCACACTCAGCCTGTCGGGCTGGCGCCGCCTGCATCTGCCGCAGGTGCTGCTCACCCTGCTGCTGGTGGCAGGTCCGTGGTTCGTGCTGGTGAGCTGGCGCAATCCGGCTTTTCCGCACTTCTTTTTCATTCACGAGCACTTCGAACGTTTTGCCAGCACGGTGCACCGCCGGGTGGAACCAGGCTGGTATTTCCTGCCGCTGCTGCTGTGCGGACTGCTGCCCTGGACGCTGTTGCTGCCGGCCGCGCTGGTGCGCGCCTGGTCCACCGGCCCGGTCAATCCGGAAGGTTTCCGGCCGCAACGCTTCCTGCTCTGTTATGCGCTGGGGGTGGTGGCGTTTTTCAGCGCATCCGGATCGAAACTGCCAAGTTACATCTATCCTGCCTTTCCGCCGCTGGCCGTGCTGCTGACGCACGCCTTGCAGCAGGGTCCGGCGCTGCCGCGGCGCCTGCTCACCCTCGGTGGACTGGCGCTGAGCGGCGTGCTCGGACTGGCCGGACTGTTGCTGCTCGGCCGCGGGCTGGACCGCGCGCTGGGCATTTCGCTCGACATGGATGCCGACATGATCACGCCGTATGCCCAACTGGCGCCCTGGTTGCTGATCGGGTCATTCGCGGTGGCGCTCGGGGTAATCGCGCTGCGCCTGTTGCCCGCGCAACGGCGCCTGCTGGCGTGTTTGCTGTTGGGACTGAGCACCCTGCTGGCAGCGCAGGCCAGCCTGCACGGCGCCAGCGCACTGGCAGAATTCAACTCGAGCCGGCCATGGGTGGAAGCCAACGCCCTGCGCACCCGCATCCCCGCCGACGCGCGCCTGTTCAGCGTGGGCACGTACGACCAGACACTCGATTTTTATCTGGATCGCACCGTGATCCTGGTCGATTTTCTTGATGAGCTGGAATTTGGCCTGCAGCAGGAACCGGCGCTGTCGATTCCTTCCGAAGCGGCTTTCCGTGCCACATGGGGCAGCCAGCCGGGCGACCATGCGGTGATGGAACCCGCGCGCTACGCGCACCTGCTCAGCACCGGCCTGCCCATGCGGCTGGTGGCCCGCGACAGCCGTCATGTGTTAGTTTCTGCGCCATGAATGCCCTCAGTTTCATGCTAATCCTCACCGGGGTGCTGCTCAACGCCGCCGCCCAACTGCTGCTGAAGGCCGGCACCAACATCCTCGGCCATTTCGAATTCAGCACCCAGCAGATCGTGCCGATCGGCCTGCGCATTGCCACCAACCTGCCCATCCTGGGCGGCCTTGGCTGCTATGCCATCAGCGTGGTGGTGTGGATCCTTGCCCTTTCGCGCGTACCCGTCTCGCAGGCCTACCCGCTGCTGTCGATCGGCTATGTGGTCAATGCTCTGGCAGCCTGGTGGCTGTTCGGCGAAACCCTCAACGCCGGCAAGGTGTCCGGCATCGCGCTGATCATTGCCGGCGTGGTCATCATCACGCGCGGCTGATCGCGCCTTACTCAGGTCTGAACCCATGGACAAGTCCGTCGCCACCGGCAGCGCGCTGCCCTTCCTGCCTTTTGCACGCCCCACCATCGACGAGACCATGATCGAGGCGATCAGCGACACGGTGCGCAGCCTGCAACTCACCAGTGGTCCGCAGGTGCTGGCCTTCGAGCGCGCCCTGTCCGACTACCATGGCGGGCGCCCGGTCCGCGTGCTGACGTCCGCCACGGCAGGGTTGGAGCTTGCGCTGGTGGCCTGCGGTATCGGTGCCGGCGATGAAGTGATCCTGCCCTCGCAAACATTTTTTGCCTGCGCGAACGCCATTGCCCGCACCGGCGCGACACCCGTGTTCGTGGACGTGGATCTGCACACGCGCAACATGTCGCTGGCGGCTGCCGAGGCGGCCATCACCCCGCGCACCAAGGCCTTGATGCCCACCCATTTTGCCGGCCTGCCGCTGCCAATGGACGCATTGTACGATCTCGCCAGGCACCATCAGTTGCGGGTGATCGAGGACGCTGCGCTGGCCATCGGAACCCGCTGGCAGGGTCAGCGCATCGGCAGCTTTGGCGACATCGTGAGTTTCAGCTTCCACCCGAACAAGAACATGACCACCATCGAAGGCGGCGCGCTGGTGTTCAGCAATCCGGTTGAGGCCGCACACGTGGAGCGCCTGCGCTTTCACGGGATCCGCCGCCTGCCAGACGGCACGCGCGACGTCGAGGCCGGTGGAGCCAAGTACAACATGCCCGACGTGCACGCGCGCCTCGGCCTGCTGCAACTGGCGCGACTGGACGAGTTCAACGCCCGCCGCCATCTGCTGGTGGCGCGCTACTTCGAACGCCTGGGCCATCTGCCCACCGACGTGCTGCCGCCGCGCGGCGACGAGGGGCATTCCTGGAACATGTTTGCCCCGCTGCTGCCGCTGCAACGGCTCGGCCGCACCCGCAAGCACGTGATGGACGAACTGGCCGCGCGCGGTATCGGCAGCGGCATCTCGTATGAGGCGATCCATCTGACCAGCGCGTATCGCCATCTGGCCGGCGGCGAGGGCGCCTTTCCGAACAGCGAGCGGATTGCCCGCGAAACACTGACCTTGCCGCTCTTTCCACTGATGCGACTGGATCAGGTGGACCGGGTGTGTGACGCCCTGCTGGAGATCCTTGCCGCATGACTGTCGATCCGATGACCTTTTCTGCCGACGAAATGCCAACGCCGGGCGCCTCGCCGGGCACGCCCGGTCTGGTGTCCGTGGTGATCCCGGTCTACAACGAGGAAGACGGCCTGCAGACGCTGTTCGACAGGCTCTATCCTTCACTGGATGCGCTCGGCTGCGCCTACGAGATCGTGTTCATCAACGACGGCAGCCGCGACCGCTCCGGCGCCCTGCTGCGGCAGCAGTTCGAGCGCCGTCCGGACGTGACCCGGGTGATCTACTTCAATGGCAACTACGGCCAGCACATGGCGATCATGGCAGGCTTCGCCCATGTGCGCGGCCAGCGCGTGGTGACGCTGGATGCCGACCTGCAGAACCCGCCGGAAGAAATCGGCAACCTGCTGACAGCGATGGATGCAGGCCACGACTATGTCGGCACCATCCGCCGCAAGCGGCACGATGTGGCGTGGCGCAAGATCGCTTCGCGCGCCATGAACCGCCTGCGTGAGCGCCTGACCCGCATCCGCATGACCGACCAGGGCTGCATGCTGCGTGCCTACGACCGGCGCATCATAGATGCCATTGCCCAGTCCACCGAGGTCAGCACCTATATCCCGGCGCTGGCCTACACCTTTGCCGCCAACCCGACCGAAATCATTGTGGCGCATGAAGACCGCGCCGCCGGGGAATCGAAGTACTCGCTGTATAGTCTGATCCGGCTCAACTTCGATCTGGTCACCGGCTTTTCGATCGTGCCGCTGCAGTTGTTCAGCCTGTTCGGCATCCTGCTGTCGCTGCTTTCCGCGCTGTTCGTGGTTTACCTTCTGGTCCGCCGGCTGGTGTTGGGCCCCGAGGCCGAAGGCGTGTTCACCCTGTTCGCAATCACCTTCCTGCTGATCGGCATCCTGCTGTTTGGCATCGGCCTCCTGGGTGAGTACATCGGCCGCATCTACCAGCAGGTGCGCATGCGTCCGCGTTACCTGATCCAGGCCGTGCTGCAGGCCAACCCAACCGGCCGGCCCGGCGGCCACGACGCAGCCTGAGTCCGACCCGCCCGGCACGCGCTGCATTGCCAAACCGCCGTCCTCCTCACTGCCCAAACCGCGAGACCACTGTCCGATGAGCATGCCTTCCCTCCTGCCCTCCGCCACCCCGGCGCGCGCCGTGGTGTTTGCGTACCACAATGTGGGGGTGCGCTGCCTGTCGGTGCTGCTGGCAGCCGGGGTGCAGGTGGCGCTGGTGGTGACGCATGAGGATGATCCCGGCGAGCAGGTGTGGTTTGGCAGCGTGGCCGAACTGGCGCGCATGCATGGCATTCCGGTGATCACCCCGGAAGACCCGAACAGCCCTGACGTGGTGGCGCAGGTCAGTGCCCTGCGTGCCGATTTCCTGTTCTCGTTTTACTACCGGCGCATGCTGGGTGAAGCGCTGCTCGGTTCCGTCACCCGCGGTGCACTGAACATGCATGGCTCGCTGCTGCCCAGATATCGCGGCCGGGTGCCGGTGAACTGGGCCGTGATCCGCGGCGAGCACGAAACCGGCGCCAGCCTGCATTACATGACCGCCAAGCCCGATCAGGGAGCGATCGCCGGGCGTCAACGGGTTCCGATCCTGCCCGATGACACCGCCTATGAGGTGTTCCAGAAAGTCACCTGGGCCGCCGAACTGGTGCTGGAGCAAACCCTGCCCGGCCTGCTCGACGGCAGCAATGTGGCGCAGGCGCAAAACCTGGCCGAGGGCAATTATTGCGCCGGCCGCAAGCCGGCCGACGGCCGCATCGACTGGTCCCGACCGCTGCCCGAGATCCACAATCTGGTGCGCGGCGTGGCGCCGCCCTATCCGGGGGCTTTCACCGAACTGGGCGGATTGACTGCGCGCATCCTGCGCACCCAGCTGATTCCCGGCAATCCCGCGCAAGCCTCGGGCGCAGTCATGCGTCGCCCGGAACTGATCGCCGACGGCCGTCGCGGACTTTGGGTGGAAACCGGTGAAGCGGTGCGGCTGCGCATCCTGTCGATGGAACTCGACGGGGTGGCGGTGACACCAGCCGATGTGCGGGCAAGGCTGGGCGGCAGCTACCTGCTACCGAGCTGACCCCGGCTCGCGTTATACTCCTTGGTTTTCCGCTTCGGCAGACCGCTCACCAATGAAAAAAGTCCTCATCCTCGGCGTCAATGGCTTCATCGGCCATCATCTGAGCCAGCGCATCCTCGCCACCACCGACTGGGAAGTCTATGGCATGGACATGCAGAGCGAGCGCGTCGCAGATCTGGTTGACCACCCGCGCTTCCACTTCTTCGAGGGTGACATCACGATCAACCGTGAGTGGATCGAATACCACGTCAAGAAGTGCGACGTGGTGCTGCCGCTGGTCGCCATTGCCACGCCGGCCACCTATGTGCAACAGCCGCTGCGCGTGTTCGAGCTCGATTTCGAAGCCAACCTGCCCATCGTGCGCAGCGCGGTGAAGTACAAGAAGCGCATCCTGTTCCCGTCCACCTCCGAGGTGTACGGCATGTCGCGTGATGCCGAGTTCGATCCCTACGGTTCGGAACTGGTGCTCGGTCCGATCGACAAGCAGCGCTGGATCTACTCCTGCAGCAAGCAGCTGATGGACCGCGTGATCTGGGCTTATGGGGCGCAGGAAGGCCTGGACTTCACCCTGTTCCGTCCGTTCAACTGGATCGGTTCTGGCCTGGACAGCATCCACACGCCCAAGGAAGGCAGCTCGCGCGTGATCACCCAGTTCTTCGGCCATATCGTGCGCGGCGAGAACATCAAGCTGGTGGACGGTGGTCAGCAGAAGCGCGCCTTCACGTACATCGACGACGGCGTCTCGGCGCTGATGAAGATGATCGAGAACAAGGACGGCGTGGCCAGCGGCAAGATCTACAACGTGGGTAACCCCAGCAACAACTTCTCGGTGCGGGAACTGGCCGAAATGATGTTGACCCTGGCCAGGGAATACCCGGAGTACGCCGAAACCGCCGCCAAGGTGCAGCTGATCGAGACCACCTCGGAAGCCTACTATGGCAAGGGCTACCAGGACGTGCAGAACCGCGTGCCGAAGATCACCAACACCTGCGAAGAGCTGGACTGGTCGCCAAAGGTGGTGATGGCCGACGCACTCCGCCACATTTTTGACGCCTACCGCGGCCAGGTGGCCGAGGCACGCGGCCTGGTCGACTGATCACGCTGGCCGGGGACACGCTCGTGCAACACGCCAAAGCGCCGCAGGTCGGCCTGATCATGGGCAGTCAGAGTGACTGGGACACCATGGCGGCCGCCGCCCGCATGCTGGAAGAATTCGGCATCCCGTTCGAGGCCCGGGTGATTTCGGCACACCGCACACCGGATGCCATGTTCACCTACGCCGAGCAGGCGCGTGGACGCGGTCTGGCCTGCATCATTGCCGGTGCCGGCGGGGCTGCCCACCTGCCTGGCATGGTGGCTGCAAAGACCACGGTGCCGGTGCTTGGCGTGCCGGTCGCTTCGCGCCACCTGCAGGGTCAGGACTCGCTGCTGTCGATCGTGCAGATGCCCAAAGGGATTCCGGTAGCCACGTTCGCCATTGGCGAAGCCGGTGCCGCAAACGCGGCGCTGTTCGCCGTGGCACTGCTGGCGGTCAGCGACCCTGCCTTGGCGCAAAGACTGGTCGACTACCGTGCTGGCCTTGCCCGCATGGTCGAGGCCATGCACCTTCCGCCGCTGACGACCAACTGACGTGACTGCGCCAGTGATCCTGCCCGGCGCAACCCTGGGCTTGCTGGGTGGCGGCCAACTCGGACGCTACTTCACGATTGCGGCACGTAACGCGGGTTACGGTGTCTGGGTACTGGACCCCGACCCAAGTGCGCCGGCAGCGGCCTTTGCCACCCGTCATCTGTGTGCGGCCTATGACGATCCTCCAGCCCTGGCCGAATTGGGCGCGGGCTGTGCCGTGGTCACCACCGAATTCGAGAATGCGCCGGCAGCAGCGCTGCAGGCGCTGGCCAACGACCACGGCGTGCCGGTGCGACCACCAGCAGCGGCGGTAGGCGTGGCCCAGCACCGCATCCTCGAGAAGCAGTTTTTCCGCGACTGCGGACTGCCGGTGGGTCCTTTTGCCGCCATCCACGACGCCGACGGCATCGACGCCGCAGTGGCCGCAGTGCAATACCCTGCGATCATCAAGACAGCGCGCTTTGGTTACGACGGCAAAGGGCAGGTCCGCGTGGCCAATGCGGTGCAGGCCGCTAACGAACTACGCGCCAATCCCGGCCTGTTGCCCTGCGTGGTCGAGCAGCAACTGGATCTGGAGCGCGAGATTTCCGTGGTGCTTGGACGCAGCGTGGACGGCCAGATGCAATGTTTTCCGGTGGCCGAGAATCGCCACACGGGCGGCATCCTGGACGTAAGCATGGCGCCTGCGGACATTCCGCCGGCGCTGGCCAGCGAGGCGCGCAGGATTGCCATGCAGATTGCCGACCAGCTCGATTACGTGGGGGTGCTGGGCGTGGAGTTCTTTGTTGTGGCCGGCGGTCGCCTGGTACTCAACGAGATGGCACCGCGACCACACAATAGCGGGCATTACACGATTGACGCCGGCGCCTGCAGCCAGTTCGAGCAGCAGGTACGGCTGGTGTGCGGCTTCGCGCCCCTCGACCCGAAGCCAGGCAGTGCCGCAGTGATGGTCAACCTGCTGGGCGACATCTGGCGCGACGGCCCGCCGGACTGGGCCGCCCTGCTGGCCAATCCGCATTGCCACCTGCACCTGTATGGCAAGGAAGACGCTCGCCCCGGACGTAAAATGGGTCATTTCACCGTCACCGGTGCCAGCCTGTCGGACGCGCTGCCGCAGGCGCTGAAGTTGCGCAGTCATCTGGGGGTGGGCGACTGATATCCCGCCCATCCCGCTGCCGCGGTCGCGAGTGACGGCAGGAGCGCGTGCTGGCGCGCTGCGCCAGCACTGAACTCAGATTGCGTCTTCGTTGGTCTCGCCGGTGCGGATCCGCACCACCTGCTGCACTTCCGAAACGAAGATCTTGCCGTCACCGATCTTGCCGGTGCGCGCAGCGCGGATGATGGCCTCGATGGCCTTCTCTTCAAGGTGGGTGGGAATCACCACCTCGATTTTTACCTTGGGCAAAAAGTCGACCACGTATTCGGCACCGCGATATAACTCGGTGTGACCCTTTTGCCGACCGAACCCTTTCACCTCGGTCACGGTCAATCCAGAGATTCCCACTTCCGACAAGGCTTCCCGGACTTCGTCCAGCTTGAACGGTTTGATCACCGCCTCGATTTTCTTCATGTGATCCTCCGTACGGATTAAATCTAGTGTTAGATAAAAGCATAGCACCTCGGCTTGCTAACCGTATCTGCGTGTTGCGCACTTGCCACAGGAATTGCCCGCTTGAGTGATCAAAATCAGCGTGATCAAAATCAGCGTGATGAAGACCAAGGTGATGAAAATCATCGTCATCACGTGCCGCACCATGAAATTCACGTTCTCGACAGTCTGGCCGAGATTGCCCCCGAGGACTGGAATCGTCTGGCGGGTGACCAACCTTTCCTGCGCCATGCGTTTCTGCACGGCCTTGAACTGACCGCTTGTGTCGGTCCGGGTACCGGCTGGATTCCACGCCATGTGGCGATCCGGGCCAATGATCAGTGGGTGGCGGCCGCTCCGTTGTATGAAAAGCACCACTCCTTCGGCGAATTTGTCTTTGACTGGGCGTGGGCACGTGCCTATCAGCAGCATGGGCTGGCGTACTACCCCAAGCTGCTGTGTGCGATTCCCTTCACCCCGGTCGCCGGCCCCCGTCTGCTGGTAGCGTCCAGCCAATGGCTGCCCGCCCTGGTGGCCGCCCTGCAGCAGGTGCAGCAAACGCTGGAGTCGTCCAGCGTGCATGTGCTGTTTCCCCCGGAAGACCAGCGCAGTGCGCTGGCCAGCGGCGGTGCCATGTTGCGTCAGGGGGTGCAGTTTCACTGGCACAACGCAGGCTACGCCGATTTCGAGGCTTTTCTGGCCACCCTGTCACGCGACAAGCGCAAGAAAATCCGTCAGGAGCGTCGCCGGGTCAGCGATGCCGGCGTGGTGATGCGACGGATCTGCGGCCCTGACATCACGCCGGAACAATGGCAGTTCTTCAGCCGCTGTTATCGCACCACCTATCGACAGCATGGCTCCACGCCGTATCTGAATGCAGCGTTCTTCCGTCATCTGGGTACCCATCTGGCCGAACACGTGCTGCTGGTGATCGCCGAACGGAATGGTGAGCCGATTGCCGCAGCGCTCGACCTGTATGACCGCGACCATCTGTGGGGACGTCACTGGGGCGCGATCGAGCACGTGCCTGCACTGCACTTCGAGGCTTGTTACTACCAGGGGCTGGAGTTTTGCATCGAACGCGGCATCGCCACCTTCGAGGGCGGCGCGCAGGGCGAGCACAAGCTGGCGCGTGGCTTCATGCCAGTGACCACATGGTCCACCCATCAAATCGCCGACCCGCGCTTTGCCGAGGCGATCGGCGATTTCCTCGAACGCGAAGGCGAGGGAATCGCGCACTACGTGAACGAACTTGAGGAACATGCGCCCTTTCGCAAGCCCGCCCCGGAGAGGGCGGAAACGGATGAGCGCGAGAATGAGTAATAATCCGGCTTCGCCCCCACCCCTGCCCGCCATGACCACTGACGCCTTGCCGACCCCCGCCCACGCCCCCCCTGCAGCAGGCAGCGCCAGCGCCGACCATCCCTGCGCCGACCTCCCGCCGCTGACCAGCATCGACGAAGTCGGCACCGAGGCCGACACACCAGAACTGGCGTCGCACGAGGCGCCGTTCTGGCGCGCCGAGTTGGCCAGCCATCTGCTGATGCTGGTCCTGTTGGGGATCATCCTCACGCATGGCCTCGTCCCGGCGTGCTTTTTCGGCATGCTGGTCTACACCATCGTGCGGCTGGCGGCGCGGCCGATCGAGGCACGGCTGTCGGCCGGCTGGTCACGCCTGATAGCCCTGACAATGATTGCCGGCCTGGTGGTGACGGTACTTGTGGCCGGCGTGACCAGCGCTGAGAAAGCGCTGCTGCAGGCGGACTGGGGGGCCCTGCTGGAGCGCCTGCGGCTTTCGCTCACCACGCTGCGCAGCACCCTTCCGCCCACCCTGAGCAGTGCCCTGCCAGATGACACCAGCGACATGGTGAGCCGCCTGGCCGGCCTCGCGCAGGGCAACGCCAGCGCGCTGTCTGAATTCGGCATCGCCGGTATCCGTGCCAGCACGCTGTGCCTGATCACCGGCATCATCGCCAGCATGCTGGCCGTCGAAGGCGCCGGAATGGCGCAGGGCGCATTGGGCGCAGCCATGGGGCGGCGCATTTTCCGGCTGTGGACGGCCTTCCGCAAGATCCTTGGCGCGCAAGCCAAGATTTCGGCAATCAATACCCTGCTCACCGCAGTCTACCTTTTGGCCGCCCTGCCGCTGGCTGGTGTCACCCTGCCGCATTCCGGCCTGCTGGTGATTGTCACCTTCTTTGCGGCCTTCATTCCGGTAGTTGGCAACCTGCTGTCGAACGGCGCCATTGTGGTGCTGGCCTGCACGGTGAACCTGCAGGTGGCGGCCAGTGCCGTGGTCTTCCTGCTGGTGATTCACCAATTCGAATATTTCCTGAATGCACGCCTGGTCGGTAACGAAGTGGAATGCAAGGCCTGGGAACTGCTTTGCGTGATGCTGATCGGGGAAAGCCTGTTTGGCGTCAGTGGCGTGATTGCCGGACCGATCCTTTACAGCTGGGCGAAAGTGGAAAGCAAGCCGTATTTCACCAGCCGCCACCCATTCCTGAAGAAAACCCTTCAAGTGTAATTTCGTTTCCGACATAATCGACCAATGCGAATCGCCCTACTCGAAGATGATCCGGACCAGGCTGCGCTGGTCAGACTGTGGCTGGAAGAGGCCCATCACCTCGTCACGCACCTGTCTGACGGCAAGGCCTTTCTTAAGCATGTGGCGCGCGAGAGTTACGACCTGTTCCTGCTGGACTGGAATACGCCGTCGCTTTCCGGAGCCCAGGTGCTGGAATGGGTGCGCGAAAACATTCAGGCGCCGGTGCCGGTGATGTTCATGACGGCGCGTACCGACGAAGAGGACATCGTCACCGCGCTGCAAAAAGGCGCAGACGATTATCTGACCAAGCCGCTGCGCAAGTTCGAATTGGTGGCGCGGGTGAATGCTCTGGAACGTCGTTCACGCCTCGAATATCAGCAGAAGGAAATCCTTGAGGTCGATCAGATCCGCATTGATGTGGCGCAGCGCCGCATCAAATGTGGTGATCGCGACGTGGAAATGACCCTGAAAGAATTCGACCTGACGCTGTTCCTGTTCCGTCACATGGGGCAATTGCTCTCGCGCGGTCACATCCTCGAGAGCATCTGGGGCCGCAATCCCGATCTCAACACGCGGACCGTGGACACGCATGTCAGCCGCATCCGCAACAAGCTTGGGCTGAGCCCCGAGAGCGGGCTGCGGCTGTCCTCGGTCTATTTTTACGGCTACCGGCTGGAGCGCGTCTCGCCCTGACCGCTCACCCTGCCCGACCTTGCTGGCCGGCCGTCGACCCAGCGGGGTCTGCTGTCCAGCGGCGCAGCAGCGGAATGCACAGCACGGCCAGCAGCGCCGAACCCGCCCCGACATACACCATGCGCTCGAACAGGCTGCCGTACTTGAGCGCTGCCTGCAGATGATCCACCTGTGCACCGTCCTGTAAATCCAGCGACGCCAGGCTCGACAGCATGGCCGCCACCTGCTCGGAGAACGACGTGGCCAGCAGCCAAGCCCCCATCATCAGCGACGACACCTCGGGCAGGCTCAGCTCGGACACCGCCGCAAGCGTGATTGGCGACAGGCACACCTCGCCCAGTTCGAGCACACCATAGGCCAGCACCAGCCACCATACGCTGGCAAGACCGCCCTGCGCAGCAATGCGGTTGGCCGCCACCAGCGGCAGGAAGGCCAGGCCACACAGCAACAGGCCAATTGCGCATTTGCTCACCTTGCCCGGATTGATGCGACGGCGCGCCAGCGCCGGCCACAGCCAGGAAGTGAACGGTGCAAGCAGCACAATCCAAAGGCCGCCCAGATAGGTCAGCGAACCCGCCGTCTGCGGCAGCACCAGGCTGTCGCGTACGATCAGTATCGCCGAGAGCAGCGCAAGCCCCGCCAGTGCCAGAATGGCCTGACGCGCGGTACGTGCCGCCAGGGCCCACGCCACCACAGGCGCCGAAAGCGCCAGCGGCACCACCGACCAGGGCAGCGGATTGCCGTTGCGGATCACCAGCGACGGAAACAGGTCGTGATCGAGCATGCGGTCCGTGAACGTGATCCACGCACCATAGGTCTGCTCGTAAAGCGAAAAGAACAACAGCACGAAACCGATGAAGAACAGGATGCTGGCCATACGGCGCCGCTGCACCGGCGAGCAGTGCACGGTCAGATACCAGGCAAACCACGCCCCCCAGAGCAGCAAGGCCAGCCCCTGCAGGCCGGCAACCGCCGTGGGCCAGTGCAGCAGGGCAGCCACCAGCGGCACCGCCAGTACGGCACCGACGTAGATCAGCACCTCCACCGACAATCCGCTGCGAGTGACCCGACGCAGGGCGGCGGGGTCCGGCGGCTCGGCAATCCCACGCAGGTGGACCTGCCCCGACAGGAACACCAGCAAGCCTGCCAGCATGCCGATACCGGCGGCGCCAAACCCGTAACGCCAGCCATAGACCTCGCCGAGGTAACCGCAGATAAGACTGGAAAACAGGGCGCCCAGGTTGATGCCGGCATAGTAAAGCGTGAATCCGGCATCGCGGCGCGGATCGCCGGGCGCGTAAAGCCGGCCCACCATGCTGGCGATATTGGGCTTCAAAAAGCCGACCCCGATGATGATCGCCGCCAGCGACAGGTACAAGGCAACCATGCCGACGCTGTCACGCTGCACCACCCCCATGGCATCCCGGGTAGCGCTCCGCCCCTCGATCGCCATACCGAGGTGACCCGCACACAACAGCAATGCGCCCAGCACTACCGCCTTACGCATGCCAAGCACACGGTCCGCGATGTAACCGCCGAGCAGTGGAACGGCATAGACCAGCCCGGCGTATGCACCCAGCAGCAAATACCCTTCCTGGTCAGAGAACAGGTGATGTTTGAGCAGGAACAGCAGCAGCAAGGCCTTCATGCCGTAAAAGGAAAAGCGTTCCCACATTTCAGTGAAAAAGCAGACCATCAGGCCGCGCGGGTGGCCAACCAGATCGTCGGTACTGGCGGTAGGAACAGGGGGCGTTGCAGGAACGGACAAATCAGCCACGGGAATGCTCAGGTGAAGGGCAGCCGGTATGATGCCTGACCATGAGACTCCTGGACATTCGTGCCGGCCGCTCTGCCGCTGCGCTGCTGCGCGCGCGCGGACTGCGTGCCGATGATATCGACTTGCTGGTAGGCGCTTCTGGCGGCCCCAAATGGTTGTCGCTGATCGGCATCGACCGCTGGCTGCTGGGTACGTTCCTGCCCGCCCGCACGCGCAGCGCTCCCCTGCCTTTGGTGGGCTCCTCGATTGGCAGCTGGCGCATGGCCTGCTTTGCCAGCGCACAACCGCTGGAGGCACAGGCGCAGCTGCTGCAGGCCTATCTTGCCCAGACCTACCCTGACCACCCAAGCGCGGCGCAGGTCAGTGCGGTCTGCCTGAGCGTGCTGCGCACCCTGCTCACACCGGCCAATCAGCAGGCGATCCTGCACAACCCGCAGCGCCAGCTGCACGTGCTGGTGGCTGAGGCACACGGACGCATCGCCAGCAATCAACGCAAGCGCATCGCGCTCGGACTGGCGGGCACCGCGCTGCGCAATCTGGCCAGTCCGACAGGACTCGCGTCCACCATGCGGCGCGTGGTGCTGCACACTGGCGCCGCCTCCCGCTGCAGTAACTTCTGGCAACCGGTGCCGACGCGTGACGCGCTGCTCGACGGCACCAATCTGGAGACTGCCCTGCTCGCCTCCGGATCCATCCCCTTGCTGCTCGAGCCAGTCCGTCCGCTGCTGCCGGCCTCGGGCGGGCCATCACCATGGGCCTGGTATGACGGCGGCATCATTGATTACCACCCCTTGCCCATGCCTGCTGCCAACGCGCAGGGGCTGATCCTTTATCCGCATTTTTACGGGCATCTGGTGCCGGGGTGGTTCGACAAGCTGTTGCGCTGGCGCCACTCGCCTGCAGCTGCCCTGGACCGCACCCTGTTGATCGCCCCCGCTGCCGAATGGGTCGCCAGCCTGCCTGGCGGGCGGATTCCCGACCGGCGCGACTTCAGTCGTCTTGATCCCGCCGCTCGCCAGCGCGCGTGGCAGCGGGTGGTGGCCGAAAGTGCGCGGCTGGGCGACGCCTTGCATGACCTGGTGGAACGCGGCCGGTTGGCCGACCAGCTGCAGACGTTTTAAGATCGGGCTTGCACCCGCTTGCACCTGCTGGTGCGCCTTCCCTGCGCATCAATATCGCTGATCTGCACGAGGCCTGTATGGCGTATCCCTTCCAGCTGGTGGATGTGTTTTTCCAGACGCCGCTCCGCGGCAATCCTCTGGCTGTCGTGCTGGATGCCGACGGCATGGACGACGCGGAAATGCTGGCCATTGCACGCTGGCTGAATTTCAGCGAGACCACCTTCCTGCTCAAAGCGATGCGGGCCGAGGCGGACTATCGGGTGCGCATTTTCACGCCCAGCCACGAACTGCCTTTCGCCGGTCACCCCACCCTGGGCAGCTGCCACGCCTGGATGGAAGATGGCGGCCAACCCCGCCGCGGCCTGACCATCGTGCAGGAATGCGCCGCCGGACTGATCGAGATTGAGCAAGGCGCCAACATGCTGGCATTTGCCGCCCCGCCACTGACCCGCAGCGGTCCCGTCGAAGGCGCCGAACAGATGCAGGTGGCAGCATTCCTGGGCCTGCGTCGGGGTGACTGGCTGGCCATGGAATGGGTGGCCAACGGCCCGCAGTGGATCGGCGTGCTGCTGCCCGACGCAGCCGCCGTGCGCGCGCTGCAGCCGGCACGCCAGTCACCCCATCCGATCACGATCGGCGTGATCGGGGCGCAGGCATCCGGCAGTGACAGTCAGTTCGAGGTGCGTGCCTTCTTCAGCGACGCCCAAGGGGGCGTGGTCGAGGACCCGGTCACTGGCAGCCTGAATGCCGGGCTCGCCCAGTGGCTCACCCGCAGCGGAATCGCTCACCCGCCCTATGTGGCTGCACAAGGCAGCTGCCTGCAGCGCGACGGGCGCGTGTTCGTGCGCAAGGGAGAAGACGGCCAGCTCTGGATTGGCGGCCGCACCCGCACCTTGTCGTCAGGACGCTTTCATCTGTGACCAGCGCAGTGATTCCGGGCGCACTGAAGGCCCGGCCGCTGCGCGTTCCAGTAATCCGACCGAGATCAGGATTTCCTGCTCCGGCCGGGTCGTCAGACGCGCCGCCGGCCGCACCCGCTCCGGTGCCTGCACGGTAAAGCTGAAGCACTCGCCCAGACGCGCCAGGATCAGGGTGGCCTCCAGGCTGGCAAAAGCTGCGCCCACGCAAACGCGGGGCCCCTGCCCAAACGGGATGTAGGCACCAGCGGCATGGGCGCGATCCAGCCCGCTGACAAAGCGATCCGGGTCGAAGCAATCCGGGTTATCCCAAAAATCGGCATGCCGATGCAGGGTCCACGGCGCAATCATGATCATGTTGCCGCGGCGGATGCGGCAGGGTCCGAGCTGACCATCGCGCAATGCCACCCGCGGCAGGAAAGTGATGGGCGGATACAGGCGCAATGCCTCGCGGAACACATTGCGTGTGAAGGACAGCTGGCGCAGCGCAGCAGGGTCGAGCACCCCGCCAGTCAGCAAACGCTGTGCCGCCACCTCTGCGCGCAGCCGCGACGCCAGGGCGGGTTGCATCGCCAGCACGAAAAAGGCCCAGGTGAGTGCACTCGCCGTGGTTTCGTGCCCGGCCAGAAAAAACACACCCAACTGGTCAATCAGTTCCTCCCGAGTGAAGCCCTGCCCACTTGCGGGGTCACGCGCCTCGACCAGCATTTGCGCCAGATCTGGCGGCACCGCTGCGCTGGCAGGCTGCTGCGCGCGCGTCTGTTGATGCTGGTCAAGCAGGCATCCGATCTGCGCACGGATGCGCTGGCAGGCCGACTGCACGGCAGCGGTCTGCGACGTGGCCGTCCATGGGCGTGCAAAGATCATCCGGCCAATGTCCACATTGGCGCATGAGCGTTCGAACACCAGAAAATCCTCGAACACCCGATACGCGGTGGCGCTTGCCAAAGGCACCGAAAAGATGGCGCGACACACGATGTCGGCAGTGAGCCGGCTCAACATGGCGTCCAGCGACAGCAGGGTGCCATCACAGGCTGCAAGCTCCAGCCGCGCGACCTGCTCATCCACTGCCTGCGCCATCCCGTCGAACACGCGGTCGATGCGCATCAGGGCGAAGGCGGGTTCGATCATGGCGCGCTGACGTTGCCAGTTGGCACCACTGCAGACGAACATCGAGTCGCCTACCAGCGCCTGCAGCGCGTCCACCATCAGGTCGTTCTTGGGATACATCTGCTGCGGATCGCGCAGCACTTCGCTGACCAGCGCCGGATCATTGACCATCACGATACCGCGGCGTGACCAGCCCAGCCTGCCGATACGCATGCGATAGGCGGGCAAGGGCAGCAGGCTGAGCAGGTTGCGTTCACCCCGCAGCACCACCCGTAACAGCGAGCGCAACGGACCGCTTGGCCAGGGTGCCGGCGGCCGGTAGAGGGTCACTGCAACACGCTGCGGCGGATGGCCGCCCAGTGCCACAGGATCAGGCTGACCCCCGCAACCAGCGGAAACGACCAGGTGACGGGATTGAGCGCTGCCGCAGGCAGCAGATGCACGGCGCCGAATGCGGTGAAGGCTGTGTAGACCGAAATACCGGCCCCGACCAAGGCCTTGACGTGCTCCATCATCCAGGCCTTGCCGTGGGCCGGTGGACGCAGCATGTACCAGAGATTGGTGGCCACCGAGGCCACGCCGATCAGCGGCATCATCATCATCAGCGGCATGTGCAGTTGCCAGCCCTGCCGGGCACATTGCAATGCGAGCAGCAACACGACGATCTGCACCAGCACATCGGCGGGCGCACGACGTTGCTGCGGCGCGTGTCGGGTGCGCGTGCTGCGCTGACCATGCCAGACCAGACTGATGGTCAGCGCAGCAAGGTAGATCATCATCCAGCCGAACACCCCCGCCACCAGTTCATCGGGCATCAACAGGAAGGGATGGGTGTCGCGCGGCGCCAGCAGGGTGCATGTCCCCATGCAGATCGCCATGCTGGCGGTGACCAGCATCAGGGAACAGAACAGCCGGCCATAAAACCGATGGACCTGCGCCCCCTTGCGACTGAGCACCGGTACCCAGAACAGCAGCAATCCGCTGGCGCCAGCCACCACATGCAGGATCAGGAACAGCTTGAAGGGCCACATCGCGCGCGCTCCGCTTGTGAAAAAAGAACCCCGCCTGAGGGGGCGGGGCCGCGCGCCAGGGGAGTTGCACGCGAAAAACGGCAGGGCCAGGGGACCCCGCCGTGAGCCACTATCGGGCCGCGACTTCCGCCGGCTTGGCGGCTGGTGCTTCAGCCGCCTCCGGTGACGGGCCCTGCAGTTCCGGATAATCCTTCGCCATGCTCACCCCCAGCAGCGGCTTGTACACACCCTGATGACAGGTGGCACAGTAGGTTTTCGCGACATCCCCGGTGACACCCTTCCGGTAGTCCGGGAACACATCCACCAGCGAATTCATGTACACGTTGTTGATGTCGCGCACCATGCGGATGCCGTACCAGGCGGTGGAACGCTGCGGCGGACTCTGCGCCCAGCTCGCGAAGGCACGTGAGTTGTGGCAATACGTGCAGTTGACGCCCAGCGACTTGGAAAAATGAATCATCAGGGCATAGGTCCACTCGGTCTGCTTGATCGATTGGTGGTCACCGGACGGCAGGGCCGTGGTGCTGGCCATACGGATCTGCTCGTGCTGATCCAGATAGTTGGTGAACGGATCGAAGGGCAGCGAGGTCAGGCCGATTTCCCTGGCCGGGGTGTTCTGGCCAAATTTGTTGCCTGCCAGACCCTGGGCCGTGCGTGGTCCCGGATCCTTAAACCAGATCCGCGCCGGCACAGGATTACCGCGGTGGCAGGTGTAGCAGGTCACGCCGGTTTTCTGCACGTGCGACTGCCAGTCGCTGTTCACCCGCCGCGTCATCTGCAGCATCCGTCGCGCCACCTTCTTGGTATAGAGGCTGTCATCGGCAAAATTGGCCGGATTGTGGCAGTAAAGGCAACCCTGTTGTGGCGCCACCCAACCGGTGATGGCCACCATCACGCGGGTGAACTGGCCCGCCGACAGGTCACCCAGCACCTGCACGTTCTTGTACACCTCGGTGGCCTTCGGTCCGCCGGGATCCGCGGCCGGACTCGGGTCGGGTACCACGTTCGCATCGACCTTGGCCTGGAAGGTGCGCGGATTCTGCACATCGGCCATGGCGGTGCCGCGATAGCCACCCTGCGTGTAGTACGCGGGGGGACGTTCACAGGCAGTGAGCAGGAGCAGCGCGGCCAGCATGGCCGCAGCACGCGCCCAGGGCACGGGTTGTTTCATGGTGGAACTCCTGGTGACGGGAGAGTCAGGTCGGGCGTTCATTGCGGAGCTCCCGGCAGGGTGGCGGGGTCGACCACGGTCGGCCACGGCGTGGGATAGATCGGCGCAATATGGTGCTTGACCGCCCACAGATACCAGTTGTCCACCGCGGTACCGGTGAGCAGGATGCCGATGCCGCCAGTGATCGGGGTCAGGATGGCAAACCACCAGGCCCAGCGATGCACCGATTCCATGGTGGCGTTGAAGCCCATCGTCCAGCGCCAGAACAGGGCGGCGCGTTCCGATGCCGTGCCACGGTCGGTGATCTGCTCGATCTCGCGCTCACCACCATAACGCCCCACCGCCAGAATGGTGGCGCCGTGCATGGCAAACAGCAGTGCGGACCCATACAGGAAGGCGATCGACAGCATGTGGAACGGGTTGTAGAACAGATTGCCGTAACGCAGCGACAGGGCGGCCGTCCAGTCCAGGTGAGGAAAGAAGCCAAACGGCACCGCCTCGCCCCAGCTGCCCATGGCCAGCGGTCGGAAAAAACCCAGTACCAGATACAGCCAGATCGACGCTGCAAAGGCTTGCGATACATGCATGCCCATACCGAGTGCCAGGGCACGCCGGTAGGTACGCACCCACCACAACAGGATCGAGGCAGTCAGGAAGAAACCTGCGATCAGCCACCAGCCTCCCTCATTGAGCGGCGGGATGTGCAGGCCATAGGCCGGCGACGGCGGATCGAGTGCCAGCCAGGGCAACTGGCGGATGAACTGCACGGGGTCCCAGTTGACCGACGCCCACATGTTGAGACCCATGATCTCGAAGGCAATGAAAAAGCAGATGATCGAGGCGATCCCGGTAGCCCCCAGATAAATCGGGCCAATCTGGGCATTGCCGATCTTGCCGGCCCAGTAATTGAAGAAGCCCTCGCCCTGCCGCTCGAACAGGCTGTTGCCACGCATCGGCACCCCATGGTGCGGATGACTGCGAACCTGCGTGCGCGTGAAGATGTTCTGATATTCCATGGTCCGTATCTCCCTTAGCGCCAGATCGGCAGGTCAAGCCACCAGTTCCACCACTCGGGCCAGCCACGCGTCCAGAACGGTCCACTGAGGATGATGCACACCGCGCTCCAGAACACGGCATTCAACGCGAGCACCAGACCCAGGCGATGGATGCCCAGCGTGCCGATCGAGTAGCCGACAAAGTCGCGGAAGTAGGTGTCTTCGTGCTCCGGGGTTTTCACCACTTCGCCTTCCCCGGGATTGGTTGACGACAGCACCAACGATCCATGCAGCGCAAGCGCCAGACAGGTGGTGAAGAAGAAGGTGATCGCCAGCATGTGCGCCGGGTTGTAATGGAAGTGCAGGTACTGGTAACCGGTGTTCGAGACCCAGTCGAGATGACTCAGGATGCCGTAAGGAAAACCGTGTCCCCAGGCGCCCAGCAACATGGGGCGGATCACGTTCAGGCTGGTGAAGGCAAAGATGGCAAAACCGAACGCCACGGGCACGTGATAGCCCATCCCCAGCTTGTTGCAGATTTCCACCTCGCGCAGCGCCCAGGAAATGAAGGCTCCCAGCGCGCAGACCGTCACCACCTGCCAGATGCCGCCTTCCTTGAGTGGTGCCAGCGCCAGGCCGTAATGCAGGTCAGGCGGCGCAATGCTGATCTGCCAGATATTCCAGGTGCTGCCCAGCGAGGCCCCATAGATCAGCAGGGCTGTGCCGAGGGCGGCAAAGAAGATGGTGGTCACGCCGAAAAAACCGACAAAAAAGGGACCGACCCAGAAATCGAAGAGATCGCCCCCCAGCAGCGTTCCCCCTCGAACGCGGTATTTCCTCTCAAAACTGAGCATCGACATCTGCGTCTCCTGCAGGATGCAACCGGTGCCGTGGGCACCGGCTTACAAAAATCTTGAGGTCAACCCGGACTCCGGGAGTTACGGACACGCCGTAACCTTCCGGAGCCCGGTGACCCGGTTGGGCTTTACTTGCCCGGGGTGGGTGCTGCCTGGACCGCCACCGGGTGACCCTTGTGGGATCCCTCCAGCCAGTTGAAACGGTCGGTGCTGAGCAGGATGAAATGGATCAGGATGGCCAGCGAGAACAGGAAAATCGCCAGTGCCACCAGAACCCTGCGCGGATCGAAAAGCAACCAGATGCGCCACATAGTCTTCCCTCCTCAGGACATCATGTATGGGGTGATGGTGTTGGCCGCGGCCTTCACCCCGTCGAGCATCGAGGTGTAACCCTCGGCGCCGGGCAGCCAGGGCCGCCATTGCCAGACCAACACGTGTGCAACGATCGCGATCAGGGTGAACACGATGAAGCTGGTGACGAAGAAGGCATGAAATTCCTTCGCCTCCTCTTCCCGCAGGCCCGAAATGGACCCAGAACCTCTTTCCTGTGCCATGGTGATAGACTCCTTTTGCCGTAAGGCTGTTTCCGCGCCTCTCAACGCGGGTTCATCAGGGGAGCCGGGTGCAACCGGCTCCCCTTCCCTCGCCCCCCCTCGTGGTGGTGGCGCCTTTCTCCGGCCAGCCTGGCCCGGTGAAACCCTATCTCCGCCAGCGTCAGTCGCTGTGCGAACCCAATTTCAGACTGCGCAGCGCTGCCCCTTCAGGCCAGCGCCAGCGCGCTCTCTGCTTCTTCAATTCGTACGCGCTCGAGCCCCTGCGCGCGCGCCCTGGCCTCGATCGCATCGCGCAAGGTCTTGGCCGCGGAAATCCGCACCAGCACCGGTTGTTGCTCCAGGTGATGGTCCAGTGCCTCCTTGGCGGCGGCATCCCAGAGCAGCTCGCGATGCAGCCGGCCGGGCGTGGCTTCCACCCGATCCAGGTCGGTACCGAGCGGGATGATGTGGAACAGCGCATCAAACAGCGCATTGCAGACTTCCTGCACCAGGTACGTGGCCCCGGAGTAGCCCATGAACGGCGTGCCGGTATGACGACGGATGATTGCGCCCGGAAAGGAAGCCGGCAGAAAGACGCCTCGCCCCCCCGCTTCGGCCATGTACATGCGCTCGTTGAAACTACCGAACAAGATCAGCGGCGGCTTGGTGCGGATCGCCTCGCGCACCGCCTCGTTGTCAGGCTTGATGCCGGGTTTGCGCGAAAAGGCGAACTGGCAGGGCAGACCCATTTCGTCTTCCAGAAAATGCCGGATACCGCGGGTATGGGTTTCGGTGGCGTGAATGCCAAAGCTGGCCGTGGCAAAAAAGTCCTGTGTCACCGAACGCCAGAGGTCCCACAAGGGCTTGATGGTGGTGTGCTTCTCGCGTTCGATGAACGGCTCCGGATCCAGTCCCAGCAACTCGCCCAATGCGCGCAGAAAACGCGTGGTGCTGTGCAGGCCGATGGGTGCCTGCAGCCAGGGTCGCCCCAGGGTTTCGCAAAGCAGACGACCATATTCGCGGTACATGCAGATGTTGACTTCGGCATTGTTCAGGTTGGCCACCTCGGCCAGGTGACTGCCCAGTGGAAAACTCAGGTTGACCTCTGCGCCGATACCTTCCACCAGGCGACGGATCTCGGCCAGGTCAGACCAGGTATTGAACATGCCATAGCAGGCACCGATCAGATTGACGCGGGGCTTTTGCCCGTCTTCGCGTTTGGGTGGCACCGGGATACGCCGCGTGCCGTACTCGGTCCACAACCAGTTGAGCGCACGGTTGGCGCTTTGCCACTGGTCCTCGTCGATGGTGCGCGGCAGGAAGCGCTGGATATTGGTGCCTTCGGGCGTGACACCGCCCCCGATCATCTCGGCAATCGAGCCGGTCACCACCACGGCTGGCAGGCAGGGATCGAGCGTGGCATGTGCGCGCTTCATCGCACCTTCGGTACCATGCTGACCCAGTTCTTCTTCCGCCAGACCGGTGACCACGATCGGCAACTCATGTGGCGGCAGCGCATCGGTGTAATGCAGGACGGACGTGACCGGCAGGTTCTCGCAGCCCACCGGACCGTCGATGATTACCTGCAGGCCCTTGATCGCGGTGAACACGTACACCGCCCCCCAGTAGCCGCCAGCGCGGTCATGATCGATCACATACATCAGATCATCTCCTCAGCCTTGCGCGCCTTGATCTTCTTGTCGAGCAGGCGCCGGTAGTTGGCGCGGAATTCGGGTCGCTCCACCGGCTTGGCCGACCAGATGCCTGCCTGATCGCCCTGACCCACCCCTTCAAAAAAGTCGCGCATGGTATCGAAGCGCGACTGATTGGCCATGGCGGCATTGACCACCTGGGCCAGCGAGCCAGCGCCGGCAATCCCCATCAGCGGACGCGCCGAGATCAGGTTGGTGAAGTACAGCGCCGGAATGGCGCGCTGCTTGGCTTCCTGCACCACGGGCGTGGTGCCGATCGCCAGCTGGGGCTTCCATTCGTCCATCGCCGCCAGGTCCTGCTGCAGTGATGCGCGGAACTGCACGTGCACGCCGCGCGCCTCCAGCCATTCACGGTCGGTGTCCGACCAGGGCGTGCGCGGGCAGGCCGTGCCTACGTAGCGCACATCGGCACCACTTTCGACCAGCAACCGGGCGACCAGCAGTTCGGAGCCTTCGTAACCCGACAGCGTGATCCGTCCACGGATCGGGTTACGCTCCAGCGCAGCCTGGATCAAGGGCACAAAGCGCTGCTGGGCCTGCGCCACCTGTTCGGCCGGCACATTGCAGGCCTGCCCGATAGCTGCCAGCCAGTCGCGGGTGCCGGATATGCCGACAGGTGCCGAACCGACCACGCTCCGTCCGGCAGAGGTGAACTCGCGTACCGAAGCGGTATAAAAGGGATGGATCGCTGCCACCGTGGCGCAATCCAGCGCGGCATACAACTCGCGCCATTCGCGGGTGGGCACCACCGGACCGGCCGCAAGCCCCATCGGCTCGAGCAGCATGCCGATACCAACCGGGTCCGCCGGGAACATTTCGCCCAGCAGCGTCACGGTCGGACGCTCGCTGACACCGCTGCGCGGCGCCGGCACCGGCCCCGCGGCGGCTTCGTTGCGTGCATAGCGCAGCATGGCACCGGCCAGCACATCCTTGGCCTCGGCGTGGGTGGGAATGCCGAAACCTGGCACGTCAATCCCGATGATGCGCACCCCGTTGATCTCGCGCGGCAACAGTTGCAGGGGTACGCCAGATGCGGTGGGCACGCACAGGTTGGTCACCACCACGGTGTCATACTTGACCGGGTCGGCCAAGGCAAACACGGCGTCACGAATGTCCTCGAACAGCTTGCCGGTGACCAGGGTCTCCGAATTGAAGGGCACATAGCCCACGCTGCGCTTGGCGCCGTAAAAGTGCGAAGTGAAGGTCAGGCCATAAACACAGCAGGCCGAACCGGAAAGAACCGTCGCCGTGCGACGCATGCGCAGACCGACGCGCAGGGAACCAAAGGCAGGACACATGCTTTGTGGCTGATCATGCGGCCCGACCGGGTAGTCGGCGGCATACCGTTCCAGCACCTCGCCCTTGCCGGACGCAATCGCTGCGGCGTGCAGACGCTGGTCGGTGGAGTGACAGGCACCTTCGCCGTCTGCCACAGCCGTATTGACTGCTGGCAGGTCCGGATGGAAAGGCTGCAAGGACTTGTCCATGGGCGGATCCTCAGGCGTCGTCGTAGATGACTTCGAGCGAGGGCGTCTCGACCACGTCCTTGCCGCGCATGTCCGCAGGCGTCGCCGGTTGCAGCACCACGCCGCGCCCGACCGCCTCTCCCTTGAACAGGCCAAGCAGACCGTCCTGGCTAAGCGGGGTGGGCCGCAGGGGCGGCGCGTCGGCCACCTGCTGGGCCAGGCCGGCAAACAGCGGGCCCCAGACACTGTCCTGCGTGCCAACGATTTCGTAGTTGGCACTCTTGCGGCGGATATCCTCGTCGGACGGAATGGCCGCCAGCACCGGAATGCCCGCTGCGTCAGCAAAGGCCTGGGCCTCGCCGGTGCCGTCGTCCTTGTTGATCACCAGACCAGCCACCCCAACGTTACCGCCGAGCTTGCGGAAATACTCCACCGCCGAGCACACGTTATTGGCCACGTAAAGCGACTGCAGGTCGTTCGACCCCACCACGATCACCTTCTGGCACATGTCACGCGCGATCGGCAATCCAAAACCGCCGCAGACCACGTCACCAAGGAAGTCGAGCAGCACGTAGTCAAAACCCCACTCGTGAAAGCCCAGCTTTTCGAGCAGTTCAAAGCCGTGGATGATGCCGCGACCACCGCAGCCGCGCCCCACTTCGGGCCCACCCAATTCCATGGCGAACACGCCGTCGCGGATGAAGCACACGTCGCCGATTTCCACCGCTGCGCCTTCCAGCTTCTTGCGTGCCGACGTTTCGATGATCGTGGGACAGGCCCGCCCGCCGAACAGCAGCGAGGTGGTGTCAGATTTGGGGTCGCAACCGATCAGCAGCACCCGCTTACCCTGCTGCGCCATCATGTAGGAGAGGTTGGCCAGCGTGAAACTCTTGCCAATGCCTCCCTTGCCGTAAATCGCGATCACCTGGGTCTTGCTGGCGACTTCGCCAGTGGAAGGCAGATCGGGGTCGACTGCCGCTTCGTCGCGCAACACCTGCTTCATCACCTGCAGCACAGGCTGGGCCTGCCCGGTCGTCTGGGTCTGGGGCGACTTCACTTGCGTCATCACATTGGTGCTCATGCGGCGGCTCTCCAATCAAGGATCATTTTCAGACAGCGGGGATCGCTGAATGCGGTGCGATAGGCATTGCCGGCGTGCTGTGCCGGTTCACGGTGGGTGATCAGACCGTCGAGCGACAGGCGACCATCGGCCACCAGATCCAGTACCGCCTGCAGGTCCGACTGCACCCATTCGGCGGCAATCCGCAAATTGACCTCGCGCATGAACGCTGGCGGAAAGCTGAAACCGAGCCGTCCTGCATAAAAACCGGCCAGCACCACCGAGCCACCGCGACCAAGACGCATCACGAGACTGTCCAGTATCTGGTCATCGCCGCTGACATCGACGATGCAGCGGTAATCCTTGCGCGCATCCTCCTCCGGGGTGGTAACCCGGTAGGCCCCTCCGGCATCGCTGCGCTGCGGGTTGCTCTCCCACACGGTAGGTTCGCCGCCCAAAGCCTGAATGACGCGCGCCACCAACCGACCGAGCACACCATGCCCGATCACCAGGTCGGGCAGTCCGGGAGCGCCCACCATCACGGCATGCCAGGCAGTGGCAGCCAGCGCTAGCAACACGCCCTGTTCCTGTTGACCCTGCTGTTCCAGCGAGGTGGGGATGCGCGCCACCCGGGCGGCCGCCGTGACCAGATGACTGGCTGCCCCGCCGAACAGGCCGCGCACTTCGCCGAAGCAACGTGCGCCGGGTACAAATACCTGCTCACCTGCCTTGAAACTGGTGGCGGGGCCGGCACGCAGCACGGTACCGACCGACTCGTAGCCGGGAACCAGCGGATACGCCAGACCAGGGAATGGGGGCATGCGCCCGGACCATAGCAGACGCTCGGTGCCGGTGCTGATGCCGCTATATGCCACCTGAACCAGCAGGTCATCCTCGCCGGCCTCGTTGAGCGGCAGGTACTGCAAGGTCAGCGCTTCGGGTGCCTCGATCACGACCGCCAAGGTATGCATCAACTCTCTCTCCCCAGTTGGGTTGTCCGCTTGTTGCAGACTGCCCCTTGTTGTCCGGTGGCGTTTGCCGCTCTCCCGATCACTCCATACTTTTAGTTTACTCGGACGCAAGCAAGTGTCAATCTCGAAAGACACTTTTTTTAACGCGAAAGTCATTTTCTTCTGACATATATTGTCAGCCAAAGGTGACATCACCCCGATCACCCACGTGCGCCTCGATCAGCGAACACTGCAACGGGATTGCCGTACGGCGCTGCCGCACGCGGGTGAAACCGGCCTCGGCGAGCAGGTCGCGATACACGGCGAAACTGCGCGGCCGACCACTCCCCATCGCCAGAAAATACAGCCCGAAGTAGGCATGGCCCATCGGTTCGGCACCCGGCGTTTCGGCCAACGGCTCGGCTACAAGCAACACGCCACCTGGCGGCAAGGCCTGCCGGGCGGCGCGCAACACGGCGCGCACCACGTCGTCGTCATGGTCATGCAACACGCGCACCAGGGTGATCAGGTCGGCACCGGCCGGCAGTGGCCCGGCACGGAAGTCGCCACCGATGCCGCGCAGGCGCGTTGCGAGCGCAGCGGCGCCGGGCGCCATCGCCACCCGCGCCGCCACGGCGGGCAGGTCAAACACGCTCGCCTGCAAGCGTGGGTGACGCTGCAAGGCAGCGCGCGCGAACACACCTTCGCCGCCACCGACATCGAGCAGCATCCGGTGTGGGGCCATGGAATACGCATCGAGGATCTGATCCGCCACCAGCGACTGCGATGCACTCATCAAGGCGGAATAGTCGGCTACCCGGGCCGCCGCCGGTCCCGCGTTATCCGGTGACGTGCCGACATACGCCCAATATTCCGCCAGTTGCCCAGGCCCGCCGGAAGCCAGCAGCTGCACCGGGTCCAGCAGGTCCCGGTAGAACAGCGCGTGGTGGCGCACCATGCCAAGCACGGCGGGGTTATCGAGCAAGGCCGCGCCTAGCGCTCCCAGCCGGAAGCGATCCGGACCCGCCGGAGCGATCAGGCGCAGTGCGGCCGCGGCGCGCAACAGCACCAGAACGCGCTCAGGCGAAAGACGGCAATGCAGGGCGAGCGCCGCGGTGCCCTGCGCGCCCTTGGCGAGCGGCGCGAAGAGATCCAGTTGCACGCAGGCCTGCAGCACCTGGCTGTAAACAAAACCTGCGTTCAGGTCGAACAGTGCGCGCGCGTGCCGTCGTGCAATCCAGCGGGTCAGCGGAAAGCGGCCCGCCCAGCGCCGGAAGGCGGCATTGCCGGCAAGACGGTCGCGCCAGCCCAGATACGCCGAACTCAGGACCGGGGCCAGGCGCACGCCGGCGCTCCGCTCAGGCTGCCACCGAGCGCAGCGTTTCCGGCATCAGACGCATCGCTTCCACACGCAACTGCGCCTGCAGCGGAGCCCGCCCCGGACACTGCGGCACCGCGCTGGCACAGTCCTCGAGCAGTTCGCGGAAATGCGCGAGAGCGCCGTTCAGCCCATGATCGCCGACCATACTCGGCCGCCCGAGCGCTGCATCTCGCCCGGTCGGCTTGCCGATCTGCGCCAGATCACCGGCCGCATCGGCAATGTCATCCGCCACCTGATAACAGGCCCCGAGCAATTCGCCCATGCGACGCCAGGGCGCCGGGTCGGCGCCGGCCGCAGCGGCACCAAGTTCTGCGGCACCGGCAAACAGGGCGCCGGTCTTGCAACGCTGATATTCCGCAGTATCAATGGCCGGCTCGCATTCCCAGGCCTGCCCCGCAACGATGCCGCTTGGCATGCCCACAGCACGCCCGAGGGTAAGGATCAACCCGGGCAACAAGGCTGGCCGGGTGGCTGCGCTGCGCGCCAGATGCTGAAAGGCGAGCACGATCAAGGCATCGCCAGCCAGGACCGCCAGACGCTCACCATACAGACGGTGCACGGAGGGTCGACCTCGGCGCAGGCTGGCATCATCAAAGCACGGCAGGTCGTCATGGACCAGCGAGGCACAGTGCAGCAGTTCGACCGCCGCCGCCGCGCCCTCCGCCACCGCAAGCTCGGGCGCACCACAGGCACGCGCCACCGCAAGACACAGGCGCGGGCGCACCCATGCCCCACCAGGCAGCACCGCGCAGCGCATGGCGTCGGCAAGACCCGACGGCGGATTGCCAGACTCGGCAAAGGCCAGCGCGTTGAGCAGGGAACGTTCAACCAGTGCGGCAGCTTCCATGGCAGCTCTCTCCGAAAGTGATGGATGACGACAGGGTTTGTGTCATGTAATATAGACACCACTTAACCGTCAGGTCAACACGACATGAAGATCAGCGCCACACGCCGCGAACATCCTGTCATTGTGGTTGGCGCGGGCATCGGCGGCCTGGCGGCCGCCTTGTCGCTGGCCGCCGCCGGTCAGGCGGTCACCGTGCTGGAAGCGGCAGACGTGCCCGGCGGCCGGATGCGGGTGGCAACCCCGGGCGGCCATGCAGTGGACGCTGGCCCCACCGTGATGACCCTGCCGCATGTGTTCGAGGGGCTGTTCGAGGCGCTGGGCGAGCGCATGGACCAACACCTCACCCTTGACCCGCTCGATGTGCTGGCGCGCCATGCCTGGGCAGACGGCAGCCGTCTGGACCTGCACGCCGACCCGGAGCGCTCACGTCAGGCAATTGCCGAGTTCGCAGGCGTGCGCGCCGGCGACCAGTTCGCCCGTTTTGTGCAGACCGCGCGCGCACTGCATGAGGGCTTGGGCGCGCGCTTCATGGAAGCGCAACGTCCGGGCCTGCTCCGCTTTGCTGCCCAGTTGGGCCCGCTGCAGGCCTGGCGACTGCGCGCCGGCACCCCGACGCGTTCACTCTGGTCGGCGCTCGGCGATTATTTTGCAGATCCACGCCTGCGACAGTTGTTTGCGCGTTATGCCACTTACGTAGGCTCCTCGCCCTATGCCTCACCTGCCGTGCTGATGCTGATCGCCCAGGTCGAGATGGCCGGGGTGAGCGCGATCCGCGGCGGCATGACACAACTGGCGCACGTGCTGGCCGCGCTCGCCCAGCGTCACGGCGTGCATATCGAATACGGCCAGGCGGTCCGCGAAATTGAAGTGCAGCATGGCCGCGCCAGTGCGGTGATCTGTCAGGACGGTACCCGTCATCCAGCCGCATCGGTCATCTTCAATGGCGACCCAGGCGCCCTCGAACTGGGTCAGCTGGGTCCTGCGGTGCGGTCGGCACTGCCAGCCCGGCGACCGCGCCAGGGCTCACTTTCGGCACTGACCTATGCGTGGCATGCGCGGCCGACCGGTTTCGAACTCGCGCACCACACGGTATTTTTCTCCGACAATTACCGACGCGAGTTTACCCAGATCTTTGATCAAGGACGTCTGCCGGAAGCCCCCAGCGTCTATGTGTGCGCGCAGGATCGCGGCAGCCGGCTGGATGCGGGGAGCACATCCGCCGAACGACTGTTCGCCATCATCAATGCGCCTGCACCGGGCACGGACGCAACTGGCCAGCCAAGCCGAGGGCTGCACGGTGGCGCCTGCGCCGCCGCGCGCGATGCCGCGCTGCGCCTGCTCGACACCTGTGGGCTGCGACTGGACATCGAAGCCGAAGTCGAGACCCGGCCCGGCGATTTTGCCAACCGCTTTCCCGGCAGTGGCGGTTCGATTTACGGGGCCGCCTGCCATGGCTGGTCCGCCCCGTTCCGGCGTCCCGGCTCACGCAGCGCCCTCCCCGGCCTTTACCTTGCAGGTGGCGGCGTACATCCGGGACCAGGCGTACCGATGGTGGCCATTTCAGGTCGACTCGCCGCCGCTGCCGTAGTCGCCGATCTCCAAGGCAGTCAACACACAACGGCCACCCGGCGCATGACACACCCGCAGCCTTCCGGCAGCCCGTACCGGGGTCGCGACAGCGGCGCCCTGTCCAACTGAACATCAGGTTAGCCGTCTGATGCTGCGCGCCTTTGACAGCCCGATACCGCATGACGGTTACCGTTGGTGGTATATCGATGTGGTGAGTGACGATGGCCAGCATGGGCTGACCATCATCGCCATGATCGGCAGCGTGTTCTCGCCGTATTACGCCCACGCGCGTCGCAGGGCAAGCACCGATCCGCGCAATCATTGCGCTCTGAATGTAGCGCTTTACCAGCGTCATCGCGGTCGCTGGGCGCTGACTGAGCGCGGCCGTGAGGACCTGCATACCAGTGCGGACCATTTGCGAATCGCCACGTCGTCGTTACGTTGGGAGCAGGACCAACTGGTGGTGGATATCGATGAGCGCTGCGCGCCCTGGCCACGCCGGCTGCGCGGCACGCTCCGCCTGGACGGACCGTTCAGGGAGGACCTGTGCTTTGCGCTCGACCCGGCCGGCCGGCATCAATGGGGTCCGATTGCGCCCGCAACCCGGGCGCATCTGAACCTCGACATGCCGGACGTGCGCTGGTCCGGTTCGGCCTATCTGGACAGCAATGCGGGCGACGAACCGCTGGAAAAGGCCTTCCGGCGCTGGCACTGGTCGCGCCATCCGGCGCCGGATGGCAGCACCGAGGTGCACTACGACGTGGATCTGCGTGATGGCGGGCAAACCCTGCTTGCCCTGCGCATACCCAACCAGGGTCCCGCGCTTGGCCTGCCAGCCAGCCAACGGGAAGCCTTGCCCAGCACCGGATGGCAGGTGACACGCGCCAGTCGTTTCGGAACGACACCAACCCGGGTGGTACGCACGCTTGAGGACACGCCGTTTTACGCACGGTCACTGCTGCAGACCGGACCCGCCACCCTGGTCATGCACGAAAGCCTCGATCTGGACCGCTTCAGGCAGCGCTGGGTGCAATGCCTGTTGCCATTCCGCATGCCACGCGTGGCTTCAGGCGAATGGCCGGCGCGCCTGCTGCGCGGCTTCGGCAGCCGCTAAGCCAACGATCGGCCCCACCATGGGCTGGTTCAACAACACCGAAAAGGCAACTGACCGCCTGGCAAGCTATCTGTCCGGTCGCTGATCGTCCCCAGGCGGCCCGGGGGCGTCGGGCGACCGGGACTGCTCCCCCGGGCGCGGCTTGCGCAGGCTGCGCCGCACCGACCAAAGTTCACGCACAGCCACCAGCAGCACGATACCTTCCACCAGCGTGAGCTCGATCAAGCCGGCGTTGCGGGCAAAAAATGGACTCATGTGTGCCAATCCAGCCGGGCATCCCCCGCCGCGCCAGACCTTGCCGTCGCGCGGTGTTCAGCCGCACGTAACTCCAGCCGTTCGAACAGGTCAATCACCCCGACAATCCAGCGATCTGCTGGCGCGACAGCGGTCCTGCCCTCGTTGGTCTGCCGCCGGCGCGGCAGACGCAAAGCTGACTGCAGACCCGGCGGCGGACAAGCCTGCAACAAAAAGCCGGCCGAACGCTCCAGCGCCGCGACGCACCAAGCAAGCTGCACCGGCGTGGCAGCCACCCGTGCAGGGCGCACCAGACAAGCGATTTTGGCGAGAGGCCCCAGCACAGTGCGCCTGCTGACCGCATCACATCCTTCGATGCGCAGGCGATGGCCGATACCGGCATACAGTCGGCGGGCTGCAGTAATCCCCGGCCGGCAGTCGGCAGGCAGCCTGCCCAACCCTTGATCCGCACACACATAAAACTGGTCCGCCAGCGCCAACAATCGCGCCACCACCTGTTTCAGCGCGGCATTCGCCTCTGGCGTGGTGCGCCATTGGTCCGGATCAATGCCAGCCTCGATCATCCACGTGCGCGGCAGATACAGCCGGCCGATGGATGCGTCCTCGCCGACATCGCGACAGATGTTGGTGAACTGCATCGCCACGCCCAGCGCCAATGCTGCCTGCAACGCCGCACGATCACGCACCCCCATCACCAACGCCATCGCAACGCCGACCGTACCGGCCACGCGCACCGCATAGTCCACCAGCGCATCGAGGTTCTGCGGCTGTCGATGCGCAACATCCATCGCAAAGCCTTCGAGCAATCCCAGCAGCACGTCCTGCGGAATTTCGTGCTGCCGCATCACCTGTGCCAGCAACTGGTCGCGCGCGATGTCGGTGACCTGCAGGCGTCCAACCCGCTCATGCAGGTAGGTAAGCGCAGCAAAGCCACCGCCTTCATCGACCAGATCATCCGCCTCCCGACAGAAGGCATACAGTACGGCGGCCGGATGACGCACCCGGCGTGGCAGCAGGCGCGAGGCAAGATGAAAGCTGCGCGACCCGGTCTGCAGGGCGGCCTGCGCGGCCGCCAGGTCAGAGGATGAAGGTATGGGCATGGGGAACCACCTCATCCAGGATCTTGGCGGAACACAGTACACCCGGCACACCGGCGCCCGGATGGGTGCCGGCACCGACCAGATACAGTCCCGGCACGTCTTCACTCACGTTGTGCGGCCGGAACCAGGCGCTCTGCAACATGCTGGGTTCCATGCCAAAGCCGGCCCCCTGCCAGGACAGATAGCGGTTGCGGAAGTCGCCCGGGTGGATGTAATGCGAGGTAACCACCTCGGCCCCCAGCCCCGGCAGCAGGGTGTCCTCCAGTCGTCGCTGGATACGCTGGCGGTAGGGCTCGGCTTCCACTGCCCAGTCCACGTTGCCACCCAGATGAGGCACCGGCGACAAGGCATAAAAAGTGTCGCAACCCTCCGGTGCCAGGCTGGGATCGGTGGCTGTCGGCCGATGCAGGTAGAGGCTGAAGTCCTTGGCCAGCACCTTGCGCTTGAAGATGTCCGTCAGCAACGGCTGATAGCGCGGCCCCAGCACCATGGTGTGATGACCGACATCGTTGAAGCGCTTTTTGGTGCCGAAATACCAGACGAACAGCCCCATCGAATGGTTGGCACGCTCGACACGCCGGTTGGTCCAGTGCTGGCGCGCATGTTCGGGCAACATCATGCGGTAGGTCCAGGCGGCATCAGCATTCGACACCACCACGTCGGCCGGCAGCATCTCGCCATCGGCCAACTCCACGCCACAGGCCCGCCCCTCATCCAGCAGGATGCGCTTTACCTCGGTCTGCAGGCGCAGGGTGCTGCCCTGCCCCTCCACCAGATCGACCAACCCCTGCACCAGTGCGCCGGTGCCGCCCATCGCAAAGTGCACGCCCCAACGGCGTTCCAGCGCGTTAATCAGCGTGTAGATGGCGGTCACATTGAAGGGATTGCCACCCACCAGCAGAGGATGAAAGCTGAACACGGAACGCAGCCGTTCATCGCTGAAGCAACTGGCCACCTTGCCGGCCACACTGTTCCACGCTCCCAGCCTGGCGAGTCCCGGCAGCGCGCGCAGCATGTCGCTGACGCGCGTGAACGGGGTGGTGGAGAGTCCCTCGAAACCGGTACGGCAAGCCGCATCGGCGTGCTGCATGAAACGTTCCAGGCCCGGCAGGTCCTGCGGAGCCAACCGAGCCACTTCGGCACGCATCGCGGCCGGATCGGAGTAATAGGTGAAGGTCTCGCCGTCATCAAAGCGGATCCGATAAAAGGGATCCAGCGACTTCAGCTGGACATGGTCGTCCATGCGCTTGCCGCAAAGTGCCCACAACTCTTCCAGCAGGTGCGGCACCGTGATGATGGTGGGGCCGGCATCGAAGCGGAAGCCGTCCTGCTCGTAGACGTATGCGCGGCCACCGGCCTTGTCGAGACGATCGACCATGGTGACCTGATAGCCACGTGCTGCCAGCCGGATCGCTGCTGCAAGGCCGCCAAATCCGGCACCAATCACCACGGCATTGGGTTTGCGGGGAGCTCTCATGACAGCACCTGTGCATGTTGAAAGGAATCATTGAACGCCGGATGTGCCTGCACGCTTGAAACGATGCCGGCCATATCCAGCCCCAGGTCCTGCAATAATTCGCCCTGCTCGCCATGCGTGGTCCATGCGTCAGGATGCCCCAGTTGCAGGAGCGAACAGGACAGGTGACGGGCCTGCAGCGCTTCTGCCACGGCGCTACCGGCACCGCCCTGGATCACGTGATCCTCCACGGTGACCAGCAGGTCATGGCTGGCGGCCAGTTCGACCAGCATCGCTTCGTCCAGCGGCTTGATCCAGCGCATGTTGATCACGGTGGCATCAAGTTGCTCCGCGGCCGCCTGCGCTGCAGCAAGCAGGGGTCCGAACGCCAGCAATGCCACCCGACGGCCAGTACGGACCCGCTGTGCACGTCCCACCGGCAAGGCAAAGTGGGCATTCCGGTCCGGAATGTCCGGTGCCGTGCCGCGCGGGTAACGCACTGCCATCGGCACCCCTAGCTGCAGCGCCGTTTCGAGCATCTGGCGTAGTTCGGTGCCGGTCGCTGGCGCCACCAGGTGCATGCCAGGCAGACAGCGCAGAAAGGCAATATCGAAGGCCCCATGATGGGTGGGGCCATCCGCCCCGACCAGACCGGCCCGGTCAAGGGCAAAGATCACCGGCAAGCCCTGCAGCGCCACGTCATGCAGACACTGATCGTAACCGCGCTGCAGGAAGGTGGAATACACCGCCACCACTGGCCGCATGCCCTCGCAGGCCATTCCAGCCGCGAAAGTGACGGCATGTTGCTCGGCAATGCCCACATCGAAATACCGCGACGGATGGCGTTCGGCAAACTCGACCAGACCGGATCCTTCGCGCATCGCCGGGGTAATGCCCACCACGCGCGGATCGCGATCGGCGGCATCGCACAGCCAGTCGCCGAACACCTGGGTGAACGTGGGGCGTACCGCCGGCGCGGCAGTCTTCAGGCCCACCGCAGGATGAAAACGCCCCACGCCGTGATAGCGCACCGGATCGGCTTCGGCCGGCGCATAGCCATGACCCTTGCGGGTCACGACATGCAGCAGGCGCGGCCCCGGCGCATTGCGCAGCTGTTGCAGCATCGGCACCAGCGTACCCAGATCGTGGCCATCGATCGGGCCGGTGTAATTGAAGCCGAACTGCTCGAACATGGTGGACGGCATCATCATGCCTTTGGCCGCCACTTCCATGCGACGCGCCATGCGGCGCAGGGGCGGCACACCGGCCAGCACCTGTTTGGTCAGCTCGCGCGCCTGCTGGTAAAAGCGCCCCGCCACCAACTGGGCCAGGTAACGGTTAAGCGCGCCCACGGCCGGCGAGATCGACATGTCGTTGTCGTTGAGGATCACCAGCAGGTCGGTATCGATGGCGCCGGCATTGTTGAGCGCTTCGAAGGCCATGCCGGCAGACATGGCACCGTCGCCAATCACGGCCACCACCCTGCGTCGCGAACCTTGCGCGCGTGCGGCCACCGCCATGCCGAGCGCAGCGCTGATCGAGGTGCTGGAATGTGCCGTGCCAAAGGTGTCGTAGACGGATTCGTCGCGGCGTGGAAAGCCGGACAAACCTCCCGCCTGGCGCAGTCCTGCCATGGCTGCGCGGCGACCGGTGAGCACCTTGTGCGCATAGGTCTGATGCCCCACATCCCAAACGATGCGGTCTTCCGGCGTGTCAAAGACATAGTGCAGTGCCACCGCCAGTTCGATGGTGCCAAGATTGGAGGCCAGGTGACCTCCGGTGGAAGCCACCGAGTTGAGCACCGTGGTACGCAGCTCCTGCGCCACGGCCGGCAGGTCGCTCAGTGGCAGGCCACGCAAAGTGACCGGATCATCGATTTGCGGAATGGCGTGTGCAGCGTCACCCAGGGCGGTCGACGGCGTCAGGCCCGCTTCCGTGGATTGCGCTGCGGGCCAGCGCGGCCAGACCAGTTCATGATTCATGGCATGCACTCCTGTGGCTCTTTGTGGGTCAGACAGGCCTGCAAGACGCGCAGGCATGTTGCGGGGTCTTCCTCATGTGCCAGATGCCCCAGGCCTGGCAGCACCACTGTGCGCGCTTGCGGCAGCAGTGCCTGAATCCGTACAGCTTCGGCGGGTGGAATGATGCGATCTCCGTCCGCCACCAGCAGATCGAGCGGAACCTGCAACTTTGGCAGGTGGTGCGCCAGCGCGGGCAAATCCCACCAGGCCATCATGCGCAGCGCCCCCGCCACATGCGCAGACTCGCCGAGCAGCCGTCGGTAGAAATCGAGCATGACCGGATCCCGCCGTGAGCCGGTGCCGTCGAGCAGGCGCTCCACGGCCTGCGGGCCGCGCGCCCGCAGGGAAAACAGTTGCGGCACCAGCGGCGTGACCGCCAGCAACTTGGCCAGCGGCGAAAACAGATGCAGCGGCATGCCAAGCGGCGGCAGCAGGGCGCCATTGAGCGCAATCAACCGCTGCGGAGCCACTGCGCCATCCAGGCACAAACGCACGGCCAACGCGGCTCCCGCTGAATGGCCAACGATGAAGGCAGGTTGCACCCCCAGATGACGAAGCAGGCGTGCCAGCAGGCGGGACATGCCGGGCAGACTCAGTCCGTGGGTACCGGGATCGCTGCTCAGACCATGCCCGGGCAGATCGGGTGCAATCACGGTGTACTGCCGGGCCAGCGTGGGCAGCAGATGACGCCACGAATGGCTGGCCGAGGCGGTGCCATGCAGAAGCAGCAGCACCGGACCGGATCCTGCGCGCTGCACATGCCAACGCATGCCACCAGCCTGCGCAAACTGGCTGAACGCAGTGAACAACGGCCCGGAGTCAGCATGATCACGCACGCACGACTCCCTTGCCCGATCCCATCCGCGCTTGCACGACTGCAGACAATGCACCGGATTTGCCACCGGGCAGAAGCAGGTATTCCGCGCCGAGCGCGCGCGCCAGCGCGTCCGCGCGCGGCTGCACCTGGCGGGCAATATCGATCAGCAGGCACGGCAGGCGCTGCTGACGGACTGCCTGCGCTGCCGCCAGGGCATCCTGATCAGCCTGTGCGCGGCCACCGATGCCAGCCATGCTGACATTGGCACGGCCATCGGTGAGCAGCACCAGCAGAGGCGCGTCACCACGTCGCCGCACCTCATTGGCCACCTGCGCCGCCAGCGCGATGCCGTTAGCCAATGGTGTGCCGCCGCCGCCGGGCAGCGCGGACAATTCGCGGCGGACGCGCGACAGCGACCGGGTCGGTGGCAACAGCACTTCGGCGCTGCTGCCACGAAAACTGACCAGCGCCACCTGATCGCGCCGCACATAACATTGCGCCAGCAGCGATTCGATGGCGCCCTTCGCCTCGCCAAGCCGCTGCATGGCGGCCGAACCGGAAGCGTCGACTGCAAACACCGCGGTGCTGCGCGTGCGCGGCTTGAGCGTGCGCACGCGGAAGTCGCTGGCACGCACAGCCAGGCGCGCACCGCCGACTACTGGCGCGGAACGCAGTTTTTGCCACGGCAGCGCGGCGCGCAGCGTAGCGAGCAGGTCAAGCGAACGTCCCTGACGGGGATCGCCGGGCTGGCTGCCAACGGGTCGGCCATGCCGCACAGGTGCCGTGCGACGCGCCGGACTGGCGTTCACCCGACCACTGCCGACCCCGGGCGCGGACAGTTGCAGGCGTGCGAGCAGGTTTTTCGGAAGCTGGTTGGCCACAACGGCACTGAGCGCCAAGGCGGCATCGCTGCTATCCACCGAAGCTGGCGGCTGGGCGGGTGGCATTGCGCCCGGATCGCTGCCGGGCGGAGGTGACGGCGGCTGCGGCTGGGCGGCCGCCGCTTGTGGGTCCGGGTCACCAGCCTCGGCTGACGGCGGTGGTTCGGGCGGCGTCGTGGACCCGGACGCCTGGGTCTGGACCGCTGGCGCATCCTCCTGCGCCGGGTCCGGCGTCTGGTCCGGTGAAGCGGCGGATGGCTGCGGCTGCTGGGCAGCCTCCGCCGCTGGCGCTTCGGTCGGCACGCGCGTGGCTCGGGCGGCATACACCAGGCTGGCGGCAACCTGCAGGTCCTCGGCAACCGGCTGCACACGGCCTGCCTGCAGGGCCAACGCCTGCGCCACCGCCCAGGCCTGCACCGGCGCACGCAGCGAGCTGATCCCCAGCTGCCATGCACTCAGACAGAGCACGGCCAGCCCGTCGAGCGGTGCCGTGGATGGGGCCTGAGTGGCCGATGTCGCGACCGACCCAAGCGCAGTTCCGGCATCCGGCGCATCGTCGTCGTCTGCCGCATCCAGCGCATTGCAGGCCTCCGCCAGGGCATCGAGGATTGCACGTTGTCCGGCCAGGGCACCCGCACCGGCCTGCCACCATTCGCGCAGCTGCGTACCATCGAGCGTGAAGGCCAGACGGTCGCGGATGCCGGAACCCACGCCGCTGACGGTACCAGGCTGACCCGGGTCTTCCCAGCCGTCTTCCTCTTCCAGCACGATCAGATCAAAGCTCGCCGGATAGTGACTGACCAGACCATCACGCGCCAGCTGCACGCTGTGGTCATCCATCGCTTGCTGCAGGCAGGCCAACGTGAGCGGCGCAGCACGTTCGGCCATCGGCAGCACCAGCACACCGCCATGTGCCCGCGCCAACAGTCCCGGCCGCGCCACGGGACGTCCCGTGGCCAGGGTGGCCGGCAGATCGAGTCCACCGAGCAGGGCATCCTGCGTGACATTGGCCGGAATACGCACCCAGGGAATGCCGGCCGGCAAGGCGGCTCGCAAGGCATCCAGCCAGGCAGCGCGGGCTGCATCTGCAGGTGCGCGCACGTGCACACCACCCAGCCGCGCCGGCTGCTGCTGCAGCAGGTCGATCACGCTGGCGGCGGCCGGCAGCATGTTCACGCCCCAAACACTTCGGTCAGTGCGCGTTCGATGCGTACGTCCGACCCGCCCTCATCCAGCGGATTGCGCCGCAGGCGATGACGCAGCGCCGGAATCGCCCAGTCGCGCAGGTGCTCCAGCGTCACGGCAGCGCTGCCATCGAGGGCAGCGGCAGCGCGCGCTGCCCGGACCAGGGTAAGCTCGCCCCGCAGCCCATCGGTACCAAGCGCGATGCACAGCCGGGCGGCCGCTTCCACCATGGCGTCCGGCACATCCACCTGCTGCAGACGCTGCTGTGCCATGGCCAAGCGATCACGCAGGGCCTGTTCTGCCTGCTCATAAGTCGCCACAAAGGCCGCTGGATCCTGCTCGAAGGCGGCACGCCGGCGCACCACCTCGACGCGCACGGCTAAGTCGGTCGGCGTGCGTACATCGACCGCCAACCCGAAGCGATCGAGCAGCTGGGGACGCAACTCGCCTTCTTCCGGGTTACCACTGCCGACCAGCACAAAGCGGGCGGCATGACGCACACTCAGGCCATCGCGCTCGACCACGTTTTCGCCGGAGGACGCTGCATCCAGCAAGACATCGACCAGGTGATCTTCAAGCAGGTTGATTTCGTCGATATACAGAAAACCGCGATGGGCACGCGCCAGCAGGCCCGGCTCAAACGCCTTCTCGCCGTGCACCAGGGCGCGCTCGAGGTCCAGTGCACCGACCACGCGATCCTCGCTGGCACCCAACGGCAGATCGACTACCGGCACGGGGCGGGCCCCGGCCAGCAGAGCCACCCCGCGCGCCTGCAGCGCACTGCAGTGCGGGCAATCCGGCGAAGGTTGCAGCGGATGGCAATGATAGGCACAGCCCTGCACGACCGGCATGTCCGGCAGCAGGGCCGCCAATGCGCGCACCGCCGTGGACTTGCCAGTGCCGCGGTCACCGGTCACCAACACGCCGCCCAGGCCGGCATCCACCACCGCCAGCAGCAGCGCGTCGCGCATGCCGTCCTGGCCGACGAGGGCAGTGAACGGAAAGACGCTGCGGCGCGCGGGCGTGCGCGCCGCGGCGGGCCGATTGCCGGCGGGCGTGGTTAACGGGTGCAGGTCAGCAGCAAAATTACCCGCAAGGGCCGATGCAGTGGCCAAGGAATCATCCATGTTGCATTACTCCTGGGAGGATGCACGCCTGAAAGGCACGCAATAATCCGGAACGATCGATGTGCTGGCCAATCACCAGCACCCGCGGTTTTTCTTCCTGTTGGGGTGCATGCGCGGCGATCGCGGCATTGCCGCCCGCCAGATCGAAGCGCACCCAGCCGGCCCCGGCGCGGGCGATGCCTTTCACGCGCTCAAGCCGGCCGAATTCCCCGTTTCCAAGGCCATTGAGCAGCATGCGCAACTGCAAGGCGTCGCAGCTGCCGGTCAGTGGGCTACTCCAGCTCTCAAGACCCAGCGTGGCCAGTTCGAGAGCGTCAGCAGACGATGGCTGCCGCACTTCGCGATAGGCCGGGCCGGACACTGCCGCCGCAACAGCCGGTCTTGCGGCGACGCTTGCCGGCGCAACGGCGGACACCACCGCAAGCAAATCCGCGACAGCCGCACCGTCGTCGGGCAGGCCGTGCCGCCCCAGTACCATGCGCACCCCGGGCTGGATGGCCTGCAAGGTGTGGCGGATCACCTCCAGTGAGCCCTCCTGCACCAGATCCACCTTGTTCACCAGGATGCGCTGCGAGACGCGCACCTGGGCTTCGAACCAGGTAGGCCGGCGCGCATAGTCGGCCAGGAAGGCGCCGGCATCGATCACAGTCAGCACGCTCAGGCGCCCTACCACCCGGGCCAGCGCCGGGCTGCGCAAGGCATTCAACAACACGGCGAGGTCGGCCACACCGGACGGCTCGACCAGCACGCGCTGCACGGCGTGGCGGGCCGCAAGCCGGGTGAGCTGGCTGGCCAGATCGTCGCGCAGGGTACAGCAGATGCAGCCATTGGCCAGTTCGACCACCTCGGCTCCCCGACCGGACAAAAGCGCACCATCGATGCCCAGACTGGAAAAATCATTGGCCAGCACCAGGGTGCGCTGCGACGGATCGACCGTTTCGAGCAGCCGGCGCATCACGGTGGTCTTGCCGGCACCGAGGAAGCCTGCCACGACATCGACGGTCAGCGGCGCATTGACCGGACGTCCAGTCAGACTCCAGTCCCACAGTCGGGCAAACGGTAGCGGCAGCACCAGCACCCAGTGCTCGATGATCGCCAGCACCATCAGGGTGCAGACGAACACCCAGGCCAGCTGCATGAAGCTGCCAGCGGCGGAGGCACGGGCTTCGCCCACCATGGCTGCACAGATCACGGTAGAGACGGTGATCGATACGGGAAACAGCAGATTGATCGGCGCCTCACGCAGGAAGCTGCGCAGGAATGCCAGATGGTCGGGCAGGAAATGGGCGTTCAGGTTGCGCACCCCAAGAAACACATTCAGCTTGGCACTCTGGTGCATCCACCACAAGGTGAGAAAAGTCCACGCACCGACCGCATTGGGCTGACCCCAGCTGAGTTTCCAGACGATCGCGGCCAACCCCAGGATGGCCAGTTCGTGCCACAGGCTTGCGGCCACAGCGTGGCCCAGATGGGTCCAACCCGAGCAGTCCTCGGCACAGCGTGTCTTGCGTGGACCGGTGACGAGGCCGGTGTAGAAGCTGACCTCCAGCCAGCTCCAAACCAGCAGGCCACAGGCGAAGCCGCAGTAGGCCCCGCCGCTGGTGGTCACCTGGGCCACTTCCTGCAGTCCCCACAAGCCACCGATGGCCAGCGCGGTGGCACCCGCGAGGGTGTAGCGGAAGGTGCGCACAGGCAGACCATCAAGGAAGATGATCAGCCCAGTGCTGAACCACCAGGCCACCAGAGCGAACCCGACCGGCTGAAGTAGGGTCAGCATTGCCGCGCTGCCTTACCAGCTCGGCGCCAGACGGATATCCGCTGGCAGTTCATTTGGCACCACCGGGTGCAGGTAAAGACGCACGAACAGGCCGACGGCCTGCACGCTGGTGACGACCTTGCCGATCAGCCCCCCGAGACCACCGCGTTTCCTGGCCGCCTCGTTTGCATCCATCACCTGGCGCAACCGGCCCAGCAGCGCGCGAAATGCCGGATGATTGGTATCGAGGGTGAACGGGAAGACCTGCCTGCTGATCGCGGACGTGATATCGAACACACGGAAATCGTATTGTTGCGGATCGAGCCCGAAGGCGTCGTGTAACACCACCCGGCGCTGGTCACGCACATACATGGTGGCGTAGACCGCCACCAGGAAGAAACGGATCCACAGGCGGTTGCGCCCGACCAGCAGATCCGGGTTGGCACGCATCAGCAAGGCGAAGGCTTCACCGTGCCGGAATTCATCGTTGCACCAGCGTTCGAACCACAGGAAGATCGGGTGGAAGCGAAACTCCGGGTGGGCCTCCAGCTGACGGAAAATCGAGATGTACCGGGCGTAGCCGATCTTTTCTGACAGGTAGGTGGCGTAGAAGATGAACTTGGGTGCGAAGTAGGTCTGCTTTTTTTCGCGCTTCAGTCGGCCAAGATCCACCGCGAGGTCAAAGTCGCGCAGCGAGTGATTGATGAAGCTGGCATGACGGGCTTCATCGCGCGCCATGCTGCGCATCAGTTCCTTGATGTCCGGGTTACTGACATTCTTGGCAATCTCGTTGTAGAGCACGCAGCCGGAATATTCGGCCGTGACAGAACTGATCAGGAAATCCAGAAATTCGGAGCGTAGCGGTTCCTGCAGCAGGTCCACCGCCTCCTTGAAACTGCCGGCACGTTCGAAGTGGCCCTTGTTGATGTCGGCACGGAACTCACCCATCAGCGCGTCCCAGTCCTTGCGCACGGAGCTTACGTCGATGCGGTCCATGGCAGCGAAATCGGTGGTGTAAAAGCGCGGTGCCAGCAGGCTGTCCTGACGGGCAGTTTCGGTGGCATCAAGGGGGGGTGCGAAATCGAACAGGTCATCCATGGTGCAATCTCCAGGTCAGGCAGGCATCAGCAATCGCGCCGGGTGCAGCGCACCGGCGGGGTGGCGAGGGGTGTTGCCGGGTTGGTCAGCAAGGGGGCTGCCGCGGCCACGGCGGCCACACCAAAAGCACGCAGGGCCATCGAATGATGGGTCAGCGGATCTTCCAGGTTGAGGCCGGTGTCGCGATCCACCCACAAGCGGAAGGGCTGTTCGCGATCAAGGTGGTGAGTCAGACGGTAGTGCTGCAAGCCACGCACCGTAATGCGCAGGAACGTGTTTTCTTCGGTGCCAAACATGCGCACCAGACCAAGCGATTGCGCGTCAAGCACGGCCTCGCGGCCGTCATCGAGGGGCACGAACTGCAGCAGGCGCTCCATGGCGGCCGCTTGTGACGGCGCAGCCATCAGCGCACCGGCACAAAACAGCAGCGCACCGAGCCGGACCTGCGGACGTGCGCTGCGCATGCGCGGGGGCATTGGCAGGCTGCGCGACACACTGGCGATCTTCATGACGGCTGCCCTGCAATCCAGGAGTGATGCTGCGTGTGCGCGACAGCGGATGGCGGCACCGATGCCAGACCGGACAGCCCACGGTTGACGGACACCACGCTGGCCTGCGCCAGGTCGGTACCCTGCAGCGCCCGGGTCAGCAAGGGCAACAGGTTGGCCTGCGCCTGCGGTGACAGGTCACGCAGCACCGGCTGCACCCGGTCGTTCTGCCAACCCTGCACATGCGGCCACAAGGCAAAAGGCTTGAGCCGTGAACCGGCGGCCAACGTAATGACAAGGTCAGCGCGGCCTTTGGGCAGGGCGCGCAGGGCCACGCCGTCGATCAGGCGCAGCGGCAGGTTCACGGTGATCGGCAGGGCCACGCCAGTCTGCACCACCAGCCGTTCGCCAGTCAGCGCATAGGTACTGTTGCGTGCCATCAGCCAGCCCAAGGCGGCCAACAGGCCCAGACCGGGAATCGCCAGCGGCAGGATGCTGGTGGCCCGCGACAAGACTTCGCCCACGTCACCAGTGGCCTGCCATGCCTGCAGACCGCGCCAGATTGCCAGCAGCAGAAACCAGCCAGCCACCCAGCGCAGGCGCAGCAAGCGGAAGGCAAACGCCCACTGCTCAGGGCGCTCCGACCAGACCACGCGCTCGCCTGCGGGCAACGGCTCGGCGATGCCGTCGATACGGTCGCGGACGACGCGGGTCACAGCAGCGGCCCCAGGCGATCGGGGTGACCGTAGAGGTGGCCGCCGCCAAAATATCCGCTGATCTGATCTTCCTCGCGCAGGGTGACCTGATCGGCATGCGCCGTGCGTGGCACCTTGGCAAAGTGCTGGGCAAACAGTGACACCACGCGCACCCGCCCGCCAGAAATCGTGCTGAACGGTACCGGCAGCAACAGGCGGCTGCCACCGGCGGCCGGCTCCACTTCCAGATAACGCACCAGCGATTCGGCGCGGTCGATCCAGCACTCGGTCACCTTGCCGACCACCGAGCCGCAGGCAGCCACGACCGGCATGCCGCGCGGGTCATCGTCTTCTGCCGCAATGTTGAAGTCGGCCGCCACCCGCAGCGGCACGATCTTTGGCCGACCGTCGGTGGCAAGATCCGGTTCGGGTGCACGCATCGCCCAGGCGGCCGGTCCGACACCATCCACCAGCGGATCGCCGGTAGGTTCGAGCGGCGATCCCGGTCCACCGGCAATCGCCACTGCCGCGATTGCACGGTCGTCCTCCCCAGCTCCCGGGGGTGAAAGGCGCGAACCGCCATGCGGCAGCAGATAGGTCTTGGGGGTGGGCATGCCCCACAGCCCCTCCGGATTGAAGACCGGCAAACCATCGTCCGAAATGGTGGGATACCCTTCACGCTTGCCTTCGCGATGCAGGTAGATCACCAGGCTGAAAAAGAAAATCCAGAACATGTAGAGCACGATCTGTGCAACATCGATGTAGCCGGTAATGGCGCCTTGTTCCATGGTGAGTCCTCCGTTGCTTGCGATGCGGTGCGATCGCTGTTGGTGTGTTGAACTGCGTGCGGCCTGCTCAGCCGGGAAATTCCGCCAATCCGAAAGTGGGCTTCTTGGTGTTGCGGTCCAGCCGCGTGCGGCGGACCAGCGGACCGATCACCACCAGCACGGCAAACAGCATGGCAATCTCCACGTGGTAGACCACGCCATAGGCACTGTCACGCCCCTGCATGGCCGAACCCAGCCAGCCGTGCGCCACCCAGTTCGCCACCAGATCCTTGAGGCCGGCACCAAAGGCCACGGCCAGTCCGGCGGCGGTGGCCTGCACAGCACCCCAGGCGCCCAGCGCCATGCCACTGTCGGCCTGCTCGCGGTTGGCCATGGCTGCGGTCAGGGAACCCAGCCCGAACAGACCGCTGCCAAAGCCGATCACGAAGGCGCCCAGGCGAAACAGGCCAGGCGAACCGAACGGTGCCGACAGGATGACCAGCGCAAACGCCACAGTGCCGGCCAGTGCGCCATACGCAGCCAGACGCCAGGGGTCGGCGCGTTGCTCCAGCCAGCGGGCGGCCAGCGTGAATGCCAGCAGGGTGCCCATCGCGGTGAGGGCGGTGAGTGAAGTGGTGGCCGACACTGGCAGTCCCAGCACCTCGCCACCGTAGGGTTCGAGCAGTATGTCCTGCATGCTGAAGGCGGCGGTACCGAGGGCCACGGCCAGCAGGCTGCGCAGCACGCCGGGCTGGGCACGATAGTTGCGCCAGCTTTCTTCGAACGCCGGGGCCGGCGCCTGCTGCTCCTGCCGGGCCGGGTTGCGTGCCTCCTGCTTCCACAGCGCCACACAGTTGAGCACCATCACCACCACACCGCTGCCCTGCAGCACCCGGATCAACTTGACCGGCTGGTAGTCGGTGAGCAGCACGCCATACACCAGGCTGCTCACCACCATGCCGAGCAGCAACATCACGTAAAGCAGGCACACCACGCGCGGCCGCTTGTCTTCGGGGGCCAGGTCGGTAGCCAGCGCCAGCCCGGCGGTCTGCACGGTGTGCATGCCGGCGCCGACCAGCAGGAAGGCAAAGGCGGCACCAGCCTTGCCGATCCAGGCCGGCCCATGGGTGTCACCGGAGAGCAGGATCAAGGCGAACGGCATGATTGCAAGGCCGCCAAACTGCACCAGGGTGCCCATCCAGATGTACGGTACCCGGCGCCAGCCCAGTGCACTGCGGTAATGGTCGGACTTGTGCCCAAGCAACGCACGGAACGGGGCAAACACCAGCGGCAGCGAAACCAGCAGCGCCACGGCGCTGGCCGAGGCGCCCATCTCGACGATCAGGATGCGGTTGAGGGTGCCGTTGAGCAGCACCAGCGCCATGCCCACCGTGCACTGGAACAGCGACAGGCGCAGCATGCGGCCCAGCCCGAACTCGCTGGAGGCTGCATCGGCAAACGGCAGGTAGCGGGCACCGATCTGCGCCCACTGGCGCAGCATGCGGTCACGGACGAGTGAGCGGAGGGCGATCATGCGCAGCCAACCTCCAGGGCCTGCGACTTGTAGAAATAATGCGAAACACGGGCACTGCGCGCCGGCATCAGATGGCCACCGAGCGCCGGGGCGGTGAGCAGGCGATGCAGGTGACGCTGATCGACCGGCACCACCGCGGGTGAGCGGTCACTTCGAGGGAACAGTCGCCCTACCGCCAACATGCTGGTCAGCAGCAGGTTGCTTGGGGTGTAAGTGAAGCAGATCGTCTGACGGGTACGGTGGCCCAGTTCAGCCACCGTGCGTGCCGTGTCCTGGGCGCTGTAATGGATCAGTGAATCCATCGCGATCACGTAATCGAACTGGCCGAGTGCAGGATCCGCAAAATCACCGACTGCGAACCGCATCCGGCCGCGACTGCGTCGCGCTCCGAAGCGCTCCTCACCCAGTCGCACGAGATTGGGCGACAGGTCGATGGCCAGCACGTCCGCACCCCGGTCGGCGAGTTCAGCGGCCATCACGCAGGTGCCACAGCCGGCATCAAGGATGCGCGCACCCTGCAGGTCGACCGGCAGCCAGGACAGCAGGGTATTGCGCATGCGCAGACGGCCTTCGCGCACCGTGGCGCGCACACCGCTGACCGGCACATCCGAGGTCAGGCGTTTCCATGCGTCGACAGCGGTGCGATCGAAGTAATCGAGCAGTTGGCCGCGACGTTCCTGATACGTGAGGGTACTGGGCATGATGTTCTCCTCAGTCAAAACCAAGCAGGTCAAAGATTTCGCGGTCCTTCAGCGGCACTGCGCTGAGCGGATCGCTGCCCAGCCACAGCGCGGCCGCCAGACGCATGTACTCGGCCTGCACGGCGTCGAGCTCTGGCGAGGACTCCATCTCGAACAGGGTGGATTTTTTCAGGCGGCTGCGCCGGATCACGTCCAGGTCATCGAAGCGCGCCATGGTCTGCAGGCCGGCAGCCAGGTTGAAACGATCAATCTGCTCGGTGGTCTTGCTGCGGTTGGCGATCACACCGCCCAGGCGCACCTTGTAGTTGCGGCTCTTGGCCTGGATGGCCGCCACGATACGGTTCATCGCAAAGATTGAATCGAAGTCGTTGGCGGTGACTACCAGGGCACGATCGGCATGCTGCAGCGGCGCGGCAAAACCACCGCAGACCACATCACCCAGCACGTCAAAGATCACCACATCGGTATCTTCCAGCAGGTGGTGTTCCTTCAGCAGCTTCACGGTCTGACCGACCACATAACCGCCGCAGCCGGTGCCGGCCGGCGGGCCGCCGGCCTCCACACACATCACGCCGTTATAGCCCATGTACACAAAGTCTTCCGCGCGGAGTTCCTCGGAATGGAATTCCACGGTTTCGAGCACATCGATCACGGTGGGCACCAGACACTTGGTCAGCGTGAAGGTGGAGTCATGCTTGGGATCGCAGCCGATCTGCAGCACGCGCTTGCCCAGCTTGGAAAACGCCACCGACAGGTTGGACGAGGTGGTGCTCTTGCCGATACCACCTTTGCCATACACCGCAAACACCTTGGCCCCGGTGATCTGGTCATCCGGGTTCTGATGCACCTGCACACTGCCGTCGCCGTCCTGGCGGCCTGGCACGCTGCCGCGACCGATTGCCCCGACCGGGACCTTGGTGACTTCCATCATGGCTCTGCTCCTGCAAGGATTGTTGTTTTGTACTTGATGCGGGTAACGGTGCCGCTTGCGGCACCAGGAATCAGGCTGCGACTGCGTGTGCCACCCCCTCGAACACCCCTTCAAGGCGGTCCTCCAGTTCCTCGCTGGCTTGCTGCAGGGCATCGAGCGTGTCGGCATCCGGTTGCCAGTAATTGCGCTGCTGGGCCTCGAGCAGGCGATTGGCCAGCTTGGCGGAGGCGGCCGGGTTGAGAGCAGCCAGACGGCGGCGCATCTCCTCATCCAGCACGAAGGTCTCGCTCAGACGCTGGTAAACCCAGGGATCGACCTGACCGGTGGTGGCCGACCAGCCCAGCGTATTGGCCACGTGCTGCTCGATCTGGCGCACCCCTTCATAGCCGTGCGAGAGCATGCCCTCGTACCACTTGGGGTTGAGCATGCGGGTACGGGCTTCGATGGCCACCTGTTCGGACAGGGTGCGCACGCGCCCCTCCCCCACCGTCTGGTCGCCGATATAGACCGGCAGGCTGCTGCCACGCGCCAGCTCCACCGCCTTGCTGATGCCGCCCAAGGTGTCGAAGTAGTAATCGATCGACGTCACGCCCAGTTCCATCGAATCGAGGTTCTGGTAGGCCAGATCTACACCGGCCAAGGCCTGCTTGAGCAGGGCCGTCTGCTGCACAGGCTTGCCGTCGGTGCCGTAGGCAAAACTCTTGCGGGCGGAGTAGGTGTCGGCAATCTCGCTGCCGTCTTCCCATTCGGCGCTGTACACCAGATTGCCCACATTGGCACCGTAGGCACCATCGGCATTGCTGAACACGCGCAGCGCGGCCGTCTCGAGGTCGCCGCCGTGCTCCGCGACGTAGTCCAGGGCGTGGGCGCGGATCGGATTGTCCTCGGCGCTCTCCTCGGCTTGGGCGCACAGCAGGGAAGCCTGCGCGAGCAGACGGGTCTGCAGCGGCAGCAGGTCGCGGAAGATGCCGGACAGGGTCACCATCACGTCGACACGGGCCCGGCCAAGGTCGCTCAGCGCGATCAACTCGGCACCGCACAGCCGGCCGTAGGCGTCGAAGCGCGGACGCGCCCCCATCAGGCCCAGCGCAAGACCGATCGGGCTGCCTTCACTCTTCAGCGTATCGGTGCCCCACAGCACCAGTGCGATCATGCGCGGCAGGGTGTTGCCCTCGGCCACATGCCGCTCGAGCAGCCGTTGTGCCTGACGGGCACCATCGCGGAGGGCGAAAGCGCTGGGCAGGCGGAAGGGATCGAAGCCGTGCACATTGCGCCCGGTCGGCAGGATGTCCGGCGTACGCAGCAGGTCACCCCCGGGTGCGGGCCGGATATAGCCTGCGTCCAGGGCGTGCATCAGTCCGGCGATCTCGTGATCGTTGGCCAGCAGGCGTGCCGCCATCTCCAGGCTGGCCAGGATCGGCTCGAGTTCTGCGTCACCCTGCGCGGCCTCGCGCGCCGACCGACCCGCCGCCAACAGCGTTGCCGCTTCGAGCGGCAACGGCGCGCCCGATGTGCTGTCGGCCATTGCAGAGAGGGTCTCGGCCCGTTCGGCCACTGTCGGGACCTGGCCCATGACATGCAGGCCATCCGGAATCAGGGTTTGTTCGAGCTCGAGGACCATGTCCCACAGGCGCAGCAGCACCGCGTCGGCGGGATCCTGCCAGGCCGGGTCTCCGGTCATCAGGTCGAGACTGACCGCGAGATCGCTGATCAGCTCACGGGTGTCCTGGCGTTCCAGGCTGGCCTCGGGCGGCAGACCGCGCCAGCGCTCCAGCGTGGACTTGAGATCGACCAAGCCACGGTACAGCCCGGCCCGCGCCACTGGGGGCGTGAGAT
>CAITLJ010000012.1 GCA_903893215.1 uncultured Ferrovum sp. | reverse complement strand
CGGTGCTGATGGCCGCGCTCGCTGCGCTGATGTGCCTGCAAGCGCCTGCCAGCGCAATTCCGCCGGGCGATCTGCTGCGGTTTGATGCCCTCGCACCGCTCACCCTGGTGCTGGGAGCCGGTGTACTCGCCCTGCAGTTGTCGCAGCGGGCCGCCGCTGCTGCCCTGCTGGGCCTGCGCCAGCACAAGACGTCGAGCCGACCCGCAGGTCCGCGGTCGATCATGCCCATCGTCACCGCCGCCACCATTCTGGTGTTCTGCCTGTTGCGCGACTTTCCGTGGCTGTATGCCGGTGCGGCACTGTCGTATAGCGTCGGTCTGGCCGGCGCAGCGGCCGTCGTGCTGGCGCCGCGCCTGATCCAGCGCTCTGCCGCCCAGTTGCCCTGCCTGCGTCCGGAGGCCTTGCGTCTGGTCGGTCGGGCCGCGCTGATGGCGGCAATGGTCTGGCTGGGCGCGGCCGTACTCGGCGTGCAGGCCTGGGGTATTCAGGCCGTGCTGATCGGGTTGGTGATGATTTACGGCGGCGGATTGCTCCATCTGGGCCAGCGCATGCTGCAGCCGGTGCGCCGGCTGGAACCGGGTGGCAAGCACGCCTCAATCCATGCCAAGCTGCTGGCTGGCATGCTGCTCACCCTGGCGCTGAACGGGGTGGGGTATCTGGTCGCCACGCAGGCGCTGAACGGCGAGGAGCGCGCGCTGTCGGCCCTGGTGGGGGATATTTTCACTGCGGTGGCACTGCTTACCGTGCTCGTCGGCCTGATCCTGCCGGCGCTCATCGTGCACGCACTGACGCGCGCCGCCGAAGCGGCCGAACACCTCACCCATGGCGCGGTGACCCAGTTACGTCGTGCCATTGATGCACTCGGGCGTGGCGAACTCGACCATATGCCGCCGCTGGTGCAACTGCGTGCGCTGGAAACCCCCTTCAGGGACGAGATCGGCCGTATCGCCAGCAGCATCAACCGCTTGCAGACCGACGTCCAGCATGCCGCCAACAGTCTGCAGGCCGCGCGCGAGAACCTGCGCCGTTCGCGCGCCGAACTGTTTCGCCAGGCCCGCCATGACAGCCTGACCGGCCTGCACAACCGGCGTGCATTTGAAGAAGAACTGGCGCGGGTGGCGGCAGACCGCCGCAATCCTGCGCCGGGCCATGCCCTGCTTTATCTCGACCTTGACCAGTTCAAGATCGTCAATGACACCTGCGGACATGATGCCGGTGACGAACTGCTGCGCCAGATTTCGCTGCTGTTGTCGGGACAGACGCGCAATGCCGATATCCTGTCGCGGCTGGGTGGCGACGAGTTTGGCGTGATCCTCGAGAACTGTAGCCGCGAGGATGCCGTACGGATCGGCGAATCGATGCTGACCGCAGTGCGCGAGCTGTCCTTTGGCTGGAACGAACGGGTCTTCCGTGTTGGTGTCAGTATTGGCGTGGTGCATTTCGTCAGCGGCAGCATGACGCTCACCGATGTGATGAGCGCCGCCGACAAGGCTTGCTATTACGCCAAGGAGCAGGGGCGCAACCGGCTGCATGCCTACTCGCCGGACGACGACGAAATCCGCACCCGGTCGGGCGAGATGCAATGGGTGTCGCGCATCCACGAAGCGATGGAGCAGGGCCGTCTGTGCCTGTATGCGCAGCGGATCCATGCCCTGCGCGCCGACAGTGCACACGGCTGCCACTTCGAAGTGCTGCTGCGGATGGTCGACCTGGCGGGCGACCTGGTGCCGCCAATGGCCTTCATTCCGGCGGCCGAGCGTTATGGCGTGATGCCCTTGATCGATCGCTGGGTGGTGCGCACCGCGCTGCAGCGGCTGGCCGGCCTGCCACCGGCGGCAGCCGGCGAGCCTGCGCTCAGTCTGGCGATCAACCTGTCGGGGGCCTCGATCACCGACGAGAGCTTTCTGGAATACGTGAAGGAGCAATTCCGCCTGTGTCGTGTGCCCCATGAATCGATCTGGTTCGAAATCACCGAGACCTCGGCAATTGCCAATCTGAAAAAAGCCAAACGGTTCATTGCCGAGTTGCGCGGCCTGGGTTGCCGGTTCGGGCTCGATGACTTTGGCGCAGGCATGTCGAGCTTCGGTTACCTGCGCCAGCTCGACGTCGATTTTCTCAAGATCGATGGCCTGTTCGTACGGGACATGGTGGAAGACCGGGTGGATTGCGCCATGGTCGAGTCGATCAACCGCATTGGCCAGTTGATGGGTCTGGAAACCATCGCCGAATTTGTCGAAGATCGTCGTTGCATGGCCCTGCTCGACCAGATGGGCGTCAACATGGTGCAGGGCAATGGGGTGGACGAGCCGGTACCCTTCATCATGCCAGGCCGCGAGGTGACCTTCCCGCCCAGCTTGCAGATGGCGGCTGTACTGGCAGGCTGACTGCCTGACCGCCTGACCGCCTGACCGCCTGACCGCCTGATCGCCTGACCGCCATGCCTCGTGCCGGCGGGCGCCAGGTCTGCCCGGCTTTTGCCCGGACGCCGGGGGCTGCTGCGTGTTCCGCGTTACACTGCGCAGGTTTGCTCCAACCCCTCCTGTGTGACGATGCCGCCTGATTGCCGCTGCCGGATTCCGCAATGATCGCTGCCCTGGTGCGCTTTGCTACCCGGCAGCCCGGCGTGGTGCTGGCGCTGGCGCTGGCAGTGCTGCTGTCGGGCGGCTTGTCGCTGCAGCGGGCCAGCCTGGACGTGTTTCCCGAATTTTCGCCAGTGCAGGTGGTGATCCAGAGCGAGGCCCCTGGCATGGCCGCCGGGCAGGTCGAAACGCAGGTCACGCGGCCGGTCGAGGCGGTGCTCGGCGGTGTGGCCGGGGTGCACGCGCTGCGCTCGCAATCGATTCCGGGGCTGAGCGTGATCACTCTGGTGTTCAGCGATGGCAGCGATATCTACCGCAATCGTCAGCTGGTGGCCGAGCGCATCAGTACCCTGGGTACCGCCTTGCCCGCGGGCGTGGTGCCGGTGATCAACCCGCTGACGTCCTCGGCCAGCACCATCCTCGGCATCGGGCTGTGGTCGCAGCAGCGCGACTTGCAGGCCCTGCGCACGCTGGTCGACACCACGGTGCGTCCGGCCCTGCTGGCGGCCGAAGGGGTGGCCGACGTCAATGTGTTCGGCGGTGAACAGGTGCAATGGCAGGTGCAGGCCGATCTGCAGGCATTGCAGTCGCGGCGGGTCACGCTGGAGCAGTTGGTGCAGGCCGTGCGTCAGTCGGGCAGCCTGCAGTCGGCTGGCTATGTGGAGGGGGCCAATCAGCGCATCCTGATCCAGATCGATGCCGCACCGCGGGCGCGTGCGGAACTGCTGCGTCAGGTGGTGTTGGCTCGCCCCGAGGGACCGGTGCGGATCGGCGACGTGGCCCGGGTGGTCACTGCCGCCGCGCCGGCGATCAGCGGTGCTTCGATCAACGGGCGCCCGGGTGTGTTCCTGATGGTGCAGGGGCAGCTGGGGGCGAATACGCGCGCCGTCACGCTCGCCAGCGAGCAGGTGCTCGCCGACCTGCGTCCGCTGTTGCAGGCCCAGCAGGTGCAGCTTGAGCCGCGCATGTTCCGGCCAGCCAACTTCATCGACGTCGCGATCGGCAACGTGCAGCGCGACATCCTGCTCGGTTCGGTGCTGGTGATCAGCGTGCTGTTCCTGTTCCTGTTCAATGCGCGCACCGCGCTGATCTCGGCCACGGCCATTCCGCTGTCCCTGCTGGCGGCGCTGCAGGTGCTGCAGGCCTGCCACGTCTCGCTCAACATCATGGTGCTCGGTGGCCTGGCGATCGCGCTCGGCGAGGTGGTGGACGACGCTATCATCGACAGCGAAAACATCTTTCGCCGCCTGCGCGAAAACCGCGGTCTGGCGCAGCCGCGCGGACTCGCCGAGGTGGTGTTCGATGCCTCGCTCGAGGTGCGCAGCTCGGTGGTCTACGCCACCTTCATTGTGGCTCTGGTGTTCGTGCCCCTGCTCACCCTGTCCGGTGTGGCTGGCAAGTTGTTCGCGCCGCTCGGACTGGCCTACATCCTGGCCATCCTCGCCTCGCTGCTGGTGGCGGTCACGGTGACGCCGGCGCTGTCGCTGCTGCTGCTTGGCCGCAGTCGCCTGCAGGCCAGCGATCCGCCGCTGATTGCCTGGTTGCGCCCGCGCTACATCGCCCTGCTGGCGCGGATCGACCAGCGACCAAGGCTGGCGGCCAGCATGACGGCAGCACTGCTGCTGGGTGGGCTGGCCTTGCTGCCGCTGTTCGGTGGCGAGTTCATCCCGCCACTCAAGGAAGGTCATTTCATTGTCCACATGACCCTGCTACCCGGCAGTTCGGCGCAGGAAACCCTGCGTGTCGGCAGCCGGGTGGCCCAGGCGGTGCGCGCCATCCCGGGCGTGCGCAGTACCGCGCAATGGGTGGGCCGGGCGAGCAATGGCGCCGATACGGCCGGGGTGCATTACAGTGAATTCGAAGTGGAACTCGACCCGCTCGACGGGGCCGGTCAGGCTCGGGTGCTGGCGGCGATCCGCACCCTGATCGGTGGTGCCGGTCAGGCAGGTCGGTTCGGTGGTGGCAACTTTGCGGTCAATACCTTCCTGACCGAGCGTATCGAGGAAACCGTGGCCGGTTACGCCGCCGCTGTGGTGGTCAACATCCACGGCCCCGACCTGGACGCCCTGGATCGCGATGCCCAGCAGGTGGCCCGGGTGCTGGCCTCGATTCCCGGCGCCAGTGACGTGCAGGTGCAGGCGCCGCCGGGTTTTCCCGAGTTTGCGGTGCAGCTGCGGCCGGAGGCGCTGGCCGCGCATGGCTTGCAGGCCGGCGCAGTGAGCGACACCCTGCAGACCGCGTTGCAGGGGCGCACGGTGGGCGAGGTGCGTCAGCACGAACAGGCCGTGCCGCTGGTGGTCATCGCCGAACCAGTCAGCCGGACTTCCCTGCAGGCGATGGCGCGCCTGCCACTGGACACCCCGACCGGTGAGGTGGTACCCCTTGGCACGCTGGCACAGCTCGAAGCGCACAATGGCCGTTACAAGATCCTGCATCTGGCCGGCAAGCGGGTGCAGACCGTCACCGCCGACGTGAGCGGGGTCGATCTGGCTGCGTTCAGCCGGCTGGCGCGTGCGCGGCTGGCCACAGACGCCCACCTTGCGCCGGGCGACTATGTGGTGTTTTCCGGGGATGCGGAAGCGGAAGCGCAGGCGCGGCAGGACTTGATCCGTCAGGCTGCGCTGTGCGGGCTCGGTATCCTGTTGCTGCTGTACATGGCCTTCGGTGCACTGCGACCGCTGGTGATCACCCTCCTCAACCTGCCGTTTGCGCTGATGGGCGGCGTGGTGGCGGTGCTGCTCACCGGAGGCTGGCTGTCATTGGGCTCGCTGGTCGGCTTCGTCACCCTGTTCGGCATCACCCTGCGCAACTCGATCATGCTGGTATCGCATTATCAGTACCTCACCGGCACGCTGCGCCTGCCGTGGAATGCGGACACGGCAAGACGCGGCGCCGCCGAGCGCTTGCCGTCCATCCTGATGACCGCCCTGGTCACTGCACTTGGCCTGTTACCGCTGGCGTTGGGCAGCGGTGAACCCGGACGCGAGATCGAGGGTCCGATGGCAAGTATTATCGTGGGCGGACTGGTCACGTCCACCCTCTTGAACCTGTTGGTGCTGCCGGCCGTATTGTTGCACTTTGGCCGTTTCGATCGTCGCTTTGAGGAGAGTACAAGAACATGAGTTTCGCCATTCGAATGCATGCCCAAGGGGGGCCCGAAGTCCTGCAATGGGAGTCCGTCGAGGTGGGTCAGCCTGGTCCCGGCGAAGCGCTGGTGCGCCATCATGCCGTCGGCCTCAACTACATTGATGTCTATCACCGCAGCGGCGCCTATCCGCTGGCACTGCCGATCACGCCGGGCCTGGAGGCCGCCGGGGTGGTCGAGGCGCTCGGCGAAGGCGTCACCCACCTGAACGTGGGCGATCGGGTGGCGTATGCCGGCGGGCCGCTTGGCGCTTACAGTGAAATGCGGGTGATCCCCGCCGACCGCCTGGTGCGGTTGCCCGATGCGCTAAGCTTCGAGCAGGGTGCTGCAATGATGCTGCAAGGCATGACGGCGCAGTACCTGCTGCACCGCACCTATCCGGTGAAGGCTGGCGACACCATCCTGGTCCATGCCGCCGCCGGTGGCGTAGGGCTGATCCTTTGCCAGTGGGCCAAGCATCTGGGGGCCACGGTGATCGGCACGGTGGGTAGCGAGGAAAAGGCCGAACTGGCGCGCGCCCATGGCTGCGACCACCCGATCGTCTACACGCGCGAGAATTTCCACGCCCGCGTGCTGGAGATCACTGGCGGGGCCAAGGTGCCGGTGGTCTACGACTCGATCGGTCATGACACCTTCCAGCATTCGCTCGACTGCCTGGCACCGCTGGGCATGATGGTGCTGTATGGCGCGGCCTCTGGTCCCGTGCCACCCTTCGACCTGGGGGATCTGGCCAAGAAGGGTTCGCTGTTCATCACCCGGCCAACCTTGTTCACCTACATTGCGCAGCGCAAGGATCTGGAGGCGATCGCGGGTTCACTGTTTGATGTGGTGACGCGAGGCATCGTCAAGATCAACATCCATCAGACCTATGCGCTGAAGGATGCTGCCCAGGCGCATCGCGATCTCGAAGCACGACGTACCACGGGTTCCACCGTGTTCACCCTCGCGTGAGCAAGGCCGCACAGACCGTGACGGCCGCCCCTGCGGTGGTGACCGAAATGGCACCGGCGGCCGATGTTGCAGCAAGCGGCGTGCCTGCCGGGGCAGGCCGTCCCGGTCTTGGTGGTCTGCTGCGCCTGTGGCCGTTCCTGCGACCTTACCGGGGGCGCATCGCTCTGGCGGGTGCTGCACTGATCGTGGCGGCCAGCGGTGTGCTGGCGGTCGGTCAGGGATTGCGTCGGGTGATTGATCAGGGCTTTGGTGCCCATGGCGGTGCCGCCTTTCTGGATCAGGCACTGGTCGGCATGCTGCTGGTGGTGGTGGCGTTGGCGGGGGCCACCTTCCTGCGCTTCTATCAGGTGTCCTGGCTGGGAGAGCGGGTGGTCGCCGACCTGCGGAAGGCGGTGTTCGGTCGTCTGCTGTCGCAGAGCCCCGGGTATTTCGAGACGGTGCGCACCGGGGAAGTGATTTCCCGGCTCACCAATGACACCACGGTGATCGAGTCGGTGATCGGCTCTTCGGCTTCGATCGCCTTGCGCAACACGCTGCTGGCGCTGGGTGGCCTGGTGCTGCTGATGGCGACCAGCGCCAAGCTCACCCTGTTCGTGATTGGTGGTATTCCGCTCACCGTGGTGCCGATCATTGTGTATGGGCGTCGGGTGCGCAAGCTGTCGCGCGCCAGTCAGGATCGGGTGGGCGACCTGGGCGCCCACATCGACGAGACCCTGCACGAGATTCGCACCGTGCAAAGCTATGGCCATGAGGCGCGCGACCGCGACTTTTTTGGCAGTCAGGTGGAGGCCGCCTTTGCAGCAGCTCGTGCGCGCATCCGGCAGCGCGCCCTGCTCACCGCGCTGGTAATCCTGCTGGTCTTCGGTGCCGTTGGCGTGATCCTGTGGGTGGGTGGGCACGACGTGCTGGCCGGACGCATCACCGCAGGTCAGTTGTCGGCCTTCGTGTTTTACGCCGTGGTCGTGGCAGGGGCGGTGGGGGCGATCAGTGAAACCATCGGTGACCTGCAGCGGGCCGCCGGGGCCACCGAACGCCTGTTCGAGATCCTTGATGCGCCAGCCGACCTGCCGGAACCGGAGCATCCGGTCAGCCTGCCGCTGCCGGTGCGCGGCGAAGTCCGTTTCGAGCAGGTGCAATTCCGCTATCCCTCGCGCCCCGATGCGCTTGCGCTGGTCGGTCTCGACCTGTGCGTGCAGCCAGGCGAAACCGTGGCGCTGGTCGGACCTTCCGGGGCCGGCAAGACCACAGTGTTCCAGTTGCTGCAGCGCTTTTACCGGCCGGGTGCGGGGCGCATCCTGATCGATGGCGTGCCGGCTGAGGCCCTGGGTGGGCTGGCCTTGCGTCGGCTGATGGCGGTGGTGCCGCAGGAGCCGGCGATCTTTGCGGCCAGCATCGCAGCCAATGTGCGTTACGGGCGACCGGAGGCGACCGACGCCGAGGTGCTCGAGGCCTGTCGCGCTGCCTGTGCGCTGGAATTCATCGAGCGTCTGCCCGAGGGACTCGATACCTGGCTGGGTGAGCGCGGTGTCCGTCTGTCGGGTGGACAGCGCGCACGACTGGCAATTGCCCGGGCCCTGCTGGCCAACCGACCAATCCTGCTGCTCGACGAAGCCACCAGCAGTCTGGATGCCGAGAGCGAGCATCTGGTGCAGCAGGCACTCGACACGCTGATGGAAGGGCGCACCACGCTGGTGATCGCGCATCGCCTTGCCACCGTGCAGCGGGCTGACCGCATTCTGGTGCTGGAACACGGCCAGATGGTCGAGGAGGGCACCCACGCTTCGCTGGTGGCCGTGGGCGGCCTCTACGCTCGGCTGGCAGCACTGCAGTTCAATCCCGGCTGATCACGCGCCTGCCTGGCGCAGGGGCAAGGGAACCGGTGCCCCGTGCCCCGGCCCCCTTGCGGGCGTCATTCTGTCCGCCAGCCAGGGCTGATATGGCGGCAGCGGCTCAGGTTGGCACCGTTTTCTTGGGTCGCAGTTTCAGGGCGCCCAGCAGCCCAGTGAGCGGATTGGCCTCGCTGATCGCAGCCAGGTACAGTCGCCGCGCCAGGTTTTCGCCTGCACTGGTCAGGGCGGCGCGCTGGTCGGGATATTCCACGACCCGTCCCGCAGCCTGAAAAAACCACACTACGATCTGGCCGCTGATTTCGCGCAGCGTGGCCGCATCAATTCCCGGCGCCAGTTGCAGGCTGATCGCGTCGCTGATCATCTGGTCGGCGAGGTCATCGAGCAGTTGTTCGAGCGCCTGGCGCAGCACGCTGCTGCTGCCGTGCAACTCGGCCAGGCCCAACAGGATGGCCTCCGGGTGGGCGCTGGCGAACGCAAAATAGCCCTCGGCAACCTGGCGGAACATGTGCTCCGGCTTCTGGTGGGCGGCAGTTTCCTGCAGCAGGTGCAACAGCGGTTTCAGTTCTGCAGCCACCACCGAAATTGCCGCCAGTCCCAGGTCCTCGATGGTGCCGAAGTGCCGGTAAAACGTGTTCGGATTGAGGTCGGCCTCGCGCGCCAGTTCGCGGATGCCCAGATGGGTCAGGCTGCGTGTGCGACTGGCAAGCCGCAGGGCAGCCTGAATCAGCCGTTCGCGCCCTCCGCCAGCCGCTTCGGGCTGATTCATTCCTGGTGTGCAGCGCGATGGGCGGCATCACGCCGCTGCTCGGCGGTGAGTGCGTCCAGGATGCGGCGCTCGGTGCGCGCCGCCAGCCGCGCCAGTTCAGCCACTGCTGCCCCGTGCTGGTCGGCAATCCTGCGTGTTTCACCCTCGTTGTAGTCCGTGGCCATGCCGGCATGATGCAGCAGGGCCAGCGTGCGGGTGACAGTGCGCTGCGCCTTGCGCTGCGCTGGTGCCACTTCATGCAGGATGTCGAAAATGCGGTCCTCTTGCGTTTCGGTCAGTGCCAGGTCGGCCAGCCATGCGGGAGGCTGCGGTGCCGCCACCGCGAGCAGCACTGCATCGTCGTCCTCGCCGGTGCCATGCCCGTGCATCATGCCATGGCCATGCGCCATGCCGCCATGCGCGGCCTGCATGCGTTCGCAGCTGTCGCCGTCGTCGCTCACCCCATTGTGCGCGTCCATCTGCATGCCATGGTGCGGGTGCATGCCCATGCCATGTCCGTGATGGGGATCCATCACTTCGGCCGGGCCGTCCTGATCTGCCTGCGCGGCCTCCGCCGTTGCGGGGCTGGCAGGGCTGGCGTCATCGGCGTGCAGGTGCCCCATGCCATCCGGCGCGGACATCGGCGGCGTGGCAAGCGGCGTCGCCTGCACAACTGCGTCCTCGGCATGCGCCGGGCGCTGCGTCAGCAGGGCGGCTGCCAGTACCAGCAGGGGCAGGATCCGAAGCGCAAAAGCCCGGGCTGTGACGGGTTGGCCGGCCCCCAGCCGCCAGTCCGGCGTGCTCAGGGTGCGTGTGCCGGCGCTGGCGTGCGCTGCGGAACGGCGGTGGATCATTGAAGGCATGACAGGCTCCGGGATGGGCTGAGGGAAAAATTTACACGCGTGTTGGTGTCTGCGAAAGGCCTTTCAGTTCCCCGGTGCGGTCACGCGCTGCGAATGCGCCAAATGCGCACCTTGAACGATTCTGCAGCCGTGTATAATCACGCGCTTACCGGAGAGCCACTGAATGTCATTCGAATCGCTTGGCCTGTCCCCCGAGCTGCTGCGTGCGCTGCTCGATATGGGATATCAGGACCCCACGCCCATCCAGGCGCAGGCGATCCCGGTGGTGCTGGGGGGGCGCGACATTCTTGCCGCTGCCCAGACCGGCACCGGCAAGACCGCAGGCTTCACCCTGCCGATCCTGCAGCGCATCCAGCCGATGGCCAACACCAGCCCGTCGCCGGCGCGCCACCCGATCCGCTGCCTGATCCTTACGCCAACCCGCGAGCTGGCCGTGCAGGTGGAGGAAAGCGTCAAGGCTTACAGCAAGTACCTGCCGGTGCGCTCCACGGTAATTTACGGCGGCGTGGCGATGGACCCGCAGGTCAAGGCCCTGCAGGCTGGCGTGGAAGTGCTGGTGGCCACGCCTGGACGCCTGCTCGATCATGTCAACAACAAGACCGTGCGTCTTGGCACCGCGGGCATCCTGGTGCTTGACGAAGCCGACCGCATGCTCGACATGGGCTTCATTCCCGACATCAAGCGCATCCTGCAGTTGCTGCCGGCCGAACGGCAGACCCTGCTGTTTTCGGCCACCTTTTCGGAGGAGATCAAGCGTCTGTCGGAAGACTTCCTCACCAATCCCGTGCGGGTGGAGGTGGCACGCCGCAACCAGACCGCCGACTCGGTCGAGCAGCGCATCTATCCGGTGCATGACGATCGCAAGGGCGATCTGCTGGTCCACCTGATCCGCTCGCTGGAAATTCGCCAGGCCATCGTGTTCTGCGGCACCAAGCTGGGTGCCAATCGCGTGTGTGCGCGGCTGGTGCGTGATGGCATCAATGCGGCTGCCATTCACAGCGACAAGACCCAGCAGGTGCGCCAGGACAGCCTGAACAGCTTCAAGGCTGGCGACGTGCACATCCTGGTGGCAACCGATGTGGCGGCGCGCGGGCTGGACGTGGAGCAGCTGCCCTACGTGTTCAATTACGATTTGCCACACGTGTCGGAAGATTATGTGCATCGCATCGGCCGCACGGGCCGCGCCGGCGCCACCGGCCACGCCTTCTCGCTGGTGAGTCCCGAGGAAGAGCGGTACCTGCGCGATATCGAGAAGCTGATCAAGACGCAGATTCCAGCGGAAAGCGTGGCGGAATTCCAGCAATCGCGCACGCACGGCAGTGCTGCCGCGCCGGCATCACGCACCGCCATGCAGGGAGGGGCCAGTCCGACCTTGGCGGCGGCCTCGGTTGTCGAGTCTGCCGGGCGGCCCGAGCGGGCACGCCGTGAGCGTCGACCCGAGTCGGCGCAGGCAGGGGCGGCCGGGGCAGCCGCAAGCGATGGCCGTCCGGCCGCCCGGGTCCGCGCACCGCGTCAGCGCCCCGAGGACATCGACCCGATGGCCGGTGTGGTGCTCAGCGCGCCCACCAGTGAGCAATTGCAAGCTGCCCGGCCCGCAACGGGGGCTGGCTCCGGACTGACCCGGCCAGGCCGACGCGCTGCCGAAGTCCCGGCCCTGCTGCGCAGTTACGCCAAGCCCGCGCAGGGCTGAAGCGGGGTGGTGGTGCCCACGATGCTGCGCCTCAGCCTGAGTCTGGTGTGTCTTGCGCTGCTGCTGGCAAGTCCTGCCGCCCGCTGTGCCGACATCGACCTGCTGGTGCCTGAGTTGCCCGCCGAATACCACCCGGCCTGGGTGCATGTGCCCGCCAGCGACAGCAACATGGATTTTTACATCGACCGCAACTCTGTGGTGGCGCGCGATCAGGAGATCGAGTACTGGGATGTGGTGGTGTTCCGCCAGGCCAACCAGATCGACGAGGCCAGCGATCGTCGCATCAAGGAAAAACGCACCTTGCGGCGGGTGCACTGCGAGCATCAGGATCAGGTGTTGCTGAAGGGGGCCAGCTTTGACGAAGCCGGCCGCCTGATCGAGTCGATCACCCTGCCGCCGGCTGGCAGCGCTCGCACCCCGGTGCGATCCGGCACGGTGGCCAGTTCGGAACTGCTGCGAGTGTGTCGTCAACTCAATCGTGACGTTCCCCTGCAACCGGTACCGCGCCCCCCAGGCGAGTGAGCCCATTTTCAGGCCAGGATGGTCCGCCAGGCAGCTGGCGCCCTGGCCCAAGCGGTATGGACACCCGAGTCTGACCCTGCCTGGCGGCAGGCTGCGCTTCTGCCGCCGGGCGGGGGGGCTGTGCGTCAGCGGTTGGGTTGCGGCGTGATGCGCAGGTAGGGCTTGATCGTCGTGTAGCCCTTGGGGAAACGCTTCTTCAGTTCTTCGGGGTCCTGCAGGCTCGGTACGATGATCACGTCATCGCCGTCCTCCCAGTTGACTGGCGTGGCCACACTGTAGCCATCGGTTAGCTGCAGGGAGTCGATCACGCGCAGGATTTCTTCAAAATTGCGACCTGTGCTGGCCGGATAGGTGATGGTGGCGCGGATCTTTTTGGCGGGGTCGATGATGAACACCGAGCGCACGGTGAGCGTGGTGTTGGCATTCGGGTGGATCATGTCGTACAGATCGGCCACCTTGCGGTCGGAGTCGGCCAGGATCGGAAAATTCACCGTGGTGTTCTGGGTTTCGTTGATATCGCCAACCCAGCGCTGGTGCGATTCCAGATCATCCACGCTGACCGCCAGCACTTTCACGTTGCGTTGCGCGAAGGCATCGGCCAGCTTGGCGGTATAACCGAGTTCGGTGGTGCAGACTGGTGTGAAATCGCGGGGATGCGAGTACAGGATGGCCCAGCTGTCGCCGGTCCAGGCATGGAAGGCAATCTCGCCTTGGGTGGATTGCTGGGTGAAGTCGGGGGCGATGTCGCCCAGACGCAATGTCATGATGTTTCGTCTCCGGAGTGGCGGTTTGCAGCGGCGGTTTGCGGTGTCCAGCCCCGATCGTAAGGCGGATCGGGCGCCAGACCCAAGGCACGATTTGTGCTCAGCTTATTCCAGTTTGTTCAGCCAGCCCAGCCCGTCTTCGGTACGGCCGCGTGGACGGTATTCGCAGCCTATATGGCCGCTGTAACCCCAGGCATCGAGCAGGCGGAACAGCCATGGGTAATTGAGCTCGCCCTCGTCCGGTTCATGTCGTCCCGGCACGCCTGCCACCTGCACGTGGCCGATCAATCCGAACAGCGCCTCCAATCGGGTGGCAATATCGCCCTCGCTGATCTGCGTATGGTACAGGTCAAACTGAAGGCGCAGATTGGGTGCATCCACGTCCTGGATGATCTCGGCCGCCTGGCTGCTGTTGTGCAGGAAGTAGCCGGGGTTGTCGCGCAGGTTGAGTGGTTCGATCAGCAGTCCGACCCCATGGGTTGCTGCCGCCTGCGCCGCATCGCGCAGGTTCTCCACATACACGCGGCGCGCCGCTGCAGCGTCGTCGCCGGGCAGGCGCACCCCCGCCATCACATGCAGTTGCGGTACGTGGAGCAGGTCGGCGTACTGCAGCGCCAGTCCCAGTGCGGCTTTGAACTCGCCGCGCCGCTCGGGCTGGATCGCCAGACCACGATCGCCGGCCTCCCAGTCGCCCGGCGGCGCGTTGAACATGGCGAGGTCAAGGCCATGGTGCTGCAGGCGTGCGGCAATTTCGTGTGCCGGCCAGGCATACGGGAACTGAAATTCGACGGCGGTGAAACCGGCCGCTGCGGCCGCGTCAAAGCGGTCAAGAAACGGCAGTTCACAAAACATCAGGCTCAGGTTTGCGGCAAATCTCGGCATTGCGTCATTGCGTCCTTGCGGTCGGCAGGCGGCAGAGGCGCTGGTGTGCGGTCCACCTGCTGATCTGCATGCTAACATCGCCGGATGGGACATAACGATCACTCTGCCATCCATGCGGTGGGGCATGCCGATGACGCCATGCTGGTGGAAGCACTACGTGCAGTGCTGCCGGCGGACGCCGTGCTCATCGATGAGCAGGCCCGGCGCCCTTACGAAAGCGACGGCCTCAGCGCGTATCGCCAGATGCCACGGGTGGTGGTCCTGCCGGCCAATGAAGCCCAAGTGCAGGCTGTGCTGCAGGTGTGCCATCGGCTGCAGGTGCCGCTGGTGGCGCGTGGGCATGGCACCGGTCTGTCCGGCGGCGCCATGCCGGACCAGCGCGGTGTGCTGATGTCGCTCGCCAAGCTCAACCGAATCCTCGACATCGACCCGCTGGCGCGCACCGCACGGGTTCAGCCCGGCGTGCGCAATCTGGCCATCTCGGAGGCGGTCGCCTCGCACGGCCTGTATTACGCGCCCGACCCGTCCAGCCAGATTGCGTGCAGTATCGGCGGCAACGTGGCCGAAAATTCCGGTGGCGTGCATTGCCTGAAGTATGGTCTGACCGTCCACAACCTGGTGCGGGTGCGTGCTCTCACCATCGACGGGTTGGTGTTTGACGCGGGTGCCGAAGGCCCCGACGCCGCCGGCTTCGACCTGCTCGCCCTGCTCACCGGCAGCGAGGGTCTGCTGGCAGTGGTCACCGAAGTCACCGTGCGCCTGTTGCCGCGACCGCGCACCGTACAGGCATTGCTGGCCTCATTTGACGATGTCGAGAAAGCCGGGCAGGCGGTGGCCAATATCATCGCGGCGGGCATCATCCCGGCAGGCCTTGAAATGATGGACGGGCCCGCCACCCGGGCAGCCGAAGCCTTCGTGCATGCCAATTACCCGGTCGACGCCGAGGCGCTGCTGATCTGCGAATCCGACGGCACCGCCGAAGAAGTGGAAGACGAATCCGCGCGCATGCGCGCCGTGCTCGAAGCTGCTGGCGCCACCGAAATCCGCTATGCGCGTGACGAGGCCGAGCGCCTCAAGTTCTGGGCCGGCCGCAAGGCGGCGTTTCCGGCAGTCGGGCGCATGGCGCCCGACTATTACTGCATCGACGGCACCATTCCGCGCCGCACCCTCGGTGCTGTGCTCAACTGGATGTACGGCCGGGCCGGCGAACTCGGCGTGCAGGTGGTCAACGTGTTTCATGCCGGCGACGGCAACCTGCATCCGTTGCTGCTGTTTGATGCAGCCAAACCGGGCGACTTTGAGCGCACCGAAATCCTTGCCAACGAGATTCTGGCCAAATGCGTTGAGGTGGGCGGCACCATCACGGGTGAGCACGGCGTGGGGGTCGAGAAGATCGACGCCATGTGTGTGCAGTTCAACAGCGACGAGCTTTCCATTTTCCTGGGCGTGAAGGCGGCTTTCGATCCTGCCGGGCTGCTCAATCCGGGCAAGGCGGTGCCTGCCCTGCATCGCTGCGCCGAACTCGGGCGCATGCACGTGCACAACGGCCAGTTGCCCCACCCCGAACTTCCGCGTTTCTGATGCCCGCACCCCTATCGAATTCCTTGGCCGGCGTGCGCGCCGAACTGGCTGCGCAGGTCGCGTTGGCTGCCCGCCAGCAGCAGGCGCTGCGTCTGATCGGTGGCGGGACGCAAGCCGCCCTGGCACGTGCCGATGCCGGCCAGCCGCTCGATCTGACCGTGCTGAACGGCGTGATCGCCTATGAACCCAGCGAACTGGTGATCACCGCCGGTGCAGGCACGCCGCTCGCGCGGATCGAAGCGGTGCTGGCCGAACAGCAGCAGATGCTGCCGTTCGAGCCTGCGCTGGCCGACGGTCGCGCCACGGTGGGGGGCGCAGTGGCTGCCCAGCGTGGTGGGCCGCGCCGCTGGATGGCCGGTGCCACGCGCGATTTCATCCTCGGCCTGAGGCTGATCGACGGTCTTGGCCGTGAACTCGGCTTTGGTGGTCAGGTGATCAAGAATGTGGCCGGATTTGATGTCAGCCGTCTGCAGGCAGGTGCCTGGGGTTCCCTGGGGGTGATCACCGAGGTCAGCTTCAAGGTGCTGCCCTGCCCGCAGGCCGAGACCACCCTGCAGTTCCAGATCGGGCAGGCCGAGGCACTGCTGCAGGTCAACATCTGGGCCGGTCAGCCGCTGCCCCTGTCAGCGGTCAGCTGGGACCAGGGCTGCCTGCGCGTGCGTCTCTCCGGGGTGCCAGCGGCGCTGGCCTCGGCTTGCAGGTTGCTGGGGGGGCAGGCACTTGATGCGGTCGACGCCCAGCAGCACTGGCACAGCCTGCGCGAGCGCACCCATCCCTTCTTCGACGGCGCAGGTACCCTCTGGCGCTTGTCGGTCAAGCCCACCGCGCCGGTGCTGGAGCTGCCCGGAGCGGTGCTCTGGGAGTGGGGCGGCGGTCAGCGCTGGCTGCGCACCGAGGCACCGGCCACGCTGGTTCGCGCGCAGGCCGTGCAGGCGGGTGGCCATGCCATGCTGGTGCAGGGTGGAGAGGCCGGTACGCCGGTGTTCCATCCACTGGCGCCCGCCGTGCGGGCGCTTCATCAGCGCATCAAGCTGGCGGTCGACCCCGGGCAGATACTCAACCCCGGCACGCCCGACTTCCTGTAATCCGCTTCGTCCGGTTGTTTTTGTCCGGCATTTTTTGGTAGGCAAGCCATGTACACCGCCATTGCGCCCGAGCTGCAACATACCAGCGAGGCCGGTCAGGCCAAGGATCTGCTGCGCGCCTGCGTGCACTGCGGTTTCTGTCTGGCCACCTGTCCCACGTACCAGCTCACTGGCGACGAGCTCGACAGCCCGCGCGGGCGAATTTATCTGATCAAGGCTCTGTTTGAAGGGCAGGCACCCGGCGAACGCACCCAGCATCACCTCGATCGCTGCCTGACCTGCCGCGCCTGCGAATCCACCTGCCCATCGGGCGTCAAGTATGCACGGCTGGTCGATGTGGGCCGTACCCTGCTAGAAAAACGCCATCCGCGTCCGCTGGGCGCGCGTCTGAAGCGTGCAGCGATCCGCACGACACTTGGGCAAGCCGCCTTGTTTGGCGCCGCAGTGCGCATTGGACAGGCGGTTCGCCCCCTGCTGCCGGAGGCGGTGGCGGCCTCGGTGCCGCCGCTGCGTGACAGTGGCGCATGGCCGGTTGCGCGTCACGCCCGGCGCATGGTGGTGCTGGAAGGCTGCGTGCAGCCGGCCATCGACCCTGGCATCAATGCCGCTGCGGCGCGCGTGCTGGACCGCCTGGGGGTGAGTCTGGTACGTGTGGCGCGTGCCGGCTGCTGTGGCGCCTTGCCGCATCATACGGGGGACCATGATGGTGGCCTGCAGGCCATGCGCCGCAACATCGATGCCTGGTGGCCCGAGATCGAAGCTGGCCGGGTGGAGGCCATCGTGATGACAGCGAGCGGCTGTGGCAGCGAAGTCAAGGAGTACGGACACGCACTGCGCGAGGACCCGGCCTATGCCGAGCGCGCAGCGCGGGTGTCCGGCCTGACGCGCGACCTGTCCGAGGTGCTGGCACCGTTCAGCGACCGTATTGCAGCGTTGATCGCGCCTGCCCGGCGACCGGACGCGCAGGCGGCCCGTATTGCCTATCATCCGCCTTGTTCCCTGCAACACGGGCAACAGGTGCGCGGGCACGCGGAGTCGCTGCTGCGCGCGTGCGGTTTCGAACCGCAGCCGTTTGCCGAGAGCCACCTGTGTTGCGGCAGCGCGGGCAGCTACTCGCTGCTGCAGCCGGAACTCTCGGCTGCGCTGAAGACGCGCAAGCTGGGACACCTGCTCGGTACACAACCCAGCTGCATCGCCACCGCCAATATCGGCTGTCAGGCCCACCTGCAAAGCGCCACCGCCGTGCCGGTGCGCCACTGGATCAACCTGATCGAGTCGCGGCTGCCGGTGGCGTAGCGTTGCCGTGGTGGCCGCGTGGTGGCCGCGTTGTGGCGGCTCAGCGGCGGTGCTGCTCGCCCCAGCTGTTCAACTGTTTCTGTTGTTCGGGCGTCAGCAGCGCCAACAGCTGCTGGTCGGTCTGCGCCATCAGCAGCGCCAGCGCGGCGTCGGCCTGCCCCACCCGGGCTGACAGCGGTTGCAGTTCGCTGTCTCCCGAGGCGTGCAGTGCCGCGCTGCGCAGCGCTTCGCGTGCGGCATGCACCGCCTTGAAGGCATCACGCAGCGCGGGTTCGCGGCCATGCATCACATTGAATACCTGATCCTGCTGTGCTTCGGTCAGACGCAAGCCCTGGATCCACGGGGGCATGTGACCAGGCCCGGCCATGCCGCCTTCGTGCCATGCACCGTGTGCGTGCTCCCAAGGGCCAGGTCTGGCGTCACCGTCATCCGACCCGGGCGGGCCGGGCAGGCGACGGCCAAGGCGTTCCTGCAGGGCGTCGGGTGGCGGCCGGCCACCGTCGCTGATGGGGTCGGCTTGCGCCAGCGTAGTGAGGTTAAGGGATGCAGCCAGCAGGGCGGCAGCGGCGGCGGCAGTGCGCAAGGGAAAATGCATGATTGGCTCCGGCAGGTTGGTGGGTGGACGCCTGCCGGCTTTGGGGGGTGTGACAGGCCGGCAGGACAGATGCCCCAGTGTGCGACCGACAGTCGCAAAGCGCGGTCAGCAGCCGGTAAAAAGCGGTAAATCAACCCGTTACCAGTTGCGCAGTGCGGCGCGCAATGGTCTTCTGTCAACCTTACCTGCTGCGTTTCGAGTATTCGTTGATGAGTCGTATCCTGCTGGTCGATGACGACCGTGAACTGTCTTCCATGCTGGCCGAATATCTGGCCCAGGAAGGTTTTGAGGTGGAGTGCGCGCACACGGGGGAGGACGGTCTGCAACGCGCACTCAGCGGTGGCTTTGCGCTTACCGTGCTCGACGTGATGATGCCGCAGATGTCGGGGGTGGAGGTGCTCAACCGCATTCGCGCCCGCAGCCACATGCCGGTGCTGATGCTCACCGCGCGCGGAGACGACCTGGACCGGGTGATCGGTCTGGAGATGGGCGCCGATGACTATGTGCCCAAGCCGTGCACTGCGCGCGAACTGGCGGCGCGGATCCGCGCGATCCTGCGCCGCACGGCGGTGCCGGCGGTCGCGGCGGAAGGTGGGGCACCCGATCCCGAACTGGTCTGCTTTGGCGATCTCACGGTGCAGCCGGATGCGCGCATCGCGCGTTGGAAAGGGCACGTGCTGGCCTTGACCAGCACCGAATACAACCTGCTCGAGGTGCTGGCGCGCCATGCGGGCCAGACCGTCAACAAGAAAATCCTGTCCGAGGAAGGCCTGGGGCGGCCACTGGCGCGCTTTGACCGCAGCATCGACGTGCACATGGGCCGCATCCGGGAAAAGATCGGGCCCATGGGGGATGGTCGTTCCTGCATTCAGACGGTGTTTCGGCAGGGTTATCAGCTGGTCCGGGAATGACATGAATTTCCCTGTTGCACGCCTGTTCCGCAAGTTTTTCCTGGCATTTTTCCTGGCCCAGATGATCACCGTCACTGGGGTGGGGCTGATGATCTGGGCTGCAGGACCTGAACCGCATCTGCCCGAGCCCGAAGACCGCGCAGAGCCGCCATCCGCGGACAACGCGCTGCCACGCGCGGACAACGCGCCGCTGCCGCCGCGACCGCCCCGCTTCCACTGGCGTCCGCATCGGCACGGTTTTCCCTTCATCCCGGTCAGCATGGGTCTGCTGGCCAGTGGTCTGTTCGCCTTCCTGCTGGCCCGACAGTTTGCCGGCCCGATTCTGTCGCTGCGGGCGGCCTTTACGGCCCTGGGGCGCGGTAACCTGGCCATCCGGCTTGGCCCGGGCCAGCCTGTACCCTTGTTTGCCGATGAACTCGATGACCTGCGTGACGAATTTGACGCCACGGCAGCACAGTTGCAAAAACTGGTGGAAGGCCAACGCCGCCTGCTGCACGACGTATCGCACGAAATCCGCTCGCCGGTGGCGCGCATGCAGCTTGCGCTGGACCTGGTGCGTCAGCAGCCCGCGCGGGCAGGCGAGCTGCTCGAGCGCATGGAGCGCGAATGCAGTCGCATCGACGTGCTGATGGAAGAACTGCTCACCCTGTCACGGCTTGAAGCGCGTTCCTTCGGTGCCCTCGACGAGCGCGTCGACCTGGCCGGAATCCTGCTTGAGATTGCCGAAGACGCCCGCTTTGAAGGCCAGGCGCGCCGGGTGGCGGTCACCCTGCAGGCACCGGACGTGCTCGAATGCCTTGGGCACGCCGAATTGATTTACCGGGCGCTGGAGAACGTGGTCCGCAATGCGCTCAATTTCAGCCCGGAGGACGGGCAAGTGCGGGTCGCGGCGGCGCATGATGTTCAGGCGCGCGTGATACGGGTGGTGGTCGAAGATCAGGGACCTGGCGTGCCGGCTGCTGACGTGGCGCGTATTTTCATGCCATTCAAGCGGCTGCCCGGCACGAACGCTGGCGGCTCGGGTAGTCCGCTGGCTGGCGGACATGGCCTCGGCCTGGCGATCACGCGTGAGGCCCTGCTGGCGCATGGCGGCAATGCCGCGGCCGAAAATCGCAGCGAAGGTGGTCTTCGCGTAGTGCTGACACTGCCCGGCTAGCGGATTTTCAGACGCCACCGGCCGGATGGGTCGGGTCAATCCAGAGCACCTGTTCCGGGGGTTCCACTGGCACGATGTCCAGATTGACGGCTACCGCTTCGCCGTCACTGCGGCACAGCACGCACTCCAGCACTTCGGTGCTGCTGGCATTGATTTCCTGGTGCGGCACAAACGGCGGGACATAGATGAAGTCACCCGGACCGGCTTCTGCGGTGAATTCGAGTTGTGCACCCCAGCGCATGCGTGCCCGTCCCTTGATCACGTAAATCACGCTTTCCAGCGGGCCATGGTGATGGGCACCAGTCTTGGCGCCCGGGTGGATATGCACCGTACCGGCCCAAAGCTTTTGTGCCCCGACCCGGGCAAAGTTGATCGCCGCCTTGCGATCCATGCCAGGCGTTTGTGCCGTATTGCTGTCCAGCTGGTCGTGGCGCACCACGCGCACACCATGCAGTTTCCAGTCCATGCGGGATGATTCCTTCAGGGGGGGGAGGGCGGCTGGAACAGCCGGTCGTCCTGTGGCAGCCTGCCGGCACCGGTCGGCAATGCAAGCAGGCGAAACCATTCGTCCCGGTCACCGGGTCGCGCGCCTTCCCACAAGATGCGGGCACCAGTCGGCGGCGGCGTGAGCGCGCGCTGGTGGCGTTGCTCCAGCATCAGGCGGCAGCGTTGACCGGTGTGGCGTTCCAGCCGTTCGGTATACAGGTTGAGGTAATACTCCAGCAGCGCGCGCTGTGGTTCGCCAAGACCATGGCTGGCGACGCAACCGTGACCGGCCGGCAGTGCCTGCCCAATGGCAGTGAAGGGCTGGCGGTAACTGCGGCTCAGGTCGATATAGGGCAGCCATAGCGTCATCAGCAGCAGCCAGAAGGTGGTCAGACCCACTGCCCAGTTCAGCACCGCGCGCCGCGGATTCTGGCGCGACTTTGCGATGGCCACAATCCAGAACAGCGTGACGGCCAGCGCAAAACTGAAGGCGCCCCAATCGAGATGGGCGCTGTAATCCGGCAACTGGCGGTCCAGATAGCGCACCACGCTGGTGGGTTGGCCAGTGAGCAGGGCAATCCAGCCCAGCCAGAGCAGGCTGCAGAACAGACCAAAGGTCATGCTGCCAAACCAGTCAAGCAGGCTGGCCGTGCCGCGCCGCAGCTTATCCACACCGGCTGTGGCGAGCAGCGCAAGCGGCAACAGCAGCGGCAGCATGCTGGCTTCACGCGGTGCGGTGCCCAGGCCGACACAGATCAGGCCGCTGAGCAGCGCAAACAGGGGCATCTGCACGTCCACGTCACCAAGGCGGCCGCGCCATGCATCCCAGGCGGTCCAGAGGGCCAGCGGCGCGATCGGCCAGCCGTACCAGCTCAGCAGCAGGGGATAAAACAGCGGGTCAGCGTGCTGATCAATCCAGCGCAGCGGGTTCAGTACCCGACTGCCTTCGCCGCCCCACCAGGCGGCGAACCAGCTGGGGTCAGCGCTGCCGCCGCCATTTGGCAGGCCGCTGGCCGACCACACCCAAAGACCGATACCCAGGATGGGTAGCCCGACGCCCAGACCCAGCAGCGGCACCATGGTGCTGAGCTGATTGCGCCGCCGCCAGGCGGTCCAGGCCAACAGGGGCAGCGTCATGCCCAGTGCCAGTCCGCCGCGACTAAGGTAGGCCAGCGTCACCCCGAGGCCGGTAAGCAGGCCGGCCAGGGTCGCGCCACCGCGGACATCCGGCGCAATGTCGAACTCGGCAAGGGCGCGGTTTCCTTCTGTCGCACGTGCCTGCGCAATACCCCAGAGCACCAGTGCGTAACCGGCCAGAAAACCCAGGTCAGGATTGATCTCATGGGCACGGATCACGAGGCCAATCGCACCCAGCAGCAGGGTGACCGGCAGGCGGGCGTGACGCTCCCCGTATAGCATGCTGGCGGCACGCGAGATGGCAAACAGCGTGAAGGCCACGCACAAAGCGCTGGCGATGCGCGCTGACTCATGGGCAGGCAGGTGGGTACCGAACAGCCGGACCAATGCTGCGGCCAGCCAGTAATAAAACGGTGGCCGCAGTGTGTAGGGTTCGCCCGCCAGTTGTGGTGACAGCCAGTGGCCGTGCAGGACCATCTCCTGGATCACGCCCAGGCTGACGGCTTCCTCGTACTTCCACGGATCGTGACCAAGCAGCCCGGGAATCAGCCAGGCGGCACAGACCAGCAGGAACAGCAGGGTCTTGGCCGGGTGCGGACTGCCATCAAACACCAGCGGTAGCCACGGGCGGGCGGCGGCCCCGGACGGGCTGTCGCTCATGACCGCGCAGCACCAATGCAAAACCCCATCCGGATCGGGATGGGGTTGGCGGTAACGCTGACGCGCACTGCGTGCAGGACAAGCCTGCCAGCAATCACTTCAGGTTGTACTTCTGACGGAACTTCTCGACCCGGCCGGCGGTGTCGACGATCTTTTGCTTGCCCGTATAAAACGGGTGGCAGGCGGAGCACACTTCAACGTTGAGCGCCTTGCCCAGCGTGGAGCGGGTTTCAAAGGTGTTGCCGCAGCTGCAGGTGACAGTGATGTCGGCGTAATTCGGATGGATATCGGCTTTCATGGCTTTCCTTGGGCGCGGGGCCCGGCTTGGTGTGCCGAGCAAAGTAACCCAGGATTATGTACGTTATTGGGCTGGCGTGCAAGGGCCGTAAAATCAGCCCCGTCGCATCGAGTCGAAGAACTCGGCGTTGTTCTTGGTGGCCTTCACCTTGTCGACCAGGAATTCTGCCGCTTCGAGTTCGTCCATCGGGTACAGCAGCTTGCGCAGCACCCAGATTTTCTGCAGCACGTCGGGTTTGATCAGCAGTTCCTCGCGACGGGTACCGGAGCGGTTCACATTGAGGGCCGGGTAGATGCGCTTTTCCGCCATGCGGCGCTCAAGGTGGATTTCCATGTTGCCGGTCCCCTTGAATTCTTCATAGATCACGTCATCCATGCGCGAGCCGGTGTCGATCAGCGCAGTCGCGATGATGGTCAGCGAACCGCCTTCTTCCACATTGCGGGCAGCACCAAAAAAGCGCTTCGGACGTTGCAGCGCGTTGGCGTCAACACCACCGGTGAGCACCTTGCCGGAGGCCGGCACCACGGTGTTGTAGGCGCGCGCCAGACGGGTGATCGAGTCCAGCAGGATCACCACATCACGCTTGTGCTCGACCAGGCGCTTGGCCTTCTCGATCACCATCTCTGCCACCTGCACGTGACGGGTGGCCGGTTCGTCGAAGGTCGACGACACCACCTCACCGCGCACCGAGCGCTGCATTTCGGTCACTTCTTCCGGTCGTTCGTCGATCAGCAACACGATCAGCGACACCTCGGGGTGGTTGGTGGCGATGGCATGCGCAATGTGCTGCAACATCACCGTCTTGCCGCTCTTCGGGCTGGCCACCAGCAGGCCACGTTGGCCCTTGCCGATTGGCGCGATGATGTCGATGATGCGGCCGGTCATGTTTTCTTCGGCGCGGATGTCGCGCTCCAGCTTGAGCGGTTCAGTTGGAAACAGGGGCGTCAGGTTCTCGAACAGGATCTTGCTCTTCGAGTTTTCCGGTGACTCGGCGTTGACTGTGTCCACCTTGACCAACGCAAAGTAGCGTTCGCCATCTTTCGGTGTGCGGATTTCGCCGGTGATGCTGTCGCCTGTGTGCAGGTTGAACCGGCGGATCTGCGAGGGGCTGACGTAAATGTCGTCCGGGCTGGCCAGGTACGAGGTTTCAGGCGACCGCAGGAAGCCAAAGCCGTCCTGCAAGACCTCCAGCGTTCCCTCGCCAAAGATTGCCTCGCCTTTTTTGGCCTGGTTTTTCAGGAGGGCAAAGATCAGCTCCTGCTTGCGCAGACGGGGGGCCCCCTCGATCTCGTTGGCGATGGCCATTTCGACCAGCTCGCTGACGTGGAGGACTTTCAGGTCGGACAGATGCATGGGGGGCGGCGCGCTGCTGAGGCACGCGGAGAATTCAGGAAGGGAGTGGCGGCAGGGCGGCCAGCGGAACAGGTTGTTCCGGGATTATTTCGCCCTGCAAGTGCTATGTAAAGAGTAGTGGGTTCAGATGTGACTGTCAATGAAGGCGGTCAGCACCGATTTGTTGACGGCACCCACCTTGGTTGCGACCAGCTGGTCACCCTTGAACAGCAGCAGGGTGGGGATGCCACGCACGCTGAAGCGGGCTGGCGTGGCCTGGTTGTCGTCCACGTTGACCTTGGCCACCTTCAGCTTGCCGGCGTATTCCTGCGCCACATCATCAAGGATCGGCGCAATCATGCGGCACGGTCCGCACCATTCGGCCCAGAAATCAACCAGTACGGGAACGCCGGACTGATGCACCTCGGCTTCGAAGGTGGCGTCGGTGACGTGGGTAATGTGCTCGCTCATGTGCGGATTCCTGATCTCGGAAGGATGGGGGGACATCGTTGACATGGGGGACGCCGCCCCGATTTCAAGGTGGGTCCGCGACAAAATGTCATAAATGGACCACAGCGCTGATGGTAGCCGAGCGTCCCGGCGCTGTGAAGCGTTCAGGCGCGGCGCGGCCGGCGGTGCTTCTGAACCTGCCACGGGCTCTGCTATTATCACCTGTGTTTTTTTTGCTGCGCACGCCGCACCCCGCCTGTCTTTCGCGGCCGGTGTCTGCAGCAGCGTTCAGCGTCCCAGCCCGGAGAGAGCCAGCCATGACCTATGTGGTCACCGAATCCTGTATCAAATGCAAATATACCGATTGTGTGGACGTCTGCCCCGTGGACTGCTTTCACGAAGGCCCTAATTTTCTGGTGATTGATCCGGATGAATGCATCGATTGCACCCTGTGTGTGGCCGAGTGCCCGGCGGAAGCGATTTTTGCGGAAGACGACGTGCCCGAAAACCAGCGCCAGTTCATCGCGCTGAATGCCGAACTTACCCGTGACTGGCCGGTGCTCACCGAGCGCAAGGGCGCACCGGCTGACGCTGACGAGTGGAAAGGCGTTAAGGACAAGCTGCACCTGCTTGAGCGCTGATTTGGTGCGTGGCGTCCGGCTTGCACCAAGCTGGTGCCCGTGCCCTTGCAAAAGACGGGTTGCGCGGTCCCTGCACTTGCCGGCACCGCACTGCCGGTCAATCTGAGGCCCAATTCCGTCGTCCCCGTCAGGTTGGCACAGCCCTTGCGTTACCTCCGATCAAGGAGGGTGGCGTGTGAATTTTTCGCAAGTGATCAAGGAAATCGGACGGGGTGCGCAGGGCGCGCGCGATCTGGCTGAAGAGGATGCCCGGCAACTGTTCGGCGCCATCCTGGACGGCGGGATGCCGGATCTGGAACTGGGCGCCATCGTGTTGTCGTTACGCAACAAGACCGAATCCGTCGGCGAGCTGCTCGGGTTTCAGCGTGCCGTCGAGGATCGACTGGTGCACCTGCGCATGCCGCCCGGCGAAGTGCGGCCCGTGGTGATCCCCACGTACAACGGGGCACGCAACCAGCCCAACCTGCTGCCGCTGCTGGTCATGCTGCTCAAGCGCATCGGCGTGCCGGTGCTGGTGCATGGCTGTCTGGACGGTAACGGTCGGGTCGCCAGCGCTTATGTTTTTCGCGAACTCGGCGTGCTGCCCTGCGCCACGGCAAGCCAGGCCCAGAAGGCACTGGATACGGACGGGCTGGCGTTCATCCCCACCGCGGTGCTGTCCCCGGGGCTGGCGGCCATGATGGCGTTGCGCGGTCGGCTGGGTGTGCGCAATTCGGGCCACACCCTGGTCAAGTTGCTGGATCCGTTCCATGGCGAGGGGGTGCGCCTGTGCAGCGCAAGTCATCCGGCCTACATGGAAAAGCTGGCTGAATTCCTGCTGCAGACCAATGCACGGGCCCTGCTGATGCGCGCTACCGAGGGGGAATCCTTCGCCAATCCCAAACGCCGTCCGCAGATCATGCGATACGAAAATGGTCAGGCCAGCGTGCTGTTCGAGGCCGAGCTCGGCCCGATCCGCTCGCTGCCCGGCTTGCCTGAGAGTATCGAGCCGGGCCCCACAGCAGCGTGGATCCGGCGGGTGATGGCTGGTGAGGTACCGCTGCCCCATCCGCTGGCCAACCAGTTGGCCTGCTGTCTGTACGCCAGTGGTTACACCCAGGACATGCATCAGGCCAAGGCAATTGCCGCGGTTGAAGCCGGGAGTCTGGTGGCCTGATCCAGCCATGCTAGACTGCCGTTTGTAGATCGGCTGGCACCCCTGCCGATGCCTGCCCGGCTTCCCCCCCAGCACTTGATAGAGGTTTACGCATGGAACATACCCTGCCCACGCTTCCGTACGCGCTTGACGCGCTGCAGCCGCACATTTCCAAAGAAACCCTGGAATACCATTACGGCAAGCATCACCAGACTTACGTCACCAACCTGAACAACCTGATCAAGGGCACCGACTTCGAGCCGCTCAGCCTCGAAGACATCGTGCGCAAGTCCAGCGGTGGCGTGTTCAACAATGCCGCCCAGGTGTGGAACCACACTTTTTACTGGCACTGCCTGTCGCCGAATGGCGGCGGCCTGCCGACCGGGGCGCTGGCCGCCGCGATCGATGCCAAATGGGGATCATTCGAGGAATTCAAGAAGGCCTTCAGTCAGACCGCCATCACCACCTTCGGCTCAGGCTGGGCCTGGCTGGTGAAGAAGGCGGATGGTTCGCTGGACCTGGTCAGTACCTCCAACGCAGCCACGCCGCTCACGCACGACGGCCTGACACCGCTGCTGACCTGTGACGTGTGGGAGCATGCGTACTACGTCGATTACCGCAACAAACGCCCGGACTATGTGGCAGCGTTCTGGAATCTGGTGAACTGGGAGTTTGCGGCGGCCAATCTGGCTGCCTGATCTTCCTGCAGCATCTGCGTGCCGGCCCGGCGCCGCGCACGCAGCACTTCCGTGTCCTGCGCGCTGCCCTGTGGCATATCTGGCGCAGGCAGGGTGGGCAAGCCCCGGAAGGCGTGGCCGTCAATCCGGAACATCGAAACGGCCGCCACCAGCAGGCGAGCCTGTTGATCGAGCGCCTCGGTGGCGACTGCCGCCTCCTCCACCAGCGAGGCATTTTGCTGGGTCACCGAATCCATGTGTGCGATCGCTTCGTTGATGAAGTTGATCCCCAGTGTCTGCTGCGCCGAGGCATCGGTGATCTGATGCATGATGGTGGCCACATGACCCACGGCATCCACGATGTCGTGCATGGTCTGGCGTGCCGAGGCCACCTGCGCGGCGCCAGCCTGCACGCGTTCCTCGGTTTCGGTCATCAACGTGCGTATTTCGCGGGCCGCAAGTGCACTGCGCTGCGACAGTTTGCCGACTTCGTTGGCCACTACGGCGAAACCACGTCCCTGCTCGCCGGCGCGCGCGGCTTCCACGCTGGCATTCACGGCCAGTATGTTGGTCTGGAAGGCGATGCTGTCGATTACCCCGAGAATGTCGCCAATCCGGCGCGACGTGTCGCGGATGCTGCCCATGCTGTTGACCACCTGGTCCATCATCGCACCGCCGCGACAGGCGATCTGATTGGCGCGCCCTGACAGCTGGTTGGCCTGGCTGGCGTTGTCGCCGTTCTGGCGCACCGTGGTGGTGAGTTGCTCCATGCTGGCCGCGGTGCCTTCGATCTCGCGTGCCTGCGTGTCGGTGCGCTGGGCGAGATCCGCCATTCCGCGCGAGATTTCCAGCGCGGCCGACTGGATCAGCTCCGTGGCTTCATGAATGTCACTGACGATACCGATCAGGCGCTGCACGGTATCGCGGGTGTGCCGCTGCATGTCGCCGAACACACCCTGCAAGGGCGCACTTTCACTGGCTTCAAGCCGGCCATCGGCCAGCAGGGCCAACGCACCGGCCACTTCACCTAGGCCGTTGCGACAGGTCACCAGCATCTGGTTGATGCCGCACGATACCGCATGATGAAAGCCATGTTTGTCGTCCAGGGTCAGTTCGCCGTCGAGCTGGCCGGCGGCGGCGCGATGCACGAGGGCAGCAATGTCGCGCTGGGTGGCCAGTTCCTGGGTCTGGTCCCGCCACTCCATCGCGTAGCCCACGAACTGTCCCTGGCCATCCTCGATCCGGGTGGCGCTGATGCGCAGCGACAATTCGCCAAATTCCACATCCCAGCGCATCGGTGCAGTGAGTGCGGCCAGCCGCACGGACAACGGCGGATCGAGCGGACCGCTCAGGCAGTCGCAGTGGCCACCCTGCTTGGCCAGGTTGATCGCTTGCTGCAGGTGCGGCGTCTGTTCCCCACGTATGTTGAGGGTGGACAGCATCTGCCGGTTGATCAGGCGGATGTGCATCTGTTCGTCGACCAGGACCAGATTCTGTGAAGAGGAGTTGATCGTGGCCAGGGCGCGGGCGGCTTCGCGGTGTTGCGCACGCTCGCGGGTCTGACTGGCTAGCAGGTCCTGCGCCAAGGCTTCCTGCCTTTGCAGTTCCTGCTGCCACAGTTGGCTCTTGCGTTTCAGCACGGCTTGCTCACCGGCCACGCCGGCCAGTACCGCGATGCCCAGCAGGGCGCTCCAGACCGGATTGGTCGGCAGCCCGCCCAACGCTGCGGTCAGAAATAGCGTCAGGCCAAGCACGCCTTGCAGGCTGATCAGCCGGAAATGGGTGCGCAGCAGGCGTTGTCGTGAATGCAGCAGGTCGTGGTTATCCATTCAGGGCAGGTCGGCAAGGCGGTTGACAGTTCTTTTAACGGCGGCGGCCGGACCAAGTTGAATTGTGCCCATGAAAACCATGGCGCTTGTCGCGCCGCGCGGCGCTGACGGCGCATGCTGAAATGGGTCTGTCCCAGCCCCTGGTGTTGCCTGCCATGTCCCACACGCCGCTGTCTTTTGCCCTTTTACGCCCGGAGCTGCCGGGAATGCCTGCCGAAGCGGCGACACCGGCGAATGGCTTGCAGGTCGAGGGTGACATGTCGGTATCGGCCGGACCTGCAAAGGTACCGCCCGGCGCACCGGCCATGGCGCGCCAAGGTCTGCCCGAAACGGCGCTCGAGCATCTGGCCGGCGCCCGCGTTGATGCCGCGCGTCACCTGTTGCTGGCCTGGGTGTTCGGGCTCGCATTTGTTGCGTGTCTGGTGCTGGTGGCGGTGCTTGCCTGCAGGCCAGCGCTGCAGCCCTTCATCCTGCAGGCGGCCGGCGATGGTGCGGTGTTGCCAGCCGGTCGGCAGCTGGCGCCTTACGCGCCCGGGCAGGCGGAACGGCGCTATTTCCTCGCCCAATGGTCCAGTCATCTGCTCAGTCTGGACGCGCGGCTGAGCGCCGCCTGGTTGGCGCAGGCCTATGGGCAGACCCGCGGCAAGGCGCAGGTGGAGTTCACCGATTGGGTGCGCAGCACGGGACCGCTGGCCCGCCTTCAGGGCGATCCGTCGCTGACGCGCGTGGTGCGGGTGTCGAGCGTGTCGCTGCTGGAAGAATCCGTGGCGCTGGTGCGCGTGCAGTGCGAGCTTCGCAGTTTGTCAAACCCGACGGTGCGCATCGAAAAGTATCTGCTCACTTTGCATTACGCCACGATCACGCCGGATCGTGAGGAAGCGGTGCTGCGCAACCCGATCGGCCTGCAGGTCACCGATTTCCAGGTTGGCGAGGATCTCGAGAAATGAGCCAGTGCCGGCAGCCACCAGGCCTTCGTCCACAGTGGCGCTCACCGGTGCGCGGCAGGAAGGGGCTGGACTGCAAGCGCTGTGCCCTGCTGGCAGGCCTGTGCCTGCTCGGCGTGGTCCCCTGCATCCTCAATGTCCAGGCTGCGTCGGTCCGGGCGGAGGGAGGAAGTCATATCCAGCGCTTCCGATACGATGCCGAAGCCAGTTTTGCCATCCTCGCCTTGCCCGGTGTGCCAACCGACCTGCAATTGGCACCGGACGAGCACATCATCGGCTTTGCGGTCGGTGACACCATCCAGTGGGTGGTGGAGGAGCTTGCCGGGCACGTGTTCATCAAGCCGCTTCGGCCAGCGTTGTTTACCGCGGGCACCCTGGTCACCGACCGGCGCACCTATCAGCTCACGCTGCGCAGCGTGGCCAGCGGGGAAGACTGGATGCAGCGCGTCACCTGGTCTTACCCCGATCTGGTGGTCCTGCGCACCCCGACTCCGCCACTGCCGCACGGTGCCCAATCGCTGCCGGTCATGCCGGCTGCGTCCCCGGCCGGTGGTACGCCTGGCGAAGCGGGAAGGGGCGCACTGCCCGGCAATCCGGTCTCGGCCGTCGGTCCGGTGACACGACGGGTAACCGACGGTCTTGACCCGGCGCAACTCGATTTCGACTATCGCGTCTCGGGCGATGCGCCTTTCCGACCGCAGGTGGTGTTCGACGACGGGCGCTCCACCTGGCTGCGCGTGCCACCGCGGGAGGCGCTGCCAGCGCTGTTTCAGGACAGCGAGGACGGTGCGGCGCTGCTCAATTACGCCGTGCGTGGAGACTGGCTGGTGATTCCGCGCATCCTGCCGCGCTTCATCCTCAAGCTTGGCCGCCAGGAGGTGCAGGTGCAGCGTCACCCGGGAGCGGTTGCGCAAGGTGCGGCCCGTGGCCGCTTCTGGAACTGAACCCGGCATGGACCGGGACACTTTCCTGCGTGAGGCTGCTGCCGCCTGCGAGCGCAGCCTGCAGCGCAGCGTGTCAGACGGGCCGCCGGTCACCGCGGCTGTTGCCGGCCCGGCGGTTGATGGTCAGTCAGACCCAGCCAGCGCGGCGCCGGCCGCGAGCTGGGTTCCGCTGGAAGACCCGGCGCACGCCCTGCTGGCGCCCGAGCGCAAGCTGCCGCGCCGCCTGCACTTGTGGTTTGCTGCGGTCCTTGGCGCGTTGGCCGGGTGCGCCGCGTTGGCGCAAACACTTCTCGTGCACCCGCATACGTCGGCTGTGCCGTCCAGGTCGGGGGACAGTGTGCCTGCCGACAGCGAAGCACCGCCACTGCACATCCTGCAGCAGGCCTTGTCGGCGGACGGCGGCCCCTCACTTCCCGTTGGCGGCGCTGCTGGCGCTGGTAGCGTTGGTGGTGTTGGTGGCGCTGGTGGCGCTGGTGGCGCCAGCCTGCCAGCGGTCGTCCGTGCTGCCGGCGCAGCGACGGCACTCGCCGAGCCCGTTGGCAGCCCGCCCGACCCCGCCGGTAGCGACCTGCTGGCCGGTGAAACCGACCCGGCTGCCACGGTGCCCGGCGAACTGCTGCAACTGCCCGGGTTGCCCGGGGCCGGCCAGCCTGTCGCCAGACCGGATGCCACGGGTGCGGCACGGCGTGCACTTTCCACTTCGGTCACTGCGTTGCCTGCCAACGGCGCTGCAGTGGATGCCGCCGATCCGTCCGCTCGCCTTGCGCAGGAAAAAGCGCGCAGCCTGATTGCTGGCAGCCGCATCCTGGCAATCAGCCACATCAGCCCGACTCTGGCTGATGCGGCAGCGGGGTCGGCAACCGGTCAGTCCGCCAGCAGCGGCGGCAGCGGCGGCAGCGGCAGCAGCAGCAGCGGCAGCAGCGGCGCGCTGGCCTCCCTGCTGCGCGGAGGGGACCTGGCTGCGGCGCCCGGCTTGTTCGCTGCCGCAGGTGCATGGCTGCGACAAAGCCTGCCGGCCAGTCGCAGCGAAACCGGCGACCTCGCCGTCAGCGGCGGCAGCGGCGGCGGCAGTCCGTCAGCTGCGCCCTTGCCGGCAGGGCCTTTGCTGCAGCCCCGCGCTGCGCATGGCGGATGGGTGGTGCTGGAAGGCACCAGCATTCCGTGCGTGTTGGTCAACGAGCTGCGCAGCGACCTGCCCGGCATGATCCTCGCCCAAGTCAGCCAGGATGTGTTCGACAGTGTGCAGGGTCGGGTACGCCTGATTCCGCGGGGCACGCGTCTGGTCGGTCGCTACGACAGCCAGGTGGCGGCAGGTCAGGAGCGCGTGCTGGCCAGTTTTCACCGGCTGATCTTTCCGGATGGCAGCAGCATCGACCTGACCCGCATGGAAGGGGCCGACGCCGGTGGCGGCGCCGGGCTGGAGGATCAGGTCAACACACATTTCTGGAAGCGTTTCGGTCTGTCGTTCCTGACGGCCGGGGTTGCCCGGGTGGCTGACCGCAATGCCGCCAATGCCAGTTCCGCCGGCGGACTGTTGCCCGGGCCGGACGCGGCTGGTCAGATCCTGCTCGACACCGCGCGCAACGGTCTGCAATCGACCGGGCAGGTACCGCCCACGGTGGTGATCCGGCACGGCACGGCGTTCGTGGTGATGGTCAATCGGGATCTGGCCTTGCCGGCGCTCGATGGCGAGGACCCGCCATGATCCGGCGGATCGGCCTTTGCGGCCTGATCGGCTTGTTCTGCGCTGCGACGCATAGCGCCCGCGGTGCCGACCTGCAACCCGTGACCTTGCTGCAGGTGGTCGACCTTTCGCATCTGCTGGTCCGCGCGGGACCCGGTGCGCAGGTGCTGCAACTGGACACCCTGCAAGCGGATCCTGATTGCGCGCCGCAGCGGCATCTGGACTGGGTGCGCGCCTGGCTGGCACCGGGCACGCCGCTCTGGTTTGAGCCAGCCACCGCGCGGGTACCCGCCCGGGTGTGGTTGCGCTGGCGGAATCAGCGCATCGACTGGTCGCTGCTGTTGCTGCGTCTGGGGCATGGCTTGCTGCCGCCCGCGCTGGCAACATCCCGGCGCGCGCTGCAAACCTACCTCTGGGCCGTCCGCGAGGCACGTGCCGAAGGGCGCGGCATCTGGGGCGAGTGCGGTCGCCGGCGCAGCCGCTTCGGCAAGGCCGCGCAGGCCAGTGGCATTCCCGAAGTCTTGCTGCTGGCAATTGCCTTGTGCGAATCCGGGCGCGGCAGGCAGCCGTGGCCATGGACGCTGAATGTGGCCGGCACCCCATACTTTTTTCTCACCCGAAAGGCTGCCCTGCAAGCGCTGCAGCACCTTCAGTCTCAGCACTTTGACCTAGTCGATGTCGGTTTAATGCAGGTCAATTGGCATTATCTGAATAACTTGCAAACCATTGTCTATTAATGGTTTTTAGGTGGTTTGTCTAAGGTTTTTGATTGCTGTCTAAGAACCCCTGCGCCGATTGGGAGTTGCAACGGGTGTTTCTTTGGCCCGCAAATACCGCTGATGGCTGCGCTCAGTGGTATGACCTAGCAGCGTGCGCGAGTCCAATCCATTGCGCTTTGCATCGGTTGCAGCAGCAGCGCGGATGTCATGAAAGTGTGCATCCTCGACCTTTGCCAGCTTGCAGGCTTTCG
>CAITLJ010000011.1 GCA_903893215.1 uncultured Ferrovum sp. | reverse complement strand
CGAAGCCTTGGTGAGCCTTTACCTCACCAACTAGCTAATCGGACATCGGCCGCTCCTGCAGCGCGAGGCCTTTCGGTCCCCCGCTTTCCCCCTCAGGGCGTATGCGGTATTAGCACACCTTTCAGTGTGTTATCCCCCACTCAAGGATACGTTCCAATGCATTACTCACCCGTTCGCCACTCGCCACCAGGATTGCTCCCGTGCTGCCGTTCGACTTGCATGTGTAAAGCATGCCGCCAGCGTTCAATCTGAGCCAGGATCAAACTCTTCAGTTCAATCACTGCAAGTTGGCACTCCAAAGCCTTGACGACCTTGAGCACCCTCACTCAAAAGATTCCTAACGGAAATTTACTTCTGTGTGAGTACTGCTAAACATTTCTGTCCCGGACAGCCATACAGCCGTCCCGCAGCACCCACACCTATCGGTTGATTGTCTTGTTAAAGAGCAGTCACAGTTCGCTGCGTTTCGCTGCGTTCCGTGATGGAAGCCCTCAACTATGCCGTCGAGATGACGGCTCGTCAACAACTATCGTGAATTATTTTTGACGGCGGGCCCGGGCAGGCCGCCATTGAACACCGAAAAACTGAAGCAATACTATGAAAAGAATAGGTTTTATGCTTCAGAACGAGAGCAGGTTGCTACCACCAAAAAACATCGCCGGCTCGGGCAGATGTGGCAGCAATGCGCTGATCGTGCCGCGCGCATGTTCCGGGGCAAAGTCGGGCACCTGGTCTGGCACCGGCGCCACAACTGGCCTGTTGTCCGGCGTGGTGGCCGACGCCACGGCAGACGGCGTCCCCGCCCGCTTTGGTGGCGCGGCGTCTTCGTCGTCACCGCCGCCTTCCTGCGCCTCGACATCGCGCGTCCACTCGACCAGTTCCAGCCGACCGTCGTGGTGCTCGACAATGGCGGTGCAACTGTCCACCCAATCGCCACAGTTGACGTAACACACGCCCAGGTGTTCGCGGATGGTGGCCGCGTGAATGTGGCCACAGACCACCCCCTCCAGTCCGCGCTGTTGCACCGCGTGGACCACGGAGTCCTCGAAGTCAAAAATGAAGCTGACTGCGCTCTTCACCTGCCGCTTGGCATAACCGGCCAATGACCAGTAACCCGCAATCCCCAGCACCCGGCGCACCCGCGACAGCCAGATGTTGAGCACCACCAGAAAGTTGTAGGCCATGTCGCCCAGGATGGCCACCCAGCGGTGATGACGGGTGACCTGGTCGTACTCGTCACCGTGGATCAGCAGGAAACGGCGGCCGTCGGCCAAGGTGTGGATGTGTTCACGCTCGATGCGGATGTCGCCAAACGAGGTGCCCAGATAGCCACGCAACGCTTCGTCATGGTTGCCCGGAATAAACAGCACTTCCACCCCGTGGCGCGCCCGCTTGAGAATCTTCTGCACAAAGGTGTTCTGGGCCGCGGTCCAGTGAATGCTGCGGCGCATTGACCAGAAATCAATGATGTCGCCCACCAGAAAGATCTTTTCGCTGCGATAGCAGCGCAGGAACGAGAGCAGGCGGTCGGCCTGGCAAGCCCGGGTGCCGAGGTGGATGTCGGACAGGAAAATCGACCGGACCTGATGAATCATGTCATGGCTCCACGCGGCGCTTGCGTCCGACGAACACGAAATAAGGCACACGCAGGCCCGCCATCCAGGGCACTGCGCCAAGATGTTCTTCCACACGCACCGGCTCGAAGCGATGGCATAGATAAGGCAGCAGGTCGGCCGACAGCCGGACCCCGTCGTGGTCGAACCACAGCGGCCAAAGATGGCGGGACAATCGCCCCTGCCGGAAGCCGCCCGGCGAGCCACCGCGCGGTGCCACCTGAAAATCCACCACGCCGATCAGTCCGTCGTCAGCAAGCGCATGTTCAGCGTTGTCGATGGCCGCAAACCAGGGCGGGATCATCGACAAGGCGTAAGAAAAGTAGATGCGGTCGGCTGGCGTGGCCGGCTGCCAGGTGGTGGCGTCGGCATGATGCAGATGGACCGCCGGATGACTGCCAAGTCGCCGCTGCGCCTGCTCCAGCAGCGGGGCGCACAGATCGACCAGATCGACCTGCCTGAGCCCCTCCAGCTGATCGCGAAAGCGCTCCACGTTGCAGCCAGTGCCAGCCCCGAACTCCACCACATGCTGGCCTGCAGCCAGATCCAGTGCCGCGATCATTTCCGCGCGGCCATGCAGCAGGCGCTCACGGAAACGGTCGTAGTCGGCGGCCTGAGGTCCGTAGAACGTGGCAAGCTGACTGCTGGCCGAACCCTGGCTGGGCAGGCCACGCATCATGCTGGCAATCACGCGCAGATCGGACCACCAGGCAGCCACGCTCATTGCGGCAGATCGGCGATATGAAAGCCCGCGTAAGTGTGCACCCGGTCCTGCCGGGTGAGCTCACGGGCCAACTCTTCCTGAAAGCCGAGCAGCTCGCGCAGCGGCTGGCGACTGCGCCCCACCGTGACCCAGTCCAGATAGGCGGGACGGGCATGCGCGGAGCGCATGATGGCGCGTGCACCTGGCGCCGCCCGCTGCAGGATGGCTTCCCACTCCTCGAGCAGCGCTTCCGGGTGGTAACTGCTCATCCAGTCCATGTGATCAAGCAGCACGAAGCGCGAGATAGGCGCCCCCCCGGCCTGCAGGAACTGGGTGACCGTGCCGGTATGAATTTCCAGGTTGGCAATCAGGCCAGCCTGCAGCCGCGCGAAGTTCTCGCGGCGCAGATAGGAAGGGCAGGAATCTTGCGTATAACGCCCGCGCAGGTACACCCCATAAAAATAGTTGTCGCGAAGCGGCAGTTCGCGCATCACATATTCCAGTGACTCGCGGATGAAACCCGACACGCCCCCGGCGTGCTGGGCCTGCACTTCGCGGCGCTGCGGATGCGGCACGCCAAGCATGCTCATGGTGAACTGGCGCGACAGCGTCCAGCGCAGCGCCGGCCCCCACAGTACCGGGGCGATCCGCTCGTCATAAATGGCGCGTTGGGCCTCCAGCGTGGGCGCATCAAACATGGCGTGCACGTGAGCGCGCAACTTGGGTCGCAGCCGCAGGTAGGCATGGAAGGCGCGCGCCACCGTGCCGGCCAGTCCGTTGAAATAGAAGCTGCCGCGCTTGCCTTCGAACCAGGCACAGCGGGTATCCCAGAAACGGCGGGCGAACGGTGTCAGCTGGGGACGCAGGTGCTCTCGGTAAAGCGCCGAGAAACCGGGATGCACGCCATCGCCGAAGATCCGGAAGAAATCTTCGTAGGGCAGACTGCGGATCCCGGCCGCCTTCAACTCCAGCAGCGCGTTCTGCCGCGGATTGGCATCAATGGCGTAGACCCGGTCGGGTGCATCGAGCAGGTAATCGAGCGCATTGCAGCCGGCACTGCTGATCACCAGCAGGTGATCGCCCGGACCGATGTCGAGCGCACGGCGATCCACGGCCGGGTCCTCCCAGCAGGTGTTGTAGACCAGAGAACTGGACCACAGGGCGTTGAAGATGCGCTGGTCCAGACGATCGGCCAGTGAGGGGCGGGTTTTGGGCGGCATGCCGAGCGGGGCTTCGACTGCGCAGGAGGTAGCGCTCATTCAGGACCGTGGAGAATCGCGCAAATGCGCGTCTGATCAGAATAAGGAGCTTTGATGACAGCCCCGTGACGTCGCCAAGGCACTGCAACGACACACTTTTGACGCAACCATGCGCTAGAATCAAAACAGATGCTGGCTGGAGCGCCGCAGCGCGGTGCAAGGTGAAACCGGGTGGAACCTTATATCCTGACTGTGGACATGGCAGGCCTGCCGCAGGCCTGGGTGGAACTTGAGGAGGCAATCACCTACCACGCCAAAGGCATGGTGGCCTGGAGCCTTGGCGAGCAGGTTTGTTGCTTCCGCGGCGGCTGGAAACGCGACGGTACCCGCTCACAGATTGATACCAAGTCGATCATCGCCATCCGTGGCAGCAGCAATGGCGCCCGCCTGCTTGGTCAGGCCCCCTGCCTCTCGAACCCGCTGCTGTTTTCGCGCGACCGCCAGGTCTGCGCCTACTGCGGCCAACGCTTCCTGACCCGGGAACTGTCGCGTGATCATGTGGTGCCGGTGTCTCGGGGTGGTCGCAATGCCTGGACCAATGTGGTTACGGCATGCCGCTCATGCAACACCTGCAAGTCCGACCGGTTGCCGGAGGAAGCTGGCATGAGCCTGCTCTACGTTCCCTACATTCCCAACCGGTACGAACACTTCATCCTGCGCAACCGGCGCATCCTGGCCGACCAGATGGAATACCTGATGTCCGGAGTGCCGCGCAACAGCCGGTTGCACGACTGAGGGCGGGCCGGCCCATCCGCTGGCCGCCACGCCGGCAGGCCACCGGTCGACGGTGGCCTGCGCGGCGCTCACCCCACCGTCAAGGCACCGGCGCGACCTTCCACGTGGATGATTTCGCCGCGGTTGTCCTGTACCGACCACTGCCAGTCCTGCACCCCGTCCAGGCGCAAGCCCCGCACCACCGCGCGTCCCGGCAGGAAGATCGGCTTGCGAAACTGCACATCCAGCGCCAGCGCGCCCACCGGCAGGTGTGGTTCAAGCACCGCCAGTACCTTGGTGTAGGTATACATGCCGTGAATGATGGCGCGCTTGAAGCCGAACAGCCTGGCGGTCAATCCGTACAGATGGATCGGGTTCCAGTCGCCACTCAGGCTGGCGTAACGACGGCCGGCATCGGCGGCCAGGGCAAACGGCCAGGCACGCTCCCAGGCAGGTGCTGGCGGCGTTTCGACCTCACCCTTGCGCTCACGCGGCGGCAGCTTGGGGTCGCGCAACAGGTTGGTCGACACGCCGCGCCAGATCAGCTTGCCGGCCGCGTCGGTCACCGAAGTGACCATGTCATGCTCCACGCCGTTGTGCACCTGACGCAGTTCGGCCAGGCGCACTTCCACATCTACCTGCTCACCCACCCGCAGCGCACGATATTGGGTGATCGGGTTGCGCACATGCACCGTGCCGAGCACGCGCAGCGGAAATTCCTTGTGCGTGAGCACCTGCAGGTGAAGCGGTGCGCCCAGCACGATATGCGCAAAGGTCGGCGGCACCACGCCGGTGTCCGGCAGGCCAAAATGGGTACGGAAAGCGGTCACCGCAGCCGCTTCCACAGTCACGGCGCGACGCACCGCCACCAGCGACGGCAGCTGGGTGGCGCGCAGCGGCTTGCCTGCGCCCAGCAGGGCGCGCAGGAAGGCACCACCGGTCGGTGGTGCCTGGATGAACTCAAGGGTGGTCATGTGGATACCTCAGGCGCCAAGCAGACTTTGACCGCACACCCGGATGGTGTTGCCAGTCAGCCCATACGCACCGGGTGAGGCCAGGAAAGTGATCAGTTCAGCCACATCCCGCGGCTGCCCCCCCTGCGACAGCGAACTCATGCGCCGACCCAGTTCACGCGGCACCAGCGGCATGGCGGCCGTCATACGGGTTTCGATGAACCCCGGCGCCACCGCATTGATGGTGCCACCCTGTGCCGCCAGCAATGGCGCCTGTGCGGCGACATAGCCAATCAGGGCAGCCTTGGTGGCGGCATAGTTGGTCTGCCCGAAGTTGCCAGCCACGCCGCCCATCGACGACAGGCAAACAATCCGGCCGCCGCTGCGCAACACCCCGCCCGCAAGCAAGGCCTGGTCGACTGCAGTGATGGCGCGGAAATTGATAGCGATCACCAGATCCCACAGGTGCTCCTTCATGTTGGCCAGCGTCTTGTCACGGGTAATACCGGCGTTGTGCACCACCACATCGACACCGCCGAACTTCTGGCGCAGGAAGTCGACCAAACGCCCCGGCGTGGCCGGATCGGAAATATCCGCTGCAAATGGCGTACCCCCTACCCGGGTGGCGGTGTCATACAGACCATCACGATCGGCGGGAATATCCAGGCAGACGACGTGCGCGCCATCCTCGGCCAGACGTTCGGCGGTGGCCGCACCAATGCCGCGCGCCGCGCCGGTGACCAGCGCCACCTTGCCCTTCAGCACCTGCTCCAGGGGCACCTCGGCCGGGGCGGCGGCCAGCCGGGTCACCCGTGCGGCCTGCCCGTCCACGAACGTGCAGCGGGCACCACAGAAGAAGCGCAGCGGTGCGTCCAGGCGATCCTCGGCGCCGCGTTCCAGATACAGCAGATTGGCATTGGCACCGCGCTTGCCAATTTCCTTGGCAAGCGAACGGGTGAAACCTTCCAGCCCCCGCGCGGCGGCAGCAGCGACGGGGTCAGCCAGGCTTTCCGGCAGGCCACCAATCACCACCACCCGGGCGTTCTTGGCGAGACGGCGCATCAGCGGATGAAAGACGTCATACAGCAGGCGGTAGTCGTCAGGTGTGCGCACTCCGGTGGCATCCAGCACGACCCCATGCAGCTTGAAGGCATCGCCGGTGGACGGGCTGGCAGCGCCGCCCTTGCCCTTGTCCTCGCTCTCTGCGGCCGACACCGGCGGCAGGCTGTCGAGCACATTGGCACCTGCCGCCTGCAGCAGGCTGCGCACGACGTCACTGGCGTGCCCGGCAGCGCTGCCACCGAGCAGAAAGTTCTGACCGGTCAGCGGTTGCGCCACATAACCGCCCTTGCTGCGCGCCAGACGGACCGGCGCAGGCAGGCCGAGCGATTTGACGACGCCCGCCGTACGCGGGTCATTGGCCCATTTCAGCAGCGAATCACTCATCGCTCAGCGCTCCAGGATGGCGGTGACGCCCTGACCACCGGCGGCACAGATCGAGATCAGGCCGCGACCGCTGCCCTTCTGCTCCAGCAGTTTGGCGAGCGTGCCAACCACCCGCCCACCAGTGGCGGCGAAGGGATGTCCAGCAGCAATCGAACTGCCAACCACGTTGAGTCTGGTGCGGTCGATCGAACCCAGCGCCCCGGGCAAGCCCAGCTTGTCCACGCAGAAGCGCTCCGATTCCCATGCCGCCATGGTGCACAACACCACCGCCGCGAACGCCTCGTGAATCTCGTAGAAATCGAAATCCTGCAGTTTCAGATTGGCCTTCTGCAACATGCGCGGAATGGCATAGGCCGGTGCCATCAGCAGGCCTTCCCGCGATTCCTCAAGGAAATCGACAGCGGCAGTTTCGGCATAGCTGAAGTAGGCCATGACCGGCAGGTTGCGCGCTCGCGCCCATTCCTCAGTAGCAAGCAGGACGGCCGAAGCACCATCCGTGAGTGGCGACGCATTGGCGGCGGTGATGGTGCCCCCCTTGCGATCGAAGGCGGGCGACAGTTTGCCCAGTTTTTCCAGGGTGCTGTCCGGGCGCAGGTTGTTGTCACGCTGCAAGCCCTTGAACGGCATCACCAGATCGGCAAAAAAGCCCGCATCGTAGGCCTTGGCCAGATTCTGGTGACTTGCCAGTGCCAGTGCATCCTGTGCCTGACGGGTAATGCCCCAGTGCTGCGCGGTGCGCTCGGCATGCTGCCCCATCGAGAGGCGGGTACGCGGCTCCTTGTTGGCCGGCAACTCCGGCTTGAGGTTGCCAGGATTCAGGGCACGCAGACCAGCAGACAGCTTGGCCCCGCGCGTCTTGGCGCCATTCAGGTCCATCAGCGCGCGCTGCAGGCGCGGATTCACCGCGATCGGTGCATCCGAAGTGGTGTCGACGCCGCAGGCAATGCCAGCATCAATCTGGCCCAGCGCAATCTTGTTGGCGACCAGGATGGCCGCTTCCAGACCAGTCCCGCAAGCCTGCTGCACATCATAGGCCGGGGTGTAGGGCGATAGTCCCGAGGACAGCACGCACTCGCGCACCATGTTCCAGTCACGTGCGTGCTTCATCACCGCACCGCCGACCACTTCCCCGAGCAGATCACCCTGCAGGTTGTTCTTTTCCACCAGGCCACGCAGGGTGGCGATCAGCATGGCCTTGTTCGACTGCTTGGCGTACGCGGAATTGGAGCGGGCAAACGGAATGCGGTTGGCGCTGACAATCGCCACGCGTCGCACGTTGGTGTAGTTCATGGTTTAAAGGGTCCCCCCGGACTGGCCGGCTAATTTCAAACGATCGTTTAAGAGTAGCGGGCCAACCGGGTTAAAGCAAGGTGCTCTCGCTCCCCCCGAACGGGGAGGCTCCAGCTCAGGCAGGGAGCGGGGGGGGGGCCTCGTCCGGCAGATGGTGTGACCGGAACTCGGCCGGCACCACCAGATGCACCACGTGTTCAGGGCTGACGTTGAGCAACCGGGCGATGTCGCGGAAGTCATCCCCCAATGCGGCGTTGTCCCAACTGCGCGCGGAATGGCGGGCCAGATTGGCGGCATACAGTACGTTGCGTACCCGCGGATGATCGGCGTGGGCGTCGTCCATCACGCTGATCAGCAGTTCCGGCAGGTGCCAATGCCGCACCAGCTCGTATTCCAGATCGGCCAGCCGGACTCCGAACACGGCACGCTGCACGTCGGCCGAGCGTCGCGTCGCGTCGGCCAACAGGCGGTTTTCCACTTCCAGTGCCAGCGCAGGCGCGTAAAGCCACATCAGCAGTTCGGCAAAGTCGTGCAACATGGCGCCGATCAGGATCACTTCGGTATCGAGATCGCGGCGGCGCAGGGCCCAGTCACGAGCATAGGTCGCAGCGCGATAGGCACGGTTGATCACGCGCAGCAGTCCGGCAAGCGCCTTGGGCTGCCCGGCCAGCTGCGACTCCGCCGTAGGAAGGTTGGCAAACTGGGTGAAAAAGGCATACACGCCACTCATCAGTACCACGGGCTCGATGGTCTCGATGTCGGTCACCTGGCGACGGCTGCGTGTGCGTGCGCTCCAGGCGAAAACCTTCAGGGTCATCAGAGGGTCCTGCAACACCGCATCGGCGATGCTGCGCGCATCCACCCGTTCGATATCATGGCCTAGCGCCCCGATGTTGCGTGCGGTGTGACGAAGCACCGGCAGGTCGAGTGGCCCGAAAAAATCCACCCACTGGCGCAGCGACGCTGGTGTGGCCGGCAAGGCGATCGGCGAGATGACAGGTTCCATGGCAGCATTAACGGCAAACAAGCGTGAGGACTTGATATTGACCGCAATTGGCGCCCCAGGCGACCACACCATGTTCCGCAGGATACCTGAGCCTGTCCGGGGGATTGATGCGACCCGCCGCACTGCCCTGCGTTTGCTGACGATCCTCCTGAGCGCACTTCCCCTCCTGCCATGCGTTGCCACTGCCATAGCCGCCCAGCCCGACACGGCGACTGGCATACCGGGCGATACCGCACTGGTGGAGACCGCGCGCGCGTCCAGCGAACAGCCCGCCGTCCCCCAGCGGCCGCGGGTCGGACTGGTGCTGGGCGGTGGCGGCGCACGCGGGGTTTCGGAAATCGGCGTACTGCAGGTGCTTGAGCGCTTGCACGTGCCCGTGGATGTGGTGGTGGGCACCAGCATGGGAGCGATCGTTGGCGGTGCCTACAGCATGGGTATCGCACCGCAGGAAATGGAACAACGCCTGCAGACCGTGGTGTGGGACCAGGTGGTCACGGATCGGGTGCCGCGAGCCGGCCGTTCGATGCTCTCCAAGGAACAGGAGCGCGAGAACATCCGCGGAGTCGAACTGGGTTTTCGTGATGGGCGGGTGCGCCTTCCCAAAGGCGCAGTGGCGGGCCATGAATTCGAACTCTTTCTGGGGTCCCTGCTGGGCAGCGCGCCAATCCTGCAAAGTTTCGACACGCTACCGATCCCCTATCGCGCTGTGGCCACAGACATCGAGACCGGCGAAATGCGTGTGCTTGCAGACGGCGACCTGATCCAGTCGATCCGCGCCAGCATGGCGGTGCCCGGTGTGTTTGCCCCCGTCGAAATCGACGGTCACCTGATGGTGGACGGCGGCCTGACACGTAATCTGCCGGTGGACGTGGCGCGCAGCCTCGGGGCCGAACAGCTGATCGTGGTGGAGGTCGGCTCGCCCCTGCTCAAACGCGAGGATATTGGCTCGGCGATCGGGGTGAGCCAGCAGGTGCTGACCATTCTTGGCCACCAGAATGTGGCGGCCTCGCTGCGTGAACTACAGCCGCAGGATATCCTGATCCGCATCCCGCTTGGCACGTTCAGCGTGGCGGATTTTGACCATGCCCTCTCCACCCTGCCGCTTGGGCGCGCAGCGGCCGAGGCGATGCAGGACCGGCTGGCCGGTCTCGCGCTACCCGAGGCCGACTGGCAGGCGCACCTGGCACTTCGTCAGCAACGCCGCCAAGGTCAGGCCGTGCTGGCCAGCCAGCAAGTGTTGAAGCTCGACCCCGGCGCCCTGGGCGCCGTCAGTCGGCATGGCGTCACCTCCCTGATGGACAGCGTCGAAGGCGCACCGGTGAATCCCGCGGTACTGGCAAAGGACCTCCAGCGGCTCTACGCCACGGATGATTTCCAGCAGATCCGCAGCCGGGTACTGATGCAGGACGACGGCCGCAGCACCCTGCTGGTGCAGCCAGTCGCCAAGGACTGGGGCCCCAACTACATCAATCTTGACCTGGACCTCTCCACCGACCTCTCGGGCAACAGCCGGTTTACTGCGCGCGCCGCCACGCGAAGTACGTGGCTGAACCCGGCTGGCCTCGAGTGGCGCAACAATTTCTCGCTGGGCGCCGTGAATGCCTGGCAAACCGAGCTGTACCAGCCGCTCGATTACTCACGCGACGTATTCCTGGCGCCGCGGCTGGAGTTCAGCCAGGAACGCGACGACCTTTATCAGAACGACGCAGCGGTCACCACCTACAGGGTGAACCGCCGCATTTATGGTCTCGACCTGGGCGCCCGCTTTGGCACCACCGCCACCTTGCGCATCGGGCTGGATCAGGGTGGTAGCAACGCCACCGCAGCATTGGCACAGGGCAGCTTCCCCAATCTGAGCCAGCGGATCGGCGCCTGGCATCTGAAGCTCGACGTCGACACGCTGGATCGCTGGGCCTTTCCCTCCGAAGGCCAGCTGATCCGCCTGGACCTGAAAAACTCGCGCACGGCACTGGGCGCCGACAGCAGCTATGACCGGGGGGATCTTGAGGTGGAGCAGGCCTTTCATGTGGGCGAGCAGGACGTGCAGCTTGGCGCACTGGCGGGAAGCGGCTTTGGCACCCGGCTGCCGGTGCAGGAACTGTTTCCGCTGGGCGGTTTCCTGCAGCTTTCGGGCTATCAGCAACGCCAGTTTCTGGGGCAGCGCTATGCCCTGGCCCGGCTGATCACCTACCGCAGCCTGGGCGACCCTGGTGCCTACACCCGTCGCCTGTTCGTCGGCATGTCACTCGAAGCCGGTAATGTGTACGACCGCTTTAACGGCAACGATGTGCCTGGCCTGCGCCATTCCGGCTCGCTGTTCATCGGTGCGGATACCGGCATCGGCCCACTCTATCTGGGCTTGGGCGTTGCCGGCAATTCACGCAGCGCCTACCTGTTCCTCGGTCGCCCCTGATGCAGACTGACCAAAACTCGCATCCAGAAAAGCCAGTGCACTCTGCGCGATCCCTTGCCAGCCCGGCTCCATCTGCAGCATGTGCGCCATGTCGGCGTGCACGTGCGCGGTCACCCCATAGCGCTGCGCCATGGCACGGGTGGCGCCCACACTGATCAGCGGGTCGCGGCCACCCGCATGGATCAGCAAGGGGATCGGCAAGGGCCGTGCGGGCAGGGATTGCAGACTCAGTTCACGCAGCGCCCGTGCCGACTCCGGCTGCAGCTGGTCAGCAATGCTGGCTACCACATCCTGGGGGGTCTGTTCCGTGCACAACATGCCGCGTACCCGGTTGAGTCGGGCGTCGCGCTTGCCACGCCCGCCGCTCAGGTCAAGCCGGAAGGCAAGCAGGGGATGGCGCAGCGCAAAGTTGAGCAGCTCGCGCGCCATGCCCTGCGGCGGCGCTGCCGCCAGCAGCACCAGACCGGCCGCCCGCCCCCCCTCCAGCACGTAGCGCTGCGCCAGATAGCCACCCATCGAATGACCGATCAGGACCGGCGGCTGCGCGCACTGCCGCGCCAGCGTGTCGATCTCCGCCACATAATCGGCCAACCCGAAACGATCCAGCTGTTCCGAGCTCAAACGGTCGTGGTGCCCCGGCAGATCGATGGCCTGACAGGCGTGCCCACGCTCACGGAAAGCCTGCAGGAAACCACCCTGCCAGACGCGTGCGCTGCAGGAGGCGCCATGAATGAAGATCAACGGGGGCATCAAAACGGTCTCACAGGAATCAGGAACGCATGGACGGGCCACCCCGGCTGGCACCGGGCGCTGCCTGAAGTGGCCTACACTCTAGCTTTTTTTGGGGCAGGTGTCGGCTGTTCTGCCCGCTGCGAGTGTGTTTGCTGATGTCTGCAAGTCCGTCTGTCTGGGATGCCGTGGTTGTGGGAGCCGGTGCGGCCGGCCTGTTCTGTGCCGCGCAGGCCGGTCGTCGTGGCCTGCGTGTGCTGATCATCGACCATGCCACGGCAGTGGCCGAAAAGATCCGCATCTCCGGGGGCGGTCGCTGCAATTTCACCAACCGCGATCTCGATCCGCGCCAGGCGCACCGCCACTTCATCAGCCAGAATCCCAAGTTCTGCCGCAGCGCATTGTCGCGCTACACACCAGCCGACTTCATTACGCTCATGCAAAAGCATGGCCTGGGCTATCACGAAAAGCACAAGGGCCAGCTGTTCTGCGACGAGGGGAGCGGCGCCATCATCGACCTGCTGCTGGAGGAATGCCGCCTGGGTGGTGTGACCCGCTGGCAGCCGTGCAGCGTGGAGGAGATCCAGGGACTGGCTGGCGAGACCGCCGGGGCAGGCGCCGGCTTTCTCCTGCAGACTGCCAACGGCGCAGTGCGCACCCGCAAGCTGGTGATTGCCACCGGCGGACTGTCGATCCCCAAGATCGGCGCCACCGACTTCGGCTTCCGGCTGGCGCGCCAGTTTGGCCATCACATCATCGAGCCGCGCCCGGCGCTGGTGCCGCTGACCTTCCCGGCGGAGCTGTGGCAACCATTCGCGGCGCTGGCCGGCCTCGCGATTCCGGTGGCAGTCGGCACCGGCAGCGGCAAGCAAGCCGGTCATTTTCACGAGGACCTGCTGTTCACCCATCGCGGCCTGAGTGGCCCGGCGATCCTACAGATCAGCAGTTACTGGCAACCCGGCCAGGCACTGCAGCTCAACCTGTTGCCGGATGTGCGGCTGGATGCGGCACTGCTGGCGCAGAAGCCGGGCACGCGCAAGCAGTTGGCCAACGTGCTCACCCAATGGCTGCCCGAACGTCTTGCCCATACCTGGGCGGCGCGCCGGGAGGAATGGTCGCGTCCGCTCAACGACATCCCCGACCGCATGCTGCGCGCGCTTGGCGAGAGCCTGCAGGCCTGGTCGCTGCTGCCGAATGGCAGCGAAGGATTTCGCAAGGCGGAAGTCACCCGTGGCGGCGTGGACACGCGCGAGCTGTCGTCGCAAACCATGGAATCCACCCTTCAGCCCGGCTTGCACTTCATTGGCGAGGTGGTGGATGTGACCGGCTGGCTGGGTGGTTACAACTTCCAGTGGGCCTGGTCGAGTGCGTATGCCTGCGCAGAGGCGCTTTAGCCCCGAACCCCGGTACGACGGATCACAGGTAGGCCACGTCGGTGATCTCGATCTCGCGCGCGCCCGCCGGGCTCTGCAGTTTGACCCTGTCGCCCACGTGCGCCTTGAGGATGGCGCGACCGATGGGCGAGATCCAGCTAATCCGGCCGGCACTGGCGTCGGCCTCGTCCACGCCAACCACCTGGAAGGTTTCCTGCCCGCCTGCCGTATTGCCATTCCATAGCCGGAACGTGACGGTAGCACCAAAGAATACCTGATCGGTGTCCTCACGCAGCGACGGATCGACCACCTCGGCGATTTCCATGCGCTTGATCAGGAAACGGATGCGCCGGTCGATTTCGCGCAGGCGTTTCTTGCCGTAGATGTAATCGCCGTTCTCGCTGCGGTCGCCGTTCGAGGCCGCCCAGGCCACCGTTTCCACCACCTTGGGCCGGTCGGTGCGCACCAGCTGGTCGAGCTCCTCGCGCATGGCGTTGAAGCCGCGCCGGGTCATGTAGTTCTTGGTGCCGGCAGGCAACAACGGACCCGACTGGACCTCGTCGTCATCGTCCTGATCGCTTTCTTTGGTGAAGGCTTTGCTCATGGTGTCCACATCGTATGTGGCGGGCACAAAATAAAAAACCCCGATTCGAATGAATCAGGGTTTCAAGTTTGGTGGCCCGGGGCGGAATCGAACCACCGACACAAGGATTTTCAATCCTCTGCTCTACCGACTGAGCTACCGGGCCGTCAGGCTTCGACTCGCACAGAACTATCGCGCGAATCGTCAGCAAGAACCCTCGACTTTAGCACAGCCCCCGGCACAGGGAAACCCCCTCACGCGGCATCGCGACTGTCCGGTTCGTCACGCACGCCCACCAACTGCGGCTCGACTGCCTTCCAGAAATGCATGAAGCGTTTGAGCTTGCCGCGAAAATCCACAAAGGTCGGCTCATCATGCCACTCCACCTGCATGGCGGCCAACGCCGCACTGACATGCAGTTGCGGGGTGCGCTGCGTGACCACCGCAGTCACGCCAAGCGCCGCCAGCACGTCTGCCGTCTGCCCCTGATACACCTGCACGCCCTCGATCTCGGCGAGACAATCCGCCATGAATTGCACCCGGCGCAGGCTGAACTGGTCGCGCGTCAGTTGCTGCGTGTCAAATACGAAAACCCGCGGCAGGTCGGGGTGAAGCGAGAACAGGGCATGCTCTGGATTGAGCATTTCGTCGTGCAGCAGGATGATGCGCATCAGGTAGCCTCCTCGCCGAACAGGCGGCGCGACAACGCCGGGTAGGAATCATCGAATGGACAGCGGGCAGTACAACCGGCACACCAGCGGTTGCCGGAGTACTTGACCACGTTTTCCTTGTTGAAAATGTAGGGCTTGGCACCGAAGGTGGACGCCACCCACTGCCACGACAGGTGATTGGAGGCGAGGTCGCCGTCAATCAGGTGCCCCATGAACCAGTCGGCACAGGAACGCCAGGACAGTTTGCGAAAGTGCACGCAGTACGACGCAAACCACATACGCGCGTGGTTGTGCACATATCCTTCATCCACCAGTTGTCGCACGGTGGCATCCATGCAGGGCAATCCGGTGCGTCCCTCGCGCACATCGTCCGGCAGCGGCGCCTGACCCAGCGCCACCTTGGGACGTTCCACGTCCTTGCGTACGGCCGGCCCCAGCGACTTCCAGACACGACGCCAGAAATCGCGCCACGCCAGTTCGAAAATGAATTTCCAGGCGCGCTGCGCCGGCACCACACGCAAGGAGTGGGCCCGCGCCTCCCCCAGCGTGATGCAGCCGTGCCTCACGTAGGGCGACAGGCCGGTAACGGCACCATCCAGAAAATTTCGTGACCGATCATAGGCAACGGGGTCCACCCGTTGCAGGCGCAGCAGACCCGCAGCACGACCTCCGGGCGTCGGGCAATCCGGTCCTTCCAGGCCAGGAAACGCGGCGCGGATCGACGCCAGCCGACTTGCGCGGTCGGCAGGCAGGTAAAGTTGTTCAGGCATTGCCAGATGTCCAGCCCACGGCGACGCGTCAGGCGCGTATTTTAGGTATTGCCGTGCAGTCGCTCCCTGCCTGTCAGCTCAGAGCACCGAGGGTGCATTAAGTTCCGGTGGCGGCCCCGCATGCGCACTCGGCCGATGCCACTGCCACCGCGCGGTTCAGAGCGTATCCAGCCGGGCCAGGCGCTGACCAGCCTCCTCCCGCAGCTGCGCCAGTTCCCCGGCTGGCAGGCGGGCCAGGTTTTTCGCCATCAGCGCGGTCCGCGGCTCGGCCGCCAGCACGGCTTCATGCTTGGCCACAAAATTCCAGTAAAACTGGGTGAGCGGACACGCCTGTGGCCCCACCCGCTGCTCCGGCTGATAGCGGCAATCGGTGCAATAATTGCTCATGCGCTTCACATAGGCCCCGCTGGCCGCGTAGGGCTTGCTGGTGAACCGGCCGCCGTTGGCGAACAGTGCCATCCCGATCACATTCGGCAACTCCACCCACTCCACCGCATCCACGTAAACCGCCAGGTACCAGTCGGCCAGGGCATCCGGCCGGATTTCGGCGGTGAGCCCGAACAGGCCGGTGATCATCAGGCGCTGGATATGGTGGGCGTAGGCATGCGCAAGCGTGGTGTTCACCGCCTGCGCCATGCAGTGCATGTGGGTCTTGCCGGTCCAGTACCAGGCCGGCAGCGGATTGGCGTGACCAAAATGGTTGGCCTGCGCCATGCCGGGCATGTCGAGCCAGTACGTACCACGGATGAATTCGCGCCAGCCCAGGATCTGCCGGATGAAACCTTCCACCGCCGGCAGGGGAGCCAGACCTGCGCGCCAGGCCGCTTCGGCCGCCGCGATCACCTCGCGCGGGTCCAGCAGTTTGAGATTGAGTGCCGGCGCCAACAGGGAGTGCCACAACCAGGGCTGATCGCTCCACATGGCATCCTGATGTGTGCCAAAGCCGGCCAGACGGTGGGTGATGAAATCTTCCAGCGCTGCCAGGGCGTCCTGCCGGCACACCGGCCAGTCGAAATGTGCCAGGCTGCCGGGATGATCCGAAAACACGGCTGCTACCTCGGCCATCACCGTCCGGGTGATTTCGTCCGGCAGGAAGCGGCGCGGCTGCGGCAGGTTCACGGGCCCCTTGCGCCCAAAGGACTTGCGGTTGTCCTGATCAAAATTCCACTCGCCACCGGCTGGTTCGCCACCTTCCATCAACACGTTTTCGCGCCGGCGCATCACCCGGTAGAAGTGCTCCATCAGCAGGCGCTTGCGGCCTTTCGCCCAGTCGCCGAACTCCTCGTGCGAGCAAAGAAAATGCGGATCCTGCAGCACCCGGAGTGGCACGTCTGCTGCCGCGGCCGTGGCGTCAATCTGTTGCGCCAGACGCCATTCACCGGCCTCCACCATCACCAGCTGTCGGGGTCGCCACGCCACCAGCGCGGCAGCCAGCCGATCACACAGCGCGCGACCGGCAAATTCGGGGGACGACAGGGTGAGATAAGTCAGCGGCAGGCCCTGCGCACGCAACCCTGCCGCGTAATGGCGCATGGCCGACAGGAACAGCGTGATGCGCGCGCGATGACTCCAGACATGGGCCCCCTCGCCCACCGCCTCGATCATCAGGATGTGATCCTGGGCCGGATCAAATGATTGCAGGGCGGGCGCATCAACATGCAGATGATCGCCCAGCAGCAGGATCAGCTGGCGCATCAGCGGGTCCGTCCATTGGCCGGGGGGGGCACCGCAGGCCCAGGGTGCACGCCGCGACGGCAGGCATCCGAGCAATACAGCACGCTGTCCCAGTTGTTGCGCCATTTCTTGCGCCAGACCATGGGCCGACCGCAATGGCGGCAGTCCTTGCTGGGCAGGTTGGCCTTGTCACCCTTCGCCAAAATCGAAACCCTCCTGTGTGGTGTACGGCTTGCCGGATGCCGCACGTTTACGGGCACCGGCACCCTGTGCAGCCTTCGCGGACCGCGCGCTAGACCGCGCGCTAGACCGCGCGCTAGACCGCTCGTTAGACCGCGCATGGGACTTCGCCGCCGCGCGATCGTTGGTGCGCTTGCGGCTGCCATGTTTTTCCATCACTGCATTGGATTCCTCGCGCACCGCCGGATCACGCCGCCGCGCGTGGATGCGGTCACGCGCCAGCCGCGCGGCCTGTTCATGATCCACCACGGGCATGGGGTAACGCTGATCGAGCAACACACAGCAATCCCGCTGCACGCCGATCGGCATCAACCACGGCTGGAACAGGAACGCCTGCGGCACCGCTGCCAGCTCGGGCAGCCAGTGACGCACGAATACCCCCTGCGGGTCCTGATCATGCGCCTGCTTGACCGGATTGTAGATACGCAGGGTATTGATGCCAGTTACCCCGCTTTGCATCTGTACCTGCGAGTAGTGGATGCCGGGCTCAAAATCGAGAAACTCGCGCGCCAGATGCAGGGCCGGCTCACGCCAGTGCAGCCACAACTGATAAGACGCAAACGAGACCAGCATGGCGCGCATGCGAAAGTTCACCCAGCCGGTGGCAGCCAGCATGCGCAGGCACGCATCCACCATGGGCAGGCCGGTTTCTCCACGCGTCCAGGCCAGGTAAAGGCGCCGATCAAAGCTGTCCTCGCGCAGACCGTCGAAGCCACGGTGAATATTACGGAACTCGATTGCGGGCTCGCTCTCCAGCTTTTGCATGAAATGGCAATGCCAGTGCAGCCGCCCCTGAAAGGAACGCAGGGAAGCCAGCATGCCCGGCGGACACATGGCGGCTGGTTGGTCTTTCCAGTGCTCCACTCGGTGCGTCAGGGCGTGCACGGTTTCACGCAGCGAAAGTACCCCGAGTGCCAGATAGGGGCTGAGCCGCGAACACGCCTGCTCAGCTGACAAGGGACTGGACATGGCGCGACGGTAGTCGTGGCCGCGCCCCGCCAGAAAGCTGTCGAGCAGGGCGAGTGCCTCGGGGCGCCCGCCACGTTGACGCAGCGGCTTGTCGATACCCGCCGGCACACAGGGCTGCCAGTCCGCGCTCAGCGCTGGCAGCAAGGGAGCGGCGCGGATCGTGGCAGGCACCGGCACCAGGCCGTCGTACATGCGTTGCGCCCAGCGCCTGGCCCACCCGTCGCGATTGGCCAGTCGCCGCACCACGCCATGCTGCGGCAGCTCCTGCCAGGCCACACCGCGTGTGCGGCACCATAGCGCCACCCGCTGGTCGCGCTCGTAGGTCAGGGCATTGCCGGTTTCCTCATGACTCCACAGATGCGTGAACGCTTGCAGGCGGTGCAGGCGCTCCAGCACGGTCACCGCGTCACCACTGGCCCGCTGCAAACCCAGCCCCAGCTGCGCAAGATCCGCCTGCAATCCAGCCAGGCACTCCGCGCGGAACAGGGCGTGCTGCGTAGACTGGTCGGCTGCGAGCAACACGCCGGGCTCATCGATGAACAGGGCCAGCACAGGCCCATGGGCAGCGGCCATCGCCAGCGGCGCGTGATCCTGGACGCGCAGGTCGCGCTTGAACCACACCACCTGCATAAGCTCGCTCACGTTGAAAACTTGACGGGCGATAGACCGGACAGGATAATTATTGGTTCCGGTGATATAGCTCAGCTGGTTAGAGCACAGCACTCATAATGCTGGGGTCGGTGGTTCAAATCCACCTATCACCACCCCACACCAAAAAACGGCACCGCGCATCCGCGCCGGGTGCCGTTTTTTTTTGGCCGCAGATGCGCGCACGCGTTGCGGGCGCCATGCAAACCGCCACGCGCTGCTGGCCCTACAGCGCAAGGCGCCCGCTCCTGCGCGCCACCATGCCTTGACGAAAGCCGGTGTTGCATCGCAACACACTGAGTAAATTCATTATTTTCCAAGTCCCGGTTTGCGGCCTTACCAAACCAGCAGTACAGTACACGGCGGACTGGGGTCACCCAGGCACGCAGGCCACGCCGCATGACCCGCAAGAGCGGGCGACCACAATCAACGATAACAAGGGAGCGCCCTCACACATGTTTGCACTGCTCGACAAGGAAAACTCCGTCGCCGGCCCGGGCTTCAACCGCTGGCTGGTTCCTCCCGCGGCACTCGCCGTGCATCTGTGTATTGGCATGGCCTACGGTTTCTCGGTGTTCTGGCTGCCGCTGTCCAAGGCATTGGGCATCACCAAGGCGATTGCCTGTACCGGCGATGACGGCACTTTCTGGGGTCAGGCCTTCACCACCACCTGCGACTGGAAGATCACCAGCCTGTCCTTCATGTACAGCCTGTTCTTCGTGATCCTTGGCAGCGCCGCCGCCATGTGGGGAGGCTGGCTGGAGCGTGCCGGCCCGCGCAAGGCCGGTATGGTGGCGAGCGTGTGCTGGTGCGGTGGCATGGTGATTTCCGCCTACGGCGTGCACACCCACCAGCTCTGGCTGATGTGGCTGGGTTCGGGCGTGATTGGCGGCATCGGCCTGGGCCTGGGCTACATCAGCCCGGTCTCGACGCTGATCAAATGGTTTCCCGATCGCCGTGGCATGGCCACCGGCATGGCCATCATGGGCTTTGGCGGCGGTGCGCTGATCGGCAGCCCGCTGGCCGACAAGCTGATGAAATTTTATGCCACCCCCACGTCGGTGGGCGTGTTCGAAACCTTTCTGACCCTGGCTGCGGTCTACACGGTGTTCATGCTGTCCGGCTCGCTGGGCTATCGCGTGCCGCCGACCGGTTGGGCACCAGCCGGCTGGACCGCGCCGGCCGCCAGCACCAACACCATGATCACTTCGCGTCAGGTCCACCTGAACAAGGCCTGGAAAACGCCCCAGTTCTGGCTGATCTGGCTGGTGTTGTGCCTGAACGTGTCGGCCACCATCGGCATCATCGGCGTGGCCTCGCCGATGATCCAGGAAATTTTCGGCGGCCATCTGATCGGGCTGGATATCCGTTTCACCGACCTCAATGTGGATCAGAAAAAGCAGATTGCCACCATCGGTGCTGCCTTTGCGGGACTGTTCAGCCTGTTCAACATCCTGGGGCGCTTTTTCTGGGCCAGCCTGTCGGACAAGCTCGGCCGCAAGCTCACCTATGCGGTGTTCCTCAGCGCAGGCGCCCTGCTCTATCTCAGCATGCCAAGCAGCGCAAACAGCGGCAGCCTGCCGGCCTTTGTGGGCGCCATCTGCCTGATCGCCTCGATGTACGGTGGCGGTTTTTCCACGGTACCGGCCTATCTGGCCGACATGTTCGGCACCCAGTTTGTCGGTGCCATTCACGGGCGCCTGCTCACTGCGTGGTCCACGGCCGGCATTATCGGCCCGGTGCTGGTGACGTCCCTACGCGAAAGTCAGCAAAAGGCCGGGGTGGCTGGCGAACACGTTTACGACAAGCCGATGTACATCATTGCAGGCCTGCTGGCAGCCGGCTTCGTGGCTAACCTGCTGATCAGCCCGGTCAAGCCGGACTTGGCAATGAGCGATGACGAACTTGCCCGCGAAAAGGCATTGGCGCACGAAAAGGCAGCAACGGACCAGCCGGGCAGAACGGGCGGCAGCGCCCTGCCTGGCCCGCAGGCTACCGTCAGCGGCGCCAGCCTGATGCCGGTGGTTCTGGCCTGGGCGGCCGTCGGTCTGCCCCTGGCCTGGGGCGTGGCGCAAACCCTGCAAAAGATCGCACGGATCTTCTGAGCAGGGGCGGGCCGGTCGGGCACCCCGCCCGACCGGCCCGCCAAGGCATTGGTGCGCCCCCTGTGGTATGCTGCACGCTGAACCACAAAGCCTGCATATTCAGGCCATTGAACCCACCTTGAAGCCTCAAAAGCTGTATATCCGCACCTTCGGCTGCCAGATGAACGAGTACGACTCGGACAAGGTAGCGGACCTGCTGCGCGAGTCGCGCACACTCGACACCACCAGCACACCAGACGACGCCGACATCATCGTGCTGAACACCTGTTCGGTGCGGGAAAAAGCGTCGGAAAAAGTGTTTTCCGACCTGGGGCGTCTGCGCGAGATCAAGCGCGATCGCCCACACGTGAGGATTGCCGTGGGTGGCTGTGTGGCCAGCCAGGAGGGCGCAGCCATCCTGAAGCGGGCGCCCTGGGTGGACGTGGTGTTCGGCCCGCAAACCATTCACCGGGTGCCGGCCATGCTGGCCGAACGCGAAGCGGGTGGCCAGGCGCAGGTGGACGTGAGTTTTCCAGAAATCGAAAAATTCGACCACCTGCCGCCGCCACGCAAGGAAGGCTCGGCCGCCTTCGTGTCGATCATGGAAGGCTGCAGCAAGTACTGCAGTTTCTGCGTGGTGCCCTACACCCGCGGCGAGGAGTTCTCGCGACCGCTCGGCGACATCCTGGCCGAAGTCGGCGCGCTGGCCGAGGCTGGCGTACTCGAAGTCACACTGCTCGGCCAGAACGTGAATGCCTGGCGCGGCGAGCTCGATGATGGCAGCACGGCCGATTTTGCCGATCTGCTGGAATGGGTATGCGACACGTCAGGACTGGAGCGCGTGCGCTACACCACATCACACCCGCTGGAATTCAGCCAGCGACTGATTGATGCCTATCGTCGCCTGCCCAAACTGGTCAGCCAGGTGCACCTGCCCGTGCAGTCTGGCTCCGACCGTATCCTGGCCGCCATGAAGCGCGGCTACACCACGCTGGAGTACAAATCGATCATTCGCCGCCTGCGGGAAGCGCGTCCGGACGTAAGCATTTCCTCGGACTTTATCGTCGGTTTTCCAGGCGAAACCGAAGCGGATTTCGAGGCCACCATGAAGCTGATCCAGGACGTGGGCTTCGACGGTGCCTTCAGCTTTTTATACAGCCCGCGTCCGGGCACCCCGGCCGCCAACCTCAGCGACGATGTGAGCGCGGCAGTCAAGTCTGCCCGCCTGAAAGCGTTGCAGGCCGCCACGGACGCCCATGCCGCCAGCGTGTCGGCCAGCATGGTCGGCACGCGCCAGCGTGTTCTGGTAACCGGCAATGCGCGCAAGGACAGCGACGAACTGGCGGCACGCACCGACAACAACCGGGTAGTCAACTTTGCGGCCCCCGCGGCGCTGATCGGCCACTTCACCGAAGTGATGATCAGTGAAGCCATGGCCCATACCCTGCGAGGACAGTGGCGTGCGCCCGCCTGAGCCCGGCGCCGCCATCGAGTTCGACCTGACGCCGGTCGACAACCATCGCCTGGCCAACCTGTGCGGCGTGCTCGATGAAAACATCAAGCAGATCGAGAACGCGCTGGCGGTAACCATCTATCGGCGCGGCGAGCACTTCAGTCTGCAAGGCGAAGCCAGCCAGACCGCTCTCGCCGCCGAGGCGTTGCGCAAGTTCTACCGCGCCGCCAAACGCAACCTGTCCGAGCAGGACATCCTGCTTGGCCTGATGGACCTCACACCGCAACTGCCGCGTAACCGTGAGTCCGACAACTCTCCCGTGCTGCTCACGCGCCGCCCCGACCTGCGCGGGCGCACCCCGCACCAGATCGCCTACATGCGCAACATGCAGGAACATGTGATCACCTTCGGCGTCGGGCCTGCCGGAACCGGAAAGACCTACCTCGCGGTGGCCTGCGCGGTGAACGCACTCGAGCGCGATGAGGTGAAGCGCATCGTGCTGGTGCGGCCGGCCGTGGAAGCCGGCGAAAAGCTCGGCTTCCTGCCAGGTGACCTGTCCCAGAAAACCGACCCCTACCTGCGCCCACTATACGACGCGCTCTACGACCTGATGGGCTTCGACAAGGTCACCCGCCTGTTCGAGCGTGGCACGATCGAGGTGGCCCCGCTCGCCTATATGCGCGGTCGCACGCTCAACAATTCCTTCATCATCCTGGACGAAGCGCAGAACACCACGCCCGAGCAGATGAAGATGTTCCTTACCCGGATCGGTTTTGGCACCCGTGCCGTGATCACAGGGGACGTGACCCAGATTGACCTGCACCGTTCCCAGAAATGCGGCCTGATCGACGCCCGCAATGTACTGCAAAAAGTGGAAGGCATCGCATTCACCATTTTCCAGAGCGACGACGTGGTTCGTCACCCCCTGGTGCAGGGTATCGTGAATGCGTACGAACGCCACTCGCGCCCGGTGGACTGACCCGTGAGCACACTCCCACCGACTTCCGCCTGTCCTGACATGCCTCCCAATCCTGCTTCCCCCCAGCCCGTCAGCACCGACCCGGAGCCCGAACCCGCGCCGACGACCGGCAAGCATCCCCTGCACTTCAGCGTGCAGCTGGCGCTGCATGCCCCGGGCACGGCACCTCCGTCCCGCCAGCAGCTGCGCGCCTGGGCCGCCTGCGCCCTGCTCGGACCGGTGGCCACCACCCTGCGCTTCGTGGACGAGGAAGAAGGGGTACAGCTGAACAGTGACTTCCGTACCCGCGGCTATGCCACCAACGTGCTCACCTTTCCGTATGGCGACGATGGCAGCGGCACGCTGACGGGAGATATCGCGCTTTGCTGGCCGGTGGTCTGCCGCGAAGCCGCCGAGCAACACAAGCCGGTGGTTGCGCACTGCGCGCACCTGGTGATTCACGGCATGCTGCACCTGCAAGGACTGGACCACATCGAGGAAGATCAGGCGCACGCCATGGAAGCCCTCGAGACGCGCATCCTCGCCAAGCTTGGTTTTCCCGATCCCTATCTGGCGCAAGCGCCGAGTGAATGACACCCATGGATGACCATCAGCCACCCCGCCGCACCTTGCTGGAGCGCCTGAGCACGATGCTGTTGCGCGAACCGGAAGACCGCGAACAACTGATCGAACTGCTGCATGGTGCCTACGAGCACAACCTGCTCGACAGCGATGCGCTGTCGATGATCGAAGGGGTGCTGCAGGTATCGGAAATGCAGGTGCGCGACGTGATGATTCCGCGCAGCCAGATGGACGTGATCGACATCGCGCAAACCCCGGAGCAGTTTATTCCCTTCGTGATCGAGACCGCCCACTCGCGCTTCCCGGTGGTCGACGACAGCAAGGACAATGTGATCGGCGTGCTGCTGGCCAAGGACCTGCTGCGCTTCTACGCCGGCGAGGAATTCAATGTGCGCGACATGCTGCGACCGGCCGTGTTCGTGCCCGAGTCGAAGCGGCTGAACGTGCTGTTGCGCGAGTTCCGCAACAACCGTAATCACATTGCCATCGTGGTTGACGAATATGGTGGGGTGGCCGGTCTGGTCACCATCGAAGACGTGCTCGAGCAGATCGTGGGTGACATCGAGGACGAGTATGACTTTGATGAGGACGAGGACAACATCCTGCTTGACCGCGCTGGCCGCTGGCGGGTCAAGGCCACCACCGAAATCGAGGACTTCAATGCCGCACTGGGCACCAGTTTCAGCGATGAGGATTACGACACCGTGGGCGGACTGGTGATGGCGCAGTTCGGCCACGTCCCCAAGCGCGGCGAACAGGTCAGCTTCGGTGGGCTGAATTTTCTGGTATTGCGCGCCGATAGCCGCCGGCTGCTGGCCTTGCTGGTCGAACGCCTGCCGGCCAGCACCCCGGCGTCCGCTGCCTGAGTGGAATGCTGATGCCCCGGTGGCTGGCACGGACATCGAGCCTGCTCGCCGGCGCGAGCCTGGTGCTGGCCTTCGCCCCGTTCAACCTGTGGTGGCTGGCGCCGGTGCCGCTGGCCCTGCTGTTCCGTCTGTGGTGGTGCATGCCGAAGCAGGCCATCACGCTGGGGTGGTGCTTTGGCCTGGGCCTGTTCACGGTGGGCGCGCACTGGATCTACATCAGCCTGCACGACCATGGCGGCATGCCAGCCCTGGTTGCCGGCATCGCCCTTCTGGGCTTTGCCGGATTTTGCGCCCTGATTCCGGCGGCAGCCGGCCTGCTGGGGCGCCGTCTGGATGGCGGCAACGTTGATCGCACCACCCTGCTGGTGTTACCTGCCGCCTGGACCCTGTTTGAATGGACCCGCACCTGGTTTTGCACCGGCTTTCCCTGGCTGGCCATAGGCTACAGTCAGGTGCCGGACAGCCCACTGTCTGCCTGGCTACCTTTGGGCGGGGTATACACGGCCAGCCTGTGCGCAGCGCTGATCGCCGGTGCGCTGGCCAATCTCAGCCTGCGCGTATTACCGGCAACGGGCGCCGACGCAAGCACGAGCTTGGGGCCAACCAGCGCAATAACGCGCACCTGGCCGGCGGTCGGCGTGCTCGCTGGCGTCGCCGTGATGACCGCGCTGGTGACTCCGCTGCAATTCACCCACCCCGACGGGTTGCCCGTCAGCGTGGCGCTGCTCCAGGGCAACATTCCCCAGGAAGACAAATTCAATGCCGGGCACATTGGCGCAGGCCTGCGCCTGTACCGCGACCTGGCCGACGCCAGCCACGCTCGGCTGATCGTGATGCCGGAAAGCGCCGTACCCTTGCTGCGCGACGATGTGCCCGAGGGCTACCTGGACAGCCTGGCCGCGATTGCACGCCGCAATGGCGGTGATCTGCTGGTCGGCATGTTCGACGAACCACTGCCTGGCGAAATCCACAACAGCATGTTCAGCCTTGGTCAATCCCCCGGGCGCGTCTATCGTAAACACCATCTGGTGCCGTTTGGCGAATTCATCCCGCTCGGTGGCCTGGTGGCTCCGGTGATGGACGCGCTGCTGAAAATGCCGATCGGAAGCCAGGCCGCCGGTCCCTTGGGTCAGGGGGTGATGGCCGTTGCCGGCCAGAGGGTGGCCATGGACATCTGTTACGAGGACGCGTTTGGCGAAGAGATCATCACGGCCTTGCCCGCGGCGACGCTGCTGGTGAACGTCAGCAACGATGCCTGGTTTGGCATGGCCGTCGGCCCCGAGCAGCACTTGCAGATGGCGCAGGCACGCAGCCTGGAAACAGGGCGGGTGATGCTGCGCACGACCAACACCGGCGTGACCGCGCTGATCGGGCCGGACGGCCGCGTGATCGACCGGGTCCGCAAGGGTGTGGTGGCCACGCTGGAGGGACAGGCCCAGGGCCGCACCGGCAGCACCCCCTTCGTGCGCTGGGGCAACTTGCCACTGGTGTGGTTGTCGATATTGATGTTGCTGGCTGGCGGCTGGCCGCGTCTGCAGGCCAGTCTGTCTGATCTCTGGCAACGCGTGCGCAACCTGCGGGAATCCTGATCATGAACCTGAACCGTCCACTGGCCTCGCGCCGACTGGCCTACCTGCTTGGCGCACTGGCCTGTGCCGCACTGATTGGCTTTGCGCTGTATCTGCAATACCAGCAGGGTGAAGACCCCTGCCCGCTATGCATCTTTCAGCGGGTGGCGGTAATGGCAACCGGTGGGGTGTTCCTGCTGGCTGCACTCCACGGCCCAGGCGACCGCGGCGCCCGCCTT
>CAITLJ010000010.1 GCA_903893215.1 uncultured Ferrovum sp. | reverse complement strand
GGGTGCTGCCCATCGGGGCGGCCTCCGCCGACACACGGAGGTCGAACTCGAAGACACCAATCGTCAGCCTGTCGCCGTCGTTCAGTTCCACCGCCTCGTTGTAAACCAGCGGCGCGCCATTAACGATCACGCCATTGACCTTGGAGAGCACCTTCAAGGAAAAGCGCCCGGCACGAAAACGCACCTGCGCATGCAGCCGGGAGACAGTTCGGTTGGGATCTTCGAGCATCAGGCTGCAGTCCGCCGAGCGACCTAGCGTGCCGCCGTCTGTGCTGAACACCGCATTGGGCATACGCACACCGGCAGGACATCGGGTGGACTGAAGGAAGAGCTGCATGGACATTCCGCGTTTTGGGCACGCTGCCGGGCCCGTTTCATCGAATTGTAGTTATAGCAGAGAATCGTGCGCTGCAAACTTCACCGCACCGGCGATCTTGCAATGCAGCAGACTGGCCGGAATGGGCGCGTAACGCCGCCTCAGTTGATCATCACCATGCCGCCCTTCAGCACATACATGCCGTCGGCCTGACTCTCGATCATAGGTGCCTTTTCCTTGAGCATACCTTCGGCCTCGGAAGAAATCTGCGTGGACTTGATGGTCACGCTGGCAGCATCCATCACCAGGGTAGTGCTGCCCACCTTGAGGGTAATCTTGGTCTGGGCATCCAGCACGATCTCCATCGCCTTCACAGTGTAGGTGCCCTGTGGCGCCTCGTGGGTGACGTTGCCCTGAGAAACTTTCAGGCTGTCGTTGCCCTGGGCGATGGTCTCGGACCGGTTGCCCTCCTTGATCTCGAGGGTTTCGTCCTTGGTGATGCTGGTGTCGCGCTTGCCCAGCACCGTGCGCGTTTCGTTGTTCTCCACCGTGGTGGAGAGGTCCTTTTCAGCGTGCACCGTGAGCATTTCCTTGCCCTTGGCGTCCTCAAAGCGGATCTCATTGAAATTGGCCGGACCGGCATCCTTCGACGAACGCGACTTGATGCCGCTCTGGGTCTTATTGTCAGGCAAGGCATAAGGGGGGGTGTTGAGCGCGTTGTACACGCAACCAGTCACCACCGGCCGGTCGGGCGATCCCTCCAGAAAGCTCACCAGCACCTCGTGGCCGATGCGCGGCAGAAAAAACGCGCCCCAGTTGCTGCCGGCCCAAGCCTGCGACACGCGCACCCAGCAAGAACTCTTTTCATTGAAGGTGCCGTAGCGGTCCCAGTGAAACTGCACCTTGATCCGACCGTATTTGTCGGTATCGATCTCTTCACCCTGCCGTCCCACCACCACCGCCGACTGCGGACCATGGATCAGGGGTTCCGGGGTGCGCCGCGCCGGCCGGAACGGAATTTCAGCGCGCAGCGCAGTAAATTGGCAGTCGAACGACCCGCCGGCCCCGTTGCCGCCGCGCCCTTGCGGATTGACTGCAGACAGCGCGCACGACACCACCAGATAGTCGCCGTTGAGCGAATCGACGGGATGGTCGGTCAGCTTGAAGCGGTAGCCAGGCACAATGTCCATGCAGTCGCTGGTGCCTTGCGCCAGCTGCGTCTGCGCCTGCGCTTCCTCACGGCGCAGGCGCGCGATGGTTTCACCGTCGTGCTGCTTCACATAGAAACCCGGAAAGTCGTACACCTCGCGCCCGCTGAAATGGGTGTCGCGCCCCTGATGACTGGTGGCCGACAGGTCGACATTGGGATTGAGGTAGTCGAAGTCGCGCAAGGCAAAGGTGTCGGACTGGGCCACCTGCTGCACGGCAAACGAGGTGACCCGGTTCGGCCACGCGGCCATGTTCTGAGTCGCCTGCTGGAAGCGCAGCACCGGATGACGTTCGCTTTCGGGATGCGCCGTGCTGCCGTCAAACAGGGTGAGCTTGCCATCCTCTTTCGCGTGCTGGTAGGCATAGTAAATGCCATGGGCTTCCATAATGCGCGAGATGAAATTCAGCGTGGTCTCGCGATACTGCACGCAGTAATCCAGCGCCGGGTAACTGGCTTTCAGCTTCAACTGCGGCTCACCCAACGGCTGCAACACATCCTTCAGCAGATCGGGCGCGGTGGTGTCCTGATAGATGCGGCAGTCGCTGTGCCGGCTGAGCTTCCACAGCGGCGGGCTCACCTGCACCATGAAGCGGAAACCCCTGCGCGAGGCGGTCAGCTCGGTGTCGACCCAACCCAGCGGCTGAAAACTGGTCACCAAACCGTGCAGGAAGCGCGGCTGACCGTCGTTGTCGAGCAGGGTGATGCCCGCCGCCTGGCCGAGCAGGGCATCGGCCAGCACCTCACTGCCCTCGGCCAACAACTCCACCGAGTAGGCGAATGGCGCAGACAGCGCCTCCTGTCCGTGCAGGCTGATCACCCAGAAATCCGGTGCTCCGGAAATCTTGATATAGAGGAACTGGTCGCGATCAATGGCCATGAGAGATTTCCGGGAGTGTCGGGTGACCCGCTGGGACCGTGTGGCGATCCCGGCGACCTTCAGTCGAAATGGTAAGTGAAATCGCCGTCGGCCACCGCAACATGCACCCGCGCCACGACTTCACTGCGCATCATGCGGCGCAGGAACTCCTCGCTGATCCGTGGCAGCAGGGTATTGGTGAGGATGGCGTCGATCATGCGTCCGCCACTTTCAGTTTCGGTGCAGCGGCTGCCAATCAGGGCCACCACTTCGTCCTCGAAGGTGAAAGGAAGCTTGTGATTGACGCGCACCCGCTTCTCGATCCGCCCGAGCTGCAGGCGCACGATGGCCTGCACCATGCTCTCGCTGAGGGGATAGTAGGGAATCACCACCACCCGACCGAGCAGCGCCGGCGGGAAGATTTTTAACAGGGGTTCGCGCAGCGCCTTCGCCATGCCCTCGGCATCGGGCATCAGGTCGGGGTCTTTGCACAGGTTGGCGATCAGGTCGGTACCGGCGTTGGTGGTGAGCAGGATCAGGGTGTTCTTGAAATCGATCAGGCGGCCTTCGCCGTCTTCCATCCAGCCCTTGTCGAACACCTGGAAGAACATCTCGTGCACGTCCGGGTGGGCCTTCTCCACTTCGTCGAGCAGCACCACCGCGTAGGGGCGGCGGCGCACCGCCTCGGTCAGCACCCCGCCCTCGCCATAGCCCACATAGCCGGGCGGCGCGCCCTTCAGGCTCGATACGGTGTGCGCCTCCTGGTACTCGCTCATGTTGATGGTGATCACGTTCTGCTCACCGCCATACAGGGCCTCGGCCAAGGCCAGCGCGGTTTCGGTCTTGCCTACCCCCGAGGTACCCGCCAGCATAAACACGCCCACCGGCTTGCCCGGATTATCGAGCCCGGCGCGCGAGGTTTGGATGCGCTTGGCAATCATCTCCATGGCGTGGTCCTGGCCGATGATGCGCTGAGCCAGCAGCTTGGGCAGATTCAGCACTGTTTCGACTTCGTCGCGCGCCATGCGGCCCACCGGAATGCCGGTCCAGTCCGCCACTACGGCCGACACCGCCTGGTAATCCACGATGGGCAGAATCAGCGGTGCATCGCCCTGCAGGGCGGCCAGTTTGGTCTGCACGGCATCCAGTTCCAGCAGCAGGGCATCACGGTCAAGCGCCGGTGTGGCCGGTGCTGCCGGCACCGCCGAGACGTCCGCCGGTACACCCTCGCCCACAGGCGCCACGACCACGTCGCCCACCGTGGTGGTTTCATCCACAGCCTTGCCGCCACGGCGCAGCTGGCTGCGCAGCGCGAGCAGGCGGTCGACCAGGGTTTTTTCCTGCGCCCAGCGGGTTTCCAGGGCACTCAAGCGCACGCGTTCCGTGGCCAATTTGTCTTCGGCGCTGGCAGCGCGGTCCGCCACCACGATGCCGATGTCGGCCTCGCGACCAATGATCGCGAGCTCATTCTCAAGCGCCTCGATGCGGCGACGGCTGTCATCCACCTCGGCCGGGGTGGCATGCAGGCTGACCGCCACCCGGGCGCAGGCGGTGTCAAGCAGGCTGACCGACTTGTCGGGCAACTGGCGCGCCGGAATATAGCGGTGCGACAATCGCACCGAAGCTTCCAGCGCCTCGTCCAGGATCTGCACCTGGTGGTGATTTTCCATGGTGGCGGCCACGCCGCGCATCATCAGCACCGCGCGCGTCTCGTCGGGCTCGTCTACCTTCACGGTCTGAAAGCGACGGGTGAGCGCCGGATCTTTCTCGATGTGTTTCTTGTACTCGGCCCAGGTGGTGGCGCCCACTGTGCGCAGGGTACCGCGCGCCAGTGCCGGCTTGAGCAGGTTGGCGGCGTCTCCGGTGCCGGCGGCCCCCCCTGCGCCGACCAAGGTGTGGGTTTCATCGACAAACAGGATGATGGGCTTGGCGCTGGCCTGCACTTCCTCAATCACCGAACGCAGGCGCTGCTCAAACTCGCCCTTCATGCTGGCCCCCGCCTGCAACAGACCGATGTCGAGTAACAGCAGATCCACATCCTTCAGGGCCGGTGGCACATCACCGCGCACAATGCGCTGGGCAAACCCTTCCACCACGGCGGTCTTGCCCACGCCGGCCTCACCCACCAGGATCGGGTTGTTCTGCCGGCGGCGCATCAGAATGTCGATCACCTGGCGGATTTCATCGTCGCGCCCAACGATAGGGTCCATCTTGCCGGCACGCGCCTGCGCCGTCAGGTCGGTGGTGAATTTTTTCAGGGCTTCCTTCTTGCCCATGGCGGCCGGCGCCAGGGCACCGCTGTCCTCACCCGGGGTGCCGGCGCCCATCGACACACCGTCCTTGGCACCGAGCCGGTCTTCGGGTGAGCCGGCTACAATCCCGGCGAAGTTGTCGCTGAGATCATCGCCCTTGATCTTGGCAAATTCACGCGAGATGGAGAGCAGGCCATTACGCAGCGACGGGGTCTTGAACGCGCCCACGAACAGGTGGCCCACGCGCACGGCGCTGTCGCCATACATCAACGTGGCGAACACCCAGCCACGTTCAATCGCATCCTCGATCAGCGGCGAGAAATCGGAAATGGCGGTGGCACCGCGCGGCAAGGCATCGAGTGCCGCCGTGAGATCAGCGGCCAACCGGGACGCATCCACGCCGTAATGGCGGGTGATGCGGTGCAGGTCGCTGTCCGGGGTCTGCACGATCTGGTGCAGCCAGTGCACCAGTTCTACATAGGGATTGCCGCGCAGCTTGCAGAACACGGTGGCGCCTTCGATCGCCTTGTAGCCCAGCGTATTGAGTTTGCCGAACAGGTCAGCACGATTGATCTCGGACATCTTGCACTCCGTACTTGAAACTGGTTAAGGAAAAACCGCAAGACTCAATGCACCACCGGCAGCACCAGATCGCCGCGATGCTGCGGTGATTGCACTGCGGCACCGCCTAGCCACGAGGTCCAACCGAGGCAGGCCCCCCCTCCAAGCCGTGCGGCGGGCACTTCGGCGGCTTCCAGCACCAGGCGCGCTTCGCAACTGAATTCCAATCCACAGTACAACTTCACCCAGTCCGCCAGCACCGGAAAGGCGCTGCCGGTGGGCAGGAAATCGGCATAACGTTTCAGCGACAGCGGCCCCAGCACCACCCGGAAATTGGACTGCCCATCAAAGATGGCCTGTCCCAGGATGGCGCTGCCGCCCAACTCCGCCTGCAGACCCCGCCCACCCAGCCGGGTTTGTTCGGCGGAGTCAATGCGGACCCACCGGCAGGCAAACTGCTCGATGTCCACCGGCACGCGAAAATGCCGACGCAGGATCTTGACCAGGCCGTCGGCATCGCGGCTCTGCCGGTTGAGCAGACCCAGTTCGGCCAGCTTGGCGTGGTGCGGCACCTGGTCGGCGTCGCGCAGTGGTGCGAAGGCAAGGCCGGCCAGTGCTTCCACCTTGAGGGTAAACAGGTCACCGGTCTGGCGGTCGAGGCTGGCGCAGGCGTCGGACTCGGCCCAGGCGCGGTAAAACAGGGTGGTCATGCGATGCTGCAGCATGTTTACAAAACGCACGAAACCGGCGTCGTCCGCATTACGCTCGCGGTCGCGGGCATATTCGGTGAGGGTGAGCGGCAAGGCACCATTCGGTCCGAACATGCCAAAGGCCAGGTTGTCGATGGCGGGCACGCCTGCTTCGCCCTGCAGGCGCACACGGGCCAGCGTGCCGGTGGCAAATGCCAACGAGGGCTCCTGACCGAGGCGCACCGGATCATCACGCAACCGCAGCGAAGTGCCCAGGCGCGGAAGATCCGGCCGCGCGCGCTCGAGCATGCGCAGCGCGGCAAACAGCCCGAACTGCTGCGGCGCCTGCTGCAGCGCCTGCAGCAGGCTCAGAACGTGGTCCGTTGTCCCGCTCGGGGTTTCCATCGCTTGATCTCGCCGCGCACGCTGGATTCCAGCACGGTCACCGTAAAACTGTTAAGGGAGGCATGGCGGGCAAAATAGCGCTCCAGCAGGCTGCCAAACAGGAAACAACTGGAACCGTCAAAGGCGCGCTCGTCGAGCACGACCGTAATTTCCACGCCACGACCAAAGGCCAGCGGGCGGGCCAGACCACGGGCTGGGCGCGAGCGATCCTGGGGGTTGTCGTTCCCGGCCACCTGCAGGCGGCGCATCACCGGCCTGGCGCTGACCGACACCACCGACTCAGCGTGCTTGCGCAGGCTGGAGAACTCCCCCACCCCGCTGACCGCCAGCATCTCGCGCAGGGCCGCCGCCGCGGCTTCGGGCGCCATCTGCTGGATCGACAGGTAATTGAGCGACAGGGTGCTGATCAGCTTCCAGGGCACCTCGCCTTCCACCGTGGCGGTACCCGGGCGGCTGGGGGGCGCACGAAAGGTGATGCCCTTTATCGGCGCGGACACATCCAGCGACAGGTCATCCGGCCGGCCGGTTTCAAGCAGCAGCGGCAGATCGCGGTTGGTACACCAGGCTTCCACACCCAACTGCTTTTGTTGGGCTGCCAGGCGTTGCTCGCTGCGATCCACCACCGAGAGGAACACTTCAGTGCCCAGGTAGCCGCTGCGCGCGCCACGCTGCCTCTGGTGCTCGGACATCAGGCGCGGTTCGCGACGCACTGAAAAATAACCGGCAGCGGCTGCGTCAGTGAGGTGGTGCAGACCGTACAAAGGTTCATAGGCGCGCTCGCTGGTGGTGGCGCCTTCCATAAAGCCCATCACCCGCTCGATGTCATAGACTTCGAAATCGAGTGGCGTGGACCGATCGGGTACCACATGGTATTCGAGGTCAAGGGTGGAGACCGGCACCCGGTTGAGCGACTTGCGGAACAGGTTGATGACGGGCACGCAATTCAGCGCCAGGTCCTGGTCGCCCACGCTGCGCTCGAGCACGGTGTCTGGCCGCGAAAACAGGAACACCAGTTCGAACTGCTTACCGGTGATGCCTGCCAGCAGGGGCCGCAGCCCGCTCAGCCCGCAGAATAAGAAGCGCGCTGGCAAGGCCGCGTATTCCTGCAACAAGCGGTAGCCGCCAAAGCCAGACTGGGCAAGCGGCAGCAATGCCTCGGTGTCGTCGTAACCAATCGGTTCGATGGCTTCGGCAGGCAGGAAACCGGCCACCTTGCCGGCATCCAGCACCACCACCCCGAGGCTGTTGCACAGCAGTTGTTCCTGCAGGCGACGCGCCACCAACCCTTCACCCGACAGCCACCATTCGAGGCGGTCGAGCTTGACCTGATCGGCGTTGAGCCCCGCGGTGACCTGCACGCCCACGCGCATGCAACTGCGCGCCAGATTCAGGTCGGGCACCAAGCCCTGGGGCAGTTTGGGAATATCGGACTGGAAGTCGATACGGCCAAGCTGCAGGGGCCAAAGACGCAACTCATGTCCGGTGGTGAAGCGGCAGCGGGTGCGCTGTCCCGGTCCCAGGCGCGAGTTCATGGCACTGCCCCAGGCAATTACCACCCCATCGGCCAAGGCCGGTTCGTTCAGATCGGGCTGCACCTGCACCACCCCAACAGAGGGCAGCGGCGCCAGAAAACCGGGATACACCAGTTGCAGCAGCGATTGGGTGAGCCGCGGGAACTGGGCATCCAGCTTGATGCGCACCCGCGCCGACAGGAAAGCTACCCCTTCCAGCAGCCGCTCCACGTAGGGATCGACACACGCGCCCTGGGCCGAGGTGGCATCCAGAGCCAGCCTGGATGCCACATCCGGAAACTGGCGGGCAAACTCGGCGGCCGAGTCGCGCAGGAACACCAGCTCCTGCTCGTAGTACTCGCGTTGACGCGGATTCATGATGACCGAGATCTGCTCAAATGAAGGCAGCGTCGATCACGCTGGCCTGCCCCGTTTCCAGGTCAATGTCGGTGCGCAACAGCAGGCTGAGCGGCACCGGCAAGGCCCATAACTGCCCTTCGATGCGAAAGGCGGCCAGATTGTGCTGCACGGCGCGCGGGTCCTGCATGGCCAGCACTTTTACGGTGTGTGGCAGGAAACGTGGCTCAAAATTCAGGATGGCCTGCCGCATCGACTCGCAGACCGCCTTGAAATCGAGGCTGGACGCTGGCCGGCCCGACAGGGGAGGCAAGCCATAATTAAGGACGGAGCGCGCAACCTGAGGGTAATCGGCAAAGCCGTCACTGGGTCGGCTGGTGTTGAACAACCAGTTGAGATCGCGCAGCACGGATTCGCGCAGGGTTTCAAGGTCCACGCCACGGGACTCATGGGGCGGTTTATGGGCCAGCCGATCGAGCAGGCTGGGGTACAGATGATCACGCGAATGAGACGACGGTTTGGCCATCATGCGTCCGCAAAGACCAGCTTGCGCACGTCCAGCAGGGGGTAGTCGTTACCATCGGTGACCAGCATGCGCTGACCCAGTCCAAAATAGGTACCGCCGGCCTGTTCCAACCAGTCCGTGCGACGGGCCAACCGGAGGTCGTTGTCTGCCTGCGCAGCGCTGCCTGGGTAGGTGACCGGCAACAGAACCACCAGTTCTCCCCCCGCCACCAGGGTGAGCGTGGCTGGCAACCAGATCAGGTCACGCAAATCTGCTGGCGCTTCAATCACCAGCTGGCGAATATGCTCACAGGGCAACCAATAGTATTTGCCCTGCGCATAGACCTCCAGCACCGGCCCGAGCCGGCTGTCGGCATCGGCCAGCCAGGTGAAGGCATGGCCGTCGATTTCTCCAGCCCGCGGGGTGGCGCACTCTAGCGCCCGCTGACGCAACATGGCCGCCTGCGCGCCATGGCCCTGTGCATCGAGCGCGAGTGCCTGCAGCAACCCCGCCATCCATTCCGGCGGGTCCCCCATCATGATGGGGGATTTCTTCCCGGCGAACACACTCTCACGCAAGCGCTCGCAATTGAGCGCTGTGCTGTACATCTGCACCATGGGCAAGGCGCTGGCATCCAGCTGACCAACGGTGGTCAGTTGGGTACCCGCCTTGTCCCACAGGCCCAGCACCGCATAAAGCTGAAACAGGCCGGTACGCAGGTCGGCCCGCTCGGGCTGCCTGCGCACCGCTGCCTGAGCCTCTGCCAAGGCCGCTGCCAGATCACGGTTCTGTGAACCGAAGGTCAACATGCTTTACTCCCGAAGCAGTCAAGCGGCACGGAGGCCCTGACCCGATTCATCGTTGGCCGGGTAACGGTCAGTCCTTGGAGTTCGCAGCGATATCCCAAGTGGAAGTGATGGGCTTGTCCGCATCACCGGTTGCCTTTTGCGGAGTGTACTGGATCTCGATCTTGGCAAAATTCAGGGTGATGTTCTCGGTCAAGCGGTCCACGCCCCCGGAGCCGCCGGTGCTATAGCTGGTGATCATGACTTCAGACAGGGTCATGATGAGGTACTCGAGCGGCTTTTCACCGGCCTTGCGAACGATGAGCTTGACTTCTTTAATGTGCTTACCGTTGCAGGTGAATAGAAAGATGTTGGGCGACGACTGATCGACATGCTTGGTGAGGCTGAGGTCCTGCACATTGGCCTTGCCCGCACCTGCGCCACCGCCAACGTGCGCGCTGCCGGAATTGCTTGCCCCAAAGCTCCAGGCCAGCACGTCGATTTTTCCCGCGAACTTCTTGTCCTTCGATTCGCCCGGCAAATCGTCGCAAACCAGAAACATATCCAAAGCCATGATGTAATCCTCCAGAACGTGTGAGATGTGGAACTGCGTGGATCAAAACAGGGACAGGCAGACGGCCGCCAGTCCACGATGGGCCGAATCAGGCACCCGATTGCAGTTTGGATACCAACCGCAATGAAACAGAAAGACCCTCCAGCTGGTAATGCGGCTGAAGGTAAAACTTGGACGTGTAGTACCCGGGATTGCCTTCCACTTCCTCCACCACCACTTCGGCGCCTGCCAGGGGCCGTTTCGCCTTGGTGGCATCGCTCGAGTTGGCCGGATTACCATCCACAAAGTTGAGGATCCAGTCGTTCAGGAAACGGTTCATGGAGGCGGCGGACGAGAAACCACCCACTTTGTCGCGCACCATGCACTTCAGGTAATGCGCAAAACGGCATGTGGCAAACAGGTACGGCAGACGTGCCGCCAGGTTGGCATTCGCCGTGGCGTCCGGGTTGTCATACTCGGCCGGCTTCTGCAGTGACTGCGCGCCGATAAAGGCGGCAAAATCGCTGTTCTTGCGATGAATCAGGGGCATGAAACCGTTCTTGGCCAGCTCTGCCTCGCGCCGGTCGCTGATGGCGATTTCCACCGGACATTTGGCATCGGTGCCACCGTCATCGGTTGGGAAGGTGAATACCGGCAGGTTGGGCACTGCTCCCCCGGATTCGACGCCCCGGATAGTGGTGGTCCAGCCGTAGAGGGCGAATGCCCGATTGATGTTGGCGGCCATGGCGTACGCGGAATTGGCCCACACAAAATTCGCATGATCGGCACCCTCGATATCTTCTTCGAACTCGAAGGCCTCGGTGGGGTTGGTTCTGGCGCCGTAGGGCAGGCGCGACAGGAAGCGCGGCATGGTCAGACCGATGTAGCGCGACTCTTCCGAATCCCGCAAGGAGCGCCAACCCGCATATTCGCTACTCTGCACGATTTTGGTCAGGTCGCGCGGATTGCTGAGCTCGCTCCATGACTCCATCTGCAGGGTGCTGGGCGAAGCCGCCGCCAGGAATGGGGCATGCGCTGCGGCCGAGATCTTGGCAATTTCACCCAACAGTTCAACGTCAACCGGGCTGTGGTCAAAATGGTAGTCGCCTACCAGGCAACCATACGGCTGACCACCCAACTGACCGAACTCTTCCTCGTAAATCTTCTTGAAGATCGGACTTTGATCCCAGGCGGTACCCTTGTAGCGCTTCAGCGTCTTGTGCAGCTCGGTCTTGCTGACGTTCATCACCCGAATCTTCAGGTTTTCACTGGTTTCGGTATTGTTGACCAGGTAGTGCAGCCCCCGCCAACTGGCTTCCAGCTTGTTGTAGTCAGCGTGGTGCAGGATCAGGTTGACCTGTTCGCCGAGCTTTTTGTCGATCGCGGCGATGATGCCATTGATCGTTTCGAACACGTCGCCGGAAATCAGGTTCACATCGGCGAGCGCCTGCTGGGCGAGCGTACGCACGGCGTTCTGCACGGCGCTGGAGGCCTCGGCAGATTTGGGCTTGAACTGCTTGTTGAGCAGCGCAGTGAAATCATCCTGCTCCGAAGTGGCCGCTGCGGGTTGAAGATCTTGTTGCTGGGCGTCAGACATGATGGTCAAACCTCTCTTGATGACTTATTCCGCGGGCTTCGGCGCGGCGGACAAGGACTGCAGCAATGCTGGGTCGTTCAGCACTTTTTCGAGCAGTGCCTCGGCTTCGGTCTTGCCGTCCATGTAGGAGAGCAGGTCGCGCAACTGGGTACGCGCCTCGAGCAGTTTGTCGAGGCCGGCCACCCGCTTGGCGATGGCGTCGGGCGTGAAGTCCTGCATGCTCTCGAAGGTCATGTCGATGCTGAGGTTGCCCTCGCCGGTGAGGGTGTTGGGCACCTGGAACGCCACGCGGGGCTTCATGGCTTTCAGCCGGTCATCGAAGTTGTCTACATCTATTTCCAGGAAGGAGCGCTCTGCAACCGGCGCCAGGGGGTCGGCGGGCGACCCGGAAAGGTCGGCCATCACGCCCATGATGAAAGGCAGTTGCACCTTTTTCTGTGAGCCATACATTTCCACGTCGTACTCGATCTGTACGCGCGGCGCACGGTTGCGTGCAATGAATTTCTGACTGCTGTCCGCCATGTTGCCTCCAATGACTTGCTGTTTTAATCAACCCGCCTGTTGCTGCGGAGCGCCCTAATCGTCGTCACTGAACGTTACGCCCCCGATCATCTCGATCCGGTCCTTGGAATCGGGCATCAGGTCCTTCACAAGGGCGAGGAAGTCCATGTCCATGATGCGCATGGCCCGGTCAATGAACAGGATGGCCGGATTCGTGGGCTCGGTGCGGCGCAGGTAGGTGGCCACCTCGCCGAGTTGACGGCTGACGTCCGCGCGCGACTGCAGGCCCTGCCGGGCGCGCCCAGCCGCAGCCGCACCGCCGCCCCCCCCTTCAGTGGCGGAGTTGTCCAGGTCTGGGCCTTGCTGGCCGGCGTCGGCGGCCGGGTCCGCCGATTGCGCCTGATAAAACGCAAGCACCCGTTTGATCACGTTCGTAGTGGCCTCCAGGTCGGGATCATGGCCGGGGGCCTTGTCGGCAAACGTGCTGCGGATTCCCGCCAGTGCCTCGAGAATATCGCTGGCCGCCTGTTGCCGTGCCGCATTGTCTTCCGGATTGCCACGCTCCCAGGCGCCGGCCAGCAAGGCCTGGGTGGGCGCGGTCTCACCCTGGCGGGCCTGCAGCCGCCCGGCCACCACCTCGAGATCGCGCACCGTAAAGCGCCCGACTTCGCGCGACTCCAGGATAACCATATCGTGCAGGGCGGCACCCACGGCCTGATCGCTGCCCAGCGAAGCGAGCACATTGATCCTCTCATAAGGATCATCGCCGTCGCTGGCATCCAGGCGCGGATACAAGGTGGGCCAGAAATCGGCCAGCAGACGGTGCATCAGTTGCAGACCTGCCGAAAAACCTTTGAGACCGGAGGTATTGAGCAGACCGAAGGTAACTCCCATGGCCACGCGTAAGTCTTTGGTCTTGCCCAGCACGGCATTGCCGACCGCCACTACCGACCGCCAATTCGGATCGATCGTGACCACGGTTTCCCGTCCGTCTTCAATGCGGCGATCCTGCCTGGGCTCGACCAGCCGCAGGAAATCCGCCACGTCGCTGTACTCAAGATCGGGACCCGCGGGCTGGTCTTCACTGATGGGTTGCAGCAGGTGATCCATCGCGACGGATGCCGCCATTTACAGCCTCGCAATCATAATTCGGTAAAAGTTCGCTATGGTCTCGCCTTGGGAAGCCACGCTTTAGATTCCATCATTTAAGTTAGCACAACGTTGATAAAATATCATTACACTAAGGCTAAAAATTCTCGATGGTTCAATGCAAACAAGATGGCAACAAGCAAGCGGGTAATCTGGTCAGACGGCCTGTTTTTACGGCCGCAACATTTTCAGCAGTCAGAGCGGTTTCTGGAGCGCTGGATTGAGGATCGCAGCCGGCCGCTGCGCGCGCATGCCTGGGGCTTTGCGCGACTGTCGCTCGATCCGCTCGCACTGTCCCAGGGCCGCATCAGCCTGGCCACCGCCAATGGCCTGTTGCCTGACGGCACCCCCTTTTCCATCCCGGACGAGCAGCCCGCGCCCCCGGCGGTCGAAATTCCCGCCAACCGGCGTGATGTTCTGATCTATCTGGCGCTGCCCCTGCGCCGCGCCGGCATGCCCGAGTTCACCCTTAATCCGGCCAGCGGCAACGGTGCGCAACGCTACGGTAGCGAAGATCAGGAAGTGGCCGACAGCGTGATGGAGACACAGGGCATGGCGGCAGTCAAATTAGGCACGCCCAACCTGCGCCTGGGCGTAGAGGGCGATCCAGACGACGGCCTGATCAAGCTTGGCATCGCGCGCGTGGTGGAGCGCCGCTCCAGCGGCGAACTGGTGCTCGACCCCAATTATGTGCCGCCAGTGCTGGACTGCCAGGCCGACAGCACACTCAGCCAGTGGCTGCGCGAGGTGGTCAGCCTGACCAACCACCGCGCCACCAACCTAGCCGAGCGCCTCAGCCAGCCGGGCCAGCGCGGGGTGGCTGAAATCACCGACTTTCTGCTGCTACAGATACTCAACCGGGCCACACCGGTGCTGACGCAACTGGAGCAGAATCCGTATCTGCACCCCGCTGCGCTGCACGATTTCCTGTTGGGTCTGGCCGGCGAACTGGCCACCCACACGCACGGCGACCGCCGGCCGGCTGCGTTTTTGGCCTACCGCCACGACGCCCTGCACGACACCTTCCGGCCATTGATCCAGGACCTGCGCAATTCGCTCACGGCGGTGCTTGCGCAAAATGTCGAGTCGATACCACTCGAAGACCGCGGGCGCGGCGTGCATACCGCCATGCTGGAAGATCTCGATGTGATCCGCAATGCCCGGTTTGTGCTGGCGGCCACGGCCAGCGTGCCGGTGGAACAGATGCGCAGCCTGTTTCCGCATCAGGTGAAAATCGGCCCATCTGACATGATCCGTGACCTCGTCCTGTCGCAACTGCCTGGCATCATGCTGGGGCTGATGCCGGTGGCGCCAAGGCAACTACCGTATCACGCCGGATTCTGCTACTTCGAGCTGGATCGCACCAGCGACTTCTGGAAGCGGCTCGAAACCAACCGCATGCTCGCACTGCACGTGGCGGGCGATTTTCCCGGTTTGCAACTCGAACTCTGGAGTATCCGGAACTGACCGGCATGCCCCTTCTCCTTATTGAACGCAGGACACCACCACCATGAGTCTGATACCGCCGCCTGACCAGCCGGAACCCGACGCCGACGCAACCATCATGGTGCCGCGACCGGGCCGCCGCGCCGGGGCCGTGCCTGCAGCTGCGGCTGCGCCAGCTCCGGGTCTGCTGGACGACGGGGGTGACAGCGACGCCACCCTGATGGCTCCGCGCGGTGTGCCCGGTGCCGGCGCATCGCGCACCAGCACGCAACCCTTCGATGTGGACGCCACCCTGGCGGTGCCGGCAGGACGGCCGAACGCTGCGGCCCAGTCACCCGCCGGCCAGAGCGTGGCGGTCGGCGCGCGCAATACCGGCGCCAACCGCCTGCTCGCAGCTGCCAATCCGGTACTCGATCTGGTGCCGGTGATCCAGTCCACCCTCAACCATGACCACCCAATTGGCCTGCGCGACCAGCTGCAACGCGCCATCCTGCAATTCGAAGCGGATGGCCGCGCCGCCGGCTACAGTGCCGAAACGCTGTCGATGGTGCGCTATGCGCTGTGTGCCGTGGTTGACGAGGCCGTGGCCACCACTCCCTGGGGGATGAGTTCAGGCTGGTCACAGTCGCCGCTGCTGCTCAACCTGCACTCGGAAACCTATGGCGGCGAAAAATTTTTCCAACTGCTCAACCATGCCACCGCAAGCCCCGCACAGCACCTCGACATGCTGGAGTTTTTTCACGCCTGCCTTTGTCTGGGCTTTCAGGGCCGCTACCGCGTGCAGGACAACGGCCGTCCGCAGCTGGAGCAGGTGCGCACCAAGGTGTTTCACCTGATCCGCCAGCAGCGCGGCGAATACGAGCGAGACCTGTCGGGCCGCTGGCGCGGCGAAGCGCGCCCGCCCCTCTCGCTGGTGCGGCGCATTCCCTGGTGGGCCTTTGCTACCGCCGGCACCGGCGTGCTCACCGTGATCTACCTGACCTGTCTGATCCTGCTCAACCAGTCCTCTGATCCGGTATTCTCGATGCTGGCCCGCGTCAAGGCACCACCGGTCAAGATCGACCGCCAGGTCGCCGTGCTGACCAAACCTCGCCTGCGCACCCTGCTTGCCAGCGACATTGCGGCGGGAGCGCTGGATCTCAGCGAGGACGCCAGCAGCAGCCGCATCATCGTGCAGAGCGACCAGCTGTTCGAAGCCGGCAGCGCCACCCCCAATCCTGTCATGAGTGCTGTGTTTGGCCACATTGCCGCCGCCCTCAACCAGGTGCCGGGCACTGTGATCATCAGCGGTCACACCGACGACCGGCCGATCCGTTCGCTGCGTTTTCCCTCCAATTTCCAGTTGTCGGTGGAGCGCGCCACCTCGGTGCGCGACCTGATGGCCGCTCAGATCCAGCCCGCGGGCCGACTGCAGGTGGAGGGGCGGTCCGACAGCGAACCACTGGTGGCAAATGACACCCCGGCCAACCGCGCGCGCAACCGCCGGGTGGAAATCCTGCTGCGCGCCGCATCGTGACACTCGGACATGGCGGTCGTCGACCACCGAATGCCTGACCGCCTTCCCTCTCACCCTGCCCCCCCGCCAACGTCAACGTCCGGTCCATCATGCAGAAACTGCGCAACATCCTAGGTAACCGTTGGGTACTGGCCGCAATCGGGCTGGTGCTCGTGGCTTTGCTGATCTGGTTTGTGGGCGATGCAGTCGCCTTTTACGATCATCGTCCGCTGGCTTCGGCCAGTGCCCGGCTGGGTCTGATCCTGCTGATCGTGCTGATCTGGGCAGCGACAGAAGGTTGGAAGCACTACCTTGCCTGGCGTGCCAACCGGCAGGTGCTGCAGGCGATCAGCGGCGGCGACAGTGACAACGACGCCAGCCTGTCGGCGGCCGAGGTGGCCGAGCTGAAACGGCGCTTCGAGCAGGCGGCCAGCGTGCTAAAGTCGGCCCGCTTCGAGAACCGCCAGGAGGGCACCCGCCAGTATCTGTACCAGTTGCCCTGGTACATGTTCGTGGGCGCGCCCGGCTCGGGCAAAACCACCGCACTGATCCATTCAGGCCTGCGCTTCCCGCTGGAAAACGCAATGGGCAAGGACTCGGTACGTGGTGTGGGCGGCACACGTAACTGCGACTGGTGGTTCACCGATGAGGCGGTGCTGCTCGACACTGCCGGCCGGTACACTACCCAGACCAGCAACACGGCAGTGGACAGCGCCGCCTGGACCGGCTTCATCAAGCTGCTGAAAAAATTCCGGCCCCGCCAGCCGATCAATGGCGTGATCGTCACGCTAAGCATTGCCGACCTGCTGACCCAGACCGAAGACCAACGCCTGTTGTATGCACGATCGGTGCGCCAGCGCATCGCCGAACTGCAGACCCTGCTGGAAGTGAATTTCCCGATCTACATCCTGATCACCAAAGCCGACCTGCTGGCCGGTTTCAGCGAGTTCTTTGCCGACCTGGGGCGGGATGAACGCGCACAGGTGTGGGGCGCCACCTTTGGCTTTCAGCCGGGCGGCAACCCGACGCTGATCGCCGACTTCCACAAGGAATTCGAGGCACTGCTGCAGCGGCTGGAGGCCCGCCTGGCCACCCGGCTGGAAGATGAGCGCGACCAGCAACGGCGCGGCCGCATCTACCTGTTTCCGCAGCAGGTCGCCCTGCTGCAGCCCCTGATCAGTGCTTTCCTCGATGAAACGTTCGGTCGCTCAGCCTTCCAGCAGGCCACCCTTCTGCGTGGCGTCTACTTCAGCAGTGGCACCCAGGAAGGCAGCCCCCTCGACCGCGTGCTGTCCGGCGCGGCACGCACCCTCGGCCTGCAGCGTCAGGTGCTGCCCCCTTCGGCCAGCAGCGGAAAAAGCTATTTCGTCACGCGCCTGCTGCGCGAGGTGATCTTCGCCGAGTCGGACCTGACCGGCCAGAGCGAGGTGATGCAACGGCGGCAGACGCTGATCCGGCGCGGCCTGCTGGCCACCGCCCTGGTGTTCTCGATCGGGCTGATCAGCCTTTGGACCGTCAGCTACTTCCGCAACCAGACCCTGATCGCCACGGTGGCCGAGGCCTCCCGCATGCTGCAACCCAAGGTGCTGGCGCTGAACGGCTCCGGCGTCACCGACGTGCCTTCGCTGCTGCCCACCCTTAACGAGACACGCGACCTGCCGGGTGGCTACGGCCACGAGGCCGACAGCGTGCCACTTACGCTGGGGGCCGGCCTGTACCAGGGCACCAAGCTCGGCGCGCAGGCCAGCCATGTGTATCTGAACCTGCTGCATGACACCCTGTTGCCACCGATCGTTGTGCAGCTTGAGGCCCAGATCCGCAGCGCGGAAAGTGCCGAGGAACGTTATGAGGCACTGAAGAATTACCTATCGCTTTACGACGACAGCCATCTGGATGCCGACAGCATGAAGGACTGGGTGCTGGCGGACTGGCGCAAGCGCTACGGCACGGCCGTGAACGAGTCTGGCTGGACCGACTTCGAGGGCCATCTGACCGCGCTGTTCACCCTGCGTCCGCTGTCGGTGCAGGTGCCGATGGACCGGCCGCTGGTGGACCAGGCGCGCGCCGCCCTTGCGACGGCCTCGCTGCCCGAGCGTGCCTACGGCCGGATGAAGCGGATTGCTGCCAGCACGCCGAATACCGGCAAGCGCTTCACCCTGAGTGATGCCGCTGGCCCATCCGCCCCGCTGGTATTTGTGCGCAACAGCGGCGCGCCGATCACCGAGGCGGTGCCCCTGCTGTTCACCGTGGAAGGCTATCAGTCGATCATGCTGCCCGGCACGCTCAACCTGGTGCGCCAGCTGAGCGAGGAACAAAACTGGGTGCTGGGCGAAAAATACGCTGGCCAGCGCGTGCAGCCGGAACTCGATGCGGTGCAGGACGTAAAACGCCTGTACTTTGCCGATTACGCCAGAACCTGGGACACCCTGCTCAACGACCTGCGCGTGCTGCCCGCCAGCACCCTCGACCAGACCGTGCAGATCCTCGCCATCCTGGACGCGCCGGATTCACCGATCAAACAGCTGCTGCAGGGCGTGCGCCGTGAAACGCGGATTGCCGACGCCCCGGTGCAGACCGCCGCAGCTGGCATCAACAAGGCGGTCAGCAAACTGGGGGCGAGTCTGCGTGGCAGTTACAACCAGCTGACCGGACAGGCGTCCCCCCCGGGCGCGGATGCGCCGGAAGCGCTGCTCGACAAGCATTTCGAGGCGCTTGACGCCCTTCTCGGCGCACCCGGTGCCGCGCCGGGCACACCGGCACCGATCGACGGCGTTCTCGGCAAACTGAAGGAATACGAGGTGTCACTGCGCGCCGCGCAGGAAGCGCTCAAGCTGGGTAATCCGGCGCCTGCTGATGTCGGGGCGATTGCCAAGATCAAGACCGATACTGCCGCCCTGCCCTCACCGCTGCCGGGCTTGATCAACAGCCTGATCAACCGCAGCACCGGGCAGGCCGCCAGCCTCAACCAGCAGGGTTTGCAGAAAACAGTAGCCGGCGGAGTGGGGGCTTCGTGCAAGCAGGCGGTGCAGGCGCGTTACCCCTTTGCACGCTCCGCCAAACAGGATATTCCGCTGGGAGATTTCACCCGCCTGTTCGGGCCAAATGGCGAATTTGACACACTGGTGAAAACCAAGCTGCAGACCGCCATTGACACCAGCGGGCCGGTGTGGAGAGCCGTCAACCTGGCTGAGGGCGTGATCAGCGTGGCGCCGGAAACGGTGCATAACCTGCAGCAATCCTCGGTGATCCGCGAAGCCTTCTTTGCCAACAACATGCCGAATCCCGCCTTTCAGGCCGATCTTGTGCTCATCAAACTGGACGAGCACTTCAGCGAGGTGCAGTGGCAGTCGGACGGTCAGACTGTGCACATGCAAGGCAATGGCGCCGCACGGGTGGTGTGGCCGAGCCTGACGCCGGGTAATCAGGTCAAGCTGGTGGCCCTGCCGACCGGGGGCGGTGCGCCGGTGACACTGTCCGCCGATGGTCCCTGGGGCCTGTTCCGCTTGCTTGACCAGGCCAGTGTGGAAGGGGGCACCCCCGACCGTCAGCGTCTGGCCTTCCAGGTCGACGGACGCAAGCTGAGCTTCGAGCTGCGCTCGCCTAGTGTGCGTACCCCGTTTCATCTCAAGGAACTCGAGCAGTTCCATTGCCCAGGTTGACCATGTCGGCGATTGGCTTCATCGGCAAACTGCCAGCGGAAGGCGACTTTGTGCATCGCCGTCTGCCGTGGGCCTTCCAGACCGGTTGGGACGCCTGGCTACAGTCTGGCGTGGCGCATTCGCGCACCGCAATGGGCGACGACTGGCTCGCGCAGTTCATGGTGGCGCCGGTCTGGCGGTTCTTGCTGGGCGCAGAGTGCCTGAATGCAGGTCAGACCGGCTGGGGCGGCCTGTGGTTTCCAAGCGTGGATCGCGTAGGGCGCTATTTCCCGTTCACGGTGGCGTTCCCGCTGACCGGCGCGGCTGCCTCGGCGGTCGACCTGATCACGCTGGCCCCCATGTTCGATGCGCTCGAGGACCTCGCGCTGAGTGCGCTGGACCCGCGCATCAGCGTGCGACAGTTGGATGTTGCCCTGCAGGCCTTCCCCCTGCCGCTACCGGCGCACGATGGCCTGCCAGTTGGTGAGCCCCCGGTCGCAGGTGATGCCGTGCACGTGTGCCTTCCGGATGGCGCACCCGGCGACCTGCTGACGGCGCTGGCTGTGCACGGTGAAGCAGGTTCGCGTGGTTCGGTGTGGCACAGCCCGGGGTCCGATCGGCAACCTGCCACCCTGCTGGTGAGCGGATCACTGCCAGGTGCGCGGTTCCTGCAGGCCTGCCTTACCGGATGCTGGGACGGTGTATCGCGCCCGGTACAGCCGGAGCCCGCCCGCCCTGCCGACCCTGCATCAGCACAAGATACGCCGCAAGCTTGAGCAACCTGCCTGTAAAACTTGGCAAATACGAAATCGTCCGCGTTGTCGGCAAGGGCGCGATGGGTCTCGTCTATGAGGGTTTCGATCCCGTGATCGAACGGACGGTGGCGATCAAGACCATCCGTACCGACGAACTCGATCCAGCCGACGCCGAGGAGCATTCACGGCGTTTCCGCATCGAGGCCAAGGCCGCAGGCAAGCTGAATCATCCCAACATCGTGGCAATCTACGACTTTGGTGAGCAGGATGCGCTGGCCTTCATCGTCATGGAGTTCATCCATGGCCGTGAACTCAAAACTTTTTTCGACACTGGCCACCGCTTTCCACTGGCGACTGCCATGTCGATCATGCAGCAGTTGCTGGAGGCGCTGGGACTGGCCCATGCGCGCGGCATCGTGCACCGCGACATCAAACCGGCCAATATCTTCATCACCGAGGAGGGCACACTGAAGCTCGGTGATTTCGGCATCGCCCGCATCGACAACACCGCCAAGACCCACGCCGGCACCATCCTGGGCACCCCCAGCTACATGCCACCCGAGCAGATGCGCGGCGACTCCACCGACCCACGCTCCGACCTGTATTCGGCGGGCGTGATCCTGTACCAGTTCCTGACCGGCGAGAAGCCGTTCTCAGGCAGCATGGTGTCGGTGATGCACAAGGTGATGAACGAGAATCCGGTGCCGCCGTCGGAGCTAAATCCGGAAATCACCCCGGAGATGGAAGTGGTGGTGGCGCGCGCGATGGCCAAACAGATGGATGCGCGCTTTCCGGATGCGCGCAGTTTTTGGCTGGCCTTGCGCAGCGCCAGCGAAACCCGCCTGCAGGAGGAGCAGGATGCCGAAGCCACCCTGATCATCCGGCCCGGTACGCGACCAACCCTGCCGCCGGCGCCGGCGGACAGCACCACCACCTCGACCACCAGCGCCGGTGGCACCACCACCACGCAGTTGGGCGCCACCACCACCCAGCTCGGCAGCACAGGTGGCACGCGCGGCCAGTCAACCGCAAATGATCTGCGCCTGAAGGCGGAAGAAGCGCGGCGCAAGGCAGAAGAGGAATTGCGGCGCGCTGAGGAGGAACTACAGCGCGCAGAGGAAGACCAGCGAAGGATGCAGGCCGAGGCCGAGCAGTTCGTGACCGGACTGATAGCACAGGCGGATGCGGCCCTGCAGCAGGCGCGCATAAGCGTGACCGACACTGAGGCCACTTTGGCCAGCGCCAAGCCGGAACAGGACGCTGCGGCCCGGCAAGCCGCACTGCAATCCGCCCACGCTGCGCTGCGCGCGCTGGCCGACGAGACCGGACCTCTGGAAGCCCGGCGCGACCTGATCGACGTTGCGCGTTTCAGCGAGGCACGCAGCCGGCTGGACGATTGCCAGCGCCAACACACCGGGCTGACCGCCCTGCTGACCCGGCTTGCGCAACAGGTGGCAGCACGCCGTGCGGGCGCTCTGGCAGCCCTCGCCAACGCCAGCACCTGGGCTGAGCCTGCCATGGCCAAGGCCCGCCACGACTGGCTGAACGACTTCAATGGCGCACTGACGGCAAGCACCGTGCTGGCCTCCGCCGCTGAACTGGCCAGCGTCCTGAAACAGGCCATCATGCAGGCGCAGAGCACGTGCACGGCAGCGCAAGCCTTGGCGCCGTGGATGCACCTGTTGGACGCAGGCGAGCAGCAGCAGGCCAACGTTCTGGTACAGGACGCCGGAGCCTGGCTGGACCACCTGACCGAGCGCAGCCATGCGCTGCGCGCTACGGTGGCCGCTGCGCAGGAAGCTGAACAAGCGCGCCTGCGCGCCGAGGCGGAGGCCACGCGCAGGCAGGCTGAAGCGGAGGCCGAAGCCGCTGCAGCAAAGGAAGCGGCCCGCAAAAAAGTCGAAGCTGAAGCGGCGGCAAGCGAGGCTGCGCGCAAACAGGCTGAGGCCGAGGCCGCTGCAGCAAAAGAGGCTGCGCGCAGGCAGGCTAAAGCGGAGGCCGAAGCCGCTGCAGCAAAGGAAGCAGCCCGCAAAAAAGTCGAAGCTGAAGCGGCGGCTGCGGCGGTAGCGGCGGCAAGCGAGGCTGCGCGCAAACAGGCTGAGGCCGAAGCGGCCGCCCGTAAAAAGGCCGAAGCCGAAGCAGCGGACGCCACGATTGCCATGCGCGGTGCAGCACGTGTACCCGCTGCCAAGTCGGATGCGGACGCAGACGCCACGTTGGTGCGCAAGCCCGAGGCCGCAGACGCAAAAGCCAACCCGGATACCGACGCCACGCTGGTGGTCGCCCCCCAGCCAATCAAAGCAGCCACGGCTTCGACGGCAGCAGCTCCCCCTGCCTCAGCAGGCACAGTAAGCGCACCGGCTGCCAAATCTGGCAGCAACACGGTGATGATCGCGGCGGGTGGCGCGCTGGTGCTAGCGATTGGCGGCTGGTTTGCCTTGAAGCCAGGCAAGGCCCCGGAGCCACCGTCGCAATCCGCCCCTACCGAAACTCCCAGCCCCACCAAGCCAGCAGCACCAGCCGCAGATATCGCTGCAGAGGCGAAAGTACAGGCCGAGACGGCAGCCAAGCGCAAGGCGCAGGCCGACGAGGAAGCACGCAAGGCCACCGAGGAGGAGGGCAGGAAATCGACAGCCGAGGACGCCAGCCGCCAGAAACTCGCTGACGAGGCAGCGCGTGCGAAGACCGCCGAGGAAACGAAGAAGGCACTGGCCCAGGCCCAGGCCGGCGACGATGCCCGCAAGAAACAAGTTGCTGCAGACGCCGCCAAACGTCAGGCAGAACTCGACCTCGAGGCTCGCAAGAAAGCCGAGGATGACGCCAAGCGCAAATCCGCTGAAGACGACGCCAAACGCAAACAGGCAGCCGACGACGCACGCAAGGCCGACGATACCCGCAAGAAAGCGGCAGCGGACGAGGAAGCCCGCAGAAAGGCCGCCGAAGATGCCAGGAAGGCAGACGACGCAAAAAAAGCTGAGGATGCCCGCAAGGCTCAAGTTGAGGAAGACGCCCGCAAGAAGACCGCCGAAGCCAAGCCTGCAGCACCGGAGGCTGCCAACAAAGCCTCGCCGGCCGAACTGTTCCGTCAAGCACAGGCGCTGGAGAGCTCAAGCATGAAAGATGCCGTGCGGAAATATGAGGAAGCGGGCAATGCCGGCTTCGGTCCAGCCTCCAAGCGCTTGGGCGAAATCTACGTGAACGGCGCTGGAAATGTGCGCTCGGACTATGTGAAATCCGTGAAGTGGTTCAGCAAGGCCAAGGAACAGGGCCAATAAGAGTTGCCCCAACTGCACGGGCACCGGGGCCAGGCAGGGCAAAGCAACCGATCCAAACCGCAAGAGGAGAGTGACATGCAAGCGATATTCCGAATCTGCAGCGTGCTGCTGCTTTCATACGCAATCGCGCGGCCAGTTCTGGCGACCGGCGACACAGCCACAGACAGTCCGCCGGGCCTGCCCTCCCCTGAGACAGTCAAGGTCGAGATGGCCCCGGCCACCGGCCCGACCAGCGCGCCTGGGGCCGCCACGGGCACCGCGCCCAAACATGCACGCACCAAGTCGCACCGCGACAAGGCCAGCACCACGCAGGCCAAATCCGTACACAGCAAAGGGATGCCCGCTGGTCACGACAAACCTGCCACCGTGGACACTGCCGAGTCGGCAGCGGCGCCGGCACCAGGCGCAGCGCCACCGGAACATCTGGCCCTGGAACCATCACGCGCGATCACTTTCCACGCGGTGTCCGCGATGTCCGCTGTGTCCGCGGTGTCCGCGGTGTCCGCGGTGTCCGCGCGGTCGGTGCATGGCCGAGCGGACGAGACTCAGTCTGGACCACCGCCCGCAGAACTGGCCCAACGGGCGCGTTCGCTTGAACAGACTGGCCGCACTAGCGATGCGCTCTTGTTGTACCGTCAGGCAGGCCAGCAAGGCTATGGACCGGCTTCGAAGCGCGCCGGCGAGCTCTACCTGTCGCGGGATGGCGGCCACCATCGGGACTATGCCGAGGCTGTCAAATGGTTCGCGCTTGCACGCGACCAGGGCATGCAGATCCCGGCGATCGAAAAGCGCTGACGCCGACGATGGGGCTGGCGTTGTTGAGAAATAGTCATGCTATATTTTTCACGGCAGCATTGGCCGCTCTCTCTTCCTGATCAGGAACGTACCACATGGAATTGTTCGCGCTCACCGACATGGGCCTGCGCCGCAGCAACAACGAAGACGCTGTGCTGATCGACGAAGCATTGGGCTATCTTGTCCTGGCCGATGGCATGGGCGGCTATTCCACTGGCGAAATTGCCAGCGCACTCACCATCGAGGCGCTGCGCACCGGCCTTGCGCAGAGCCTCCCCAACCTGCGCGGATTGCCGCCTGATCAGCAGCTGGCTGCCGCGGAGGAAGATCTGACCTTCGCCATCTCGCGCGCCAACCACGCGGTGTTCAACCAGTCACAGGTGGAAGGCGAAACGATGGGCAGCACCGTGGTGGCGGCGGTGATCCTGGAACGCCAGATGGTGGTGGCGCATGTCGGCGATTCCCGCATGTACCGCTTCAGGAGCGGGCAGCTGTCGGCGATCACCAAGGACCACTCCTGGCTGCAGGAACAGATCGACCTCGGCAGCATCACGCCGGAAGACGCCAGCCAGTCCCGCTACAAAAATCTGGTCACGCGTGGCATCGGGATCGAGGAGACCGTCGATGTGGAGGTGCAACGCATCCAGATCGAGGACGCAGATGTGTTTCTGGTCTGCTCCGATGGCCTCTCCGACATGGCCACCCACGACGAGATGGTAGCCCTGTTGCACATGCACATCAACGAACCCCTCGAGCAGATCGCCCAGGGCCTGATCAATCTCGCCAACGAAAAAGGGGGCCGCGACAATGTGTCGGTCATCCTGGCCCGTGGCGCACCCGAGGCAACAGGCAGTTCCGGCAAGGACTGGCTGCGCGCCATCGGTCAAATGTTAAGGAAATGAAATGCAGGACCAATGTCCGGTGCCCCTGGAGGCATTTGAAGCATCCATCTACAACCGGGACTGGGAACGCGCCGTCCGCTATCTGCTGACCATGTTGCGCGCGCTGAACGAGCAGAACGGCGCGATCAGCCAGCTGGTGTCCGGACGCACCCCGGAGGGGCTCAGTGCCGCCGAGTGCGACCTGCATCTGCTCACCCGGCTGGCAGGGGCGATAGGCAACCTGTTCGCCAGCCCGGAGTTTTCCATGTCGGACGAGGGCTTTGACCAACTGATCGCCCTGCAACGCTGGCTGGCGCTGATCTTCACCGTTACGCCGTTCCGCCATACGGATCACCTGATCGAAGTGTTCAACCTGAACCGGGAAACAGCTGATCAGGGCTTGCGGGTGGAAAACCGTTTTCTGCACAAGCTGGTGCTGCTCTACAGCCCGGAATCGCAGATCCCGCTCGACCTGGATGCCCTATGGGCCGGCAACCCCCGGCTGACTGCCAGCCTCACCTTCAATCTGTTGGCGCCCCGGCTGATTGGCAGCACCGCCGCCCATCACAAGCGCGAAACTATCCTGGGCTGGCTGCCCAACAAGCTCGCCGAGTTGGACGACCTCACCCAGGTGCCGGTGGGCGTACTGCACGATGTCTACATGCATTGCAGCTACGCCGACCGCCCCGATCGCCACGAAATCAAGCGGTCGATCAACCTGCTGGTACGACGCAAATTGCTGGCAGAAGGCTTCAAGGACCGGGCAGATGTCACGCCTGCGCATTTTGAAGGTAAACCGGTGATGCTGGTGCTGGTCGAGTGGTTTTCCTCCGGGCACAGCATCTATCGCACTCATTCGCGCAGTCTAGAAGGCGCCCGCAAGCACTTCCATGTGGTGGCAGCCGGCAGCGCCGCCAATGTGGACGACGTGACGCGCGCGGTGTTTGACACTTTCGTCGAACTGGATTTCAGGCAGCCTTTCTGTGGCCTGGCGGCCGTGCTGGAATTGGCCGAACAATACAGGCCCAGCGTGTTCTACATGCCCAGCATTGGCATGTTCCCGGTCACCATCTTTGCCAGCAACCTGCGGCTGGCCCCCATCCAGGCTGTGGCCCTGGGCCATCCGGCCACCACGCACTCGCCTTACATTGATTACGTGGTGGTGGAAGACGATTACGTGGGCGATCCAGACTGCTTCTCAGAACTGCTGCTGCGCATCCCAAACACGGCCATGCCCTATCGGCCATCGCGCCACCCGACCAGCGCCGTGCCGATCCTGCGCGAAAAAGTGGATCGCGTGCGAATTGCGGTTGCGTCTTCGCCGATGAAGCTGAATCCGAAGTTTCTGGATGCCTGCCGCCTGATCACGCTGAATTCCAGGGTGCCCGTGCAACTGCAGTTCATGGTGGGCATTGCTCAGGGGCTCACGCACCTGCAGGTCAAAGCCTTGATCCACCAATACGTGCCGAACGCCGTGGTGCATGGACACCAGGATTACGACAGCTACATGCGTGCGTTGGCGGTCTGCGACATGTTCATCAACCCGTTCCCGTTCGGCAACACGAATGGCCTGGTCGACACCGCGCTACTGGGTTTGGCCGGCGTGTGCAAGAGCGGCCCGGAAGTATTCGAACACATTGACGAGGCCATCTTCCGGCGGATTGGCCTGCCAGAATCGCTGATCGCCCACTCGGTACCGGAATACATCGCCATGGCGATCAAACTGGCCGAAAACCACGCCTGGCGTTACGAGCTGCGGCGCGACATGTTGGCCCGCAATGCCGTGCAAAACATGTTTGAGGGGGATGCTACCTTGATGGGGGCACAGTTGCTCGCAAAGGTGCCCCATGAGCATAACTCGAGGTTACAGGCCGAGGCACCGGGTTAATGAGAAAAAACCGGGGGACCGACTAGGTATTGGCGGCAGTTCGAGGAAACAAATCCTCCATCGCTGGCAACTCGCCCCAGTTCTGTTCGGCGCCGGCTTCAAGAAGCGCCGCTGTGGCTGCCAAATCGGCAGCCGCGACAGGGATTTCCCTGTCGCTTTGAATAAACCGGTTCCATAAATCCCTATTCAGTGCGTTGTTATTCTGTAGCTCCTCAAGTGCACGCAAGCCTACGGCATTACCTGGTCTGTTAAGCCGGTTGTCGTTCCATTGCCAGCTGAGCATAAAAAGAATGTGGTTTGGAACAGTCTGGACCCCGGCCCAGTGGAAAATTATTCTTCCACCTGCTTCGCCAAAAGCGGCACAACTTTCCCCGGGGTGAAACCAGGGAAACAGATCCCGCGCCTCCAGGTCGGTATCACCGATTCTGCCAGGGGCTCTGAGAAAAACCTGATTGTAGTAGACGCCATAACCTTCAAATATGATTGTCCCACCGAATTGGCGGACACCCCACCTGATGATTTCCGATATGGCTTGCGTTGCAGTAAGCCCGCCCCACGACCTTCCTTTCGGCGAGTCTGGGTGCCAACCTTCGAGTTCAGTGGACCAAGTCTTCTGATACATTGCGCGACCACTGACACCCGGGTTGTATTCGCCCATGAAGTTCATGCATTTATGGATAAAACTGCCTATAGAATCATTTCTTTTCTCGTATAGATTGTTATTGGCCTGACCATAATACATATCCATCATCTGGTAGTCATTCTGACTGTAAACAGCGAATCGTCTCCCCGCATCAAACAGACTCAGTTCGCCGAGCCGTCTTCCCACCACGGCATTAGCTGCAGTACTACCAGCTCGTTTTGCCCAGCGGTCGACAAAAGCCATTATTGGATCGCCCGCGCCCCTGGAGCCATACACAAATGTCAAGCCTTTGAATGCTGCTTGCAGGGTACTTTTTTCGCCGGGCAACAGTTTGTTGTAGTAGGACTCGATCAAAGCATCGTTTGGCATTTTTTGCCCCCCCTCAAAAATCAGATTTTTAAAACAGCATTGGATTCCAGGATATCGAAAATGCGTCCCCCAGCTGTCTGCTCGTCGAGTTCATAACGCACGGATACCGGATCACCTGCATTGATGAAAGTGACCTGAGCCTCGACCTTGCTTTTGTTACCGCGAACAACGTGAACCGAGATATCGGAAAGTGCTTCATAGTCCCGACAGGAACAGACTGGATCATGATCTACCAGACCGAATTCGCCCGCCGCGCAATTCGTAGTAACGCACACCTTCATATCCAACTGCCGCCACCTTTGGCGGAGCCGCGCGTTTCTTGGCTGGAGAGATTCATGCGTGTCCATATTTGTAGACATCACGCCAGGCTGGTCAGATCTGAGTGCGTTGTCCAGCGACACGGATGATGCGGCATATCCGAGCGTGGTCTTGATTACAGCAAGCGCATAGATCTGCATTGACCCAGTCAGAACCCGCACAGGCTTGGCAGTCATAGTCCCTGGAAGCCTCGGCTGCAACACTGAATTCGGCGTAAATCTACCGATCTATGCGAAAAGACTTTCGTGAAGGAAACACGTCCTCCCCGGACGTGTTTCCTCTATTACTCATCGAACAAGCGTTCGCCCGTTTACTGCTTACCCGCCTTCGAACGTGAATCAACCCTTCATCGACCCTCAGCGCCGGACTGAAGGTCCTGCAGTGACTGCACCCCGTTGGACTCGCTCGGATCATTCACGCCGGCCCCTTCGATGTTGTTAACACCCGGCGGCACCACCCCAATCTGTGTGATGAAACCCTTGTCGATCGCGGTCTTGATGTTGTCGGTGCCGTTGATCGCCTTGCGCAGTTCGTCTTCGGCGGTAGCCAACAGGGTGTTCACCCCCACCGTCTGGGTGATCTGACCGCTGACCAGATCCTTGCTGGTGAGCAGCACACCGTTGAAGGCCGACGCAAAGTAGCGACCCTGGGTGAATGGCCCGAAGAAGCGATTGGCCTGATCCGACTGGAACATGCTCGACGACAGCGTGGGACTGAGCAACAGGATGTCGGCGTAACTGAAGGTGTTGCTCGGCAGGTTCAACGCGAGCGACGCAGGGTTGGCAGAGAACCCGATCGCCTGCGTGTAGTTGTCAATGGTCAACTGGTTGCCAGGCAAGTCCAGACCGATGCCGCCCGTGGTCGCGGTCAGCGACACACTGCCGGTCTCGTTGATGTTCGAGGTACTTATGCCGCCCGTGCCTGGCTTGCTGACGATGCTGGACCCGGTCAGCGCAAGGTTGGTGCCCTGCATGGTGCCCACATCAATCGCTCCGGCCGACACCACCGTGGCACTGGGTGCCATCACATTCAGTTTTCCCGCAAAACTGTTGCCGCCATCGGACAGCACGATGCTGGCGCCTGAATTCAGGTTGGTCACGCTCTGGACAGCCACAGCACCGGTCTGTGTGACAGCGCCCGGCGCCTGCACGTTAAGGTTGCCCACTGCGCTGGCCCCGAGATTGACAGTGCTGGCACTAGACAGATTGGCCGCGCCCGCCGTGGTGACCGCTGCATTGAGTGCGGCTGCGTAAAGGGTGGCCTTGCCGCTGGCCGCACTCACCGTGAGGGCACCCAACCTGTTACCGGTATTCGCAAGGGTGACGTTCCCTGCGGTGGAAGTCAGCGTGGAGGCCGCCGTGGTGGACAGCGCGCCCGACTGGAGGATGTCGCCAGAGGCAGTGGCGGCCACCGCGCCGCTGCTTCCAGCCAAGGAGATGGCACCGCTTGCGGTGGTCAAGGTAGCCAAGGTGCCCACGTTCAGAGTAGTGACAAGCGGACCGCCCGAGGACAGCGTGGCATTGCCAGCCGTCAACGCCACGGTGCCGGCAAAGGCGTTGGCGGCGTTGCCCAGGCTGATGTTGCCACCAGACGACGCGATGCTACTGGTCGCCGCCGCATTGCTCACTGTCAGCGCGGACGACTGGGTGATGTTGCCACCCGCATTCGCCAACAGGGTACCAGTTGTGCCGGCCAGACCCAGTGTGCTGGTGCTTGAGAGGTTGGACGTACCCACCACTGCAAGACCGGTACTGAGTGCGCCGCTGGCGGCCAGGGTGGCATTCTGCCCCGCCGTTACGCTGACCGGCCCGGTGAACGTGTTGCTCGCGTTGGCGAGCAACACGTTGCCGGCCGCGGCCGTCAGAGCGGTCGCCCCACTCACCATGACCGCATTGGTGGCGATGACATCCCCTGTGGTGGCATTCAGCGCCAGACTGCCACCGAAGGTGCCGCCTGTCAGTGCAATCGTGTTGGCGTTGGTCAGGGCCACGTTACCCGTGGGCGCGGCTGCCAGGGTGATCGGACCACCCAGCAGGTTGCCAGGATTGTTGAGCGTGATGTTGCCTGCAGTGGAAGCGATGCTGCTGGCCCCGCTAATCGTCAGAGCAGTGCTTTGCGACGCATCCCCGCTTGCAGTGGCCGCGAGACTCGCAGCATTACCGCCCAAAGTCAGCGTGCCGTTATTGACTGTGATGCTAACCGGCCCACCTTGCAGCGTTGCCGACAATGGGGCATTGGCAACCACGTTGCTGCCAGCTGCAGAGCCCACCGTAAGACCATTCTGGAACACATTGGCCGCATCGGTGGCCGACACGGCGCCGCTGCCTGCGCTGAGCGTGGTGCTGCCGGCAACATGCAGTGCGCTGACCACCGTCACATTGCCGGCTGCGGTGAAGTTCGCATTGCCTGCAATGTTGGTGGCATTGGCGAGCGTCACGTTGCCAGACGTTGCGTCGAGCGCCAGGCTGCCGTTGAAGGTCGCTGTATTCAGCGTAATGTCATTGGCGTTGGTGAGCGCCACATTATTGGTCGGTCCAGCGGTGAGGCTGATGGCACCAGCCAGATTGTTGCCAGACCGGTTCAACACAATGTCGCCCGTGGTCGTGATATTCGTGGTGCCTGAGACGCTGAGCGCATTGGTCTGGTTGACCAGACCGTGGGCCGTGGTGGCCAGGGTGCCATGGATGCTGGTGGTACCAAAGCTGGTGCCGTTGCCGGACACCGTGGTGAGGTTACCCGAATTACCCGCCACGGTCAGGCTGCCAGCCGTGGCCGTCAGGCTGGTGTTACCGGTCGTGCTCAACTGAGAACTCAGCGAATTGCCGGCCACCAGCGTGCTGGTGGTGCCGTTGACCGCGCTGGCCAGGTTATGTGCCGCCGTGATCGACACATCCCCGGACGCTGCGCTGGCGTTCACCAAGCCCCCGAACACGTTGCTGGTGTTGGTGAGGTTGATGTCGGCGCCGGAGGCGGTGAGGTTGGACGTGCCCGCCACATTGAGTGCCCCGCTCTGGCTGATCAGGCCGGCACCGCTGACCACCAGGTTGCCGTTCACCTGGGTGGCTCCGAAGGTGGTGGTGCTGGTCGAGGCGATGGTGAGGCTGCCAGTGCTGCCCGTGACCAGCACGCTGCTGCCGCTGGCGGCGGTCACTCCGGTGGTGACCAGCGAGGTGCTGAGGGCCCCGGTGCTGCGTTGGGTACTGGTGACGGCCTGGACGGTACTTGTCAATGCGCCATTGGCGTTGACCGAAGCGTCGCCTTTAAGGGCGGTGGCAATGACCAAGCCGCCGAACGCATTTCCCAGGCCGGTCAGGGCAATATTTCCGTTATTGGAGGTGACCGTGGTCAACCCGGTCACATTCAGCGAGTTGACCTGGGTGATGTCGCCATCTGCCGTGGCGGACAGGACGGCCGTGTTGCCGGATACGGCCAGGCTGCCATTGGTGACCGTCAGATTGCTCGCGCCCGACACATTCAGCGCCAGCGTGGCCGGGGCATTCGCGGCGATTGTGGCGTTGACCGACTGCAGCGCCAGCGTTCCACCCAGTGCGTTGGCAGGTGTGGAAAGTGTGATGTTGCCGGGCGTATTAATGCTGCTGCTGCCGGACACGTTGCTGAGGGTGAGCGCTGCCGACTGGGTGACATCGCCACTGGCATTGGCCAACAGGCTGCCGGTGCTGCCCGCCAGGTTGAGCGTGCCGTTTACCGTGAGATTGGTGGTGCCCGTCACGCCCAGCGTAGTGTTCAACGGGGCATTGGCCACCAGAGTTGCGTCATGGCCTGCCGACAGATTGACCGCACCGCCGAACACGTTACTCTGATTGGCCAGGGTGACGTTACCTGCCGCCGCGCTCAGGGTGGTGGTGCCGCCCACATTCACCGCATTCACCGAGGTGACATTTCCCGCAGTGGCATTCAACGCCAGCGTGCCGCCAAAATTGCCACCGGTGAACGCAATGTTGTTCGCGTTGGTGATCGCCGCATTGGCGGTGGCGGATGTGAGCGCCACCGTGATGTTGCCCGCCAGATTGTTGGCCGCCGTGTTGAGCAGCACGTCGCCGCTTGTCGTCGCGAAGCTGCTGTTGCCGGCAACGTTCAGTGCGCCGGTCTGGTTGATCAGCCCGGCGGACGTGGCACTGAGCGCACCCGACACATTGGTGGCGCCGAAGGTGATGGTGCTGCCCGAGGTGCTGGTCAGGTTGCCGGTGACCACCGTGGTGCCGAAGGTGGTGGCGGTGCTCGAGGCCGTGGTGAGGTTACCGGTGCTGCCCGACACGTTCACGCTGCTGGCGCTGGAGTTCACGCTGGTGTTGCCAGTGGTGGCCAGCGCCGTGACGATGGCGCCATTGGCCGTCTGGTTGCTGGTGGCTGCCGTGACGGTGCTGGTGAGCGGCCCGGTCGCGTTCAGCGCCACATCGTGGGTGGCGGCCGTGGCCGTGACCACACCGCCAAACACGTTGGGCTGACCAGCCAGGCTGATATTGCCGGCACCTGCCGTGTTGAGCGACGTGGTGCCAGCCACGTTCAGTGCGCCGGTCTGGTTGATCAGCCCGGCGGACGTGGCACTGAGCGCACCCGACACATTGGTGGCGCCGAAGTTGATGGTGCTGCCCGAGGTGCTGGTCAGGTTTCCGGTGACCACCGTGGTGCCGAAGGTGGTGGCGGTGCTCGAGGCCGTGGTGAGATTGCCGGTGCTGCCCGACACGTTCACGCTGCTGGCGCTCGAGTGCACGCTGGTGTTGCCAGTGGTGGCCAGCGCCGTGACGATGGCGCCATTGGC
>CAITLJ010000009.1 GCA_903893215.1 uncultured Ferrovum sp. | reverse complement strand
GTGCAGGACGCGCGTGCCTGCGCCGCCGCTGCGCCGGCCACGTGTACGCCAATCGTCGACACCACCGGCTTTGTGAGCGCCGCAAGTGCAGGCAACACCACCTGCTACAAAAACGGCAGCACGTTCACCTGCAGCAACCAGGCCAACGCACTGACTGTGCAGGTGTTCGGTTTCCTGATCCCGGGCAGCACCAATGCCCCGGCCACTGTGCAGGCCAGCCTGGTGCGGGTGATTGATCCGGGCAGCACCCCGGTGTTCCGTGCCGAAGGCGCCCTGACTGCCGTGGTGGCCGCCGAGCCGCGCTTTAGCCTGGGCAACCTCAGTCTGACCTCGACGACCGCCTGTGCAGGTTCCACGGCTTGCGCGTTTGCGGTCAACGATGTGGTTCTGGCCCGCGGGCATTCGGTGGCGCCCGTGGTGACCGGTGGCAATACGATTCAGGTGGCATTCACGCCGGACGTTCTGGTGGCGCGCAAGGCCAGTGTGTTGACCGCCGGCAAGCTGGTGGAGGTCGAAGGCAAGGTCACCGCAGTCAACACCACCGCCAACAGCGTGGTATTGCAGGGTTTGACCGTGGTGCTGCCGGCCGGCACCGCCCTGCCCGCAGTCGGTGACGTGCTGGAAGTGACCGGCACCGTCAACGCCGACCTCAGCATCACCGCTACCGCCGTCAAGACCGAGTACAGTCAGACACAGCTCAACAACGTCTTTGCGATTGCAGACACCCTGCATGCCAATGCCGTGACCGGCACCGCGGCACCGTTCACCGTTGCGGTGCTGGGCGTGACTTCGGGTGCCGCCGTGACGATCGATGCCAATACCCGCCTGTATGACCGCACCGCCCAGGGCAGCAGTGGGGCGGCATTCAACATCAACACGTTCGCCTCTTACATCAACGCGCTGGCCACGCCGCCCAGTGTGGTGATCGAGGGCTACGTCGATCCGACCACCCATCTGCTGGTGGCCTCCCGCTTGGTGATCGTGCCGGCCAACAACACGGTCGCCCTGTTTGGTGCAGTGACCGCGGCCAGCGGCAGTGGTGCCAACCTGACGGTGGCGGGCTTGCCGGTCACCAGCACCGTGTCTGGTGCGGGCGCCACCGCAGTCACGCCGCAGGGGCATGGCACCACCGCCACGCTGGCCGCTATTGCCATCGGCGACTTCATCCTGGCAAGTGGCACCGAAACCGCGTCGGGCGGGGTGACCGCGGCCACCATCCAGGACTTCGGCACCAACGTGGGTGAGCGTGCCCTGCACTGACGGTCGCTGACCCTGCAGGAATAAAAAACAGCCGCGGTAATGCGGCTGTTTTTTTTTGCACCCACCATACGTGACCGGTGCCCGGCCAGATGCGCCGGCAAAGGCCGGATCAGATCGCGGTGTAGCGCACGATTTCGGCAGCGATCTCGCTCAGCGCCATTTGCTTCTGCACGGCGCCGCGGCGAAAGGCCTCGCGTGGCATGCCATAAACCACGCAGCTTTGTTCATCCTGACCTACGGTGGCCGCCCCGGCATCCCGCATGTCCATCAGACCGGCGGCACCATCATCGCCCATGCCGGTCATGATGATGCCCAAGGCATTTTTGCCGGCAAATTTGGCCACCGAGCGAAACAGCACATCCACCGAGGGGCGATGACGGTTGACCAGCGGACCATCCGAAATTTCGACGTGGTATTGCGCACCGCTGCGCTTCAGCGCCATGTGCCGGCCGCCCGGGGCGATGAGTGCACGTCCCGGCATCACACGGTCGTTGTTTTCGGCCTCGCGCACCTCGATCTCGCACAAGGTGTTCAGGCGGCGGGCGAAGGCCGCCGTGATGCGCTCGGGCATGTGCTGCACGATGACGATACCCGGTGACACGCGGGGCAGGGCGGTGAGTACCTGTTCGAGCGCCTGCGTGCCGCCGGTGGAGGTACCGATGGCGACCACCCGATGGGTGGTTTCCGCCAATGCACTTGGCCCCACGCCCCCGTTGATGCCATAAGGCGCCGCATGCGCGGTGCCTTGGCGCTGGGCATGGCCGTTGCCAGTGTCCGGTCGCAGCGGGGGCGGACGGATCGCCGACAGACGCACCCGCGCGGCCGCCTTGACCTGGGCAATCAGATCGACCGAGGCATCCTCCAGAAACGTGCGCACGGCACTTTTGGGCTTGGTCACAATGCTCACGGCACCCGCCGAGAGCGCCTGCAGGGTGGTTTCGGCACCCTTCTCGGTGAGGGTGGAGCAGATCACCACCGGGGTAGGGCGTTCCGCCATGATCTTGCGCAGGAAGGAAATGCCATCCATGCGCGGCATTTCCACATCCAGCGTGATCACATCCGGCCAATCGTGCTTCATCCGTTCGATGGCAAACAGCGGATCGGCCGCCGTGCCAATCACCTGGATGCCGGGGTCGCTGGACAGGATGCCGGATATCACCTGGCGCACCACGGCGGAATCGTCGACGACGAGGACTTTGATCGGGTTCATGCAGTCAGCAGAAAATCTCGGTGTAGAACGGGCACCACATCATAGGTGCTGCGTACCCAGACGTCGCCACTCCAGTTGTCCAGCATGATCGCACGGGCGCACATGCCGCCGACATCCGAGCTCACTACGTGCACCCCAAGGTCATCGAGCATATCGCGCGCCTGGGCAATGTTGCGCTCGCCGACAGCCTCCTTGTTGAATTGTGGCAAGGTGCGCCGGGTATTTTTGGGCAGCCTGGAAAACATGTCAGCGCCCCCAAAGATCTTGTAATGAAAATCCTTGGGCCGGCAGCCCAGATGGCGCGCCTCGCGCAGCAGCAGGAACAAGGCTTCGTCGCCATAACGCCCCTCGAGCAGTGGCTCCGAGTTGGCGCCACGACTGGGCAGCAGGTAGTGGCACATGCCGCCAATCTTCTTTTTGGGGTGCCACAGGGTGATCGCCACGCAGGAGCCAAGCAGGGTGCGCAACCGGGTATCGGCATCGCTCATGAAGCAGTCCCCCGGCTGGAGGAAGATTTCCATGAACTCGTCGGGGTTGCGATCGATCACCGTGGACTCACCCGGTATACCGAAGGCGAGTGCTGGATCAACCTCGGATGAACGCCTTTCAGGCTTTCCGAATGTCCCACGATCAGCCAGCCCATGGGCTGGAGGGTACCCATCACCCGGCGCACGATCTCGGCCTTGGTTTCGTTCTGAAAATAGATCAGCATGTTGCGCAGGAAGACCACATCGAACAGGCCCAGGTCAGCTGGCAAGCTCTCATTCAGGTTGACCAGACGAAACTTGACCCGCTCACGCAGCGGCGCATCGATCAACATGGTGCCATCCTGCGCCCCAGTACCTTTCAGGCAATAGTCCTGCAGGTAGGCGCGCGGGATGCCATCGATGCGCTGCATCGGGTAGTGGCCAGCACGCGCACGTTCCACCACCCGCCTGCTGATGTCCGAACCGATCACTTCCCAATGTGCAGCGGCCGTGGTGCCGATCTGGTCGGCCAGCACCATCGCCATGCTGTAGGCCTCCTCGCCGCTCGAACTGGCGGCACTCCACAGGCGCAGCGGGCGACCCCGCTGCCGCTCGGGAATGATTTCCTTGGCGAGCAGTTCGAAATGGCGCGGTTCGCGGAAGAAATAGGTTTCGTTGGTGGTGAGCAGATCCACCACCATCTGGCGTTCTTCCGGTTGCCTGCCCGAGTTGATCAGCTGCAGGTAGGCCTCGAAGCTGGCCAGGCCGAGCGTCCTGACCCGATTGCGCAGGCGCCCAAAGACCAGCTGTTTCTTGGCATCCGACAGATGAATGCCGGCCAGCTGGCGGATCAGGCCCTGAAAGGCGACAAACTCCCGATCGCTGATGAAGCCCTGCGCATCAGTGGTGGTGTTCAGAGCTGCCTCCGCCCACCACTTGCTCGGGGATACCCTCGCTCAGGCTGCCAAGGGTGGCCATGTCGTCAATCGACAGCACGCGCTGCACGTTGACCAGGATCACAAACCGCTGCTCCACCTTGGCCATGCCGGCGATGAACTCGGTGCGCATGCGCGCCCCGAAATTCGGCGGCGGCTCGATGTCGCCCGGTGCGATTTCCAGCACGGCATTGACCGTATCGACCACCACACCGATATCCTGTGGCTCGTCTTCGCTGCCGGCCTCGATGATCACGATGCAGGTGCGCTTGCCCACCGGCACTGCGTCCTTGCCAAAGCGCACAGCCAGGTTGACCACCGGCACCACGCTGCCACGCAGGTTGATCACGCCCTGGATGAAGGCGGGCATCATCGGCACCTCGGTCAGATGACCATACTCAATGATTTCCTTGATGTTCAGGATATTCATGCCGAACGTCTCGCCCGACAGCGAAAAGGTCAGGTATTGCTGGCGTTCAGCGGCCCCCGCCACCGCGTCAGTGCGCCCGGCGGGATCCGTCCATGCTCGGTTGGCTTGACTCATGATCTGCGCGCTCCCCGGGCTCAGAAGCGAACGAAATCGCTGGCGTCATTGCCTGCCGCTTTGCGGGTGGCGGTCGGGGCAGTGCGACGCACCTGCGCCCCGCTGCTGGCGCGGCCACCGACGGCCTGGCGGCCCTCCAGCGAGAGTTTGAAGAAGGCCATCACCTCGATCAGCTGTTCCGACTGGCCGGTCATTTCCTCGGCTGTGGCAGCCAGCTCTTCCGATGCAGACGCATTCTGCTGGGTAATCCGGTTGAGCTGGTCCATCGCCTGGGTGATCTGGCCCGCCCCGGTGGACTGTTCCTGCGAGGCCGCCGTGATTTCCTGCACCAGATCAGACGTCTTGTTGATGCTCGGCACGATTTCATCCAGCAGGCGACCTGCGGTCTCTGCCAATCCCACGCTGCTGCCGGCAAGCTCGCTGATTTCCTGCGCGGCCACCTGGCTGCGCTCCGCCAGCTTGCGCACTTCGGTGGCCACCACCGCAAAGCCCTTGCCGTGTTCGCCGGCTCGCGCCGCTTCGATGGCCGCATTCAGCGCCAGCAGGTTGGTCTGGTAAGCGATGTCATCGATGATGCCGATGCGGTTGGCGATCTGTTTCATGGCCGCCACCGTCTGGCGCACGGCCTCACCGCCCTGGTTGGCTTCGGTGGCCGCTTTCGAGGCCATCGAGTCGGTCACCTTGGCGTTTTCGGTGTTCTGGCTGATCGAGGCATTCATCTGCTCGACCGAGGCGCTGGTCTTTTCCACGCTGGCGGCCTGGGTGGAGGCGGCCTGGCTGAGCGACTGGGCGGTGCTGCTGACTTCGCCCGACGCGGTGGACAGCGCATCTGCCGTGGAGCGCACTTCGGAGATGATCTCCGAGAGCTTTTCCACGGTGGTGTTGCACGCCTCTTTCAGCTGCCCGAAGGTGCCCTGATATTCATTGGTGATCTTTTCCGACAGGTCACCATTGGACAGGGCGGCCAGCACGCGGACCACTTCGGCCAGCCCCACCGAACTGGTTTCCATCAGGTCGTTAATGCCGCTGCCGAGCTTGCGCACAAAGCCGTCCCGGCCAGTCAGATCCATGCGCCGGGTGAAGTTGCCAGCCCCCGCCGCCGTGACGATGCCGGAAATCTCCTCCTCGATCGCCAGTTCGTCGGTCTTGTCGTTCCACTCCACCACGGTGCCCAGACGCTCCCCGCCTGCCGCAAAGATCGGGCTGGCAATCATGGCAAACGAACGGCCACCCAGGTTGATCTTGCCGTTGAAGGTGCTGCGCAACTGGGCCAGCATGGTGGCCTGCATGCTGGCGTTCTTGTGAAAATGGTCGATATTGCCGCCCATCAGCCGGCTTGCCTGGAATTGCGGCAGGTCGCGGCGGACGTCCGCTTCCGCGCGGCTGAACATGGTCTGCACGGCCTTGTTCATGTACGTGATGTTGCGGTCGTTGTCGGCAATCATCACATTGGTGTTGCAATTGTCGAGCGCCATCCGGATGCCGGTGTTGTAGCGCAGGTCGCTGTTGGCTTTTTCAAGCGCGGCCTGCACCTCGTCCATGGCAGCGGTGATCTGCGCCTTCAAACCGGGCAGGCGCGACATGGGCTGGCTGAAATCCCCCCGCCCGAAGCGCTGGGCAGTGGCCACCACTTCCATCTTTACATCGATATGTGACTTGACCAGCACGTTGATCGATTCGGCCATGCGGCGGTAAGAACCGGTGAATCTGTCCAGATCCATGAAATGGTCGATGGCGCCGTCGGCGTGGCGCCTGGTCATCAGCAACTGCTCCTGCTCGAACACTGCGATTGCATCCAGTGTGTCTTTCTGTTCCCTGGCTGCTGCCTCCAGCCCCACCCGCACGCCTTCCACAGCATCGCTGATCACCTGCTTCTTGCCCGGCAACACAGGCATTTTTGCGCTGAAGTTGCCTTGCCCGTATTCCGTCACGGTGTCGACCACTTTCATCTTGACAGCAATGTGGGCAGCCACCAGCGAATTGATGTGACGGGCAATCTCGGCATGCATGCCGCTGAAACTGGCGACCGGAATGACTTCGTCAATCGCCCCCTGTTCGTGTCTGGCTTCCATCGCCAGCAAGGCGTTGAGCAGGCTTTCGGTGGCTTTGTGTTCGGCGTTCCAGTTGAGCAGCGACATGATGGTTCCTTGTTTCGTATTGACAGCTCAAGCGCGCGACAGCCCGTTTTGCTGGGCCGCGTCGGATTGATTGGTTTCCCGATCCGCCGCCAGCTGGATCAGCGAGGCCACGTCCAGGATCAGGGCAACTTCGCCACTGCCCAGGATGGTGGAGCCACTGATTCCCCTGACAGCGCCAAACAGACGGCCCAAAGGCTTGATCACCGTCTGAAAATCTCCCAGCAGCTCATCCACCACCAGGCCGGCCGACCGGCCCGCATAGCGCACCACCACGATGTTTTCGCGGCGGCCAGGTTGGCTGCTCTTCTCGAACAGGCTGCGCAGACGCACAAAGGGCAGTACTTCGCCGCGCAGGTTGACGTAATTGCGACTGCCGTTCCCTTCGATGTTCTCGGGCCGCAGCTCCAGGCACTCAACCACCATGCTGAGCGGCACCACGTAGGCATCGCCGCCCACGCCCACCAGAAACCCGTCGATGATGGCGAGCGTCAACGGCAGGCGGATCCGCATGGTGCTGCCCAGGCCCACCGCACTCTCCACCTCGATGGTGCCGCGCAGTTGTTCGATGTTCCTGCGCACCACATCCATGCCGACACCGCGGCCCGAGACATTGGTGATTGCCTCTGCTGTAGAAAAGCCGGGTTCAAAGATCAGTTTGTGGATGTCGCGTTCGGAGAGCTGTGCCGATTCGCTGATCAGGCCGCGTTCGATCGCCTTGTTGCGAATGCGCTCCACGTTGAGGCCGCCACCGTCGTCGCCCACCTCGATCACGATGCTGCCGGATTCGTGATACGCGTGCAGCTGCAGGGTCCCCACCGCCGGCTTGCCGGCGGCCAGACGCTTGTCGGGGCTTTCGATGCCATGGTCAAGCGCGTTGCGCACCAGATGCATCAGCGGGTCGGCAATCTTCTCGACCACCGACTTGTCGAGTTCGGTGTCGGCACCCGAGATGCGCAGTTCGATATCCTTGCCGAGTTCCTGGCTGAGATCGCGCACGACCCGCTGGAAGCGGTTGAAGGTGGCACCGATCTGTACCATGCGCAGGTTTAGCGCCGTGTCGCGGATCGACTCCACAAGGGTACCGACGGCCGACGTGGCTTCCACCATCTCGGCGCTGCGCATGCGGCCCGCGATCAGGTTGCACGAGGCACCGGCAATCACCAGTTCGCCAATCAGGTTGATCAGGTGATCCAGCTTGTCCGCCTCCACCCGCAGGAAGCGGCTCTCGGCGCCTTTGTTCTCCTTGCCTCCCGCGCCCTTGCCGCGCGCCGGCGCGGAAGCTTGACCAGCACTGGCGGGAAGCACATCGCCTGCAAGCGCCTCGTCCATCTCCATGCACAGGGCATCCTCATGATTCGCCGCCGCGGGCGCCGCAGCAGTGATCACCAGCACGCAGTCGTCCTGCACGAATTCAAATGCACTGGCGATGCGCGCTTCGTCCAGCAGGCCTTCGATCCGGATCAGGAAACCGAGATGGCACACCTCGGCATCAAAGGATTCAAGCTCGGGCACGTCGGTGAGGCGCGGCGTGATGGCCACAATGTCGCCGAGCGTGCCCAGGTAACGGATGAAGGAGAGCGGGTCGAGGCCATTGCGGAACACCTCCGGACCGAACTGCACATCGACTGTCCATCGCCCCGGCTGGCGGATCATGGCGGGGGGCTGGATTTCGGGTGCTTCACCAACCAACGTCTGTGTATCGGAAATCTTGCCCATGGCCTGCTCGAGGGCGTGCACCAGATCCGCTTCGCGAGCGGCGTCCGCGGCAAGGCGGGTGCCTCGACCGAGGGCCTCGGACATCAGGAAGGCCATGTGATCGCCGCAACGCAGCAGCAGGCTGATCAGTGACGGGGTGGCGGGGCAGATACCGTCCCGCATCAGGTCGATCAGGCTTTCCACATGATGGGTGAAGCCCACCAGCATATCAAAGCCAAACAGGCCGCCAGACCCCTTGATGGTATGCGCCGCCCGGAAGACGGCGTTGATCGCCTCGTCGTCCGTGCTGCCAGTTTCCATCGCCAGCAGGTGACGCTCCATGTCTTCCAGCAGCTCGCGCGCTTCCTCTGCAAACGTGGCGAGGGCGTCATCGAGCTTCATTGCGCAACTCCGTCGTCCCCGGACAGGTCGTCCGTCGGATGCAGGCTATGCAGCGTATCGGCCTGAAGCCCCAGCACGCGCAACGCTTCCTCGCTGACCGGACTGTTCGATGCGATCGTAAAGGGCAGATCGGCGCGGGTACATTCGCGTTTGGCCACCAGCAGCAGCTGGAGACCCGCGCTGTCCAGGTCCTCCACGGCGCCCAGTGCGCAATGCAGCGGCAGGCCGTAGGCCAGCGCCGCCTGCAATTCGGTTTTCAGTTCACCTGCCCGGTAAATGTTCAACTCGGCAGGAAGGGTCCAGGTGACCTGGCCAGACGCACAGTGCAGTGCCATGGTTGCAGGCCTCAGGGCAGGATCAGTTTGGCAACCGCAGCAAGCATCTGCTCCGGCTTGAAGGGTTTCACCACCCACGCCTTGGCGCCTGCAGCCTGACCTTCCTGCTTTTTCCCTTCCTGGGATTCTGTGGTCAGCATGATCACCGGGGTGAAACGGTAGTTTGGCAACAGCTTCATCTGCTTGACGAAGGTGATGCCATCCATGACCGGCATGTTCACATCACTCACCACCAGGTGCACCTTGCGCCCATCGAGCTTGTTCAGCGCGTCCTGCCCGTCTTCTGCCTCGATCACTTCGTAACCGGCCCCCGTCAGCGCGATGCGCACTACCTGACGCAGAGACGCAGAATCATCAACCACCAGGATGGATTTGGCCATGGAAGGGTTTCCTCAGAAAAACGTGATTTCACTGCCGGTGTCGGCACCACGTGACCCGGCAGATGCGCCGCCGAGATGGTTGTGCCGCTCTTCGTCGGTCGTGTAGTTGCGCTGCATTTCGGCAAACAGGGGTTCGTAGTCAGGCACGGTGGCGCGGTTGCTGGCGACTGCGCCCTGCGCAATGCGGGTCAGGTCGCCCAGACCGTGATTGACGTGCTGCAGGATCTGGCTCACCCGGTCCTGAAACTGGAGTTCGACCAGCAGGTTCTCGATGTGGCCGCGCACCGTGCCGGCTTCCTTTTCAAGACGGGCATTGGTGGCGGTAACCTCGCCGGTCACCGTGCGCACCCCGGAGAGCGCTGCGAGCAGGTTTTGTTCGGACTGCTCGAGCCAGGTGCTGTCTTCCGAGGCCGACTTGTCGACCTCGCGCAGCGTGGCTTCCACGCAGACGCGGATGGCAGACACGCGTTCGTTGATGTTGCGGCCGGTCTGCCCCGACAGCGCCGACAATTTGCGCACCTCGTCCGCCACCACGGCGAAGCCGCGACCGGCTTCGCCCGCCCGGGCCGCCTCGATGGCGGCGTTGAGCGCCAGAAGGTTGGTCTGTTCAGCAATCTTGCGGACGTCCAACGCCATCCGTTCCAGTTCGCCCGTGAACGCGCCGAGTTCCTGCACCTTTTCGAGGGTCACCGTGCGGCGTTGAAACGAGGCGCGCAGGCTGTCCAGCACGTCGCGCAGGCCGGTGCGGTTGTCCTGCAACAGGGCAGCCACGTCATGTTCCTTGCCGCTGGCATCCGACAACTTGCGGCTCGATCCGAGTTCCTGCACCACGCTGGAGAAGCGTCGGGTGATCTCGTCGATTGCACTGACGCTCTGTTTTTCCGCTGTTTCAAGTTGCGCGTGCCAGAGCTGGGCGGCGCGTGCGGTGGCTTCATGCACGCTGCGCAGGGTTCGCGCAGCATTCGCGTCCGCACGGATATTGGCTTCGGCTTCGGCAGCACGCAAGCGCTCTGCCATCACCTCCGCATTGCCACGCGCTGACCACCACTGGCTGAACAGCGCCGCCAGCAGCAGTGCGCATCCCAACACGGCCTGGCCGGCAAACAGCAGGGGACTGCTCAGCACACAACCTGCGCCGGCAAGCGCGCATCCCGCCGCCAGCCAAGGGGCGGCACCATTCGGGCTGGTATCGATCTGTTGGGTCATGGTGTCCGTTTTCTGTTGAACCTGTCGCGACAAATCCATCGCTGAGGGTCTTAACGGCCACCGTTTTGCTTTCTTTACGGCTGAATGATTAAATCGAATTCAATGCCTTACAGCATCTTATTAAAGTGATTGCAAACAAGTGTGACGCGCCTTGGCAAGCACCTGCGCTTGCGTCGGGATCAGCCCGGCAGTGGTCCGTAAACCGCGCTCAGCAGCACCAGGAACATCGGGGTGGTGAGGGCCGAAATCAGGGTGGCAAGCACCATGCTGGCAGCTACCGTACCCTGCATGCGCTGATATTGCTGGGCCATCAGGTACACGTTGGCGCCAGTCGGCAGGGAACCGAGCAGCACCACCACGCGCGTTTCCATAGGCGGCAGGTGAATCAGGGCGGCAATCGCCCAGACGGCCAGCGGCTGCACACAGAGTTTGAGTGCGCAGATCACCAGGCTCTGCCGCCAACCCGAACGGATATCGTGCTCTGCCAGCCCCATGCCGAGCACGATCAGTGACAGCGCCCCCGCCGGTTCGGCGATCTGGCGCATGGTCTGGTCAAGCAGGCCGGGCAGGGTCCAGCCAGTCAGACCAAAACCGGCACCCAGCACGATCGCCATCACCAGCGGATTGCGCAGCACGGCCATCGCGGTATTGCGCAGGCCCCGAAGGTCAAAACTGCCATGCTTTGACCATTCGATCGCCACGGACAGCAGCGTCCAGAGGGTCAGCGCATTGAACACCAGCACCAGTGCCACCGCAGGGATGGCGGCGTTGCCGAGCGTGGCCCGCGCCAGCGGTATGCCAAGCAATACATTGTTGGAAAACACGGTGGCAAGACCGAGGATGGCGCGACCGGTGGCGTCCAGCCGGAACAGCCGGCCACCGAGTGCATGTCCGAGCAGGAAGGTCAGCAGGCAGGCCCCGAAAAACGCCAGCAGCAATCGGGCATCCACCGGGGGAAGATGCGAGAAATCGCTCATCAATCGGAACAGCAGCGCCGGCAAGGCGACGGAAAACACGAAAGTGCTCATGCCGTCCGACACCTGCCGATTCCAACCGGCAAAGCGCACCAGACCAAAGCCGAGGGCCACCAGCAGGAACAGGGGCAGGGCCAGCGCAAACTGGCGCAGGAACAGACTTAACAAGTGGCGGGCCACCCTGCATGCTGGGCAACACGCACCAGATCAAAACCCGTTGGCGTTAGGCGCGGCGGGCGTCATGTCCACGCCAGCGACTGGCGCCGCCGCCTGACTCAGCGCATGGTGATGGGCCGCCACCGCAAAGATCATGATGTAGACCAGCAGCCCCATACCCCAGATGCTGATCCGGCGACTGCGCGGGAATCTGGAGGTGCCGCGAAATGCCACCACCCCAAGACCGACAAACACCAGCAGCAAGGCAAGCTTGGTCCAGATCCAGCCGGCCATCCATTGACCGGACAGGGTGGCCAGAGTGCCGCCGGCCAGCAGCAAGCCGGTGTAGACGATGTGCGGCGCAATCCGCACCCAGCGGGCGTTGAGGCGGGGCGAGTCGATGATCAGCCACACGCCGCGCAACACGTACAACAACAGCGCCAGACCGGCGAGCGAAAGGTGGAGGTGCTTGATGGCGATGTAGGGCATGCCTGAAGGTCCTTGACTGCATACACCCCGGAAGGGTGCATGGTTTGCGGTAACAACGGTGAACTTTCAAACACAACGGCCCGCCGGAGCAGGTGTCCGGGCGGGCCGTCAGGGCACTGGGGTGCCGAACCGGAGGTTCGGCCGCAGCAGACGCCTGCTTATTTCTTTTTGGCCGGCTTCTTGACGTTGACGGCGTCCTTGAAACCCTTGCCCGGCTTGAAGCGCGGCAGGGTGGCGGCAGCAATCTTGATGGCTTCGCCGGTCTGCGGGTTGCGCCCCTGGCGCTCGGCGCGCTTGCTCGCCTCGAACGTGCCGAAACCGGTCAGCACCACCGAATCATCGGCAGCCACGGCCTTGACGATGGCATCCAGCAGGGAATCAAGGACGCGACCAGCAGCGGCGTTGGACAGTTCGCCGGCATCGGCGACGACTTTGACGAGATCAGACTTGTTCAAGGGGGGCATCCTCCTGAGTGTAAATGGGGCTATGTTTCAAGCGCGGTGCACCGTCGCGGAAGCGCAACGTACGGTCGTAATGTACGCAAAGAATCTCGCGCTCTGCAAGGTAAACTTGTTGGCATGCCTTGGCTTGACTGGCATGCGCATCCTGCCGGTGAACTTTTTCGTTGGCATTTCAGTCCCCGGCAGGTATCAGCGGTTTTTCTACTTGAGGAGCAATTCGATGGCTTTTACGATGTACGCGGCCAGTGTGCCGGTATTCAAACGCATGTTGGGCAACCTGGATGCGATCCTGCTGAAGGCGCAGGCGCATGCCGAAGCCCATGGCATCGACCCCTTGGTGCTGTCTTCGGCACGCCTGTATCCGGACATGCTCCCACTCACCTCGCAGGTCTACATTGCCGCCGACATCGTCAAGGGTGGGGCCGCCCGGCTGGCTGGCGTGGACGCCCCGGTGTTTGCCGACACCGAAAAATCGCTGCTTGAACTGTCGGCCAGGGTCCAGAAGACCATCGCGTTTCTGGACACGCTGGAAGCCGACCAGTTTACCGGCAGCGAGTCGCGCGCCATCGAACTGAAACTGCGCACGCGCACGCTGGAATTCATCGGGCAGGACTACCTGCTCAACTTTGTCCTGCCCAACATGCACTTCCACATCGCCACCTGTTACGGCCTGTTGCGCCACAACGGTGTGCCGCTGGGCAAGGCCGATTTCCTGGGCGGCTGATCGCCAGCCGCTGCGGCGGGATCAGGCCTGCTTGCGCACGGTGACTTCGATTTCGATCTTCATCCGGGTGTCGATCATGCCAACCACCATGGCGGTACAGGCCGGGCTGGCCGTGCCCAGGTACTGACCAAAGATCGGGGCCAGCTCTGCAAACAGGCTGGCCTCGCTCAGCAGGTAGGTGACGCGCACCACGTCATCCAGCGAGGCATCCGCCTGCGCCAGGGCACTGGCGATATTGCGGAAGCACTGATGGGTCTGCTCCGAGGCGTCAGCGGACACCGTCATGCTGGTGTAATCGAAGCCACTGGTGCCGGATACGAAGACCCAGTCGCCGTCCACCACCAGACGGGAGTAACCCGCCAGTTTTTCAAAGGTGGACCCAGAAGAAATACGAGTGCGCTGGCTGGTCATGCTGAACCTCGTGAGGTGTGAAAAGCGGTGAGGGTATCATGCAGGCATGGCACCTCAGAATGCCGCCGCGGATCCGGCACCGGGTCGCGGTCTTCACTGCCCTGGATGAGCCCATTCCGATGCTGCTGCTGGACAAGTTGCTGGTTGTCGACCTTGAGTGCACCTGCTGGGAAAACGAGGCGCCCGGCAACGACGAAAAACAGGACATCATCGAGATCGGAGTCTGCCTGGTCGATCTGGCCACCGGCCTGATCGAGGATGCCGACGGCATGATCGTGCGGCCGCGTCGCTCTCAGGTTAGCCCGTTCTGCGAAAAGCTCACCAAGATCAGCCAGGCCATGGTGGACCACGGCCTTGAATTCGAGACGGCGTTGGCGCAACTGCAGGCGCGCTTTGGCGCGGCACAGCGGCCCTGGGCCTCGTGGGGCAATTTTGATCGGGTGTGCATGCAGGGCCAATGTCGTGACTTTGGCGTCCCTTATCCCTTCAGCGGGGACCACTACAACCTGAAGACACTGCATGCCCTGCGCCACGGTCTGACCAAGGCCATCGGCTTGTACCCGGCCGTCAAAAGGGCGGGGCTGGTCTGGGAGGGGCAGCACCATCGCGGCGTCGACGACGCGCGCAATACCGCACGATTGGCGTGCACCCTGTTAGGGCCAATTCCAGTCAAAGCGAGCGATTAACCCCATTTTGGTGCGAGAACGCCCCGGCTGGATGAACGACCCCGTTGCAATTGTGTGAATTGAGGCTGGCGTGCGCGTTTTTGGTGCGTTAGTCTGTGCGGCTTTGGTGCGCCCCGCGTCGGGCGTACTCACACTGATCGGGGCCGTGCGGCCCCAGCACCGGAGTCCTGCACGTGAAATCGAAGTCGCTGCGCCTGCCCCAGTCCCGTCCCTTCCACCCTGTGCGCCACCCATTGACGCTGGCCTTGCTGGCCTTGCCCGGCCTGTCGTTGGGTGCGCTGGCAGATGAGGGCACCAGCGGCGCAGCGCCCGCTGTCAAGGCTCTGGAGTCGGTGGTGGTGACCGCACAGAAACGCAGCGAGGATGCCCGGCTGGTGCCCATGAGCGTGTCGGCCATCGGCGGCGAGGAGCTCGCAGCCAGCCAGATCACCAATGTCGGCGATCTCACGCGCAACCTGCCAAATGTATCGTTCAGCAGCCAGGGCGGCCCTGGCCTCAGCAACATCGAAATCCGGGGTATCAGTTCGTCCGCCGGTTCGGCCACGGTGGGCATCTACCTTGACGACATTTCGCTCACCACCCGCAACCTGTACAGCCAGGGCAGCGCCGAACCGCGGTTCTTTGACGTGGAACGGGTGGAAGTGCTGCGCGGTCCGCAGGGGACCCTGTATGGTGCCAGCTCGATGGGTGGCACGATCAAGTTCATCAGCAATGCACCGGACACCAAGCGCTGGGGGGCGGACGCCCATGCCGAGGTGTCGAACACCGATCATGGCGGCACCAACACGCTGATGCAGGCGGTGCTGAATGCACCGTTTGGCAACGGTGCGGCGGCCCTGCGCCTGGGGGTGCAGACGGGCCATGACAGCGGCTACGTGGATCAGGTGGATCCGGCCACGCTGAAGGTGGTCTCGAAGGGAATCAATGGCAACGACTGGAATGTGCTGAAAGCCGCCCTGAAGTGGAACGTGAACGAGCAGTGGACGGTCACGCCCGCCGTCTTTTACCAGAAGACCCACAGTGCCGACATTGATGCCAGCTACCTCAATGTGGGTGGCTATCAATCGGCCAATCAGGGGGTACCGCTTGGCCTGTTCCAGACATCCAAGATTGTGCGCGAACCAGGCAGCGATACCTTGGTATTGCCTTCACTGACCGTGAACGGCGACCTCGGCTTTGCCGACCTGACGACGGTGGTCAACGGCTACGACCGCAGCTTTTCGCGCACGCAGGACGGCACGTCGGTGAACTCCAGCTACGTGGGCAGCCTGATTGTGCCGGGCAGCGTGGCCAGCATCGTCAGCTATCTGCCGTCGGCGGTATACCTGGACAACAAGGTCGCCCAGTCGGCCCTGGAAGTGCGGCTGTCGTCCAAGGCGCCCGAAGTGAGCAAGCTGCCCGTGGCGTGGGTGGCAGGCGTATATGTGTCCCAAACCAAGACCGACGTGGCCGATAACGAACCGATCTTCGGTATCAACCAGGCGTTCAGCAGCAACGGTTTCGACATCAACAATGCCGCCAACTGGACCGCTGGCTCGGGCATCTATCCGGGGGCTTTCGCCAACGACAATTCATATTTCAGCGCCCGCCACTACAACGACCGCCAGCAGGCACTGTTCGGCGAGGCAACGTATTACGTCAACCAGCGCACCCGTCTGATCGCCGGACTGCGCTACGTGAAGGGCACCGAGGATTTCCATCGCGAAGGGGATTTTTTCTTCGCCAATGGTCCGCAGACTTCGGCAATCAGCACGTCCGCCAACAAGACCACACCGCGCTTTGCGATCAACTATGATTTCACGCCGCAAACCACGGTCTACGCCACGGCGGCGGAAGGCTTCCGGCTGGGCGGCGCCAATCGCCCGGTCCCGTTCGCAATCAATTCGAAGGACCTGCTCGCATTGAATCTGCCGAACGGAGCACCCAATACCTTCGCCCCGGATTCGCTGTGGAGCTATGAAATCGGCAGCAAGTCCCGCTTTTTCGACAACCGGGTCAGCCTCAATCTGGCCGCGTTCTACGTCGACTGGAAGAACATCCAGCAGGACATTCCCCTGCCCACCGCCGGTTTTGACTTCGAATCCAATGTGGGCAAGGCCAAGAGCGAAGGGCTGGAGTTCGAGTTCAAGATGCGCGCCACCGATGACCTGATCCTGAACGCCAGTGGCGGGGTCACGCACGCCGTGTTCACGCAGGACGCCACGCTGCTGGGCATCGACTCAGTGACCAACCAGTACAACGTCAAGAGCGGTGACCGCATCCAGGGTGTGCCCAGCTTCAACCTGCGGCTGGGTGCTGAGTACAACTACCGCATCGCGCAGACCTATGACTCGGTGGTGCGCCTGAACGTGCAGCAGACCGGCAGCAGCCGTGGCACACCGTTCCTGCACGTACCAGGCACCTCAACCTTGAACCCGGACTACACGCGTCCCGGCTACACCACGGTGGACGGCAGTTGGGGGGTGACCCTGGGCACCTGGGATCTGGCCTTTACGGTCAAGAACCTGCTCAACAACCACACGGTAATCCAGCAGCCGACCGTGCAGTTCGTGACGGACGCCTTCTACCTGCGTCCGCGTACCGTGGGTGTGGGGCTGTCAACCAGCTACTGAGTCGGTTTCATCTGGCCTGATGCACCTGGTCAGGGTTGACCAGGTCGGTATCACTGTTGCCGAAATGACTGCGGACGTAGTTGACCACATTGGCAACCTGCTGATCGTCGAGGGTGTCGGCAAAGGCCGGCATGCCGTGGTATCCGTGCAGCACGTTGTGCACCACATAGCCAGCCGAGGCCACCCGCGGGTTGCCGGCAAGGGCGGGATACTTGCCGGCCCCTTGGGCGCCCTTGGCGTCCGGCATGTGGCAGCCCTGACAGATGGCAGCGTAGAGTTCGGGACCTTCGGTCGCGGAAAAATGCGTGTCGGGGTTGACCATGGTGCCGGCTTGCGCCGGCAGACCGGTCACCACGGCCCCCAGTAAGCACAGCAGGGGCAGGGCGCGCTGCCGAATCAGGCGCAGGCCAATGGTTGGGGGTGGGATTTTCATGCCGAGGTCCTTGCGGAGGAGACGGTGGAGAGGATCTTGGCGTGCAGGCGCTGGATCGCATCGAGCGAAGACAATACGGCACCTTCCTGCCAGGCCGGAATCATCGATGCGTGCTCGCCGGCGAGCACGATGCGGCCGTCGATCCCGCACAGCGTCGGGTAGTACTTTGCCCGACTTTCCTCGGTCCACATGCCATAACAGCCCAGGGTCCAGGGCACACGGTGCCAGCCCACTGCCACCCCGTGGTCGAATTCCTGATGATACTGCGGGTGAATCTGTGCACCGTATTCCACCGCCTTGCGCACCCGCTCGGCGGGGGACATGGCCGTGAATTCGTAGGCATGTGGTCCGAACATGTAGCCACCCAGCAGCACGCCCTTGCCACGATGGCCATAGCCAGTGGAGGGATAAGACACCATCTGGATGGGCAAATTGGTGAAGGTCACGCCGCCGTAGATGCGCTCGTCCTGCTCCCAGAAGCGGCGATTGAATTGCAGGCCCACCTTGACCGAGGCACCGTAGGGCACGCTCTGGATGGCTTCGAGCATCGGCGCCTGCACACGGATGTCGAGCTGCGCCAGAATCGACAGGGGTATGGTGCACACGCACCAGTCAGCCTTCACCTGCTGCATCGGTCCCGGTCCCTGGCTGGGCAAGTAATCCACGGTGACGCCCCGTTCGCTCTGGTCGATCCTGACCACCTTCGCGTTCAGCCGGACCAGGTCCTTCACTTCGCGGTACAGCGCCATCGCGATTCCATCCATGCCTCCGACCGGCTGGAAGATTGCCTGCTGGTATTCGTAATCGGCACCGGCAGTGATGTGCTGCCAGAGACCGGATTGCAGCAGGTCGCTCAGTGCAAGCGGTTGCGACGGCACGGCTTTCGGCATCAGGCCGCCGCCCGGGGCGACATCATAGCCGCGCCGTTCGGCCGACGACGCCCCTTTTACGTAACGATAGTCCTTGTCGAGCGCGCCCCAGTCGCGCAGGGCTTCGAGCAGTCTTTCCTGATCGTCTTTGGTCACGCCCGCATCCAGCTGGTTCTGTGCAGTCACCTTGCCGAGCAACTCAGCCACATGCCCCTGAAAATCGGCGGTGACCTGCTTGAAGCGCTGCGGCTTGCCGCCAAACGCCGATGTCGAATGCAGATAACTGTTGTAGTTGACCATCATGAACGGCTCGAGCGGCACATTCAGGCGGTGGGCATAGTCGAGCACGGCGTGGTGATGATGCGGGATGCGCCACGGTCCCGGGTTGATGTAGAGGCCCGGATCGAATTTCACTTCCTGCCTTGCGCCGCCCAGTTCGGTAAACACGTCGCCACCGCGCAAGGTCCACGCGCGCCCGCCAGCACGCTGGTTGAAGTCGAGCACCTGCACGTGATAACCGGCCTTGCGCAACTCGTAGGCGGCCACCAGTCCGGCCATGCCGGCGCCCAGCACCAGGATGGACTGCCCCTTGGGTGCGCCTTCCAGCGTGACCGCCCCCTGATAGGGTGATTCCTTGGCAAAGCCCAGCGTGGTCATCGCCTGATACATGGCCCCCCCACCGGACACCTTGCCGACCAGGGCAAGCAATTCGCGACGCGTCAGGGTGGGCGCCGTTGCAGGGTTTGCTGATTTCACGATACGGGATATCCGGAAAAGGGAAGGGCGACCCGAGCGGGTCGGGCTACACCAAGCAGGAACGATGCCAAAGGCATCGGCAGGACTGGCACGCCCCTTGCGTAGTTTTTAACGGCAGTTCAGACGTGGGCGTCTGCGCAGAGGTCGCGACGCATGCGGACCAACGGCACCTCGACCGGCCCCGGCAGATTGAGGTGCATGGATTCGACCGCGTGAAAGCCACATGCACGGTAAAGGGGCACGCCAGGAAGGGTGGCCGCCAGTTCCAGTGCCTGAAAACCTGCTGCTTCGGCAGCGGCGATGCAGGCGGACAGCAACTGACGTCCCAAGCCCTGGCGGGCGCAGGCAGGATCGACAAAAAAAGCACGGATGCGGGCCGGTTCGGTGCGCGGGTCGAGCAAGGGGTCCGCCCCGTGTTTGGTCTGATCACCGCCAAACAGCGTGCGCCGGCGGCTCCAGCCGCCGCAAGCCACCACGGTGCCGCTGCGTTCAATCATGAAATAGGTCTGGTCAGAGATCAATTGCGAATCCACGCCAAAGACATGTTCGGTAACAGCGGCGGCCTGCGCAGGCGTGTAGAAAGGCGCGCTGAGACCAAGGCCAGAGCGGCGGATCAGCGCATCGAGCATGGGGATGTCGGTGGCCAGGGCCACACGCAAAGCCGTCGTCACGGGCGTCTCACCAGAAAAATGCAAAACAGTGGAGAAAACAAGGCGCGCTGGCCACTGCACTCATGCGATGTCTCCGTCCACGTAATACCATGTGCCACCTTCCCGCCGGAAGCGGCTGGTTTCATGCAGGCGCCGGGCGCGTCCATTGACGCTGTAGCGTGCCACGAATTCGACAATAGCCGAATCCGGGCCGGATGCTTCCTCGCGCAGCACCTGCAGCCCCAGCCATTTCAGTCCGGGTCCGGGTTCGGGTCCGGCCCCGGACAGTTCGGACGGTTTTGGGCGGGTGCTTGCATGCCAGGTACGCAACAGCACCTCGGTATCGTCGCGCACATACGCGCAGTAGCGCGAACGCATCAACGCACCCGCCGTCGGTGCAGGCCGGTCCGCCGTCCATCGACCGCAGCACGTGGCAAGGCTGGTACCGAGTCCGCAGGGGCAGCTCGTCTCCACAAGCGCATTCATCAGGTATCCTCGCAGCATGGTTTGCCGAGAATTCTAGTGCACGCGCGCCTGAACAGCGCCGGATTGCCCACCTCGACATGGATGCGTTCTACGCGTCCGTCGAATTGCTGCGTCGGCCGGAACTGCGCGGCCAGCCCCTGGTGGTCCCTGGTACCGCTATCTTCTCCGCCCGGCAGCGTGCCGAGCCAAACCCTGATGATGGAGTTCTGATGTCCAAGTTGTTGAAAATCCTGCCAGTGTCCCTGCTGGTCGGCGCCTTGCTGGGCAGCCTGCCGAATGCCTTTGCGCGTGACTGGAAGACCATCCAGGCCAGTGGCACGCTGACGGCAACCACCGAAGGCTCATTTGCGCCGTTCAACTACTTCGAGAACGGCAAGCTGAGCGGCTTCGAAGTGGAACTGGCCGAAGCGGTGGCGCAGAAGCTAAAGCTGAACATTGACTGGAAGCCCTTGCCATTCGATGGCCAGCTGGCTGCGATCAGTCAGGACCGCTTCGACTTTGCCATTTCATCACATGGCTATACCGAGGCGCGTGCCAGGGCCGTCGACTTTGCCGATCCGCATTACTGTACCGGTGGGCAGATCGGGGCACCGAAAGGCGGGCCGCTCACCGCGGCGGCGCTCAAAGGCAAGTCGGTCGGCGTGCTGCTGGGCTCGACCTACGTGGAAGCGGCGCGCAAGATACCCGGGATCGGCGAGATCAAGACCTACAAGTCCGAACCGGAAGTGTTTTCGGCATTGCTCAGCCACAAAGTCGACGCGTGGATTTCGGACCGCCTGCTGATGCGGGCCACGCTCAACCGCCACCCGGAAGCCGGGGTCGGCATGGGCGATCCGCTGTTTGTCGAACGGGTGTCAATGATCATGCACAAGGACAATCCCGAACTGCGCGCCCAGCTCAACCGCGGCCTGGCCGAGATCATAAAGGACGGCACCTACGCCCGGCTTTCCCAAAAATACTTCCAGGCCGACATTTCGTGCCACTGATCTCCACGGAACGCCGCTTGCGGAGTCTTGCCTGATGAACTGGACCCGACGACACCCGGTGTGGGTGATGACCGCCGCCATGCTCGGCCTGCTGCTGTTCCTCTGGGGGATGGCCTTGCCGCTGTCGCTGGCACCGGCGCCGATCGGCCCGGCGGCTACGCAATTTGCCGAGGGCACCCGGGTGACCGTGGCGCTGACTGTGGTAGCGGGTGTGATCGGCACCGTGCTGGGATTTCTGGCCGGCGTGGGGCGCCTGTCCAAGGTGCGCGCAGTGCGCTGGCTCAGCAGCTTTTATGTCTGGCTGATTCGCGGCACCCCCTTGCTTCTGCAGATCCTGTTTGTCTGGCTGGTGGTGCCGACCCTGTTGCCGGGTGGCATCGTGCTGTCGGATTTTGCCTGCGCGGTCACCGCGCTCGCCCTCAATGCCGGCGCGTACAACGCCGAGTGCGTGCGGGCCGGCATCCTGGCCGTGCCGCCGGGGCAGGTGGAAGCGGCGCGCGCGCTTGGCCTGTCGCCGCTGCAGATCTTTCAGGACATCGTGTTTCCGCAAAGCCTGCGGGTGGCGCTGCCCGGATTGGCCAACAATCTTGCCTCGCTGGTGAAGGACTCGTCCCTTGCCTACGCCATCAGCGTGGTCGAACTGACCATGGTCGGTTACCGGGTGCAGGCCGAAAGCTATCAGCCGGTTCCGGTCTTCCTGACCAGCGCAGTGGTGTATCTGATCCTGACCACCGCGTTCACCACCCTGACCGGCGCACTGGAACAGCAGATGGATCGCGGCACCCGTCGCTCGGAGGCCACCGCATGAGTGCCATCGAACCGGTTGCAAAACCCACGCAGACAGGGACCACTGACGCCGGTCTGGCGGACGGTAGCAGCACGGACGGCGGCCCCGACAAGCGTGGTCGGATGATCATCCAGGCCGCTCAGGTGCACAAGCATTACGGCGCATTTCACGCCCTGCGCGGCGTATCGGCGCAGTTTCATGCCGGCGAGGTGACCGCCATCATCGGCCCGTCGGGCTCAGGCAAATCGACCTTCCTGCGCACACTGAACGGGCTGGAAAGCCATGATGGTGGCGAGATCCGCATCGATGGCGTGAAACTCGGCACCGACACCCGGGCACTCGATGTGGTGCGGCGTGAAGTGGGCATGGTGTTCCAGAACTTCAACCTGTTTTCGCACCTGAGCATCCTGCGCAACATCACCCTGGCACCGATGCGCGTGCGCGGCCTGACGCGGGAAGCTGCCGAGACACGCGCGCTGAGCCTGCTCGAGCGGGTGGGTTTGCGGGCGCAGGCGGCCAAGTATCCGGTGCAGTTGTCCGGCGGACAGCAACAGCGGGTGGCCATTGCGCGTGCCCTGGCCATGGAGCCGAAGGTGCTGCTGTTCGATGAGCCGACGTCTGCACTCGATCCCGAAATGGTCAACGAGGTGCTGGGCGTGATGCGTGAACTGGCGGATACCGGGATTACCATGCTGGTCGTCACCCACGAAATGGGCTTTGCCCGCGAAGTGGCCGATCGTCTGGTGTTCTTTGATCAGGGGCAGATTCTGGAAGACACCAGTCCGCACGCGTTCTTCACGTCGCCGGCCCACGAGCGGTCGCGCGCGTTTCTCAGTCAGGTCCGGTAACGCCGGCGTCCCGCCGGCCGTTCCGTGTCAGTGCCGGTAAGACGCCAGATGGATGCTGGTTTCGGTATTGGCAATGCCGCGAATCAGCCGCACCCGCTCCAGCACCGTGGACAGCTCGGTCAGATTGGCGGCCCGCAGCTCGGCCAGCAGGTCCCAGCGACCGTTGGTGGCGTGCAGGGAAGCCACCCCGGGTTCGCCGAGCAGGCTCGCCACCACGGCGCGCGTTTCGTTGCCATCCACCACCACGCTCATCCAGGCCACGATTTCGTCCGGCTGGGCATCCGGACGCAGGCGCAGCGTATAGCCCACGATGGTGCCGTCGCGCTCCAGCCGCTGGATGCGGTTGGTGACCGTGCCACGCGACACCTTCAGCCGGTGGGCCAGGGTGGCGATGCTGGTGCGCGCGTCGGCACGCAACAGTCCGATCAATTGATGATCCAGTGCGTCCATTAGTCATTTCGACACGATAAAGTGTCAAAATGTCATTTTTACTTGCAATACGCAACATTTTTGTGGATTCTGTTTGACAGGGGGCCGGGGCATGATGAGCGCAGTCCAGTGCAGCCCCCAATCCGGAGCAGGTCATGTCATCCGCAACCCTTATCGAAACCCGATTCCTCAGTGCCGAGCGCGCCGCAGCGATGATCCGCGAACACGGCCTGGCCAATTGCATCCGCGCCATCGCCGACCATATCGCCAGCGATTTCCTGCGCTGGGAGACCTTTGACAAGAGCGCCCGGGTAGCCAACCATTCGCCTGACGGGGTGATCGAGCTGATGCCAATCGCCAATGCCGAGCTTTATGCTTTCAAATATGTGAACGGTCACCCGCGCAATCATCTGCAGGGTCTGTCCACAGTAATGGCGTTTGGCGTGCTGGCCGATGTGGCCACAGGAACGCCTTTGCTGGTGAGCGAGCTCACCCTGACCACAGCGTTGCGCACGGCCGCCATGTCGGCGCTGGCTGCACGCACGCTGGCGCAGCCGGACGCGCGCAGCATGGCGATCATCGGCAACGGCGCCCAAAGCGAGTTCCAGGCCCTCGCTTTTCATAGCTTGCTCGACATCGACACCTTTCACCTTTACGACACCGACCCACTGGCCAGCGCCAAGCTGCTGCGCAATCTGCAGGCGATGGGCCTGCAGGCAAAGGTGTTCGCGGACACCCGCGCAGCGGTGGCAGGCGTAGACATCGTCACCACGGTGACGGCAGACAAGACCAATGCCGTGATCCTGACTGCGGACATGCTGCGGCCGGGCATGCATGTCAATGCCGTGGGTGGCGACTGTCCCGGCAAGACCGAACTGCATGTCGACGTATTGCTCGCCGGGCGCGTGTTTGTGGAATACGAACCGCAGACCCGTATTGAGGGCGACATCCAGCAAATGCCGGCCGATTTTGCGGTGACCGAACTGTGGCAAGTGCTGAGCGGACAAGCCCCGGGCCGTCAACATGGCGATGACATCACCGTGTTCGATTCGGTGGGCTTTGCACTGGAGGATTTTTCTGCACTGCGCTTCATGCGCGACCTGGCCGACCAGCTCAAGGTGCAGGACCGCTTGTCGCTGATTCCGGCGTTGGCCGATCCAAAAGACCTGTTCGCCTGCCTGCACGCCCCGGCCGCCATTCCGTCCCGGCCGGCATCGCGTCGTATCGCGTTCGTCTAAGCTTGGCGCCCTGTCGCTTTTCCGTCTGATTTTTGAGTGATCGTTCCATGCGTCCTGTCAGCATCATTGGGGTTCCCACCGATATCGGCGCTGGCACGCGGGGCGCCAGCATGGGCCCCGAAGCCCTGCGGGTGGCCGGTATCGCCGAAGCGGTGTCGCGCTATGGCTGCGAAGTACGCGATTGCGGCAATGTGCAGGGCCCCGCCAATCCCAACCTGCCCCCCGTGGCGGGCTATCGCCATCTGGCGGAAGTCACCGCCTGGAACACGGCCACCCATGCGGCGGTGCACGCCGAGCTGGTCGCAAACCGGCTGCCGATGATGCTCGGCGGCGATCATTGCCTGGGCATTGGTTCGATCAGCGCGGTGGCCCGCCATTGCCGCGAAAAAGGCCTCAAGTTGCGCGTGCTGTGGTTTGATGCGCATGCCGATTTCAACACTGCCGTGCTCACACCCTCCGGCAACGTGCATGGCATGCCGGTTGCCTGCCTGTGTGGCTTCGGGCCAGACGCCTTGGTGCATCTTGGCGCGCCGGGCCCGGCGTTGCGGCCCGACCAGATTCGCCAGATCGGCATCCGCAGTGTGGATGAAGGCGAAAAACACTTCATCAAGGAAGCCGGCATCGAAGTGTTCGACATGCGCTACATCGACGAGATCGGCATGCGTCGCACCATGGAACTGGCGCTGACGGGAATCGACGCCGACACTCACCTGCACGTCAGTCTGGATGTGGACTTTCTGGACCCTGAGCTCGCACCGGGGGTGGGCACCACGGTGCGCGGCGGGCCTACCTACCGCGAAGCGCAGCTGTGCATGGAAATGATTGCCGATACCGGCCGGCTGGGCTCGATCGATGTGGTGGAACTCAATCCCGCACTGGATGTGCGCAACATGACCGCCGAACTCGCGGTGGATCTGATTGAAAGCCTGTTCGGCAAAAGCACGCTGGTCCGCATGCATGCTGGCACTGCGGAATGAGGCACAGGGTGGGGGCCGTGGCGTGCCGGATGCCCGCCACAAACTTGTCGTTCCGCCCCCTGGATCCTGACGCCGGCTTAATCTTTTAACCTGATTGCCTCATTGCATCACATTTTACATTTATAGCATTATGGGAATAAATAAGATCACATCATAGTAATGGCGCGCATGGCACCCAGCAGCGATCTGCACCCCGAAGTCCTGCGTCCGCAAACGCCCGAGCATGGCGGCCCTCGGGTTGTCGGGATTGGTGCCTCGGCCGGCGGACTGGAGGCCCTGCGCGACCTGTTCCGCGAAGTGCCAGCCCAAGCCGACCTGTGTGTGGTGGTGGTCCAGCATCTGTCTCCAACCCACCGCAGCATGTTGGTCAGCCTGCTGGCGCGCGAGTCACAACTGCCTGTGCTGGAAATTGTCGACGGCATGACAATGCAGGCCGGCACCATTCACATCACCCCACCGGCCTGTCATGTCAGGCTGGAACAGGGGGTGCTGCGGCTGACCCCAGCGCGCAAGGCCGGAACGCCCAAACCCAACGTGAATGACTTTCTGGGTTCGCTGGCGCAAGCCTTCGGACCCAGAGCGATCGGGGTGATCCTCTCGGGCACAGGCCAGGACGGGGCAGACGGCATCCGCAATATTCAAGCTGCCGGCGGAACCACCGTGGTGCAGGACCCATCGACCGCGCGCTACGACGGGATGCCACAGGCGGCCATTGATACCGGCTGCGTGCAGCATGTGCTTGCCCCGGCGCTGATTGGACGCAGCCTGAGCGGCCTGCGTCCATCGGCGCCAATCGAACCTCCCCCCTGGGCCAAACCGCCGGCCGACGCCCAAGTGCCGCTGGCACCGCTCGAGCAGGTGAGTGAGTTCATGCGCCGTACCACCGGCGTTGAAATCCAGTTGTACAAGGAAAGCACCCTGATGCGCAGGCTCAATCGGCGCATGGTCTCCACCGGCAGCAGCGACCTGACCGCCTATGCGCGTTATCTGCTCAAAGCCCCACAGGAAATGACGCTGCTCAAGCGCGAGCTGCTGATCTCGGTCACCCATTTTTTTCGCGATCCACAGGCTTTTGGCGCGCTGCGCGAAGCGATCGAGTTGCTGGTCCGCGCCCGGCCGGAGGGGGACGAGCTGCGTGTCTGGATCGCTGGCTGTGCCGGCGGCGAGGAGGCGTACTCGATCGCACTGCTGGTTGCGGAAGCCCAGCGCAACCTTGACCGCGTGTTGACCGTGCGGATCTTTGCCACCGACCTGGACGAGGATGCGATTGATCGCGCGCGTCGCGCCCGCTTCCCACTCGATACCCTGGCGCGGGTTCCGCAGAGTCTGCTCGAGCGCTATTTCACCCAGGACGGGGAGGTCTATCAGGTCGTCAAGCCGATCCGCGAGATGTTGATCTTTTCGGTGCATAACCTGATCGGCGACCCGGCTTTCTCGCGCCTCGATCTGATCAGTTGCCGCAGTGTGCTGATTTACTTCCGGCCTGAATTGCAGTCGCATCTGCTGGAAGCGTTTCATCATGCCTTGGTGCCGGATGGGGTTCTGTTTCTTGGCAAGTCAGAGTCGCTGCAACATGGTCCGGGACTGTTCCAGGTTCTCGACGAAAAACACCGCCTGTTCCAGCGTGGCGGCATCAGCGCCAGTCATGCTGCCGCGCGCCGCGACACGCTGCGCGACACGCTGCGTGCGACCCAACGCAGTCCATCGCGGGTGGTTCCGCGCGACCGCACCAGCGTCTTCGAGCGCGTGGTGCGCGCAAGCCAGGGCAATCTGCTGCCGCCCTCGGTGCTGGTCGACGCAGAACTTGGCGTGCGCTACGTGTTTGGCGACGTCAGCCCGTGGGTAAAACTTGGCGACGGTGAGTTCGCCAGCAACCTGTATCACCTTGCCGACCGCGCCTTGCGCGTGGAATTGCGTTCGCTGGCCTTGCGCGCGCAACGCGATGCAAAAGGATTTGTCGAGCAGACGGTGCAGGGCCGCGAACTGCCCAGACCGGTCAGGTTGTCGGTCTTGCGACTCGATGAGACCGAAGGACAACCGGAACTGTTGCTGGTGTCATTCCAGACGGTACGCAGCCGGAAAAGCGCTGTAGCCACCACCGCGGGGGGCAATTCCGGCACTGACGCGGACGTGGCCAGCCTGGAACTGCAACTTGCCTCCACACGGGAACATCTGCACACCGTGATCGAGGAACTTGAAACCTCGAACGAAGAGTTGCAGTCGCTGAATGAGGAAATGCAGTCGTCCAACGAGGAACTGACCTCCTCCAACGAGGAGCTGGAAACCACCAACGAAGAACTGCAATCCACCAACGAAGAGTTGACCACAGTCAACGAAGAACTTGAGAACAAGGGCCACGAGCTGGAACTGCTCAACAGCGACCTGCTCAACGTCAAAAACAGCCTGCCGTATCCTTTGCTGGTGGTGGATCTGCGCGGTTGTGTGGCGTTGTTCAATGAGTCGGCCAGCGTGATGTTTTCGCTCGAACCGGGCACCACCGGCATGCCCCTGTTCTCATTGCCGGTGCTGCACGAGGTGCTGGGTGACCTGGGCGAACTGGCCAGCAATTTGCGTCAGGTGACCGAAGGCGGGTTGACGGTGGAGCGGCAGATCGAAGCCAGTCGCACCAGCTGGCTCACGCTCGCGCCCTACCGCAATGACGCACAGGAGTGCACCGGGGTGGTGATGGTGCTGATTGATAATTCCACCCTGCGCTTGGCCGAACGGGGCGCGGTGGTTGCCAACCAGCGCTTGCAGGAAGCGGAGATTTTTGCGCGCGAAACCATCGATGCCCTGCCCAGCGCGGTCTGCGTGATCGATGCGGATTGCCGCATCGTGAGCATCAACCAGCAATGGCGCGACGTGATGGAGGGCTCTTCTGCTGACGCGACGGCTTGCGGCATCGGGGCTGACTATGGCGACGTCTGCGCCCGGGCCGCCGACCGCGGCGAACCGGTTGCCAAGGCCTTCCTGGCGGGTATGCAGGCGGTGGTTGCAGGACGGCTGGATCACTTTACCCAGGACTACGTCTGCCGCACGCCGCTGGGCGAACGTTGGTTTCGGGCGAGCATCACGCCGTTCTCCCGGCAGCGCACCCGGTTTTGGCTGGTCATGCATCTGGATATCACCGACCGCATCGTGCAGACCCGCACGATCGAACTGCAGTCGGTGGCGCTGGCAGCTGACTCGGGCGGCGTGTTCCTCGCCGACGCCACCGTGCCAAATGTCCCCATCGTGTACGCCAACAGCGCCTTTGAGCAGGTGACTGGACTGACGCTGGCAAACGTGATGGGGCGAGATTTCACCTTACTGTTTTCGGGCTTTGAGGGGGCGCTGCGGCAAGCCGTGGCGGATGGCGGCGAATTCCGCACCACCATCCAACTGACCCGCCCGGACGGCATCCGGCATGCCGAACTGACAGTGGCGCTGATCACCCACCCACAGTTCGAAGCCCCCCATTTCGTGGGGGTGCTGCACGACGTCACCGACCGGGTGCAGGTGGCCGAAAGCCTGCGCAGCGCGCTTGCCCATGAAAATCTGGCGCTTTCGTTTGCCGAGATCGGCACGCTGGAGTGGCTGGTACGTCCGGGCAAGCTGGTCTGCTCGGCATTGCAGATGCAGTTGCTGGGTTTTCCCGCGATCGGGCGCGACTTGCAGAGCGAGGTCTTCCGCGCCTTGATCCACCCCGATGATCTGTCGGCTTTCGACGAATCCCTGCGCGCATGTATTGCGGGATTGGCCGCCTTCAGCATGGATTTCCGGGTGGTATGGCGGGACGGCAGCGTGCACTGGCTACGCTGCCGTGGCAATACGAAAATCGACGGAATGGGCACGCCCATCAGTCTGCTGTGCCTGACCCAGGACATCACCAGCGCCAAGGAATCCGAATTGCGCGCCCGCTTTCTGGCCCATCATGATTCCCTGACGGGGCTGGCCAACCGCTCTCTGCTGGAAGACCGCCTGCAGCAGGCGATCATTTCCGCACGCCGTGAGCGCCGCCGGATCGCCGTGGTCTTTCTGGACCTTGACCGGTTCAAGGAGATCAATGATGTGATGGGGCACCAGGCTGGCGACACGGTGCTGGTGGAAACGGCGACACGGCTGGTGGATACGATTCGCCAGTCGGACTCGGTATGTCGTTACAGTGGTGATGAATTCATCGTGCTGCTGCCGGGCATCCATGACTCGGATGAGGTGGCGCGGGTAGTGGCAAAACTGGGCAAATCTTTGCGCCAGACCTACCAGGTGGCCGGGCGCGAATTGTCGGTGACGGCCAGTATTGGTGTGGCAATTTATCCGGAGGACGGGGATACCCCGGATACCCTGATCAGGAATGCCGACACAGCCATGTATCAGGCGAAGACAGAGGGGCGTAACAGCTTCGAATTCTTTTCGCACAGCATGAATGTGAAGCTGGTCAAGCAGATTGAAACCGCCGCCCAGTTGCGGCAATGCATCGCGCAGGATCAGCTGGAGCTGTATTACCAGCCGCAGGTTGGGGTAGGGGACGGCGCCCTGGTCGGCATCGAGGCGCTGGTGCGCTGGCGGCACCCTGAGCGTGGTTTGCTGCTACCTGATCAGTTCATCCCGGAAGCGGAGGACGCCGACCTGATCCACGAGATTGGCCACTGGGTGCTGAAGCGTGCGTGCCGTCAACACATGATCTGGATCAGCCGCGGCTTGCCGCGCGTGCCGATGGCCGTCAATGTGTCGCCCCTGCAACTGCATCGGCCCGACTTTGTCGAGCAACTGCAGCAGACGCTTGCGTTGACTGCAATGCCCCCCGACCTGCTCGAAATCGAAATCACCGAACGGGTGCTGATGAACCAGACGGATGGCACGCTGGCAACCCTGGCCGCCTGCAAGGCGCTGGGCGTGCGATTTTCGATTGATGACTTTGGCACTGGCCATTCCAGCCTGACCTATCTTTTGCGCGTGCCGGTCGACCGTATCAAGATTGACCGCAGCTTTGTGGCGGTCGCCGACCAGCAGGAAACCGCGGCTTCGATCGTGCGCGGCGTGATCCAGCTTGGTCACGGCTTGAAGCAGACCATCGTGGCCGAGGGCGTCGAGACGGAGCAGCAGCTGGCGCTGCTACGCAGTGAAGGGTGTGATTTCTTTCAGGGCTACCTGTGCTCGCCGCCACTGACGGCGCGCGAGTTTCAGGGCTTTGCCGCACTGTCCGAACCAGCCACCTGACAGCGGCCGGGGCATGCGGGCGCCATGACGCCGCAATGTGCCGCCGATAGCGACAGAAGCGTTTTCCCCAAAATATCGGGCGCGACTGGATCGGTTTAGTCCTGAATGGAATCCATGCAGGAAAAATACCCGACGGCAGCGCTTAAGTAATGTTGCCAACAGCCGTGAAACTCAATGGATACCGTTGCGCACGCCGGTCCGGCTGCGTTCACTTCAATATTTTCCGGGGCATTGATCATGCTGAAAAGTCATTCCATGCCACTCTCCCGGCAGGAGCTGGGCTGGCTTCCGTTGTTCGGCAAGCAGGGCAAGCTGGCCATGGGGTGGGCCTGCTGGCTCAACCGCCAACGTTATGCCGACATCGAGCGCACTTTCACCGGCATTGCCGCCACACGGCAGCGGCTGCTGCAGGATTGGGCCGCGCAACTCTGGCTGAACATGGCACCGCTGGCGGCCGACCTGGCGCAGTCCTGGCCGGTGGTCACACCGCAAGACCTGACCGATCTGGCCGACCACACCAAGGACCCTTCCGAGGTATTCGTGATTGACGGAACCGGCAAGGTGATCGCCTCCAGCCGTCGCGAACGGATTGGTCGCGCCGACCTGCCGCCGGAAGCCGTACGGCAGGGACTGAGCCAGCCGTTCATGCACGGCCCCTACAAGGATCCGGTGACAGCGCAACTGGGCGCCAGCACGTCG
>CAITLJ010000008.1 GCA_903893215.1 uncultured Ferrovum sp. | reverse complement strand
TGGAAGGCGCCCTTGCTCAGCTCGCTCAGGTCGGACGTGGACTCTTTCCGGCGCAGCAGGCTCTTCGGCATGATCACGATCAACGGTCGGCGCATGGGTCGGACCATCTGACGACGCAGCATGTGGAACAATTGCGCCGGCGTGCTGGGGACCACCACCTGGATGTTGTGCTCGGCGCACAACTGCAGGTAGCGCTCCAGCCGCGCAGAGGAGTGTTCCGGACCCTGGCCTTCAAAGCCGTGCGGCAACATCATGGTCAGACCACACATGCGTCCCCACTTGGCTTCACCGGAGCTGATGAACTGGTCCACCACCACCTGGGCGCCGTTGGCAAAATCACCGAACTGGGCTTCCCAGATCACCAGCTGACGCGGTTCGGAGCTGGCATAGCCGTATTCAAAACCGAGCACCGCCTCTTCCGACAGCAAGGAGTCGATCACCAGAAATTCGGGCTGGCTGTCGCTGAGGTTGGCCAGTGGGGTGAAACTGCCCGCGTCCCACTTCTCGCGGTTCTGGTCATGGAATACCGCATGACGATGCGAGAACGTGCCACGTCCGCAATCCTGGCCGGACAGACGGACGCCATAGCCATCTTCGATCAGGGTGGCATAAGCCAGATTTTCGGCCATGCCCCAGTCCAGCGGCATTTCGCCTTCGCCCATCATGCGGCGGTTGGCCACCACGCGCTCCACGGTGGAGTGCAGCTTGAAGTTTTCCGGAAACGTGGTGAGCTTTCTGGCCAGGCGCTTGAGGTTCTTTTCGGCCACGGCTGTCTTGGCCTTGTGTCGCCACTCGATCCCCATGTAGGGGGCCCAGTCCACGCCGAACGGCGGGTTGAACCCCTGCAGCACGGTGCGATGCAGCAGTTGTCCTGCGTCGAGCGCCTCGCGGTAAGCGGCCACCATGCCATCGCTGTCGCTTTCCGACACCACGCCGTCCTGCGCCAGCCGCTGCGCGTACAGGCGACGGGTGCTGGGCAGCTGGGCAATCTTTTTGTACATCAACGGCTGGGTGACCAGCGGCTCGTCCTGCTCGTTGTGACCGAGGCGGCGGTAGCACACCAGGTCGATCACCACGTCCTTCTTGAAGGTATTACGGAATTCCAGCGCGGCACGGGTCACCAGCAGCACGCTGTCGGGATCGTCGGCGTTCACATGGAATACCGGGGCCTCGATCATCTTGGCGATGTCGGTGCAATAGACGGTGGAACGTGAATCACGTGGGTCACTGGTGGTGAAGCCGATCTGGTTGTTGACCACGATGTGCACCGAGCCGCCCGTGGAGTAACCGCGGGTTTGTGACAGCGCCATGGTTTCCATCACCACGCCCTGACCGGCAAAGGCGGCGTCCCCGTGCACCAGAATCGCCATTACCTGACGACGCGAATGGTCGCCACGACGATGCTGGCGGGCGCGCACCGACCCCTCGACCACCGGGTTGACAATTTCGAGGTGCGAGGGGTTGAACGCCAGCGTGAGGTGCACGGGGCCGCCCGGCGTCTGCACATCCGAGGAAAAGCCCTGATGATATTTGACGTCGCCGGAGGACAGCTCGGAAGGATGCTTGTGCTTGCCTTCGAATTCGGAGAACAGGTCGGACGGGAGTTTGCCCAGGCAGTTGACCAGCAGGTTGAGGCGGCCGCGGTGGGCCATGCCGATCACGATTTCCTGCACCCCGGCCGCACCCGACTGACGGATCAGGTCGTTGACCACCGGAATCATGCTTTCACCGCCTTCCAGCGAGAAACGCTTCTGCCCCACGTAGCGGGTATGCAGATATTTTTCGAGGGTTTCTGCGGCGGTGATCTGCTCCAGCAGCCAGGTGCGTGTCTTGACGTCGTAGTCCGGCTTTGAACGCAGGCTTTCAAAGCGCGACTGAATCCAGCGCTTCTGCTCGGTGTCGGTTATGTACATGTACTCGATGCCGATGTGGCCGCAGTACGTGGCACGCACCGCCTGCAGGATTTCCCGCAGGCTGGCCCGGTCGGGACCAACCAGGGAACCCGTGCTGTACACGTTTTCCATATCCGCCTCGGTCAGGCCGTGATAGGCCGGATCGAGTTCGGGGGTTGGTGCCGGGTCCCGGCGGCTGAGGGGGTCGAGCTTGGCCTGACGGCTGCCCAGAAAGCGGTGGGCATTGATCAGCTGCAACACCGCCACCTGCTTGCGGTGCTGCTCGGGATCGCCATGCGCTACCGGGGCGGGCCCGGCCTTGGCGAGCGCTTCAAAATGCTGGATGGTGGGCTGGTGCGATACGTCTTTGGTGACGTTGCCGGCAGTCTGGGCCAGCTGGTCAAACCACAGCTTCCATTCGGACGTCACACTGGCCGGGTCGGCCAGATAGGCGTCATACAGTTCTTCGATGAACGGCGCGTTGGCGCCGAACAGGTAAGAGGTTTCAAAGTCGCGTTTCATCATGGCCAGTTATTTCCTCCTGTTCAGCGCCGGTCAAGGATCTCTTGTCAGCCGCGCTGTGCGATGAGTACCACGTCACGTTTCGTCGCGCCCTGATAGGACTGACGGGGACGACCAATCTTGTATTCCGGATCCGAGATCATTTCGGTCCACTGCGAAATCCAGCCCACCGTGCGTCCCATGGCGAACACCGCGGTGAACATGCTGGTCGGAATGCCCAGCGCGCGCAACACGATACCCGAATAAAAATCCACGTTGGGGTAGAGCTTCTTTTCGACAAAGTACGGATCTTCCAGCGCGATCCGTTCGAGTTCGATGGCCAGCTTGAACAGGGGGTCGTCGTGCAGGCCGAGTTCGGTCAACACTTCATGGCAGGTGCGACGCATCACTTCGGCTCGCGGGTCCATGTTCTTGTAGACGCGATGACCAAAACCCATCAGGCGGAAGTTGTCGTTCTTGTCCTTGGCGCGCGCAATGAACTTGGGCACATTCGATACATCGCCGATCTCGGCCAGCATCTTCAGTACCGCTTCGTTGGCACCACCGTGTGCGGGGCCCCACAGTGCGGCAATACCGGCAGCGATGCAGGCAAACGGATTGGCACCCGACGAACCGGCCAGGCGCACCGTGGAGGTGGACGCGTTCTGCTCATGGTCGGCGTGCAGGGTCAGGATGCGGTCAAAGGCACGCACCAGCACCGGGTTGGGTACATAGGTTTCGCACGGTGTGGCGAACATCATGTACAGGAAATTTTCGGCATAGCTCATGTCATTGCGCGGGTACATGAACGGCAGGCCGGTATTGTATCGGTAGCACATGGCTGCGATGGTCGGCACCTTGGCAATCAGGCGGTTGGCCGAAATGGCGCGATGCGCGGGGTCGGTGATGTCAAGGCTGTCGTGGTAGAACGCCGACAGGGCACCGACCACCCCGACCATGACGGCCATGGGGTGCGCGTCGCGACGGAAGCCCTTGAAGAACGACAGCATCTGGTCGTGCACCATGGTGTGGCGGGTGACGTTGGTCTGGAATTCGGCACGCTGCGCAGGCGTGGGCAGCTCACCATTCAGCAGCAGATAGCAGACTTCAAGGAAGTCGCACTTCTCGGCCAGTTGCTCGATCGGGTAACCACGGTAGTACAGCAGTCCGACATCGCCGTCGATGAACGTGATGCGCGACTGGCAACTGGCAGTGGCCAGAAAACCGGGGTCGTAAGTGAACATGCCGGTCTTGCCAAGATTGCGGATATCGATCACGTCCGGACCGATGGTGGCGCCATAAATCGGCAGATCGATCGACTGTCCTTCACCCCAGGACAGGGTAGCTGTGCCCTTGCTTTGCATGTTCAAACTCTCCCAAAATGCTGCAGATAGGTAAGCAGCTGCGGCCCGACCTCAGAGGGCACGCAGCTGCGCAAAGATGGCCCCGGTACGATCGTCCGGCGGCGCCTTGCGCCCCATCGCGATGTCCAGCAGCTCGTTATCGGGCAACAACAGCACTTCGTCGTACAGTTGCAGCTCCGCCTCGTCCATCAATTCCAGCCGCAGGGCGAGGAATTTCTCCAAAAGCAGATCAAGCTCCAGCAGGCCGCGCCGGCTATGCCAGCGCGCCCGCTCCCTGACTTTCGTCAGTTGTTCTTCGTTCATGCGACCTCAGACCGCGCGCTTGACCAGGGCTTCCTTGATCTTGCCGATGGCCAGCGAGGGGTTCAGACCCTTCGGGCAGACATCGACGCAATTCATGATGCTGTGGCAGCGGAACAGGCGGTAGGGATCTTCCAGGTTGTCCAGACGGGCATTGGTGGCCTGGTCACGGGTGTCCGCGATGAAACGATAGGCCTGCAGAAGGCCGGCCGGACCGACGAACTTGTCGGGATTCCACCAAAAGGAGGGGCACGAAGTACTGCAACAGGCGCAAAGGATGCACTCATAGAGGCCGTTGAGTTCCTCGCGGTCTTCCGGCGACTGCAGACGCTCCTTCTCGGGCGCCACGGTGTCGTTGACCAGATACGGGGTGACCGAGTGGTACTGCTTGAAGAACTGGCTCATGTCGACGATCAGGTCACGGATCACCGGCAGGCCCGGCAGCGGACGCAGTTCGACCGGCTCCTTCAGCCCCAGCAGCGGGGTAATGCAGGCCAGGCCATTCTTGCCATTGATGTTCATGCCGTCCGAACCGCACACGCCTTCACGGCACGACTTGCGCAGGCTCAGCGTGTCGTCCTGTTCCTTCAGTCGCAGGATGGCATCGAGCAGCATGCGGTCAGAGGACTTCAGTTCAACGTCGAAGTCCTGCATGTAGGGTTTGGCATCTTTCTCGGGGTTGTAGCGATAGACCTTGAATTTCATGACAGGCTCCGGGATCAGTAGGAACGAACCTTGGGTTCGAACGACTCAACGGTGAGCGGTTTGAGGTTGACCGGCTTGTAGGCCATCCGGCTGGCATCGGCATACCACAGGCTGTGCTTGAGGAAGTTGACGTCATCGCGCGCCTGATAATCCTCGCGCGAATGGGCACCACGGCTTTCCAGGCGGGCGTCGCCGGACACCAGGGTGGCTTCGGCGATCAGGGCCAGGTTTTCCAGTTCGAGGGCTTCGATCCGGGCCGTGTTGAAGGTCTTGCTGCGGTCCTTGATGGCGGTGGCACGCGAACGCTGCGCAATTTCGCGGATACGGCCCACCCCTTCGGACAGCAGCTGACCGGTACGGAACACGCCGCTGTGCACCTGCACGGTCTTGCGCATGGCCGCACCCACTTCAGCCACGTTCTCGCCGCTGGTGGCACCGTCCAGACGCGCCAGACGCGACAGCGCCAGGTCGGCCGCGTCGGCCGGCAGGTCGGGCTGCGCAGGATCGTCCTTGATGAACCTGGTGACGTGATTGCCGGCGGCACGACCGAACACGACCAAGTCGAGCAGTGAGTTGGTCCCCAGACGGTTGGCACCGTGTACCGATACGCAGGCGGCTTCGCCCACAGCGTAAAGACCGTGTACCACGGCATTGTTGACGCCGTCTTTCGGTACCACCACCTGACCATGCACGTTGGTGGGAATCCCCCCCATCATGTAATGGCAGGTTGGCACCACCGGGATAGGCGCCTTGATCGGGTCGACGTTGGCAAACTTCATCGCGATTTCGCGGATGCCGGGCAGGCGCTTCATGATCGTTTCGGCGCCCAGATGATCCAGCTTTAGCAGCACATGGTCTTTTTCCGGACCCACGCCGCGGCCTTCCTTGATTTCCTGGTCCATCGAACGCGATACCACGTCCCGGCTGGCCAGATCTTTCATGGTGGGCGCATAGCGCTCCATGAAACGCTCACCTTCCGAATTGAGCAGGTAGCCGCCTTCGCCACGCACCCCTTCGGTGATCAGCACGCCGGCACCGGCCACGCCGGTGGGATGGAACTGCCAGAATTCCATGTCCTCGAGCGGAATGCCGGCACGTGCCGCCATGCCAAGGCCATCACCGGTGTTGATGAAGGCGTTGGTGCTGGACTGGAAGATGCGGCCGGCACCACCCGTGGCGATCACGGTGGCCTTGGCCTGAAAAATCATCGGCTCGCCGGTTTCCATCTCGAGCGCCACCACGCCCAGGATATTGCCCTCGCTGTCCTTGATCAGGTCGAGCGCCATCCACTCCACGAAGAACTGGCAGTTGGCGCGCACGTTGCGCTGATACAGGGTATGCAGCATGGCGTGCCCTGTGCGGTCAGCCGCGGCGCAGCTGCGGTGCACCGGCTTTTCGCCGAAATTCTGCGAATGGCCACCGAAGGGACGCTGGTAGATGGTGCCATCGGGATTGCGGTCGAACGGCATGCCGAAATGCTCGAGTTCGTACACGCACTTGGCTGCTTCACGACACATGAACTCGATCGCATCCTGGTCTCCCAGGTAATCCGAGCCCTTGATGGTGTCGTACATGTGCCACAGCCAATGGTCCTCGGACATATTGCCGAGTGAGGCGCCGATGCCGCCCTGTGCGGCCACGGTGTGACTGCGGGTGGGGAATACCTTGGAGAACACCGCAACGCGGAGTCCTGCCTCGGCCAGTTGCAAGCTGCAGCGCAGGCCGGAGCCCCCGCCACCGACGACGATCGCGTCGAATTGTCTGCGTGCCAGTGCCATGCTCATACTCTCCAGAGAATAGAGACCGTCCACAATGCGTAAGACACCAGGGCAACGATCACCGCCACCTGCAGGGTCAGACGAATGCCGACGGGCTGGATGTAGTCCATCAGGATGTCACGCACGCCAACCCAGGCGTGCAGGAACAGGCTGAGAAAGAACAACAAGGTGAGGACTCGTACGGCCTGGTACGAGAAAAACCCTTGCCAGTCCTCGAACTGCAATGAGGGATGGGTGAGGAAAAAGGCCGCGAAAACCAGTGTGACGACGAGCATGACCACCGCAGTGACCCGCTGCATCAACCAGTCGCGGAGTCCGTAATGGGCCCCGACAAGAACACGATTTACCATAGTGCCACCGCCACGAGAAGGGTAAGGATGCCACTGACCACCAGGACCGCCTTGCTCCACAGACGCGTGGTGGGCAGGTCGATGCCGATGTGCAGGTCAAGCAGCAGATAACGGATACCGGCAAAGAAATGATGCAGGAAGGACCAGGCCAACCCCAGCACCACCAGTTTGACCAGCGGGCTGCCCAACTGAAAGCGCAGGTCCTCAAAACTTTCCTGTGAAGCCAGCGAGTTGTCGAGCAAGGTCAGCAGCAGGGGAATCAACACCAGGAACATCACTGCGCCGCTGACGCGGTGCAGGATGGACACGATGCCCGGCACCGGCAGGCGGATTTTCCACAATTCCAGGTGCTTGGGGCGCTTCTTGACGCTGACGCTAGGGTTTGACATGGCTCTCTCTCGAACAAAACAGCTTGCAATGGTACTACTGACGTTCAGGTGACTTCATTGATATAGGAACACTCTTCGGTCACACACAGGCCACGCCGCCATTCCACCGGACGATCGCCATAGGTATAGGCGACGCGGTCGACACACAGCAGCGGTGCGCCCTGCTGCACATGCAGCAATTCTGCATGCACCGCATCGGCGGCGACCGCCTTGATGCGCTCTTCGGCACGGATCATGGTGATGCCGAACTGCCCTTCCAGGTAACCGTAGAACGACCCCTTGTGGCTACGCATCACGCTCTCGTCAAGCCCCTTGAACAGGGAGGACGGCAGGTGGATCTCGTCGAGAATGGCTGGCTTGCCGGCAAACTTGAGCAGACGGCGGATGATGTGAATGCTGGCCCCGGCGCGCAGGTCGAGCAGACGCAGGGTAAGTTCGGGGGCGCGCGCACGCGTGACGCTGAGAAACTCGCTGCCCGGGAATTCGCCGGACGCCGAATCCGGGCTGACGCGCAAAAACCGGGTTGTGGCCCTTTCCTGCGAATGGGACGCCACAAAAGTGCCCTTGCCCTGCCGGCGCACCAGGATGTTTTCGGCAGCCAGCGCATCGATCGCCTTGCGCACAGTGCCCTGACTGACATGAAAGCGGTTGGCGAGTTCGATCTCGCTCGGGATTGCGTCACCCGGGCGCCATTCACCGGCAATCAGGCTCTGCGTGATCAGGATCTTGATCTGGTCGTAGAGCGGCCGGAAGCTTGGAGAGGCAAGTGTTTTCATATTAATGCGGTGCACTATATCACGGCCGGGATTTCAAAATCCAGCGTGTTATATCTTATATAAGTTATAAGTGCTATTGACACCGAACCCCCTGAAAATTAAGATCGGAACTCCAAGTCAGGGAGATGAATGGCGTGCTCAAAGACAATAGCCCGGGCGCACGTCTGCGCGCTGCTGTGCAACAGGAACAGCCCCTGCAGACCGTCGGCACCATCAATGCTTACACCGCACGCATGGCCGAGCGTATCGGCTTCAAGGCGATTTATCTGTCCGGCGGCGGCGTTGCGGCCAACTCGCTTGGCGTGCCCGATCTGGGCATCAGTGGCCTGGAAGACGTATTGATCGACGTGCGGCGAATCACCGATGCTTCCAGCCTGCCGCTGCTTGTGGATGCAGACACCGGCTTCGGCGGCGCGTTCAACATCGCGCGCACCGTCCGTTCGCTGATCAAGGCGGGCGCGGCCGGCATGCATATCGAAGACCAGGTGCTGGCCAAGCGCTGCGGCCACCGCCCAGGCAAAGCCATCGTTTCGCAGCAGGAAATGATTGACCGGGTGAAAGCCGCCGTCGATGCCCGCGCGGACAGTTCGTTCGTGATCATGGCGCGCACCGACGCGCTGGCGGTGGAGGGCCTGCAGGCAGCGATTGATCGCGCCTGCGCCTGTGTCGAGGCCGGCGCCGACATGATCTTCCCCGAGGCGATCACCGAACTGCCCATGTACCGCCAGTTTGCTGACGCGGTGAAGGTGCCGATCCTGGCCAACCTGACCGAATTTGGGTCTACCCCGCTATATCACATCGACGAAATGCGCGATTCGGGTGTCGGCATCGTGCTGTATTGCTGCGGCGCCTACCGTGCCATGAATGCCGGGGCGAAAGCGGTGTACGAAACCATCCGCCGCGATGGCACCCAGAAGGCGGCGGTGCCACTGATGCAGACCCGCGCCGAACTCTATGATTTTCTCGATTACCACAGCTTTGAGCAGAAGCTCGATGCCCTGTTTTCCAGCAACAAGGAGGCCGACCAAGCATGAGCGCCAGCACCGATACCCCCGTCCCGTTCAAGCCTAAAAAATCGGTGGCATTGTCGGGCACCGCGGCCGGCAACACTGCGTTGTGCACGGTGGGACGCACCGGCAATGATCTTGCATACCGCGGCTATGACATCCTGGACCTGGCCACCACCAGCGAATTCGAGGAAATTGCCTATCTGCTGGTGCACGGCAAGCTACCCAACGGCGCAGAACTCGCGGGCTACAAGGCCAAGCTGAAAGCGCTGCGCGGCCTGCCCGCCGGGCTCAAGACCGCCCTTGAGCAACTGCCACCCTCGGCCCATCCGATGGACGTGATGCGCACCGGAGTATCGGTGCTGGGCTGCCTGTCACCGGAAAAGGACGACCACAATCATCCGGGCGCACGCGACATCGCCGACAAGCTGATGGCCTCGCTGGGCTCAATGCTGTTGTACTGGTACCACTACAGCCACAACGGCAGGCGCATCGACGTCGAAACCGACGACGACTCGATCGGCGGTCATTTCCTGCACCTGCTGCATGGTACGAAACCGGGCGACAGCTGGGTGCGCGCCATGCATACCTCGCTGATCCTGTATGCCGAGCATGAATTCAACGCGTCCACCTTCACCTCGCGCGTGGTGGCCGGCACCGGCTCGGACATGTTTTCCGCCATCACCGGCGGCATCGGCGCCCTGCGCGGCCCCAAGCATGGCGGAGCAAACGAGGTGGCCTTCGAAATCCAGAAGCGCTACGACAGCCCGGATGAAGCCGAGGCCGACATCCGCGCCCGCGTAGAACGCAAGGAAGTGGTGATTGGTTTCGGTCACCCGGTCTATACCGTGAGTGACCCACGCAACAAGGTGATCAAGGATGTGGCTCGCCAGCTCAGCGACGAGCAGGCCAGCCGCAAGATGTACGACATCGCCGAGCGCCTGGAATCGGTGATGTGGGAAGTCAAGAAGATGTTCCCCAACCTCGACTGGTTCAGCGCGGTGAGTTATCACATGATGGGGGTGCCCACGGCCATGTTCACGCCCCTGTTCGTGATCGCCCGCACCAGCGGCTGGTCGGCGCACGTGATCGAACAGCGTATTGACGGCAAGATCATCCGCCCCAGCGCCAACTATGTGGGTCCGGAGGACCAGACCTTCGTTCCGATCGCCCAACGCAGCTGAGTCATCCACCCATGAACACCGCCCACCGCAAACCCCTGCCCGGCACCACGCTCGACTATTTCGACGCGCGTGAAGCTGTTGACGCCATCGCGCCTGGGGCCTACGCCACCCTGCCTTACACGTCGCGTGTGCTGGCCGAAAACCTGGTGCGGCGCTGTGACCCGTCCACGCTCGCCGATTCGCTGCGCCAGCTGATCGAACGGCGGCAGGACCTGGATTTCCCCTGGTTTCCGGCCCGGGTGGTATGTCATGACATCCTGGGGCAAACCGCCCTGGTCGATCTGGCCGGCCTGCGCGATGCGATCGCCGCGCAGGGTGGCGATCCGGCCCTGGTCAATCCGGTGGTACCCACCCAACTGGTGGTGGACCACTCGCTGGCAGTGGAGTGTGGTGGCTTTGATCCCGATGCATTTGCCAAGAACCGAGCCATCGAAGACCGCCGCAACGAGGACCGCTTCGACTTCATCAACTGGACCAAAAAAGCATTCCGCAATGTGGACGTGATCCCGCCGGGCAACGGCATCCTGCACCAGATCAACCTGGAACGCATGTCGCCGGTGATTCAGGCGCGCGATGGCGTGGCCTTTCCGGACACGCTGGTCGGCACCGACAGCCACACGCCGATGGTGGATGCGCTGGGCGTGATCGCCATCGGGGTTGGGGGGCTGGAAGCCGAAAGCGTGATGCTGGGCCGTGCGTCCTGGATGCGCCTGCCCGACATCATTGGCGTGCAACTCAGCGGCAAACCGCAACCGGGCATCACGGCTACCGACATCGTGCTGGCCCTCACCGAATTCCTGCGCAAGCAGAAAGTGGTGTCGTCCTACCTGGAATTCTTCGGCGAGGGCGCGGCGCACCTCACCCTGGGTGATCGCGCCACGATTGCCAACATGGCGCCCGAATTTGGTTCCACCGCAGCGATGTTCTATATCGATGCGCAGACCATCAAGTACCTGCGCCTGACCGGCCGCGAAGACGCCACGGTGGATCTGGTCGAAAAGTACGCCAGGCACACCGGCCTGTGGGCCGACAGCCTGGTCACTGCACACTATCCGCGCGTGCTGTCCTTTGACCTGTCCACGGTGGTACGTACCATCGCCGGCCCCAGCAATCCGCACAACCGGGTACCCACCTCGGACCTGGCGGCACGCGGCATCAGTGGCGTGGTCGAGAACGAACCCGGCAGGATGCCGGATGGCGCCGTGATCATTGCGGCCATCACCAGTTGCACCAATACCAACAATCCACGCAACATGATCGCTGCCGGCCTGCTGGCGCGAAACGCCAACCGACTGGGATTCACCCGCAAGCCGTGGGTGAAGAGCTCGCTGGCGCCGGGTTCGAAGGCCGTCACCTTATATCTGGAAGACGCCGGCCTGTTGCCCGAACTGGAACAGCTTGGCTTTGGTGTGGTGGCATACGCATGTACCTCGTGCAATGGCATGTCGGGTGCGCTCGATCCGGTGATCCAGCAGGAAGTGGTCGACCGCGACCTGTACGCCACCGCCGTGCTGTCGGGCAATCGCAATTTTGATGGCCGCATCCATCCGTATGCCAGGCAGGCGTTCCTGGCCTCGCCCCCGCTGGTGGTGGCCTACGCCATCGCCGGCACCATCCGCTTCGACATCGAGAAGGATGTGCTGGGCACCGACAGCAGCGGCCGCGAGATCCGGTTGGCCGACCTGTGGCCCAGCGATGAGGAGATCGACGCCATCGTGGCCAGCAGCGTCAAACCGGAGCAGTTCCGCAAGGTGTACATCCCCATGTTTGCCGCGCAGGCCGACGATGGCGTGAAGGTAACCCCGCTCTACGACTGGCGTGCGCAGAGCACCTACATCCGACGCCCGCCTTACTGGGAGGGTGCGCTGGCGGGTGCGCGTCCGCTGCAGGGCATGCGCCCGCTGGCCGTGCTGGGTGACAACATCACCACTGACCACCTGTCCCCCTCCAACGCGATCATGCTGGACAGCGCCGCCGGCGAATACCTGGCCAGGATGGGCCTGCCGGAGGAAGACTTCAATTCCTACGCCACGCACCGCGGCGACCACCTGACGGCGCAGCGTGCCACGTTTGCCAACCCCACCCTGAAAAACGAAATGGTGCAGGAGAACGGCAAGGTGAAGGCTGGCTCGCTGGCCCGCGTGGAGCCGGAAGGTCAGGTGATGCGCATGTGGGAAGCCATCGAAACCTACATGGCACGCAGCCAGCCGCTGATCGTGATTGCCGGTGCCGACTATGGCCAGGGCTCTTCCCGTGACTGGGCCGCCAAGGGTGTTCGACTGGCTGGCGTGGAAGCCATCGCAGCCGAAGGTTTCGAACGCATCCACCGTACCAACCTGATCGGCATGGGCGTGCTGCCGCTGGAATTCAAACCGGGGACCACCCGCCTGACACTGGGCATCGACGGCACCGAAACCTTCGACGTGACCGGTCAACGCACCCCGCGTGCCACGTTGACGCTGGTGATCCATCGCCGGGGCGGCGAACGCATCGACGTGCCGGTCACCTGCCGCCTGGATACGGCCGAAGAAGTCTCGATCTACGAAGCAGGCGGCGTCCTGCAACGCTTCGCGCAGGATTTCCTCGAATCGACGCCGGCGGCCTGAACGCATATGTCCACCCTGCCGCATTTTCCCCAGTTACGCATTCCGGCCACCTACATGCGTGGCGGCACCAGCAAGGGTGTGTTCTTTCGCCTGCACGACCTGCCAGTGACTGCGCAGGTGCCGGGGGCGGCGCGAGATGCCCTGCTGCTGCGCGTGATCGGCAGTCCTGACCCGTACGGCAAGCAGATCGACGGCATGGGCGGCGCCACCTCGAGCACCAGCAAGACAGTGATCCTGTCGCCCCCCACCCAGCCCGATCACGATGTGGATTACCTGTTCGGCCAGGTGTCGATCGACCGGGCTTTCGTGGACTGGAGCGGCAACTGCGGCAACCTGTCCGCCGCAGTCGGTGCTTTCGCCATTTCTGCCGGCCTGATCGATCCGTCGCGTGTGCCGCACGACGGCGTCGCAGTAGTGCGCATCTGGCAGGCCAACATCCGTAAGACCATCATTGCCCACGTGCCGGTCACGGCAGGCGCGGTGCAGGAGACCGGCGACTTCGAACTGGACGGGGTGACCTTTCCGGCCGCCGAAGTGCAACTGGAATTCCTCGATCCGGCAGCCGAAGAAGACGGTGCCGGTGGTGCCATGTTTCCGACCGGAAATCTGGTGGATGATCTTGAGGTACCCGGCCTGGGCACACTGCGCGTCACCATGATCAATGCCGGCATCCCGACCATCTTTATCGACGCGGCTGCCATTGGCTATACCGGTACCGAACTGCAGGACACCATCAACGGCGACGCTGCCGCACTGGCAAGATTCGAATCCATCCGCGCGCATGGCGCCTTGCGCATGGGCCTGATCACCGATCTGGGCCAGGCCGCCCAGCGTCAGCACACACCGAAGGTCGCCTTTGTTGCACCGCCGCGGGAGTACGTGGCCTCCAGTGGCAAGACGGTACAGGCCGCTGACGTGGACCTGCTGGTACGCGCACTGTCGATGGGCAAGCTGCATCACGCCATGATGGGTACCGCCGCTGTTGCCATCGGCACGGCCGCCGCCATTCCGGGCACGGTGGTCAACCTCGCCGCGGGCGGTGTGGCCCGTCCGGCGGTGCGCTTTGGTCATCCGTCCGGCACCCTGCGCGTTGGCGCCGAAGCGCGGGCCGACGGCGGTGAATGGCGGGTCACCAAGGCGGTGATGAGCCGCAGTGCCCGGGTGCTGATGGAAGGCTGGGTGCGCGTGCCGCACGCCAGCGCCTGATGCACCGCGACACATATCCAAAGGCGGCCCGAAGGGCCACAATATTGCAGTACTTTTTCCACTCTTTCCTGATCGGGTGACCCTCATGTTGCAAGCCTATCGCCAACACGTTGCAGAACGCGCCACTTACGGCATCCCTCCCCTGCCGCTGACCGCAGAGCAGACCGCTGACCTGATCGAACTGATCAAGGCCCCGCCGGCCGGCGAGGACGCATTCCTGCTCGACCTGCTCACCCATCGTGTCCCCCCCGGCGTGGACGATGCCGCCAAGGTGAAGGCCCGTTTCCTGTCGGCCGTGGCCCACGGTGACTTTCCGGTGGCGCTGATTTCCCGGGTCAAGGCCACCGAGCTGCTCGGCACCATGGTGGGCGGCTACAACGTCAAGCCGCTGATCGACCTGCTGAAGGACGAAGCGGTAGCTGCCGTGGCGGCCGAAGCCCTGAAGAAAACCCTGCTGATGTTCGACTTCTTCCATGACGTGGCCGAGCTGGCCAAGGCCGGCAATGCACACGCCCGTGGTGTGATCGCCTCCTGGGCCAATGCCGAGTGGTTCACCACCCGCCCGGAAGTGGCCAAAAAGATCACCGTGACCGTGTTCAAGGTGACCGGCGAAACCAACACCGATGACCTGTCGCCGGCCCCGGATGCCTGGAGCCGTCCGGACATCCCGCTGCACGCCATTGCCATGCTCAAGAACGCCCGCGACGGCATCGTACCCGATGAGGCCGGCAAGATCGGTCCGCTCAAGCTGATCGGCGAACTGAAAAAGAAGGGCCACCTGGTCGCCTACGTGGGTGACGTGGTCGGAACCGGTTCGTCGCGCAAGTCGGCCACCAATTCGGTGATCTGGCACACCGGTGAAGACATCCCCTACGTGCCGAACAAACGCTTTGGCGGCGTCAGCCTGGGCGGCAAGATTGCCCCGATCTTCTTCAATACCCAGGAAGACTCCGGCGCGCTGCCGATCGAAGTCGATGTGTCGGCGCTGAACATGGGTGACGTGATCGACATCTATCCGTACGAAGGCAAGATCGAGAAAGACGGCGCCGTGGTGGCCAACTTTGCGCTGCGCTCCGAGGTATTGCTGGACGAAGTGCGCGCTGGCGGCCGCATCAACCTGATCATCGGCCGCAGCCTGACCGCGCGCTCGCGGGAGTTCCTCGGCCAACCGGCCAGCACCACCTTCCGCCTGCCGGTCGCCCCGAAAGACAGCGGCAAGGGTTTCACCGTGGCGCAAAAGATGGTCGGTCGCGCCTGCGGCCTGCCGGAAGGCCTGGGCATCCGCCCCGGCACCTACTGCGAGCCGCGCATGACCTCGGTCGGCAGTCAGGACACCACCGGACCGATGACCCGCGACGAACTGAAAGATCTGGCCTGCCTGGGCTTTTCGGCTGATCTGGTGATGCAGTCGTTCTGTCACACCGCCGCCTACCCGAAGCCCGTCGACGTAAAGACCCATCGCGACCTGCCTGCCTTCATCTCCAACCGCGGCGGCGTGGCCCTGCGTCCGGGCGACGGCGTGATCCACTCCTGGCTGAACCGCATGCTGCTGCCTGACACTGTGGGCACCGGCGGCGACAGCCACACCCGCTTCCCGATCGGCATCAGCTTCCCGGCCGGCTCTGGTCTGGTGGCCTTTGCCGCCGCCACCGGCGTGATGCCGCTGGACATGCCGGAATCGGTGCTGGTGCGTTTCAAGGGCCAGATGCAGCCGGGTATCACCCTGCGCGACCTGGTCCATGCCATCCCGATGTACGCAATCAAGCAGGGGCTGCTGACGGTGGCCAAGCAGGGCAAGGTGAACGCGTTCTCCGGCCGCATCCTGGAAATCGAAGGCCTGCCCGACCTGAAGGTGGAACAGGCCTTCGAATTGTCAGACGCCTCGGCCGAGCGTTCGGCCGCGGGTTGTACCGTGCGCCTGAACAAGGAACCGGTGATCGAGTACCTGACCTCCAACATCACCATGCTGAAGTGGATGATCGCCAACGGCTATGAAGACCGTCGCAGCCTGGAGCGTCGTATCGTGGCCATGGAAGCCTGGATTGCCAACCCGCAACTGCTGGAAGCCGATCAGGACGCCGAATACGCTGAAATAATCGAAATCGATCTGGCCGACATCACCGAACCGATCCTGTGCTGCCCGAATGATCCGGACGACGCCAAGGTGCTGTCCGAGGTGCAGGGTGCGCAGATTGACGAGGTGTTCATCGGTTCGTGCATGACCAATATCGGTCACTTCCGTGCCGCCTCCAAGCTGCTCGAAGGCAAGCGCGACATCCCCACCCGCCTGTGGGTGGCTCCGCCCACCAAGATGGACAAGGATGAACTGACCAAGGAAGGCCACTACAGTACGCTGGGCACCGCCGGCGCCCGCATGGAAATGCCGGGCTGTTCGCTATGCATGGGCAACCAGGCGCAGGTCAAGGAAGGAGCCACGGTGGTGTCCACCTCCACCCGCAACTTCCCCAACCGTCTGGGTAAGGGCTCCAATGTGTATCTGGCCTCGGCCGAACTCGCGGCCATCGCGGCGCGCATGGGTCGCATTCCCACCGTAGCCGAGTACCACGCCGAAATGGGGGTGGTGAATTCCGATGGCGGCAAGATCTACCGTTACCTGAACTTCAACCAGATCGGCGAGTATCAGGCGCAGGCCGACACGGTGGTGATGGCGGGCTAAGCGCCATCACAGGCCGGGCAAGTCCCTGCCGCGCAAAACACCCACCAGAGCCCTGCCCTGGTGGGTGTTTTGCTTGATAAGCTGTGCGTATGAACGCCACCCCGGCCCTCTCTTCCTTACATCTTTACCCGGTCAAGTCGTGCGCCGGCATTGCCGTGCCGCAGGCTTACGCCGGTCCGCGCGGGCTGCAGGTGGATCAGGTGCTCGACCGGAGCTGGATGCTGGTGGACCCCGCCGGCGTGATGGTGAGTCAGCGCGAGGAAGCGCGACTGGCCCTGGTGCGCATCCACCTGCTGCAGGATGCAGAGGGCATGGCGATTGGCGTTCAGGCCGAGGCGCCTGGCCAAGCTGCGTTGACCTTGACCGCTGCACAGGTGTTGCCAGACATCAGGACCGTGACGGTGCATGGGCGGCCCGTGCCAGTCCATGCTACGGCGTCCAGGGCAGGTCGCTGGTTTTCGGAATGGCTCGGTCGGCCAGTGCATGTGGTGCACCAGACGGAACAGGACGTTCGCCCCATTGCCGCCGCCTATACGAAGGCAGCCACAGCCCAGACCGTGAGCCTGGCTGATGGTTTTCAGTACCTGCTTGCCAGCACCAGCACCCTGACCCACCTGCAGGACACGCTTGCTGGCGGGTCAGGCAGTCCCATCCCGATGGCGCGCTTCCGCCCCAATCTGGTGGTCAGCGGCAGCGCACCGGATGCCGAATACAGCTGGCGCCATCTGACCATCGGCGCAGCGCAATTCGCCCTGGTGAAAGCCTGCGAACGCTGTGTGGTGACCACCATCGATCAGAACATCGGCGAACGCACTGGCAAGCAGCCACTCGCCGCCCTTGCCCGCAGCCATTTCCTTGACATGCCTGCACCGGACGGCAGCCGTATCCATGGCGCGGTGTTCGGCGAGAACGCGGTGCCCGTGGTCACCGGCCTGATCCGCGTGGGCGACGTCGTGACCGTGCTGGAGTGCGGCACGCCGCGTCCATTCCGGCCAGCACGCTGAACCACCCGTTCGACACCGTACAGATCAGGACGGATGGAGGGAACAGAGTGCAGGCTCATCCTTGGGAGCAGATCATGATGACCGGAAACAACTGGAATTACTGGTACGCTGGCTGGTCGTGGCTGTTCTGGCTGGGTTTCATGATCCTGATGTTTTCCAGCATCGGTAATTGGGGCTACACCCGGCGTGTACACCGCTATTACGGGCAGATGTCCGGCAAGACGGCGCAGGACCTGCTCGACGAGCGCTATGCGCGCGGCGAGATCACGCACGAGGAATACGGACGCATGAAGGCCGCCATTGCAGCCTGAGTCCGATCGCCAGACGGCCCTGCTCACCACCGGGCAGATGGCACGAGCCGATCAGCTGACGGTGGCATCCGGCATCCGCCAGAACGACCTGATGGAGAACGCCGGGCGACCAATCGCCCGGACGATCATGGAGCGCTGGACCGCGCGCCCCGTGCTGGTGCTGTGTGGCCCGGGCAACAACGGCGGTGATGGCTTCGTGGTGGCGCGCCTGCTGGATGAGGCGGGTTGGCCCGTGCGCGTGGCCTTGCTGGGTGCGCGCGAAGACCTGCGGGGAGCCGCCGCCATGCATGCCACGCAATGGCGACACGCGGTGGAACCGCTTGCGCCGGCAACGCTCGATGGGGCTGAACTGGTGGTTGACGCCCTGTTCGGCGCCGGGCTGAACCGTCCGCTGGCGGGGACCGCGTTGCATACCCTGGCGGCAGCGGCGGCGCGCGGCCAGCCAATCGTCGCCGTCGACGTGCCCAGCGGCCTGATGGGCGATACCGGCGCGAGCGCGGGTGCCGTGGCTGTCGCGCTGACGGTGACCTGCTTTCGCAAGAAGCCAGGTCACCTGCTGCAGCCCGGCCGACAGCTGTGCGGTGAATTGCTGGTGGCCGACATCGGCACACCAGACTCGGTGTTCGATCAGATCCACCCCGACACCTTCGAGAATGCGCCGCTGCTCTGGCGGCATGCGCTGCCGGTGCTGCAGCCCGACGGCCACAAATATACCCGCGGGCACGCGCTGGTATGGGGCGGTTGGCCCACCACCGGCGCTGCCCGCATGGCGGCGCGCGCGGCGGCCAGGATCGGTGCCGGACTGACCACCGTGGCGATCCCCGCAGCGGCCTTGCAGGTCTATGCGGCGACCTTGACCAGTGTGATGGTGCACCCGGCAGACGGGCCCGGCGCGCTGCAGGCGCTGCTCGGCGACACGCGCCACACCGCCTTCCTGATCGGGCCGGGCGCAGGCGTGGGACCTGACACCTGCGCGCGCGTCCTCGCCATGCTGGCCACCGACAGACCCTGCGTGCTGGACGCCGACGCCTTGTCCTGTTTCCAGCATGACCCGCCCAAACTCTTCGCCGCACTGCAGCCATCGTGCGTGCTGACCCCACACGAAGGTGAATTCCTGCGTCTGTTCGGCAACAGCGTCGATCCTCGGCTGGACAAGTTGTCCCGCGCCCGCGCGGCGGCCAAGGCCAGTGGCACCATCGTGCTGCTGAAGGGCAGCGATACCGTGATTGCCGGGCCCGACGGCCGTGCCATCATCAACGCCAATGCGCCCGCCACACTGGCCACCGGCGGTTCGGGGGACGTGCTGGCGGGCATGATCACGGGCTTGCTGGCGCAGGGCATGGCGCCCTTTCTGGCAGCCGCCGCGGCCACCTGGCTGCATGGTGAAGCGGCCAACCGTTTTGGCCTGGGCCTGCTGGCCGAGGACTTGCCCGACCTGCTGCCCGGGGTGCTGCAAGCCCTGCACGCCCAGACCTGACCATGCACGCGATCGCAGTGCGCAACGCGCACAAAGACGTCTAGCCATGCATGCCATGGTGCTGAACCAGATCGGCACCGACCTCGTCTGGACCGAGTTGCCTGACCGGCTGCCCGGCCCTGCTGAAATTCGCGTGCAGGTGCTGGCGTGCGGTGTGTGCCGCACCGACCTGCATGTGGTGGATGGGGAACTGCCAGATCCGCGCGTGCCGATCATTCCTGGCCATGAAATCGTCGGGCGGATCGACGCATTGGGCAAGGAAGTGCGCGGCCTGTCGATCGGGCAACGGGTTGGCATCCCCTGGCTGGGCCATACCTGCGGCTTTTGTCCGTATTGCCGGATGAAACGGGAAAACCTGTGCGATCACCCGCTGTTCACCGGCTACACCCGCGACGGCGGTTTTGCCACCGCCACGCTGGCGGACGCACGCTTTGCGTTTCCGCTCGGCGAGATTGGCGATGACGCGTCACTGGCACCGCTGTTGTGCGCCGGACTGATCGGCTGGCGTGCCCTTGACATTGCCGGCCCGGGAAAAAACCTTGGCTTGTATGGGTTTGGCGCCGCTGCCCACATTCTGGCGCAGGTGGCCAGATGGCAGGGACGATCGGTGTTTGCCTTCACCCGGCCAGGCGATCTTGCCACCCAGGACTTTGCGCGAAGCCTGCACGCCACCTGGGCGGGCGGGTCGGACGAACGGCCGCCGCAGCTGCTCGATGCCGCCATCATCTTTGCTACCGTGGGCGATCTGGTGCCGCTCGCCCTGCAAGCGGTGCGCAAGGGTGGACGCGTGGTGTGCGCGGGCATCCACATGAGTGATATTCCGCGCTTTCCCTACCGTCTGCTTTGGGAAGAACGCCAGTTGCTGTCGGTGGCCAATCTGACCCGGCAGGATGGGCTGGATTTCCTGCGGCTGGTCCCGCAGATGAACATCGTGACGCGCGTCACGCGCTATCCCCTGCAGCAGGCCAATCAGGCGCTGGCCGACCTGCGCGCCGGCCGCTTTGACGGCGCGGCTGTGCTGCTGACCTGAGCGCAACAGGCGGGTTGTTTTGTCCCCCCGGGTGCGGAACGTACCCCAACGAACGGATTGGCCAGTGCCGCCAGCCTAGATTGGCCGCAACGGGTTTCTGTGAGCCCGGTTTCGTGACGGTGGCCGATCCCGGGCGCCGCACATGCAGGCAGGTATTCCTGCACCGTTCCGACAGGATATTCAGATGACTTACGAAAGCGTGAACCCCAGCACCGGAAAACTGCTCAAGACCTACCCGGAGATCAGCGACGCCCAACTGGAACAGGCCCTCGCCACGGCTGCAGCGGCCTTCGGGCAGTGGAAAAATGTAGGCTACGAACAGCGTGCCGTGATCATCCACAAGGCGGCCGCCCTGATGCAGCGTCATGTCGATGATTTTGCCCGCCTCGCCACCCAGGACATGGGCAAACGGATCAGCGAAGCGCGCGGTGAGGTCACCTTCAGCGCCGACATTCTGAGCTATTACGCCAAGCATGCCGAGAAAGATCTGGCGCCCAAAAAACTCCATCCGAAAGTTGGCAAGGCGCATATGCAAGCCAGTCCGCTGGGCGTGCTGTTCTGCGTGGAACCCTGGAATTTTCCTTACTACCAGCTGGCACGGATCGCCGGACCGCACCTGATGTCCGGCAACACCGTGGTGGTGAAGCATGCCGGCATCGTGCCGCAGGTGGCAATTGCCTTCGAGCAGTTGTTGCTTGATGCGGGCGCCCCCAAGGGCGTATACACCAACCTGCTGATCTCGCACGCGCAATCCGACCGGGTGATCGATGATCCGCGCATCGCCGCTGTCTGCCTGACCGGCAGCGTGGCCGCCGGTCGCAGCATCGCCGCGCGCGCCGGCCAGAACATCAAAAAGACTTCGATGGAACTGGGTGGTGCGGATGCCTTCATCGTGCTGGAAGATGCCGATCTGGACAAGGCCATCCCATGGGCGGTCTGGGGGCGCATGTTCAATGCCGGACAAACCTGTTGCGCCTCGAAGCGCTTCATCGTGCTGGATGCAATCGCTGACACGTTCCTCGCCCGCTTCAGGGCGGCGCTGGAAGCGCTGCAGCCCGGCGACCCGATGGACGAAGCCACCACGCATGGCCCGCTCTCGTCAGAAGCCGCGCTGGTGCAGCTGCTCGGGCAGGTGGACGTGGCGGTCAAGCATGGTGCCAGGGTGGTGATGGGCGGCAAGCGGATGGACCGTCCCGGTGCCTACATGCAGGCTACCATCCTGACCGACGTTGCCAAGGACAACCCGGCCTTCCGCGACGAGTTCTTTGGCCCGGTCGCCATGTTCTTCCGGGTCAAGGACGAGGCTGCTGCCGTGGCCCTGGCCAACGACTCCGATTTTGGCCTGGGCGGTTGCGTGTTCACCCGTGACGCGGAACGCGGCTTGCGCGTGGCTACGGCAGTCGAGACCGGCATGATGTTCATCAACAATATCGACTGGTCGGATGCCGAACTGCCCTTCGGCGGGATCAAGGCCTCGGGTTATGGGCGTGAACTGGGCGACATGGGCATCCAGGAGTTCGTCAACTGGAAGCTGGTGCGCACCGCCAATCACGCTGCCCCGGCCTGACCGGCATGTACGTCAATCTGGCGGTGCTGGCCGAAACGCAGGCCCACGAGCGCAGGGTGGCACTGGTGCCCAAACTGACGGCCGGTCTGGTCAGACTGGGCGCACGACTGCACCTGCAGTCCGGTGCTGGCGCAGGCATTCATCTGGAGGACGCCGCATTCAGTGATGTGCAAGTCGTGTCCGACCGGCGGGCGTTACTCAAGGACGCCGATGTGGTGCTTGGTGTTGCGGCCCCGGCACTGGACGTGATCGACGCGATGAAGCCGGGTGCGATCCTGATTTCCTTCATTTACGCCGACAAACAGGCTGCGCTCCTGCAGCGTCTGCTCGATCGCAGCATCACCTGCTTTGCCATGGAACGGATACCCCGCATCAGCCGGGCGCAGGCGATGGATGCCTTGTCCAGCCAGTCTGCACTGGCTGGCTATTACGCCATCCAGCTGGGCGCCACCCACCTGGCGCGCGTCATTCCAAAGATCACGAGCGCAGCCGGCTCGATCGGCCCGGCGCGGGTTTTGGTGATGGGTCTGGGCGTGGCCGGTCTGGAGGCCATGGCCACCGCGCATCGGCTGGGTGCCATGGTGGAAGGCTACGACATCCGGCCCGACACCCGTGAACAGGCACTGTCGCTGGGCGGCACCTTTGTCGACACCGGTGTGGACGCAAGCGGTCAGGGTGGCTATGCCCGCGCACTGACGGCGGCGGAACAGGCCACGGTGGGCAGGGTATTGACCAGCCACATCCAGCAGTCCGACCTGATCGTGACCACGGCAGCCATTCCAGGCAAGGCATCGCCCAGGTTGATCAGCCATGTCCAGGTGAACGGCATGAAAGCCGGTGCAGTGATCGTTGACCTCTCGGCCGAAGGGGGTGGCAATTGCGAAGATACCGTGCCGGGCAAGACGGTGCGGGTGGGGCCCGCCACCATCGTGGCGCCGCTCAACGTACCGTCTTTGCTGGCGGAGGATGCAAGCGAACTGTATGCGCGGAATGTCTGCAACCTGCTCGGCCTGATGCTGAAGGACAACGTGATCACCATCGACTGGAGCGACGCTGTGCTGGCGGCCACGGTGCTGACCCATGCCGGCCGCAACCGGACACTCCCCCACCCGGCCGCCGAAGCCGCCCCCGAACCCGACAAGGCACTGTCATGAACCTGCAGATCCACATTTCAGGGTTCGTCGCCCTTTACATCTTCATGCTGGCCGGATTTGCGGGCTGGGTGATCATCGGTCGCGTGCCCGCCATCCTGCATACGCCTTTGATGTCCGGCTCGAATTTTGTGCACGGCATTGTGGTGGTGGGCGGGATCACCTCGCTGCTGGAGGCCAGCAGCGTGCAGGCGCAGTGCCTGGGTTTCTTCGCCGTGCTGCTGGGCGCAGGCAATGCCGCCGGAGGGTTTGCTGTCACCCAGCGCATGCTGGCCATGTTCCAGACCAGCGGTCACCCGCAGCGCCGGTCCCGCAAGGGCAAGCCGCGCGCCGTCGTTACGCCGCCCACGCGCGCGTGAAGGAGATTGCCATGGAAATCACGCTAGCCCAACTTGGCATAGGCAGCGCCGACCTGATCGCTGCCTTCCTGTTCATGTTCGGCCTGCACCGCATGTCTTCGCCGGTCAGCGCCCCCTCCGGCATCCGCTTGGCAGGCGTCGGCATGGTGCTGGCTGTGCTGGCCAGCTTCCTGTCCGCCCTGACCGTGAGCGTCGCGGCACAGGCCTATCTGCCGGCCAATCTGGGCCTGGCCGTGATCGCGTTGCTGGTCGGTGGCAGCCTGGCGTGGTGGGCCGGCCGCACAGTGGCGATGACTGCCATGCCGCAAATGGTGGCGATCTACAACGGCCTGGGCGGTGGCGCTGCTGCGGCCATTGCCGCGATCGCCTTGCTGGGTGGGCAGACCACGGTAAGCAGAGGGCATGGCCTGGACATTCAGGCGACCGGCGATCTGACTGTGACCCTGCTGGGCGGACTGATCGGCGCCATCTCCCTGTCCGGCTCGGTGATCGCGTGGGCCAAGCTGGATGGCCTGCTCAAGCAGCCAGTGCGCTTTCGGGGACAGCAGCTCTGCAACGGTCTGGTGGCAATCACGATGCTGGGAATGGCGGGGGTGCTGATCGCCAACGCCCAGGGCGGACCGACCGACCTGCCCGCCAGTGCAACGGCGCTGGTGCTGTTCTTTGCGCTAGCCCTGCTGGTCGGGGTGCTGATGACCCTGCCGATCGGCGGTGCCGACATGCCGGTGGTGATTTCGATCTTCAATGCCTTCACCGGGCTGGCGGTCGGTCTGGAAGGCTTTGTACTGCAGAACCCGGCGTTGATGATCGCCGGCATGGTGGTGGGCGCTGCCGGCATGCTGCTCACCCTGCTGATGGCCAAGGCAATGAACCGTTCGGTGAGCAGCGTGGTGTTCTCCAATTTTGGCGAACCGTCCAGGCGCAAGCCTGGCGCCATCAAGGGCAGCCTGAAGCCGATGGCTCCGGCCGATGCCGGCATTGCGATGCGTTACGCAGCTTCGGTGATCATCGTGCCGGGTTATGGCCTGGCCGCAGCGCAGGGCCAGGGCAAGCTGTTTGAACTGGTCAAGATGCTGCAGGCCGGTCACGTCAGCGTGAAATTTGCCATTCATCCGGTCGCCGGACGCATGCCGGGACAAATGGATGTATTGCTGGCCGAGGCCGGCGTGCCCTACGACATGATTTTTCAGTTGGAAGACATCAACGACCAGTTCGCCGGCACGGATGTGGCGCTGGTGATTGGCGCCAACGATGTGGTCAACCCGGCAGCGCGCACCGACAAGTCATCGCCGATTTTCGGCATGCCGATTCTCAACGCCGACCTGGCCAAGAAAGTCTTCGTGATCAAACGTGGCGAGGGCAAAGGCTATGCCGGCGTGGTCAACGCGCTGTTCTACGCAGACAACTGCAGCATGGTCTATGGCGACGCGCAGGCGGTGCTGGTGCAGATGATCGAGGCTATCCGCGGACTGGGACTGCCAAACGCAGCTTGATGCAACATTCAATCAGGAAGGGATCATGACCAAAAAAATGCATGCCGCCGTGGTCGAGCATTTCGGCAAACCGCTGGTACTCAGGGAACTGGAGATACCTACGCCCGGCCCGGGTGAAATCCTGGTCAAGACCGAAGCTTGCGGAGTCTGTCATACCGACCTGCATGCTGCCAATGGCGACTGGCCGCTCAAGCCCGGCCTGCCCTTCACGCCCGGGCATGAAGGGATCGGCATCGTGGTGGCCATGGGCAGCGGCGTGGTGGCTGTCAAGGAGGGTGACCGGGTGGGCGTGCCCTGGCTGTTTTCGGCCTGCGGTCACTGCGAATACTGCCTGCAGGCCTGGGAAACCGTGTGCGCCTCGGCGCAGTTCGGCGGCTACACGCGTAACGGTGGCTTTGCCGAATACATCGTGGCCGATCCCGCGTATGTGGCCCATATTCCGCCAGGGTTGAATGCACAGGCAGCAGCACCGCTGATCTGCGCGGGTGTCACCTCCTACAAGGGCATCAAGGAAACCGGGGCGCGCCCCGGACAATGGCTGGTGGTCTCCGGCATCGGTGGGCTGGGCCATCTGGCCGTGCAATACGGTAAGGCGATGGGCTTGCTGGTGTGCGCGGTGGATATCGACGACGGCAAACTGGCCCACGCCAGACGGCTGGGCGCCGACGCCACGGTCAACGCCACGGCACCCGATACCGAAGCCCAGGTGCATAAGGCCACCGATGGCGGCGCGCATGGCGTGCTGATCACCGCACCCTCGCTGGCAGCATTCAAGCAGGGGGTGGGCATGACCCGCAAGCTCGGCACGTGCGTGCTGGTCGGCCTACCGCCGGGTGAATTTCCCGTCCCGCTATTCGATGTGGTGGCCAACTGCATCACCATCCGCGGGTCCTTCGTCGGCACCCGCCACGACATGGCCGAAGCGCTGGCCTTTGCGGCGGCGGACAGGGTGAAGGCCGATATCGAACTGCAAGCGCTTGCGGCGATCAACGACATTTTTTCGCGTCTGGCGCATGGCGACGTGCCGTCGCGGGTAGTGATCGATTTCGCGCCAAGCTGAGCGCAACGACGCGGGGCAATCCGCAGCCGATGCTGGCGCTTCGCCGGCCGACGCAAGCTTTCTGAACACGCTCATCCAGCGCTGTCTGGACTGGTGACGTTCCGCGCGGATCAACCGGTCGCCATCAGCATCCGCGCACTCAACCGATCGATGGGTTCAGGTCTGTGCAGCAGGAAGCCCTGCGCCAGGTCGATTCCGATGTCATGCAATCGCGCCAACACCTCTGGCGTATCAACAAACTCCGCAACCGTCTTGACCCCCACCAGCCGCGCCACTTCGGCAAAACAGCGGACCGCAGCATCGTTGAGCGGATTTGCGACCAGGCCGCGGATGAACTGTCCGTCAATTTTCAGGTAATCGACCGGCAAGGACTTGAGGTAAGCAAACGACGACGCGCCCGCGCCAAAATCATCCAGCGCCACCCGAACGCCTGTCGAGCGTAGCAACTGGATGAAGATGGCGGCGTCGGCAAGATTGGTCACGGCCACCGTTTCGGTGATTTCGAGGCACAGCCGTGATCGGACCCGGTCACCTGCCTCCCCGAGTACCTTGCTGGCCCAGGCCTGAAATGCGTGATCCCCCACCGATTGGCCCGACAAGTTGACGCTCAGGCATTCGATGTGTTCCAGCGACGGCTGGTCGCGCATCCACGCAATCACCCGCCGCAGCACCCAGCGATCCAGTCGGGACACCAGGCTGAAACGCTCGGCAGCGGGCAGGAAGGCGCCAGGCAGGATCAGGCTGTTGTCCTCGCCCAGCATACGTACCAGAACCTCGGCATGCAGTCCGGCCGGACCGTCTTTCAGCGCCTCGATCCGCTGGGCAAACAGGACGAAGCGGTTTTCGTCCAGCGCACTCCCGATCCGCGCCGCCCATTGGGTTTCGAACTTGCGTGCGCGGATCGCCGCATCGGTATCGAACCAGGTGTGCATGCGATTCCTGCCGGCTTCCTTCGCTGCGTAACAGGCGGAGTCGGCCGCCTGCTGGATCGCGGCAGTATTCGCCCAGCGGCAATCGACAGGGACCAGACCAATACTGGCACCGACCCGCAAGCGCCGGTCTTCGTGAAGGAAGCGGAAGTCTTCCATCTGGTCGCAGATTTTCTGTGCCACGGTCTGCGCCTGACTGACCTTGCAGTGTTCGAGAATGATGCCGAACTCATCGCCACCAAGACGCGCCACCGTGTCCCGCGTGCGGGTCACCTTGCATAGCTGCCTGGCCACCTGCTGCAGCAACTGGTCGCCGACCGCATGACCGCATGCATCATTGACCAGCTTGAACTGATCCAGATCGATGTACAGGATGGCGTGTTCGCTCTGGTCTTCGTGCGACTTGCGCAACAGACGCAGCAGGCGCTCCTCAAATTCTGCGCGATTGACCAGTCCGGTCAGGGTGTCGTGCGTGGCACGGTAGGTCATTTCGCGCGACAGGCGACGCTGCTCCGAAACATCGTGGAAGACCAGCACCATCCCGAGCATCTTCCCCTCTGCATTGCGGATGGGTGACGCAGAATCCTCGATGCCGAATTCGCTGCCGTCCTTCGAGATCAGCAGGGGGTGACTGGAAAGACCGGCGATCTTGCCTTGGGCGAGGCACGTGGCAACCGGATTTTCGGTGATCGCGCGCGTTTGCTCGTTGACGATATGGAATACCTGCGTGAGCGGGCGGCCCAGCGCTTCGGTCGACAACCAACCGGTGAGCCGTTCCGCCACTGGATTGAGCCAGGTGACCATGGCGGCGGGATCGGTGGTGATCACCGCCTCACCGATGGATTGCAGCGTGACGCGCAGCAGCTCGTGCTTTTCTGCGAGTTCCAGCGTCATCCGGTGGCGTTCGTCAATATCGTGAAAGGCGCCCACCAGACGCACCGCCCGGCCATCAACGAGGTCAGCCTTGGCAAAGACGCGCACCCAGCGCGTGCTGCCATCCCTGCGTTCGATCTCCAGTTCCAGATCAAAGCTGGTGCCCCTGGCGATCGCCGCCCGCAGCGCACCCTTGATGAGGGCACGACAATGCGGACGGTAGAAATTGAGCGCTTCATCCAGGCTCGGCAGATAGCCAGGCGCCAGGCCATGAATCCTGCAGGTTTGTGCTGACCAGAGCAGGTTGCGCGACTGCAGGTCGAGTTGCCACCCACCGATGCCCGCAATCCATCCCGAACGTTCGAGGAATTCCTGCGTGACGCGCAGGGCAGTCTCGGTGTTCTTGAACCGGGTGATGTCGCGCACGAACTTGGTCACGTGGCTGACCTTGCCATCAACGTCAAATTCAGGCACCAGCGTAATGGCCACGTCGAGCACCGTACCATCGCGGTGGACGTGGGTGGTTTCGTAGTTCAGGTCGGCCTGACCGGCGAAGACACGCAAGGCGCGGGCATGCAGCGCATCCGCCCGTTCCGGAGTGTGCAGCCGTTGCAGCGGGTGTCCCAGGATCTCTGCCGGCGCATAACCGAACATCGACTCCGCCGACTTGTTCCAGCGATCGATCCGGCCAAGCGGCGTGACGCCGATGACGGCATCCGCAGTATGTTTCAGCACCAGCGCTGCCCTGGCGGCTTCGATCGTTGCTTCGCGCGCGCGCCTGATTGCCAGTCGCCCTTCCATGGCCCGCGCCGCCACCAGGGAGAGGTCCCGCAACACCCCTCGCTGCAGGGTGGTGAGGTGCCCGGGCTTTTGATCAATCACACACAGTGTGCCGATCCGCTCGCCATTGGCCAGCGTCAACGGCGCACCGGCATAAAAACGGATGCCGGGCTGTCCAGTGACCAAGGGGTTATCGAGGAACCGCGGGTCACGGGTGGCGTCCTCGACTTCAAACAGGTCATCGCTCAGGACGGCGTGGGCGCAAAAGGCCTGCTCCCGCGATGTTTGCGCAACGCCCGACAGGCCGACATTGGCCTTGAACCACTGTCGCCCCACATCAATCAGGCTGATCAGTGAAACAGGCACGCCGCAGACAGCCGCAGCAGTGCGGGCAAGTGCATCAAATTCTGCTTCGGGCTCCGAGTCCAGAATTTCCAGCGCCCGAAGGGCCGAGAGTGCTGCATCCTCGTTACTACGCGTTGGTGCTGCTTCCATGTATCCCCTGAACGGTCGGCATTCACTGCAGCAAGCCCCGCTGACATCCGGCCGGCGTCACAACGTGGGCATAGCAGGCCCGCAAAGGGTGCTATTGCGCCCGCTACAGCTGACGCTGAGTTTTGTCCAAGCCTAGGCTTGGCTGACTGCACTTGCAAACCGACATACCGATTGGGGTACGGCTTCGGACAGAGCACCCAAGCGCCTCACCAAGAAACGATCGAAACACGTTAATCCAGTTGCCGAAGCACAGGCGGTCCGCAAACTGGCCGGGCCACCGGCGACGCGCGCTCCCTCAGTGGCCGAGCTGCTCCTGGATCAACCCCGGAATCTGATCGAGCGCAAGCACCTGCTGGGCCGCACCCAGCTTGATCGCCTCTTTCGGCATGCCAAACACGACAGAGGAGGCCTCGTCCTGCGCAGCCGTGCTCGCGTGGGCATCAAACATCTCGCGCAGGCCATGCGCGCCGTCGTCGCCCATGCCGGTCATGATCACGCCCAGCGCATTGCGGCCTGCGGCCTTGGCAACCGAACGGAACAGCACATCCACCGACGGCTTGTGACGGGATACCAACGGCCCGTCGGCCACCTCGACGTGGTACTGCGCACCGCTACGCACCACCATCATGTGCCGCCCGCCCGGCGCAATCAGCACCTGCCCGGGCAGGATGCGGTCACCGTCCCGCGCTTCGCGCACGTTCATCTGGCAAAGCGCATCCAGCCTTGACGCAAATGCAGCCGTGAATTTCTCGGGCATGTGCTGAACCACCACGATGCCCGGGCACACGCGAGGCAACGCAGTCAGCACCAGTTCGAGTGCCTGGGTACCTCCCGTCGATGTGCCCAGTGCCACGATCCGTTCGGTGGTCTGGTGCATCGCCGCTGCGGTGGGTGGGGCCAGCATGGCGTCGGCATTCAGCTTTTCCCGCACGGGGATCGGCAGCGGAACGCTCGGCGCAACCCGACCGACGCGGGCACGCGCCGCCGCCTTGACCACTGCCCTGAGCTCACTGGCGCTATCTTCAAGAAACTGCTTCAGCCCAAGCTTCGGCTTGGCCACCACCGAAAAGGCACCGGCAGCGAGGGCCTCCATGGTGGTATGGGCGCCCCGCTCGGTCAGGGTGGAGCAGATGATCACCGGCGTCGGTCGTTCCGCCATGATCTGCTTCAGAAAAGTGATCCCGTCCATGCGCGGCATCTCGACATCCAGGACCAGCACGTCCGGCCAGCGCTGTTTCATGCGATCACGGGCGAACAGCGGATCGGCCACGGCGTGCAGCACCTCGATCTCCGGATCCTGGGTCAACTGTGACTGCAGCACCTGACGCACCACGGCCGAATCGTCGACGATCATCACACCAATCCGGTTCATGTCAGCACCGCCTCGGTAACAGGCTCGCGGCTCGGTTCTTGGCCACTCCCCACCCAGACATCGCCCGAGCCGACCTCGAAAACCACGGAACGGTAACCGATGCCACCAAGGTCGCGTGCTGCGACCGGAAGGTCGAGCAGGCTCAGGCGCAGCAGGGCCTGCCGGATGTTAAGGTCGCCGATCGATGCATGCTTTGCATCATGCAGGGCAGCGATCATCGTGCTGCCACCAAACAGCTTGATGTGGTAGTCGGCAGGGTCGGTATCGTGTCGCGCCGCCGCCGCAAGCAGCAGAGGCAGCGCTTCATCCACATAGCGACCGTCGAGCGGAAAACCACGGTCGCCGGCTGAACGGCTGGGCAGCAGGCAATGCGACATGCCGCCGATACGTAAGACGGGGTGCCACATCACGATCGCCAGGCAAGAACCCAACAGCGTGCGGATGCGCGCACCGGCGCCTGCAAAACGCAGATCACCGGGATGCAGGAAAATGTCGGTCATGTCGTGCTCGCTCGCTCAGGACGCTGGTTTCTGGTAAATCGCCGGCGCGATCGGGCGCAGTTGCCGCGTCGTGCCATTGAGCGTTTCGGTGTGTCCGATGAACAGGTAGCCCCCCGGCGTGAGGCGCTCGGCCAGGCGCGCGACCACCGAGGCCTTGGTTTCGGCGTCGAAATAAAACATGACATTACGCAGGAAAATGAAGTTGAAGGTGCCGACCTCCGGAAAGGGTTCCTTCAGGTTGATGGCGCGGAAGTCCACCCGCGCAGCCAACGCGTCATCGACCAGCAGGGTGCCCTCCTCTGCACCGATCCCGCGCAGGCAGTAGCGCTTGAGATAGGTGGCCGGGATCCCGTTGGCACGACTCTGCGGATAATGGCCTAGCCTGGCCTTGGCCAGTACCCGGGTACTCAGGTCCGACGCAAGGATTTCCCAGGGACGATCAGGCAGGCGGTCTGCCAGCACCATCGCGATGCTGTAGGGCTCCTCGCCACTCGAACAGGCGGCGCTCCAGATACGCAGCGGAGTGCCCGCGGGACGCGGTTGCGCCAGACACTTGCAGAGAAAATCGAAGTGCTTCTGCTCGCGAAAAAAATAGGTCTCGTTGGTGGTCAGCAGATCCACCATGGTCTGCCGTTCGACCGCGTCCCGGCCGCCGCTGATCAGCCGGAAGTATTCGCCATAACTCGGCAAGCCAAGCACGCGCAGACGACCGGCCAGTCGGGCGCTGACCAGCATCCGCTTGGTGTCGCCCAACTGGATTCCGGCCACGTCCAGCATCAGTTGCTGGAACTGCGCGAACTCCGCTTGGGAAATGTCGATATCCACACGACTCAGGCCGGCTGGAGCAGTATCGGCGACTCCTGCACGCGGCCGGTCAGATCCTCGGCCGCAAGGATGCGGTCAGTGTTCAGCACGATCACAAATTTGCCATCCACCTTGCCAATACCCTCGATAAAGTCGGGGCGCACCCGCGTGCCAAAGCCGGGGGCCGGCTCGATCTGCTCGGGTGGAATCTCGAGCACCTCGTTCACCGCATCAACGATCACGCCGACCACCTGCTGCTGGGCCTCAACCTCGGTCTCCACGATGACAATCGCCGTGCGGCGCGTGGTCTCGCTGCGGGGTCGCCGGAACCGAAGCGCAAGATCGAGCACCGGCACCACGGCGCCGCGCAGGTTGATCACACCGGGGATGCAGTCCGGCATCATCGGTACCGTGGTTACATCGGCAAACTCAAGGATCTCCTTGATCTTGAGGATGCCGATGGCAAATACCTCGTTACCGAGCAGGAACGTGAGGTACTGCTGCGCCTCGAGCAGCAGATCGTCCGCGTCGTCAGTCAGCGGGACCGCCGACCCATTTGGCAGGATGTCGCTCATGTTGGCCGGCCTCGATCAGTAGCGCGCAAAATTGGCGCGGTTCGGTCCCTCGGCAGCCGGACGGCCACGACCTGCGCCATGGGGGGAAGCCGTCCCTGCGGCCGGGCTGCGCGACCATTGCCCGGCGTTGCGCTCATCCGCGAAGCGTTCGACCGCCGCGACTTCCCGCTGAAAGAAGGACAAGGCGCGTTCGAGCTGGGTGACCTGACCATTCATCTGCTCTGCACTGGCCGCCAATTCCTCGGACGCGGCAGCGTTGGACTGGGTGACCTTGTTCAGTTGCGTGATTGCCGAATAAATCTGGGACACGCCGGTGGACTGCTCCTGCGAGGCGGCAGTGATTTCCTGCACCAGATCGGAGGTCTTGCGAATATTGGGCACCATATGATCGAGCAGCTTGCCGGCCTTCTCGGCCAGCTGCACGCTGTTGCCTGCCACGTCGCCAATTTCCCGGGCGGCGATCTGACTGCGTTCCGCCAGCTTGCGAACCTCGGCCGCCACCACCGCAAACCCTTTGCCATGGGCGCCGGCGCGGGCAGCTTCGATGGCGGCATTGAGGGCCAGCATGTTGGTCTGGTAGGCGATGTCATCGATGATCCCGATCTTCTGGGCGATGGTCTTCATTGCCACAACCGTGGCGGTGACCGCCTCGCCGCCTTCAGACGCCTCGGTCGACGCCTTGGAGGCCATGCCGTCGGTCACCTTGGCATTCTCGGTGTTCTGCGAAATCGAAGCCGTCATCTGCTCCAGCGACGCACTGGTCTCCTCGACGCTGGCGGCCTGCTCGCTGGCCGCCTGGGACAGCGTCCCGGCCGTGGCGCTGATTTCGCCGGCCACCGACGCCAGGGTCTCCACGGCCTGGGCCACGTCCGAAATCGTGGTGCGCAGGGCATCACCGGTGGCATTACAGGCATCCTTCATCTGTCCGAACGTACCCGCATAGTCACCGGTGATCCGTTCGTTGAGATCGCCGCGGGCCAGTGCACTGACCACCCGCACCACGTCGTTCATGCCGGACGCCGTGGTGTCCAGCAGCGCATTGATCGAGGCGCCCAGCTCGCGCTGCAGGCCCTGCTTGTCACTGATGTCGATCCGCCGGGTGAAATCACCCACACCAGCGGCTGCCGCCACTTCCTGGGTCTGGGCGACCACCGCCTTGAATGAGGCGGCTTCGAGCACCTGTTCGGTCACATCGGTGGCGTACTTGACCACCTTGAAGGGCCGGCCATTCATGTCCATGATCGGGTTGTAGGAAGCCTCGAGCCAGACCTCGCGGCCGCCCTTGGCAATGCGCCGGTACTGACCGGCATCGTATTCGCCGCGCCCCAGCTTGTCCCAGAACAGGCGGTATTCCGGACTGGCCCGATGGGCCGCATCGACGAACAGGCTGTGGTGCTGACCGCGGATTTCCTCAAGGGTGTAGCCCACCACCGCCAGAAAATTCGGGTTGGCGCTGATCACCTTGCCGTCCAGGGTAAATTCGATCACGCCCTGCGCCTTGCCGATCGCGGCAAGCTGGCCTTCGAAATCGGCGGCGCGCAGCTTGGCTTCGGTGATGTCGGTGGCGTACTTGATCACCTTGCAGGGCTTGCCCTCGGCATCGATGATCGGGTTGTAGCTGGCCTCAATCCAGACCTCGCGACCGGCCTTGCCGATGCGCTTGTACTGGCCGGCATCGTACTCGCCGCGCCCCAGCTTGTCCCAGAACAGGCGATACTCGGCGCTGGCGCGATAGGCGGGATCGACAAACAGGCTGTGGTGCTGACCGCGGATCTCGTCCAGCGTGTAGCCAAGCACGTCGAGGAAGTTCTGGTTGGCGTGCAGGACCTTGCCGTCCAGGGTGAACTCGATCACCCCCATTGCCTTGCCGATGGCTTCGATCTGGCTGCGCAATGCATGGTTCTCGAGCTCGATGGCCTGCTGCCTGGCACTCGCCTGACTGGTCGCAGCGGCGGTCTTGCCGGATGCCGCCTTGCCGGCAACCGGCCTGACCACGACCTTGGCCGCCAGCCTGGCCGTGGATTTGGCGACTGGCCTTGCTACCGTCTTGGCTGCCGGCTTGGCCACGGACTTGGCTACCGTCTTGGCTACGGACCTGGCTACCGGCTTGGCCACAGACTTGGCGGCCGCCGCGGTGCTGGCCTTGCTGCTGGCCGGCTTGGTATTGCTGGCGGGCTTCTTGCCCGTGGTGCTCTTTGCAGTCATGAAAATCCCCTGTCAGGTCAAACGTGGCCATCCACTCGGGTGGACGCCAAAAAATATCAGTTAATCAGTATCGTGGCCGGAATGGTGGTCCCTGCGGCACCCAGGGTGTTTGCGTAGCGAAGCAGACCCGGAACGTCCAGGATCAGTGCAACCTGGCCATCGCCAAGAATCGTCGACCCACCAATGACCTTGACGCATTTGAAATAGGGGCCAAGGGGTTTGATCACCGCCTGAACCTCACCCAGCAGGTTGTCCACCAGCAGGCCGGCGCGCTCGCCGTTCGAGTGCACCACCAGCAGGTTTTCACGCGGGCCCGGCGTACCCCCGGTTTCGAGGATGTCGCGCAACGAGATCAGCGGTAGTGCACTGCCGCGCAGATCGACAAAGCCGCGGTTGTCATTGCCGGCGCGCGCCGCTGGCGACAGCTCCATGCACTCCTCGACCATGTCCAGCGGCACCACGAAGCTGGACGTGCCGACCTGCGCCAGGAAGCCGTCGATGATCGCCAGGGTCAAGGGCAGCCGGATGCGGACGGTGGTGCCCACCCCGGCGGTGCTGCTGATCCCGACCGTGCCGCGCAGTGCGGTGATATTGCGCTTGACCACATCCATGCCAACCCCGCGACCCGAGAGGTTGGTGACCTGCTCCGCCGTCGAGAAGCCAGGTTCAAAAATCAGGCCGAAGATGTCCTCGTCGCCAAGGCTGGCTCCGGCAGGCACCAGTCCCCGTTCGGTAGCCTTGGCAAGGATACGGTCGCGGTTGAGACCGCGGCCGTCGTCGCTCACCTCGATCACCACGCTGCCGGCGTCGTGATAGGCGTTCAGGGTGATGGTGCCGTGGGGCGTCTTGCCCCGCGCCACCCGGTAGGCCGGGTCAGCCACACCGTGGTCCATGGCATTGCGCACCAGATGGGTGAGCGGATCGCCGATGCGCTCGACTAGTGTCTTGTCGAGCTCGGTGTCTTCACCAAAGATCTGCAACCGGACGTCCTTGCCGAGTTCCCGCGAAAGGTCATGGACCATGCGCTGAAAGCGGCTGAAGGTGCCACCGATGCGGACCATGCGCAGTTCCAGCGCGCCGTCGCGCACTTCCTTGACCAGATTTGCCAGCGTCGTCGCGCAATCCTGCAGATCCGGCAATCCGGCACGCATGGCGAACATATGGGTGCTTGCGGCCGAGATGATCAGTTCGCCAACCCGATTGATCAGATTGTCGAGCTTGTCCGCGTCGACCCGGATCGAATTGACGTCGGCAGCCCGCGTATCACCGGCACGACGCTGCTTGCCCGCCTCACCCTCGGCCCGGGGGGCGTGAGTCCCGTCTGCCTGAAGGACCGGCATGGTAGCCGCCTGTGCCTGATTGGCCGACAGCGCCGGGTCGGCCGGCGGTGCCGGGTCGGCCCCCTGGGCCAGCCGTTGCCGTTCTGCACGCAGCGCCGACGGGTCGATGCTGCCGCAAGTGATCAGCGCTTCCGCCATCCGCTCGGCGGGCTCGGGCGAGGTATCGATCAGGACCACATAGTCCGCCACCGGACTCAGCGGGGGAAGGATGCGAAGCAGCGCGTCTTCCCGGGCAAACTTGAATACTGCCTCGATCTGGTCCTGTGTGGACTCGCTGCGCAGGGCAATCTCGAAGGCCAGATAGCAGGTCTCGGGATCCATCTCCGGTGCCGCCGGCATGGCATCGGCCAGCGGCACGATGGCAAGGACGGTCCCGAATTGTGCGAGGTATTGCAGGAAGGACAACGGATCCATGCCATTACGCAGCGTGTCGCCACCAAAACGGATGGAGATATGCCAGTGTGGAGTGGTGCCGGTTGTTGCTGCACCAGCTTGCGCCGTGCGATCAGCGGCGAATGCCGACGCGACCTCGGGGGCCACCTGTCCGGCAGCATCCCCGTGCGGGTGATCCGGAAGATGATTGCGCAGCCGCGACAACAGCGGCAAACCCTGAGCGGTCACCGCCTCGTCTTCCGCGATGCAGCCAGACGCAATCGCATCGATCATGGTCCGGATGTGGTCGGCACACGACAGCAACAAGGCGCGCAGGTCTTCCGTCAACCTGACGTCGCCATCGCGCACCCGGTCGAGCACGCTTTCCAGCACATGGGTGAACGCCACCACATGGTCGAGCCCGAACAACCCGGCGGACCCCTTGATGGTATGTGCCGTCCGGAAGATGGCATTGATCTGCTCGGCGTCGATGGCGCTGAATTCAAGCGCCAGCAGGGTCGATTCCATCGCCTCCAGCAACTCGCGGCATTCATTCACGAAGGTTTCGAGGATTTCATCGAGTTGCATGGCAAAACCTTCCGCAAGATGGGTCCGTCGGCATCACAGCGCTACCGGGGACTGCCAGGTGCCGCAGCTGCAGTCGGGAAAGGTGCCCTGCAAGCCAAGGGTGCCGAGGGCCAGGCTGACCGCCTGGCTGCGCGCCCCAACGCGCGCTGTGCCCCGACGCTCCAGTGCCTGCATGCTGGCAAGTAACAGCAATTGCGCGCCTGCGGTATCGAATTCGCTGACATCGGACAGATCGAACACCACGTGCACGTGCTGTTCCAGCTGTGCCAGAATTTCTGGCTTCAACTCCGCGGCGCGATAAATGGTCATCGGTCCCGCCACCTTGAACACCTCGGCACGGGCGCCGTCGCTCACGGCTGCACCAGCGAGGCCACGGCTGCAAGCAACTGGTCAGGCTTGAAGGGTTTCACGATCCACGCCTTGGCGCCGGCCGCCTTGCCGGCCTGCTTCTTTGCGTCTTCAGACTCGGTGGTCAACATGATCACCGGGGTAAACCGATACTCCTGGCGCTGTTTGAGCGCGGCGACAAAGTCAAAGCCGCCCATGCGCGGCATGTTGACATCGCTGATCACCAGATTCACTTTCTGGCCCTTCAGACGGTCCAGCGCATCCACGCCATCGCAGGCCTCGATGACGTCATAGCCGGCCCCCCGCAGCGAGATGGACACCAGCTGCCGCATCGAGGCGGAATCGTCGGTGATCATGATTGTTTTTGCCATGTTGGACCGGTTCCTGAAATAAAAGTGACGCTGCGGCGCTTGAGCAGCGCTAAATTTCATGCCTCCAGTGCGATACCGACCACTGGATTTATCGCTGACAAAAGGGGTAACGACGACCGGACGGCAGGCTTGAGGACTGTGTTTAAAAATTTACAGTTATTAACAAAGCGCAAGGATCGATTGTCCAGGCGTGTAAGCACACGAACAGTCGAAAAACCCGACAGGAGCAGTGGATGCCGATGCAAGGTGCACCGGGAGCGATGATCGGGAACGTCATCGGATCTTGCCGCACCGGCGCTGGTGGGCAGGAGGGGACCACAAAAGGAAAGGGCCCGACGCACTGGCGCCGGGCCCTTCCTATGCTTCGGGAATCGGTCAGGCGGCCATATCGACCGGCACCGGCGTGCGGATCAGATGATCGAACGCCGACAGGGCTGCCTTGGCGCCCTCCCCAGCCGCCACCACAATCTGCTTGTAAGGCACCGTGGTCACATCACCCGCGGCAAACACGCCAGGCACACTGGTGTGGCACTTGTCATCGATCACGATTTCGCCAAAGCGGGTCAGATCGAGAGTGCCCTTGAGGAACTCGGTGTTGGGCACCAGTCCGATCTGCACAAACACGCCTTCCAGCGCCACGTGCTGCGATTCGCCTGACACCCGGTTGGTGTAGGTGATGCCATTGACGCGCGCGCCGTCACCGGTGATTTCGGTGGTCTGTGCGTTGGTGTGCACCGTCACGTTGGACAGGCTGCGCAGCTTGTTGACCAGCACCGCGTCGGCTTTCAGGTCGGGGGCAAACTCGAACACGGTAACGTGCGCCACCACGCCGGCCAGGTCGATGGCGGCTTCGATGCCCGAGTTACCGCCGCCAATCACGGCCACCTGCTTGCCCTTGAACAGCGGGCCGTCGCAATGCGGGCAATAGGCTACCCCCTTGTTCCTGTATTCCTGCTCGCCGGGCACATTCACATTGCGCCAGCGCGCACCAGTAGAGAGCACCACCGAACGTGAACGCAGCACACCACCGTTCTGCATGTGCAGTTGGATGTAGCCACCGGCTTCGGTTGCCGGAATCAGGCGCTCCACCCGCTGCATGTTCATGATGTCGACACCGTACTGGCGCACCTGGGCTTCCAGGTCGGCAGCAAACTTGGGGCCGTTGGTTTCCAGCACCGAGACGTAGTTTTCAATGGCCAGCGTGTCGAGGGTCTGGCCGCCAAACCGCTCGGCCACCACGCCGGTACGGATACCCTTGCGCGCCGCATACACTGCCGCCGCTGCACCAGCGGGACCACCGCCAATGATCAGCACCTCGAAAGGCGCCTGCGCGTTCAGCTTGGCCGCTTCGCGCTCCCCGCTGTTGGTATCGAGCCTGGCCAGGATTTCCTCAATGCTCATGCGGCCGGAAGAAAACATCTGGCCGTTGAGAAACACCATGGGCACGGCCATGATGTCGCGGCGTTCCACTTCTTCCTGGAACAGTGCGCCATCGACCACCGTGGTACGCACCCTGGGATTGAGGGCCGCCAGCATGTCCAGCGCCTGCACCACGTCCGGGCAGTTGTGGCAGGACAATGACATGAACACCTCAAACTCGAGCGGCTGGTCGAGCGCCTGGATGGCCTCGATGATGTCGGGCTCCACCTTGGGCGGATAGCCGCCTACCTGCAGCAGGGCCAGCACCAGGGAAGTGAACTCATGCCCCATCGGCACAGCAGCAAACGTCACCCGGGGCGCCTCGCCCGGTTTGGCAATCCCGAAGGCCGGGGTACGGTTCAGGCTGGCGTCTTCGCGCAGGCTGACCATCGCCGAGCAGGCGGTGATGTCGGCGAGCAGTTCGCGCATTTCGATGCCGCCGCTGCTGTCGTCGCAATTGGCGACCAGCTCGATCGGGTGCTTCAGTCGTTCAAGATAGGCCGTGAGTTGGCCTTTGATGTTGTCATCCAACATGTGATGGCTCCAGAAATGAGGCTGAAGGCGCAGGCGCGCAAACTCAGGCCGGGAATGGGGACGGGGCGGCGCGCTGTCCAGCCTGCGACAGCGTGCACGCCCCGGTCAGGTACTGCGGGTGAGACTTAGATCTTGCCGACCAGGTCCAGCGACGGGGTCAGGGTCTTGGCGCCTTCCTTCCACTTGGCGGGGCACACCTGACCCGGGTTGGCGGCCACATATTGGGCAGCCTTCAGCTTGCGCAGGGTTTCCGACACGTCACGGGCGATGGCGTTGTCATGCACTTCCAGTGTCTTGATCACGCCTTCCGGGTTGATGATGAAGGTGCCACGCAGTGCCAGGCCCTCTTCCTCGATATGCACGTCAAACGCGCGGGTCAGCTTGTGGGCGGGGTCGCCGATCAGCGGAAACTCGGCCTTGCGCACGGCATCACTGGTTTCGTGCCACACCTTGTGGGCAAAGTGGGTATCGGTGGTAACAATGTACACCTCGGCACCGGCCTTCTTGAATTCGGCGTAGTTGGTGGCGGCGTCTTCGACTTCAGTCGGGCAGTTGAAGGTGAACGCGGCCGGCATGAAGATGAACACGGACCAGTGGCCCTTGAGGGTCTGTTCGGTGATCTCGACAAACTTGCCGTTGTGGAAAGCGTTGGCCTTGAAGGGCTGGACTTGGGTATTGATCAAAGACATGGTGTGGTTCCAGGTGGGTTGACGGGATTGGCAGCAAACACAGTGATCCTGCTGCATCGCAGAGCGAGACTAAGTGGTTTCCGGTGCTGGCGCCAATCAAAAATTGTTGTGGCTTTGATAGGCTGTCCCTATCAGCCGACGCAGCGCAGCGAGGCCAAGGCGTCGGGCTGACGATCAAGGCCCTTTGCTGGCGAAGGCCCCGACCAAAGCTGCAGACTCATCCGCATCGCCTCCTGCCAGACCGGCCGCCAGCCACACCATCCAGAGCAGCAGTGCCGCGGCATAGGCCACCACGGCCGGCCAGCCGTGCCATTGCCAGAACCAGCCGCCGATGGCACCAAGCACACTGGAACCGCTGTAATAGGACAGCAGGTACAGCGCCGTGGCGTGGCCCTTGTGGCCATCGGCCAGCTTGCCGATCCACCCGCTGGCGGTGGCGTGCGCCATGAAAAAACCGACCGTAAGCAGGATCACGCCGGTCACCACCCAGCCCAGGTCACCTGAAAGCGTGAGCAGGACGCCCGTCAGGGCCGTGCCGGTGCCAAGCACCACCACGGGCGGCCGACCCCAACGGTCCGCCAGCCAACCACCAGCAGGGGCCGCCGCAATGCCGAACACATACGCGCCAAACATCAGGCCAATGCGCCCAAGCGACAGGTGGAACGGTGCCGCCATCAGGTGAAATCCGGCATAGTTGTAAATGGTGACGAACGCTCCCATCGCCAGAAATGGCAGGCAGAACAGGCGGCGCAGGCGGGGCTGCCTCAAATGGCCGTGCCAGATGGCGAGGTGGGTGGTCAAGCCATAGGCGCCGTCAGCGGCTTCGCTCTGACGCTGACGCGGATGGGTGGCCGGCGGCAGCAACAGGATGAAGCCGATCGCCAGCAGCAAGTCCGCCATGCTGAGCAGCGCCAGCGCGTTGCGCCAGGAAACCACCCCGACCAGCCAGCTGACGACCACCCGGCCGGTCATGCCGCCAAGTGCGGTACCGCCCACATAGAGCCCGGTGGAAAAACCCAGTCCGCGCGGCTCGATGTGCTCGGCCAGATAGGCCATCGCCACGGCGGGCACCCCACCCATGCACAGGCCGACCAGGGTGCGTGCCACCAGCAGGGCTGGCCACGAGCCGAGCTGGCTGGCCAGCAGGTTCGCGCTGGCTGCCAGGATCATTGACCAGAACATCAGGCGGCGATGATCGAGGTGCACCGACCAGGCCGAAGCTGCCAGGATCGCCAAGGCCAGCGTGCCGGTGGACAGCGATAAGGCCAATGCACTCTGTGCAGGACTCACGGCAAAGGTTCCGGCCAACAGCGGCAGCAGCGGCTGCACGCAATACAGCAAGGAAAAGGTGGCCAGGCCGGCAAGGAACAGGGCAAGGTTGATCTGCCAGCAGGCCCGGGATCCGGCGGCCACCCAATGTGGCGACGCCGGTTCGACGGCGGCAGGCTCGAGATCCTGCAGGGGCTTGGCGGTATCCATGAGCCACGTAGCCTCAGGCTTGCCTGCCCGCCCGTCAAGGTCAGGCAGCGTCGCATCCGTCTGGCGCGGTGGATGGCGCGGATTGCCTGACGAATGGCCGACGCCTGTCCGAACGCCAACGCTGCTCAAGAACCCGGAGTAGGCTCCGTTAAACAGGAACAAGCCATCCGACGGGTGGCAGCGCGCTTTCGTCGCCTTGGGTCCATGCGTCTAAAAATCGACACCGCCGACCTGCAGATCGGCATGTATGTCTGCGGCATCACCGGATCGTGGTTCCAGCACCCGCTCTGGCGCACCCGATTTGCCGTCGACAGCATGGTCATGCTGCGCGCCCTGCAGGCCGGTGTCCTGCAGGAAATCTGGATCGACACCGAACGCGGTCTGGCGCCCCGTCCTCCCGAGGCGGCGCCACTGCTCACTGGCGAGCGTACCAACCACCGTTTGCCGGAGCGTGATCAGGCAACCCCGGCACACGCATCCACTGACCTTGGCGTCGCGGGTGCTGTCGCGGCGGCGACTGACGGCATTGCGGCGCCGACCAACGGCCCTGCCGCGGCAATCGACCCGCTGTCGCCAACGATCGCCTCCCTTGCTGCAGACCACCCTGCGACGACGCCAGCCTCCGAGCCCGTTCCGGTGCCGCTTGTGACCGTGGCCCAGGAAGCCGGTCAGGCTCGCGTGCTCAGCCGGGAGTGCATGCATACCGTGCGCCGCATGTTCAGTGCCTCGCAGGGCGGTCAGTTGCCCGACTGCACCGAAGCGCTGGCGGCGGTCGAACAGATCTGGGCGTCCGTGCGCCGCAATCCGGCCGCCCTGGTCAGCCTGAGCCGCATCCGCGAGCACGACGAGGAGCGCTACATGCATTCGGTGGCGGTGTGCGGCCTGATGGTCGGCCTGGCCCAGCAGATGCAACTGGATACCCCCACCATTCGCCTTGCAGGACTGGCGGGACTGGTGCATGACCTGGGTCGCACCACCCTGCCCCCGCCACTGGCCATGCTGCAGGCACTTCCGGATGATCCGGCCGCCCGGCTGGCGTTCAGCCGCTATCCGCAGGCCGGTGCCGAATTGCTGAACGCCGAGCAACAAGTGCCCGATCTGGTGATCCAAGCCACCGCGCAGCATCGTGAGCGCTTTGATGGCTCAGGATTTCCGGCAGGCCTGCATGGTGCGCAGATCACCCTGCTGGCGCGCATGCTGGCGGTCTGCGATGACTACGATGGCCTGGCATCAGAACGCGAAGGCGGCGGCGCCCTCAGCCCGAGCGCGGCCGTGCGCCAACTGGCACAGGCCAGCGGCGCAGACTACGACCCGGTGTTGCTACAGCATTTTGTGCGCTCGGTTGGCATCTATCCGGTGGGCTCACTGGTGCGCCTGCAAAGCAACCAGTTGGCCGTGGTCTGCGAGCCGGCGCACCATTCGCTGCTGCAACCGGTGGTCAAAGTGTTTTTCTCGCTCGCCACACAGGGGCGGGTGCGCCCCCAGCGCATCGACCTGGAACTCAGCGACGATCGCATCGTGAGCCGCGAGAATCCCGGGGCCTGGGGTTTTCAGGGGCTGAACGAGCTTTGGATGGTCTGACTCGCGCCCGACCGACCATGCAACATGGTGGCCTGCGGCGGGTCTGCGCATTGCTGCCGGGCCGGCAGCCTTAGCCCTGCGCCTTGAGCGGACGGATGTCCGCTTCCTTCATCTGCACGGGAATCTTGCTGCGTTGCGCCAGCAGACGATTCTCGCCATCCACATAGATCAGGCGCGGCGCGTAATCCGCAAGTTCGGCTGCGCTGTAAGCCGAATACGCGGCAATGATCAGCAAATCTCCAGGGGCGGCCTGACGCGCTGCGGCACCATTGACCGAAATTGTGCCACTGCCACGCTCTGCACTGATGGCATAGGTCGAAAAGCGCGCCCCATTATTCACGTTATAAATATCAATCGCTTGATATTCATGAATATCGGCAGCGTCGAGCAGGTTCTGGTCGATGGCACAGGACCCCTCGTAATGCAGTTCCGACTGGGTGGTGGTCACGCGGTGCAACTTGGCCTGCAGCATGGTTCTTTGCATGAGGATCTCCGGTCAATCTTGCCGGCATTGTGCCATACAAAATAGGGCAACCTGACAGGGCGATGACAAAAATGCTGCACCGCACCGGAATGGCATGACTGATGCTTGAGAGAACGTGCACGCGACACCTTCCTGCCCGCAATCCGCGCGTAAAGGTGCCGGTGGTGCCGCCAGCCGGCACTTTACCGAAGGAGCTGTTCATGAACGAACTCCTTGCCGTCCTGATGTCCTGGGCTGTCCACCTTAGCGGCTACCCCGCGCCTGCGCAGATGCCCGAAGTGGTGATGCTGACCCACCAGGAAATGATCCACGCCGCCTGCAATGACCTGGAGTGCCAGGTGCTCGGCTGGTTTCCGCCGGGCGAGAAGATCTACCTTGACGACCGCCTGCTCCCGCTGGACCGCACCTATTCCAGCGCGGTGCTGGTCCACGAGATGGTGCATTACCTGCAGCAGGGGTCGGGCCGCTTCACGCACGCGCGTAATGGCGACTGCGATGAAATCATGGCGATGGAATATCAGGCCTATCAGGCCCAGCGCGATTTCTTCACCCAGTACGGCGTGTATCAGCCCGTCGGCACCAGCCTGCACGCCACCAGCGGGTGCACGCCAGCGGCCAAGGGACCCTGACCCTCACTGTATTGGTGCGGCGCAGCATAAGATTCGACCCGATCCAGTGCATCGGCCACGCCCCACAGATCAACCCAGCAGGTGGGTAACCGCAGCGCGTTCTTCCAGCAGTTCGGCATGGGTCTTTTCGATACGACCGCGGCTGAACTCGCTCACGTCCAGACCCTGCACGATGGTGTATTGGCCGTCCTTGCAGGTGACGGGATAGCCAAAGATGACGCCTTCGGGAATGCCGTAGGAACCATCCGAAGGAATGCCCATGGTGACCCAGTCGCCTTCCGGCGTGCCCAGCGTCCAGTCACGGATGTGTGCGATGGCGGCATTGGCGGCACTGGCAGCACTGGACGAGCCACGCGCTTCGATAATGGCGGCACCGCGCTTTTGCACGGTGGGAATGAAGTTGCCTTCCAGCCAGGCCTGATCGTTGATGGTGGCGGCCACGCTGGCACCGTCCACTGTGGCGTGGAACAGGTCGGGGTACTGGGTGGCCGAATGGTTGCCCCAGATGGTCATCTTCCTGACGGCACTGACCGGCTTGCCGGTCTTGGCGGCAATTTGCGACAAGGCACGATTGTGATCCAGGCGCATCATGGCAGTGAACTGTTGCGGCTTGAGGCCGGGCGCGTTCTTCATGGCGATCAGCGAGTTGGTGTTGGCCGGATTGCCCACCACCAGAACCTTGACGTCGCGCGAGGCGACTTCATCCAGGGCACGCCCCTGATCGGTGAAGATGGCACCGTTCATCTCGAGCAGGTCCTTGCGCTCCATGCCGGCGGTGCGCGGACGGCTGCCCACCAGCAGGGCCACGTCGGCGTCCTTGAAGGCCACGCGCACGTCGTCGGTGACCACAACAGACTGCAGCAGCGGGAAGGCGCAATCGTCGAGCTCCATCACCACGCCGTTCACCACCTTCAGCGATGGGGTGATATCAAACAGCTGCAGGATGACTGGCTGATCCGGGCCCAGCATTTCACCACTGGCAATGCGGAACAGCAGGCTGTAGCCGATGGCACCACCAGAACCGGTGACGGCAACGCGAACGGGCTTCTTCATTGTGGACTTCCCTTGAACGAGAGAGGATTGATCGTGTAACAGCAGCGTAACCATCGGATTTTACAATTGCCGCCTTTTTGCTGCAAGGCACAAATGCAATTCAGGCCTTGGGCCAGGCCGCCAGGAACTCGTGCCAGTGCAACTCGGTGCTGCCGTGCAAGGTGGCCTGTACCAGCGCCACTTCCTCGCCGTAGGCCTCGGCCGTGAGCTGGCCGCGCAAGCGCTGAAACCGCAGGTAGAGCAGATAGGTGTTGGTGGCATCCGTCTCGCAGTAGGCGCGGATTTCCTGGCTGCGCCCTTGCTGCCAGGCCGGCCACACCTGACTCCCGTCCATACCCAGCTTGCCCGGAAAACCGCACAGTCGCGCCATCTCGTCGAGCGGCGCATTGGCACGGCCACCATACAGCGCCATCACGTCCATCAGGTCGAGGTGGCGGGTGTGATAACGCGACAGGTAATTGTTCCACTTGAAGTCTCGGTCGTCCTCGCCCTGATCCCAGAAGCGCGGGGCGGTCAGCCCGTGAATGAGCGCGCGTTGCGCCAGCACCGGCAGGTCAAACCCGGAACCGTTCCACGACACCAGTTGCGGCGTGTAGTGGCTTATGCCGTCAAAGAAACGCTGCACCTGCTGCGCCTCGGTGTCATCGGCGTTGCCCAGCGTGAAGACGCGAAAGCCGTTGCGATCACGCAAGGCGCATGAGATGGCCACCACCCGCTGCAGGTAGGGCTGCAGGAAGTCCGAGCCGGTCAGCTTGCGGCGCTGCTGGAAGGCGATTTCGGCCACATGGGCATCCGGCGTGTCGGCCGGCAGGCCCAGGGAGATGCGCAGCCCGGCGCAGTCGGGAATGGTTTCGATATCAAATGCCAGGATCGGGATCACGCAGGAAACACTCCGGTGGAAAGGTAGCGGTCGCCACGGTCACACACGATGTGCACGATCACCGCATTCTCCACTTCACGCGCAATCTGCAAGGCCACCCAGGCGCCACCGCCGGACGACACCCCGGCAAAGATGCCCTCCTCGGCGGCCAGCCGGCGCGTGGTCTCCTCGGCGTCGGCTTGCGTCACTTCCATGATGCGGTCGACCCGGGCGCGATCAAAGATGCCGGGCAGGTAGGCTTCCGGCCACTTGCGGATGCCGGGCACCTGCGAGCCATCGGCCGGATGCACACCAATGATCTGGATGGCCGGGTTCTGTTCCTTCAGGTAACGCGATACGCCCATGATGGTGCCAGTGGTCCCCATGGTGGCAACGAAGTGGGTGACCTGCCCCTGCGTATCGCGCCAGATTTCCGGGCCGGTGGTCTCGTAATGCGCCAGCGGATTGTCGCTGTTACCAAACTGGTCGAGGATCACGCCCTTACCCTCATCGCGCATGCGCTCGGCCAGATCGCGGGCGGCTTCCATGCCCCCGCTTTCGGGTGTGAGGATCAGTTCGGCGCCAAAGGCGCGCATGGTCTGGCGCCGCTCGATGCTGAGATGCTCCGGCATGATCAGCACCATGCGGTAGCCCTTGACGCTGGCCGCCATGGCCAGCGCAATGCCGGTGTTGCCGCTGGTGGCTTCGATCAGCGTGTCACCGGGGTGGATGTCGCCGCGCGCTTCGGCGCGCGTGATCATCGACATGGCGGGGCGGTCCTTCACCGAGCCGGCCGGATTGTTGCCTTCCAGCTTGGCCAGCAGCACGTTGCTACTCTGGCCGGGCAAGCGGCGTAGCCGCACCAGCGGTGTGTTGCCGACCACCTGCTGAATGCTCAGGCCGAGCGTCTGTTTATCCATGTCTGCGCGCCTCCATGTAGCGGGCAACGCCCTGTTCCACGGTCAGGAATTCCTCCGCATAGCCTGCAGCACGCAAGGCGTGGATGTCGGCCTGGGTAAAACTCTGGTATTTGCCCTTCAGGGCATCCGGAAAGGGAATGTATTCGATGCGGCCGGCGGCCACATGATCGGCCAGCGCAGCGGCCGCATGGCCGTCCTGCGCGCGCACGGCATTCAGCGTGGCCACCGCCATGTCGTTGAACTGCTGGCTGCGTCCCGTGCCGCAATTGAAGATGCCCGACCGGTCCGGGTTGTCCATGAAATACAGGTTGACCTTGACCACGTCCTCCACCGACACGAAATCCCGTTGCTGCTCCCCGTTGCCGTAGGCGCCCTCACCGGCAAACAGCCTGACCTTGCCCGTGTCGCGATACTGGTTGGAGAAGTGGAAGGCCACCGAGGCCATGCGGTCCTTGTGGGTTTCACGCGGGCCATACACATTGAAATAACGCAGACCGACCACCTGCGCGTCGAGTTGCGCGCGATGCGCACGGACATGGTTGTCAAAGAGCAGCTTGGAATAGCCGTACACGTTGAGCGGAGCTTCGAATTCGGGCGCTTCGCAAAAGGTGGTGCCG
>CAITLJ010000007.1 GCA_903893215.1 uncultured Ferrovum sp. | reverse complement strand
GTTGGCGTGCATTACGTGATCAAGGGGGCCGACGCGCGCCTGTCGGTGTTTTACGTGAAGGACGACCAATCGGGTGCGGGCACTTCGGCCAGCAGCAACGCCATCAAGCTGGCCATGCAGTTGCAGTTCTGATGACCGCCGGTTGACCGGATGCAGTGACCTCGACGCCTTGTCCGCCCGGGTTGCTGCAGCCCGGATGTTGCAAAAACGATTGTTACCTCTCATTCCACAGGAGTTCCTGATGCATTCCCGTCGTCCTTTCCTTTTCCAGCTCTCGGCCCTGGCCGCCTCGCTCACGCTCGGCCTGATCACCACGGCAGCGCACGCCGAAGACACCATCAAGGTGGGTATCCTGCATTCACTGTCCGGCACCATGGCCATTTCCGAAACCGCGCTGAAAGAAACCGCGCTGATGACCATCGACGACATCAACAAGCATGGTGGCGTGATGGGCAAGAAGCTCGAGCCTGTGGTGGTGGACCCGGCCTCCGATTGGCCGCTGTTTGCCACCAAGGCGCGTGAACTGATTTCGCAGCAGAAAGTTTCGGTGGTCTTTGGTTGCTGGACCTCGGTGTCGCGCAAGTCGGTGCTGCCGGTGTTCAAGGAGCTTAATTCGCTGCTGTTCTATCCGGTGCAGTACGAAGGTGAAGAGTTGGAAAAGAACGTGTTCTACACCGGTGCTGCACCTAACCAGCAGGCCATTCCCGCTGTGGAATATCTGATGAGCAAGGAAGGTGGCTCGGCCAAACGCTGGGTGCTGCTGGGCACCGATTACGTCTATCCGCGTACCACCAACAAGATCCTGCGCGCCTTCCTGAAGAGCAAGGGTGTGGCTGATGAAGACATCATGGAGGAATACACGCCGTTCGGTCATTCGGACTACCAGACCATCATCGGCAAGATCAAGAAGTTCAGCGCGGAGGGCAAGAAGACTGCCGTGGTGTCGACCATCAACGGCGACTCCAACGTGCCTTTCTACAAGGAACTTGGCAATGCCGGCCTGAAGGCCACTGATGTGCCGGTGGTGGCGTTCTCGGTGGGTGAGGAAGAGCTGCGCGGCGTGGATACCAAGCCGCTGGTTGGCCAATTGGCCGCGTGGAATTACTTCGAGTCAGTGAAAAACCCGACCAACGCTGCCTTCATCAAGTCTTACAAGACCTGGGCCAAGGAACACAAGCTGCCCAACTTCGAGACGGCTGTCACCAACGACCCGATGGAAGCCACCTATATCGGCATCCACATGTGGAAGCAGGCGGTTGAAAAGGCCAAGAGCACCGATACCGACAAGGTGATCGCAGCCATGGCCGGGCAGACCTTCATGGCGCCGTCCGGTTTCAAGATCGAGATGGATGCCAAGAACCACCACCTGCACAAGCCGGTGATGATTGGCGAAGTGAAGGCCGACGGCCAGTTCAACGTGGTCTGGAAAACCAAGGGTCCGATCAAGGCCCAGCCGTGGTCGCCCTACATTGCCGGCAACGACAAGAAGAAGGACGAGCCCGACACCAAGTAGGCAGAGCAACAAGACTCGGCGGCTTGCGGAAGCTTGCCCGAGTACCGGGCCGGATGGGTGGCGTGCTGTCCATCTGGCCCGCCCCGGTATTGTCAGGTCCCGGGTATGCTGTTTCGGTGTAAAGCAGTACGTAGGTTCTTTTCCCAATTCAAGGAAGCGGCCGCTGAAAGGCGGCCGCCGTTCCCTCCGGATGATCCGCACCCTTTTGTTTGCCCTGTGCCTCCTGTGTCCGCTGGGCAGCATGGCGGCCTTGCCTTTGCCACTCCTGCAGGCACTGACCGGCGACGATGCTGATGCGCGCACTCAGGCCGTGATCGACCTCGGCCTGTCGGTCGATCCACAGGCGCAGGTGGTGCTCGAGGCACTGCGCGACGACACACTCTTCACCCTGAAAGGTCGTCTGCTGGTGGTGACGGGCGAGCAGGCCGCAGATGCCGCCACCGGCGCCTCGGTCGGCGTGCCTGCAGATGCCCCCGAGCCGCCCGAGCAGCTCACGGTGAACAACCTGCTGCGCGGTGAGGCTGCCAAAGCCCTGGCCCTGCGCAATCTGGCCAGCAAAGACGTGGATGTGCGCCGCAGTGCCGCAAAGGAACTCGCCAGCGAGCCGCCGGCCGCATTCGCTGCCTCGATGGCAACGGCGGCAGCCAGCGAGCAGGATGCCGACACCGCCCAATTGCTGAAGCTGGCGGCGGCCCAGGCGCAGCTGCAGTCGCCCGAGCCTGGGTTGCGCATCGCCGCACTGAACAGTCTGGCCGACAGCGGCGAGCCCGCAATCGCTGCAATGATCAAGCCTCTCACCGGTAGCGTCGAGCCCGACGTGCAGGTACGGGATGCCGCCCGAAGGGCACTCAACGCCATCCAGGGCAGACTGTTCTGGGGGGATCTGCTCGACCGGCTGTTCACCGGTCTTAGCCTTGGCAGCATCCTGCTGCTGGCGGCGCTGGGGCTGGCCATCACCTATGGCGTGATGGGGGTGATCAACATGGCGCATGGTGAATTCCTGATGATCGGCGCCTACAGCGCCTATTTTGTGCAGGGCGTATTCCAGCAGCATGCCCCCCAGTTACAGGCCTGGTATCTGGCCGCTGCCCTGCCGGTGGGCTTCCTTGCCGCAGCGCTGGTCGGGGCAGTGCTGGAGCGGTTGGTGATCCGTCACCTGTATGGCCGGCCACTCGAAACCTTGCTCGCCAGCTGGGGGCTGTCGCTGATCCTGATCCAGGCGGCGCGGGCGCTGTTTGGTCCGCAGAACGTGCAGGTGGCCAACCCCGGGTGGATGTCGGGCAGCCTCGCGATCACGCCGAGCCTGGTGCTACCGTGGAACCGCATGCTGATCATTGCCTTTGCAGTGGCGGTCCTGGCGCTCACCTGGGCGCTGATGCAACGTACGCGGCTTGGCCTGTATGTGCGGGCTGTCACGCAGAACCGGGCCATGGCTTCCTGTGTGGGCGTGGCCACCCATCGTGTCGACAGCCTGGCGTTTGCGCTGGGTGCCGGCATTGCCGGCCTGGGTGGTGTGGCCTTGTCGCAGATTGCCAACGTGGGCCCGGAAATGGGCCAGGGTTACATTGTGGATTCCTTCATGGTGGTGGTGCTCGGCGGCGTAGGGCAGCTGGCAGGCGCGGTCTGGGCAGCGCTGGGCCTGGGCGTCGCGGCCAAATTCCTCGAAGGCTGGACCGGTGCCGTGATCGCCAAGATTCTGGTGCTGGGATTTGTCATCGTGTTCATCCAGAAGCGTCCACAAGGACTGTTTGCGCAGCGAGGTCGCAATGTCGATGCCTGATTCCCCGAGTCACCGGGCCGTAGTTTCCGACGGCCCGGTGCAGTCCCCCCATCCCCTGTTCCGGCTCACTCTGCCGGCACTGGTGGTGTTGTTCGTGATTCCGGCGCTGCATCTGCTCACCCCCGCCGACAGCGCCTGGCATCTGTCCGATTTTTTTCTCACTCTGACCGGCAAGATCCTGTGCTATGCCGTGGTGGCGGTGGCGATGGACCTGATCTGGGGCTTTGGCGGCATCCTCTCGCTTGGCCATGGCCTGTTCTTTGCGCTCGGTGGCTACAGCTTCGGCATGTACCTGATGCGGCAAATCGGTCGCGACGGGTCCTATCACGCCGAACTGCCCGACTTCATGGTGTTTCTCGACTGGAAAGAGCTGCCCTGGTTCTGGCAGGGCAGTGACCACTTCCTGTGGGCGGTGCTGATGGCGATCCTGGTGCCTGCCGTGGTCGCGACGGTGTTCGGCTTCTTTGCATTCCGCAGCCGGATCCGCGGGGTCTATTTTTCGATCATCACCCAGGCGCTGGTTTACGCCAGCATGCTGCTGTTTTTCCGCAACGAAACCGGATTCGGCGGCAATAACGGTTTCACCGACTTCAAGCGTGTACTGGGTTACTCGATCACCTCTCCCGCCACCCGCTCGGTGCTGTTCATCCTGTCCGGTCTGTTGCTGATCGGGGCGCTTTATCTTGCGTTCTGGCTCACGCGCAGCCGCTTCGGACGGGTGCTCGCCGCCGTGCGTGATGCAGAGAGTCGCGTGATGTTCATTGGCTACCGCCCGCAGGATTACAAGCTGACTGCGTGGGTGATTTCCGCAGCATTGTGTGGTCTGGCCGGCGCACTCTATGTGCCGCAGGTCGGCATCATCAATCCGGGCGAAATGTCACCTGCCAACTCGATCGAGATCGCCATCTGGGTGGCGGTCGGCGGGCGTGGCACACTGCTCGGACCGGTGTTGGGGGCTTTTCTGGTCAATCTGGGCAAGACGTATTTCACGAGTCACTTTCCCGAGTACTGGCTGTTCATTCTTGGCGCGCTGTTCGTGGCGGTCACCCTTTACCTGCCAGAAGGCTTGATGGGACTGCCTGCGCGGCTGCGCGCCCTGCGTGGTTTACCAGCATGAGCGCCAGCACCGTCCCTCGCAACGGGCATCCGTCCAGCATGCACCCGGCACCTGGGGCGAGTGGCAGCCAACAGGACGCCGCCGGTGACGCGCTGGGCAGCCGTCTGCGCGGCAGCGGGGTGGATACGTCGCACAACGTGATCCTGTACCTGGAAGAGATCTGCGTGTCGTTTGATGGCTTCAAGGCACTCAACAAGCTGTCGCTGTCGATTGACGTGGGTGAACTGCGCTGCATCATCGGCCCCAACGGCGCAGGCAAGACCACCATGATGGATGTGATCACCGGCAAGACCCGTCCGGACAGCGGCACCGCGTTTTTTGGCCAGACCTTTGACCTTACCCGCATGAGCGAGCCGCAGATTGCCGCCACCGGCATCGGGCGCAAATTCCAGAAACCCACCGTGTTCGAGCAGCACAGCGTGTTCGAGAACCTCGAGCTGGCAATGCGTGGTCCGCGCAGTCCACTCGCCACCCTGTTCTCGCGGCGCGACCGCGCCACGGGCGACCGGATTGCTACCACCCTTGAGCGGGTCCGCTTGTCCGAGCAGGCCGACCGGCTGGCTGGCCTGCTGTCGCACGGGCAAAAACAGTGGCTCGAGATTGCCATGTTGCTCGTGCAGGAACAGCGCCTGCTGCTGCTCGACGAGCCGGTGGCCGGCATGACTGATGACGAAACCGAGCGCACGGCCGAGTTGTTCCTGTCGCTGGCCGGGGAACATTCACTGGTAGTCGTGGAGCATGACATGGCTTTCATTGCAGCGCTTGGCGGCAAGGTCACGGTGCTGCACGAGGGTTCGGTGCTGGCCGAGGGGGCCCTGCTCGACGTGCAGAGCGACGAGCGGGTGATCGAAGTGTATCTGGGACGCTGACATGCTGACCGTCGAAAATCTCAACCAGTACTACGGCGGCAGTCACATCCTGCGCGATGTGAGTCTGGTCGCCCGCCCTGGCAAGGTGACTGCCCTGCTGGGCCGCAACGGCGTCGGCAAGACCACCTTGCTGAAAACCCTGATGGGGCTGGTGCCGGCGCGGACTGGCACCCTCACCTTTGAAGACCATGACATCACCCGGGCGCGTCCGTTTGACCGGGTGCGCGCCGGCCTGGGGTATGTACCGCAGGGGCGCGAGATCTTTCCGCGCCTGACCGTGCGCGAGAACCTGCTGATGGGATTGGCCAGCCAGCCCGGCGGCGCACAGATTCCCCAGCGCGTGTTCGAATTGTTCCCGGTGCTGAACCAGATGCTCAACCGACGCGGTGGTGACCTGTCGGGCGGCCAGCAACAGCAGCTGGCGATCGGCCGGGCGCTGTGTGGACAGCCCCGCCTGCTGATCCTCGATGAGCCCACGGAAGGTATCCAGCCATCGATCATCAAGGCGATCGAGCATGCCATCCGATTGCTTGCCTCCGAGGGCAGGATGGCGATCCTGCTGGTGGAGCAGTACTACGATTTTGCGCGGGCATTGGCCGACGATTATGCCCTGATGGAACGCGGTGAAATCATCCTGCATGGTGCTGGTGCCGACATGGAGCGAGATCGCGTGCGCGAGCGCCTCGCAGTATGATCAGGCCATGCCAGATGACGCTGTCCTGACCCCGCCCATCCTGTCGGCCTGCCCGACAGCCGAGGGCTGGCGCGCGCGTCTGCGGCTGGAGTTCACCCGGCGCGCGGAGCGCACGGTGCTGACCGGGCGCGTGCACCAAGGTCCGCTGCGCGTGCAGAAGGCGCTCTACCCGGAAGGTCAGGCTATTTGCCACGGCCTGCTGCTGCACCCGCCCTCCGGGATTGTGGGTGGCGACCAGCTCGACATCGACGTTGAAGTGCGGGAGGGGGCCCATGCCTTGCTGACCAATCCGGGCGCTACCAAGTGGTATCGCTCGGCTGGTGCCACTGCCCTTCAGGACATACGGTTGCGCGTCGAAGCCGCTGCACGCCTTGAATGGCTACCGCAGGAAAATATCGTCTTCGACGGCGCGCTGGGACAACAAACCCTGCAGGTGGATCTGGCCAGCGCTGCACGTTTTCTGGCTTTTGAGGTGCTCTGTCTGGGCCGTCGCGCGGCGGGCGAACGCTTCACGCATGGCCGCTTCGGCATGCAGACCTGCATTCGGCAGGCGGGTATGCCGCTGTGGCACGAGTGGGGCACGCTGCATGGTGGCTCGGCCTTTCTTGACAGTCCGGTGGGACTGCGTGGTGCCCATACCAGCGCCACCCTGTTGCTTGCCGGTGTCGAGGACGCGCCGGCGTTGGCCAAGGTGTTGCGTGCCGCGCTTCCAGCCAGCCCGCAGTGGGCGGTCACCGGATTGCCCGGCGTGCTGGTGGCGCGCTGGCTGGGGCTTGGGTATGGCACCGGCAGCGCTGTTGGACCCGAAGCCGCACGTGGCTGGTTCCTGCAATGCTGGCATGTGCTGCGACCGCTTACCCTGGGTGCGCCGGCGGTCACGCCGCGCATCTGGCGTACCTGAGGGGCTGCCGTGCTCGCGCGTATCGCTGCAGATACCGATCCGTCCTTCGACGCCATTGCCGTCAAACCTTTCTTAACGACAAGGCCATCATGGAACTGACTCCTCGCGAAAAAGACAAGCTGCTGATCTTCACAGCCGCCCTTCTGGCGGAACGCCGCCTGGCGCGCGGCCTGCGCCTCAACTATCCGGAGGCCGTGGCCTACATCACCGCCGCCATCATGGAGGGGGCGCGTGACGGACGCAGCGTGGCCGAACTGATGTCGCACGGCACCACGCTGCTGACCCGTGCCCAGGTGATGGACGGCATCCCCGAAATGATTCCTGACCTTCAGGTGGAGGCCACCTTTCCGGACGGCACCAAGCTGGTCACCGTCCATCACCCGATTCCCTGACTTTTCCGCTGCCCGACTTTCAAGGTGACCCCATGATTCCAGGTGAGATGGATATCGCTCCCGGCGAGATCGAACTGAACGCAGGCCAGCCGCGCACCACGCTGACGGTCGCCAACCGTGGCGACCGTCCGGTCCAGGTCGGCTCGCACTATCACTTTGCCGAAACCAACAGCGCGCTGGCCTTCGATCGCGCGGCGGCGCTCGGCCAGCGCCTCGACATCGCGGCCGGCACCGCTGTGCGCTTCGAGCCCGGGCAGGAACGCACGGTCACGCTGGTGCCGTATCTTGGACGTCGCCACGTGTTCGGGTTTCGCGGATTGGTGATGGGCGCGCTTGGCCCGGCGGGCGACACTGCGGGCAATTTCGCGCAGGCGCCCGATGTGATCGGCACCGCCGATCTCACCCGCATGCCGGCGGCTTTCCGCGGCGCCGCAGGAGGCAAGCCATGAGCCGCATCAGCCGGCAGGCCTATGCTGAAATGTTTGGCCCCACCACGGGTGACCGCGTCCGCCTGGCCGACACCGAGTTGTGGGCGGAAGTGGAACGCGATTTCACCGTATACGGAGAAGAAGTCAAATTTGGCGGCGGCAAGGTGATCCGCGATGGCCAGGGTCAGGGCCAGGCCGGAACTGCCGAAGTGGCTGATACGGTGATCACCAACGCACTGATCATCGACCATTGGGGCATCGCGAAGGCGGATATCGGCCTGAAGGGTGGCTGGATCTCCGCCATCGGCAAGGCCGGCAATCCCGACGTCCAACCCGGGGTGAACATCGTGATCGGCGCCGGTACCGAGATCATCGCCGGTGAGGGCATGATCGTCACCGCCGGCGGCATCGATTCGCACATTCACTTCATTTGTCCGCAGCAGATCGACGAAGCGCTGATGTCCGGGGTCACCACCATGATCGGCGGCGGCACCGGCCCGGCCACCGGGACCTTTGCCACCACCTGCACGCCCGGGCCGTTTCATATCCACGCGATGTTGTCTGCGGCAGATGCGTTTCCGATGAATCTCGGCTTTCTCGGCAAGGGCAATGTGTCGCAGCCGGGTCCCTTGCACGAGCAGATCACGGCGGGTGCCATCGGCCTCAAGCTGCATGAGGACTGGGGTACCACGCCCGCCTCGATCGACAACTGCCTGAGCGTGGCCGAGCTGACCGACACCCAGGTGGCGATTCACACCGACACGCTCAACGAGTCCGGGTTTCTGGAGGCCACGCTGGCCGCCTTCAAGGACCGAACCATCCACACCTTTCATACCGAAGGTGCCGGCGGTGGTCATGCGCCGGACATCATCCGTGCTGCGGGCGAAGCCAACGTGCTGCCCTCGTCGACCAATCCCACCCGGCCCTACACCGTGAACACCATCGACGAGCATCTCGACATGCTGATGGTCTGCCACCACCTCGATCCGTCAATTGCCGAGGACGTGGCGTTTGCGGAAAGCCGCATCCGGCGCGAAACCATCGCTGCCGAAGACATCCTGCAGGACCTGGGGGCGTTTTCCATGATGTCGAGCGATTCGCAGGCCATGGGTCGGGTGGGTGAAGTGGTGCTGCGTACCTGGCAGACGGCGCACAAGATGAAGGTGCAGCGTGGTGCACTGGGTGACGACCAGCCACGCCGTGACAACCAGCGCATCAAGCGCTATATCGCCAAGTACACCATCAACCCGGCCATCACCCATGGCATCGCGCATGTCGTGGGTTCGGTGGAGGTGGGCAAGTTGGCCGACCTGGTGATTTGGAAGCCGGCGTTTTTTGGCGTCAAGCCCAGCCTGATCCTGAAGGGCGGCATGATCGCGGCCGCCGCGATGGGAGATCCCAATGCATCGATTCCCACGCCGCAGCCGGTGCACTACCGGCCCATGTTTGGCGCCTTTGGCGGCGGTTTGCGCCATTCGGTGACCTTCGTTTCGCAGGCCGGCAAGGACAATCCCGAAGTGCAGGCCCTCGGCCTGCGCAAGCCGCTGATCGCGGTGGAGGGATGTCGCACGGTGCGCAAGTCCGACATGATCCACAACGGGGCGATGCCAAAACTGGAAGTCGATCCCGAGACCTATGCCGTGCGCGCCGATGGCGAGTTGCTGGTATGCGAACCGGCCACAGAGCTGCCCATGGCCCAGCGCTATTTCCTGTTTTGAGGCACCGGCGCAGTGCGGGCGGGCGTCCGCGCTGTGCCGGTTGCAGCCCCCGCTTTTCATTCAAGTCGAGCTACGACCATGTTGCTGATTGAAACCTTTGCAGCGCCCGGCAGTAATCCTGCCAGCGCACAGGCTGTGCTGGTATTGCCGTTCGATGCCCGCGTGAAATCACGGTTGCGCACCCGCCTGGCCGATGGTGAGGAAGTGGGTCTGTTTCTTCCGCGCGGCACCCTGTTGCAGCAGGACGACCTGCTGCGTGCGGCCGATGGCCGCCTGGTGCGGGTCGATGCCGCACCGGAAGCGCTGGCCGAGGTACGCAACACCGACCCGCTCGCGCTGACGCGCGCGGCCTATCACCTGGGCAACCGTCACGTGGCGGTGGAAGTGGGGGCTGGTTTCCTGCGTTTCGCGCAAGACAGTGTGCTGGAAGGCATGGTGCAGCAGATGGGATTGCAGGTGACACGGCTGACGGCGCCTTTCCGTCCCGAAGCTGGTGCTTATGGCAGCGCCCATACCCACGGTGCCGAGCAATTGCCCGGCACCCCGCGCATCCATGACCACTTTGCCGGCTGACCACGCCCCCGGCCCGGCGGCTGTCAATCCGCTGGCACTGGTGCGGCTGCTGCAGTGGACCAGCCCTATCCTGCCAGTCGGCGGCTTCAGCTACTCGCAGGGACTGGAGTCTGCGGTCGAGAGCGGCATGGTGCGTGACGCCGCTTCTGCCGGCCGCTGGATCCGCGATGTGCTGGATGGCCCCGTGGGCGGTGTGGAGGCCGCGTTTCTCGCCCGTTTCCTGACCCTCTGGCAAGACCCAACTACGACCTCATACGCGTCTGGTGTGCATGACGGGCGGGCGTCTGCCGCGCTACCCGGTGAACCGGAAGCGCACCTGCGCAGGCTTGATCAGCAGTTTCAGGGGTCCCGCGAGAGCGCGCAGCTGCTGGCCGAAACGCGACAGATGGGGTGGTCGCTGCTCAGCCTGGTGCACGGCTTGCCGCCGACCGGGCTCGGCCTGCAGTGGCCTGCCATTGCGCACCTGTTAAAGCAACTGGCCGAACGGCATCAGCCCTCCTATCTGCTGGTCTGGTCCGGCCTAGCAACGGCGTGTGCCGTGCCGGCAGGCGACGCCATCATCGGCTGGCTTTGGAGCTGGCTGGAGAATCAGGTCATGGCTGCCCTCAAAACCGTACCGCTGGGGCAGAGTGCGGGCCAGACGCTGCTGCTTGATCTGGCGGCCGGCTTGCCAGATCTCGCACAACAGGCCCTGCTTGCAGCGGGGTCGGCTGCCATCGCTGCAGAAACAGCGGCCATCGGATTCAATCCCGGCTGGCTGCGGCACGGTCCTGGCAATTATGCCCCGGGCTTCGGGTTGGCCTGCGCCCAGCACGAGACCCAATATTCCCGGTTGTTCCGCTCGTGAAGCGGCGCGCCTCCACTGTTGTCGGTTCAGGATTTTCGTCATGAATGAAGTCATCGTCTCGCCTGCCCTTGCTGCTGCCCATACCCACCGTCCTGCGTTGCGTGTTGGCATCGGTGGTCCGGTCGGCTCCGGCAAGACCGCGCTTACCCTGGCGCTTTGTCTGGCACTGCGCGACCGCTGGAATCTGGCGGTGGTCACCAACGATATCTACACCGAGGAAGATGCCCAGTTTCTGGTGCGCAATCAGGCACTTTCGCCAGACCGTATCATTGGTGTCGAAACCGGCGGCTGTCCACACACCGCCATCCGCGAAGATGCCAGCATTAACCTCGAAGCGGTGGCGCGGCTGCAGGACCGCTTTGGCAATCTCGACCTGGTGTTGGTGGAAAGTGGCGGCGACAACCTGGCCGCCACGTTCAGCCCGGAGCTGTCCGACCTCACCCTATACGTGATCGATGTATCGGCCGGCGACAAGATTCCGCGCAAGGGCGGCCCTGGCATCACCAAGTCCGACCTGCTGGTGATCAACAAGATCGACCTCGCCCCCATGGTGGGTGCGTCGCTGGAAGTGATGGACATTGACGCGCGCCGCATGCGTGGCGAACGCCCCTTTGTGTTCAGCAACATGAAGACCGGTCAGGGGCTGGCCGAGATCATCGCGTTCATCGAGCGGGAAGGCTTGCTGGCCTGAGCTCCAGACGTGGCACGTCGGCGGCCGCCAGCCAGAGACACAGCAAGGCGGCTGGCAAACGCATCACGGCCATTGCCTCGTTGCCAGCCAGCAACAACGGGCCGCAGTCCTCGGCAACCCGGGTGGCGACATAGGCGCGCGGGATTGCGTGCTGCTGGCAGAACGCAATCAGGCCGCCAAGGTCGCGCGCCGTGGTTTTGGCCGTGCCGTAATGCCGGGCAAACGGCAGTAGCGTGCGACCCGAACCGACCACCAGAGTGGCACCCTGCCGGCCTGACGGGGCATAGCTGACCAGCGCGCCCCGGCTGCCATAGGTGCCTTGCAGATGGCGATGGATGGCGCTTTCGACCGCCGCATCCACTGCCGCGTCGCTCAGCAGTTCAAACTGTTCCTGGTGGAGCAGCGCGCGGGTCAGGGCGGGATCCTGCATGCAGATCAGGAACCGGGCGCGCTGCACCGAATCACCATAGCCCAGCGGCGGCACCCGGCGCACCAGGGCGAGGTCCTCCAGCAATTGCAGGAAGTGGCGCACGGTGGGCCGCTCCACCGACAACTGCCCGCACAGGTCGGGCACGTCAAGCAGGCTACCGCTGCGGGCGGCCAGATAATCCAGCGTGCGCAACAGGTCATCGATGCGCCGTATGTTGTGGCGCGCCGGGCCGTCCACCGAGAGGGCGCTGCGCACCAGCGCTTCGCGCAAGCGCGTATGGGCATCGGCCACCGAAGGGGCGTGCAGTGCTGGCAGGTAGCCACCCAGCATCAGGTAGTCATGAAAGTGTGCGCCCAGCGTACGCAGGTCATCAGTCATCGCCACAAACTGGCTGCGCGGCCACTCGAAAGTTTCGCGCAAAGAGCGCGGCGCGGGCGGCAACCCATGGGTGACGCCCCGTAGTTGCAGGAAGTCGGCGAACGACGCGGTGTTCAGCCGCACCACGGCGGCGCCGGTCACCGGCCATGCAACACCCGGCAAGCTTGCTGCCACCAACCGCACACCAGTCCGCGCAAGCTGCCCGGCCAACTCGGCCAGCCGCTCCGCCGGCCATAGATGCAGGTCATCCACCAGCAGCCAGCGGGCCTTGACCTGCCCCGGATACAGCGCCTGCCAGGAATCCAGCAGGTGCTCCACCGTTTGCCAGCGTAGCGGCGAGCCATCCAGCAGGGCACGACAGAGGCTGCCGACCGGCAAGCCCCCGGCCAGCAAGCCGTTTGCCACTGCATCCAGCAGTGTGGTCTTGCCGGTCAGGCGTTGCCCTTCCAGTAGCAGCACTTGCGGTGCGTCAGCCGCGCCCAGCCACCCAAGTACCCGCTTGGCCAGCGTGGCCGATGCAATGGTCTGCCCTGTCGCCGGAGTGCCACCGGACGCGACGTCGTCTGCAGGCTGCGCAGCAGCCGGGTTGGCCAATGCGCGCGGGCGCAGTCGCGCGCCACCCTGCCACCAGGGATTGCAGGCCCGCAACAGCGCAGCAGTATCAAAAGCTTGGCCCTTGGCCATCCGGGAGGGTGTCCAGCGAAACTGATCGGTATGTCAGTATCGCCCATCCCGTTGACCCGCCAAACCCGGAATTGGCTGGACTTGCCCCGTCAAATCTTTCTGCAGGAAGCGCAGCACCTCTGGTGCGCGTGACAGTGCGTCGCTCATGCCCAGCGCCATCAGCTCCTGCGTATATCCGGCCTCGAACAACAGGTAGCTGGCCAGGGTGGCACCACGTGCAGCCGCTCCGCCGCGGGCGCGCCGGCCGCGTGAACGGGGCACGACGCCGACCGCGCTCAGCATGGTGCGCACCGGTCGCGGCAACTCGCCCACGTGGCGGGCGGCAATGTCGTCCAGCTGCTGGCTGGGCGAGATCACCAGGGTTTCGATTGGCCGCAGCCCGCTGCTGGCGCGTGCCTCCGGGCTGAGCAGGGCCACGGTGCGGTTGACCCGTTCCAGTCGCTCCACGTCGGAGGCCAGACTATCCAGAAAGATGCTGGACAAGGCGTGACCGGCGACCTGTGCCAGGCTGGGATAACCCTGCCGTGGCGGCGGGGGCTCCGCTGACTGCTGCTGGCAGCTCAGCCCGATCACCAGGATGCGGTTGGCACCCAGATGAATGGCCGGACTGATCGGTGCCACCTGACGCATCGAGCCATCGCCAAAGTATTCCTGACGGCCCTCGATGGCCAGGGTTTGTGACGGAAAGACAAAGGGAATGGCCGCTGAAGCGAGCAGATGTTCTGCCGTGATGCGTTCCCGCACGGCCAGACGCTGCGAGCGCGCCCACGGCGCGATCTGTCGGCGCGACTGATAAAAGGTGACATGGCGTCCCGAGCCATAGCTTGATGCGCAGACTGCAAGGGCAGACAGATGGCCGCGTCGCAGTTCGGTGGTGATATTGCGGTAATCGATTACCCGGTTCAGCAGGGCGGCCAAAGGTCGGTTATCCAGCAGGGACCTTGGGCGTGACTGCACCAGGTCCCTTAGCAGCCAGCCGAACGCAAAGCCCCCCACCCAGCGTGCACCTGTGCCCAGGATGCCAAGCGTATCGGAGCGATAGACCTGGCCGGCGTGAAACTCTGCCCAGACATTGCACAACTGCTCCACGCTGGCCAGAAAATCACTGGCCGTGCTGGCCAGTGCGGCGGCATTGATCGCACCGGCCGATGTGCCGGCCAACACCTGAAACGGGCTGGGTCCGGTACTCCCGGTGCGCGGGTCACGCAACAGGCTGGCGATACCGCGCAGTACGCCCACCTGATAGGCGGCACGCGCGCCACCGCCGGACAACACCAGACCGTTGCATGTTGCGCCTTGCTGTGCTTCTGCACCCTCCATTCCGCCCCCCGCCGGTAGGACTGGCACCCGCTTGCGCCGTGTCCGCCAACGTTCTACGGAACGTGCGGCCCCGAACTTTAATGCATGGTCACTCCGGCCAGCTGCGCAGTTGTGCGCCATGCAGCGAAAACTCGACTCCGACCAGATCGTCCACGCCGATCAGGCCTCCCATCACCGTATAAGGTTTCACGCCATAGTCGGACTGACGCAGGAACAGGCTGCCTGCCACGTCCAGCAGCCCATCACCGGTGTGCACTTTCAGCAGCACGCGCTGATGGTGGGTTTCGCCGTGCAGGGTGATCGCCACGTCGGCGCTGGCCACCGGCTGCTCACCTGCCTCGATCACGCTGCTGATCACCAGCTGCGGAAACCGCTCGGCCTGAAAGTTTTGCTCCGACAGCATGTGCTCACGGGTGCCGGCAATGTCGGCGGCGGACAGCGGAGGAGCGAAGCTGCCACCAGTCGCCTTGCGCATGGCGGCGTCGTCGAGGGTGAGGTCGGCCAGGCGGAAGGCCACTTGCGCGCTGCCCCCCCGCAGTCCCTTCTCTGGTACGAAGGCGAGTCCACTGAAATGCGGCACCTGCAGGACATGGTTGTGCGCAAAACGCGCCCCAACGCCGGCGCGCAGGGCATAGATGCGCACATCCGAGCGCACCGGGTCGAGCGCGTACACCTGGCCCTCACCCTCCTTCAACAAGGTGCGATAGGTTACCCGCGCATCCGGTGCAAGCAGCGACAGGTCGGGATGGCCGGCCGCTGTTCCGGCTTGCACGGTGGGGACCGCAACGACCGCGACCGATGTGCCGTTGCCTGGGTGCGCAGGCATGGGGGCGGGTGCAGCCGACCTGACTGGCGCTGGTACAGGTGCGGGCTGCATGCCGGAGCAGCCGGACAGTGCCACTGCGAGGGCTGCGCCCGACATCGTGCCAGTGAAGGAATTTCTGGTCATGTGCAGGTCTCATGGACAACAATCCTCATGCTAACGCGTAGTGTTGCCCATCAAAACAAGATTACCGAGGACACCCTTGCAATGCTGAAGATGCTCCCCTGTTCGTCCGGCCAACTGCAATCGCGGCTGCGCGCCATCCTGCGGTGCGCGTCGGGCACCCTGATGTTGCTGGCGTCCGGCGCGTGCCTGTTGCCCGCTGCGCGCGCCGAGGACGCGGTTCGTCTGGGCAATCTCAAGCTCGCGCACTTTGGTGCGGTGTCCTACGTGAAGGAAATTGCGTCCGGTAAATGCGGCGGCTTGCAGGTGAATGAGCGCACCTTCGCCAAAGGCCTCGACGTGATGCAGGCCATCATTGCTGGTGAGATCGATGTGGGTGCCACGGCCAGTGAGGCAGCCATCACTGGCCGCGCCAGCGGGGTGCCAATCTACATCGTCGCCGGTTTTGCCTCCGGCGGTGTTCGCCTGTTGGCACGCGCCGACCAGCCGGTCCACAAGCTGGCAGAACTGAAGGGCAAGCGCGTTGCGGTGACCCGCGGCAGCATCCAGGAGATCATGCTCGGGACCGAGCTGGGCCAGGCCGGTCTTACCTTTAGCGACCAGCCAGGCAAGGACATCCAGATCCAGTATCTGAACTACCCCGACCTCAACCAGGCGCTGTTGACCAGGAATGTGGATGTGATCATGCAGTCCGAGCCATATGCCTCGCAGGCGCTCGACCGTGGCTTTGCCATGGAAGTGCTCAAACCCTACGACACGCCCATCGGCAGCCCGGTGCGCACATTGGTGATGACCGAAAAGTTCTATCGTGAGAAGCCCGAACTGGCCAAGCGTTTCATGCAGTGCTTCGTGCAGGCGACCCATGAATTCATCGTCGATCCCAGGTTGGCGTCGAAGTATGTGCGCGAGACCCTGTTCAAGGGTCAGCTCAGCGAAAAGGAATTTGGCGACGCTATCGCCAATGCGCCCTACGGCTATGACATCACCCCGCAGCACATCCAGATCACCACCGATCAGATGGTGAAATATGGCATCGGCAAGATGAGCAAGCCGCCCTTGGCGAGTGACTACGTCAGGACCGACTTGCTGGTCGCCGCCCGCAAGGCGCTGGGAGTGAACTGATGGGCGCGCTGAACAGCCTGGCCCGTGGTCTGGCGCTGCCTCTGGTGCTGCTGGCGGTCTGGCAGGGCGTGTGCGTTGCGGGTCTGGTCAATCCACAGGCCTTACCTTCGCCGGTGGCGGTGGCCGTGAAGTGGGGCGAGTATCTGGCCCCACCCCAACCGCAAGTGGCTGGCCAGTCGTGGCTGGCTTGGGTGTTCAGTGGCGAACTGCTGCAGGACGCGCAGGGCAGCCTGACGCGTGTGGTGCTCGGCTTTGCGGTGGGTCTGGTGCTGGCGTTGCCGCTCGGCCTGCTGATGGGCGCCCTGCCCTGGCTGCGTGCGTTCACCAATCCGCTGATCCAGATCCTGCGGCCGATTCCGCCCATCGCCTATATCCCGCTGGCCATCCTGTGGTTCGGGCTGGGCAATCCGCCGGCAGTGTTCCTGATCGCACTGGGTGCGTTCTTCCCGATCCTCGTGAACACCATCTCCGGTGTGGCACAGGTGGACAGCATTTACCTGCGCGCCGCCCGCAATCTGGGGGCCAGCCCGGCACGGATCTTCGTGCAGGTGATCCTGCCCGCCGCAATGCCGTTCATCCTCTCCGGTGTGCGCATCGGCATTGGCACGGCCTTTCTGGTGGTGATCGTGGCCGAGATGATTGCCGTCAACAATGGCCTGGGCTATCGCATCCTCGAGGCCCGCGAGTATTTCTGGACGGACAAGATCATTGCCGGCATGTTGAGCATCGGCCTGATCGGCCTCGCCATCGATCTGTTGATGGACCGCCTCAACCGACATCTGCTGCGCTGGCATCGGGGCATGGCATGAGCACCCTGGTTTTTTCCGGCGTCAGCCAGCGCTTTCAGACCCCTGGGCAGGACAATGCCGTTCAGGTCCTCGAGGCCGTCGACCTGAACGTGGCCGCCGGAGAATTCGTCTGCCTGTTGGGACCCTCAGGCTGTGGCAAGTCCACCCTCCTCAATGCCGCAGCGGGCTTCGTGCAGCCCACCACGGGCACGGTCACCTTCGCCAATCGCCTGGTCACCGGCCCTTCGCCCGAGCGCGGCATGGTGTTCCAGGAGTACGCGTTGTTTCCCTGGATGAGCGTGGCCGACAACGTGGCCTTCGGGCTGCGCGCGCGGGGTGAGGCCGCGAGCGTGGTCCGGGAGCGCGTGGATGGCCTGCTGCGCATGCTGCGCCTCACCGAGTTCGCTGACCGGTGGCCGCGCGATCTTTCGGGTGGCATGCGTCAGCGCGTGGCGATTGCACGCGTGCTGGCGCTCCACCCACCCTGCCTGCTGATGGACGAGCCGTTCGGCGCACTTGACGCGCTCACCCGCCGTTCACTGCAGGAAGAATTGCTGCAGATCTGGGCCGAACTGCGCAAGACCGTCGTGTTCGTCACGCATAGCATCGAGGAAGCCATTTTTTTGGCGGACCGGATCGTGGTGATGACCCATCGCCCGGGTAGCGTGAAGCGCGATTGCGTTGTGGCCTTGCCGCGGCCGCGGGATCAGGCTGATCCTGCCTTCAATGCCTTCAAGCAGGAGATTGGCGCCTTGGTGATGGCCGAGCAGCATGCCTATGAGGATGCCGAGCGGCGTAGCTTCACGGGCGACTGAGCCTGGTCCCGACCGGCCTGCTGCCCGCCCTGTGCGGGCGTCTGCGGCCGCCACCCATCAACCTGAAAGGCCTTACCCTGCATCCACGTAACCGTCACCAATCGCATTACGATTTTCCGGCCCTGATCGCGGTCTGCCCCGAGCTGGCCGCGGTGGTGCGCGACAACGCCCATGGCGACCAGTCAATCGATTTCGCCAACGCACAATCGGTGCGCCTGCTCAACCGGGCGCTGCTGCAAGCCTGGTATGGTGTGCAGGCCTGGACCATTCCGGCCGATTACCTCTGCCCGCCCATCCCCGGCCGCGCGGACTACGTGCACGAAATTGCCGATCTGCTGGCGCAGGATTTTCGCGAGCGCGTGCCGTTTGGCCCTGGCGTGATGGGGCTCGATGTGGGTGTGGGGGCAAATCTGGTCTATCCCCTGGTTGCGGTGGGAGAATTTGGCTGGACCATGCTGGGCAGCGATACCGATCCGGTGGCGCTGGCGAATGCCGACGCCATCCTCGCGGCAAATCCCGGCTTGCGGGAGCGCATCGAGCTGCGTTCGCAGCTGGATGCCACAGCGGCTTTTGCGGGCATGATCGGGCCCGGGACGTGGCTTGATTTCACCCTGTGCAATCCGCCTTTTCACGCATCGCTGGCCGATGCCGCCGCCGGCAGTCAGCGCAAGTGGCAGAACCTGGGCCGGGAGGACCAGGGGGGCGAGGCGCCCAATCTGAACTTTGGCGGAAAAGCCGCCGAGTTGTGTTGTCCGGGCGGTGAGGTGGGCTTCATTTCGCGCATGATCCGCGAGAGCATTGCCTATCGTGCCCAGTGCCTGTGGTTCACCAGCCTGGTGTCGCGCGCCACCAACCTGCCCCTGCTGCGGGAGGTGCTGGTGGAGGCTGGCGTGGCCGAAAGCCAGGAGCTGATCATGACCCAAGGGCAGAAGCAGAGCCGGGTACTGGCGTGGACGTGGCTGAAACCCAAGGTACGGCGCGATTGGGCGGCCGCGCGCTGGACCGCCAGGCGCAGCTGACCTTTCGCTACACCATGCATGCCGCGTCCCGGCAGCTCACTCCCGTCCACACGTCGCCGGCCGCTCACCGCCAATCGCGCATCGCTTTGGGGCAGGTTGCCTGCTTCAGCGCCCCGGGTCGCGCATTCCCATCGTTGCAAACCCGCGTGCGCGCAGTTGGCACGCATCGCAGGCGCCGCATGAGGTGCCATCTGCCAGCGGGTCGTAGCAGCTGGTGGTGAGGCCGTAATCCACACCCAGTCGCACGCCCTCGGCAATGATCTGCGCCTTGGTCAGCGAGATCAGCGGGGTGTGGATCTTCAGACGCCTGGTACCCTCCACGCCCGCCCGTGTGGCCAGATTCGCCATGGTTTCAAAGGCGGCGATGAAGTCCGGGCGGCAATCCGGGTAGCCGGAGTAATCCAGCGCGTTCACGCCGATGAAGATGTCGGTGCTGTCGAGCACTTCGGCCCAGGCCAGCGCGTAACTCAGGAATACGGTGTTGCGCGCTGGCACATAGGTGACCGGAATGCCGCCGGTGTGATCGTCGGGATCGCGCCCCTTCGGCACCTCGATGTCGCTGGTCAGTGCCGAGCCGCCAAAGGTACGCAGGTCGATGTCGGCAATCACATGACGCGCAGCGCCCTGCGCCTTGGCCACCCGCGCTGCGCAATCGAGTTCATGCGAGTGACGCTGGCCGTACCGGAAGCTCAGGCAGTTGGCCTCAAATCCGGCCTCATGGGCCATGGCAAGGGTGGTGGTGGAATCCAGGCCGCCACTGAGCAGCACTACCGCCGGCTTTTTCATGTTCATGTTGAAACGCTGATGGTCGTTGTGATCCAGGCCAAAGTGTATAACGTGCAGCGCCGTCGCCTGAAATCTCCCTGCTTTTGTTTCACACGCTTGGTACCCTTGTGAAACAGCCGTTAGTTGATCTAGTGTTGCGCTGCCGCAGGGCGTCGCCTGAACAACACGATGCGTGCTGGGCCAAGGAGAACAAGATGAGTGAGTTGTTATTTACCGAGGATCACGAATGGGTGCGTCAGGATGACGACGGCCTCGTGACCATCGGCATCACCGACCATGCGCAGGATCAGCTGGGCGACGTGGTGTTTGTGCAGTTGCCCGACGTTGGTGCCAGATTTGGCAAAGGCGACGAAGCTGTCGTGATTGAGTCCGTGAAGGCCGCCGGTGAAATCCACCTGCCTGCTGCTGGCGAAATCGTCGAAGTGAATGCGACCCTGGCGGACGAACCCGCCTTGGTCAACCAGGACCCTCTGGGCGACGGCTGGTTTTTGCGCGTCCGTCTGGAAGACCCTGCTGCCCTTGGCAGCCTGATGGACGAAGCGGCCTACCGCGCGTTCCTGGGCTGATCTCTGTCTGCCCTGCCGTCCGCGCTACCCGCGGGCCAAGCAGAGCGCCCCGGGACCGGGCAGGCAGAGTTTCTTTCCAGGAACCGCCATGAATCAGATCGTAGAACCGCTTCACCTGTCCGACCTGGGCGAAGGGCCCTTCGCCCCCCGGCATATCGGTCCGGATCACGCTGACCAGACCCGCATGCTGGCCACGCTGGGTTACGCCAACATCGAGCGGTTGCTCGATGACGTGTTGCCCGCTGCAATCCGCATCCGCAAACCGCTCCAGTTGCCGGCGCCACTCAGCGAAGCGGCGCTGACCGAACGTCTCCGCAGCCTGGCAAATCGCAACCGGGTGATGCGCAGCCACATCGGCATGGGGTATCACGATACCCATACGCCGCCCGTGATCCTGCGCAACGTGCTGGAAAATCCGGCGTGGTACACCGCTTATACGCCGTATCAGCCCGAGATCGCGCAGGGCCGGCTTGAGGCGCTGCTCAATTTTCAGACCATGGTGAGCGACCTGACCGGTCTGCCCATCGCCAATGCATCGATGCTTGATGAGGCCACTGCCGCCGCCGAGGCAATGGCGTTGTGCCATCGCGCAGCGCGTAGCAAGGCCACCACTTTTCTGGTGGATTGCGGGGTCCATCCGCAGACTCTCGCAGTATTGCGTACGCGCGCCGAGGCGCTTGGCGTGAGTCTTCACGTGGATGACTTCGGTCAGCCCGACACCCTGCCGCCGGCCTTCGGCGCCCTGTTCCAGTATCCGGCCAGTCTTGGTGCAATCCGCTCACCACGCGCCCTCGCAGACCACCTGCATGCGCAGCAGGCACTGCTGGTGATGGCATGCGATCCATTGGCACTCACCGTGCTCACACCGCCAGGCGAACTGGGCGCGGACATCGCAGTGGGCTCCACCCAGCGCTTTGGCGTGCCGATGTTCTTTGGTGGTCCGCATGCCGCTTACCTGGCCGTGAAAGACGCCCTCAAACGTGACATGCCGGGCCGGTTGGTGGGCGTGTCGGTGGACAGCAAAGGTCGCCCGGCGCTGCGGCTGGCCATGCAGACGCGCGAGCAACATATCCGGCGCGAAAAGGCCACCAGCAACATCTGTACGGCGCAGGCGCTGCTTGCCATCGTGGCCGGCCTGTATGCCGCCTGGCACGGACCGGAGGGGCTGGTACGGATCGCGCGCCGGGTGCATCGCCTGACGGCTGTCCTGGCTGCCGGCCTGGCTGAGCTGGGCGTGAGCGTGCCTGCGCAGGATTGTTTCGACACGATACTGATCAAGGTGCCGGCCGGCGCGCGCGCCATGCTGCAGCATGCCGCCAACCGCGGCATCAACCTGCGGTCGGTGGACGAAGACCATCTGGCGATCACGCTGGACGAAACCACCACCGTGCCGCACGTGGTTGCGCTATGGCAGCTGTTTACCCTCGACAAGGACAAGCTGCCCAATCTTGCCTCGCTGGATCTTCGCACCCTTGACCGCCTGCCACCATCGCTGGTGCGTACCTCTGCCTTCCTGACCCACCCGGTGTTCCATCAGCACCGCTCCGAAACCGCCATGCTGCGCTACCTGCGCAAGCTCTCTGACCGCGACCTGGCGCTGGACCGTACGATGATCCCGCTCGGTTCCTGCACCATGAAGCTGAATGCCACCACCGAAATGCTGCCGGTGACCTGGCCGGAGTTCGCGCGCATCCACCCTTTTGCGCCGGCCGATCAGGTGCAGGGTTATCACCTGCTGATCAGTGAGCTGTCGGCCTGGCTGGCCGAATGCACCGGTTACGATGCCGTATCGCTGCAGCCGAACGCCGGCTCGCAGGGCGAGTTTGCCGGCCTGCTCGCCATCCGTGCCTGGCATGCCAGCCGGGGCGAAAGCGCGCGCGACATCTGCCTGATTCCGGCGTCAGCGCACGGCACCAACCCGGCCAGCGCGCAGATGTGTGGGCTGAAAGTGGTGGTGGTGGGCTGCGACGCGCAGGGCAACGTCGACCTGGCCGACCTGAAGGCCAAGGCCATGCTGCACTCGGCGCGTTTGGCGGCCATCATGATCACGTATCCATCGACACACGGTGTGTTTGAGGCTGGTGTCGTGGAGATCGCTGCCGTGGTGCATCAGCACGGCGGGCAGGTCTACATCGATGGTGCAAATTTCAACGCACAGGTGGGGCTGGCGCGGATGGGTGATTACGGCGGGGATGTGTCGCACCTGAACCTGCACAAGACGTTCTGCATTCCGCATGGCGGGGGTGGCCCCGGCGTTGGCCCCACCGCAGTGAAGGCGCACCTTGCGCCGTTCCTGCCGGGGGCCCTTGGCGGTGCCGTGTCTGCGGCACCGTTCGGTTCAGCCGGCATCCTGCCGATCAGTTGGGCCTACATTGCCATGATGGGCGAAGCCGGACTGCGCGAAGCCAGCGCCGTGGCGATCCTCAGTGCCAACTACATCGCGCACCGCTTGGCGCCGCATTATCCGGTGCTCTACAGCGGCACCAACGGCCGCGTGGCACACGAATGTATCCTGGATGTGCGTGGTTTCAAGGACAGCGCCAATGTGAGTGTGGATGACATCGCCAAGCGGCTGATGGACTACGGCTTTCATGCGCCAACCATGTCCTTCCCGGTGGCGGGTACCCTGATGATCGAGCCCACCGAGAGCGAGTCGCTGGAGGAGATCGAACGTTTTTGCAAGGCGATGATCGCCATCCGTGACGAAATTCGCCTGATCGAGACGGGGGTGTATGCGCTGGGCAACAACCCGCTCTGCAACGCCCCTCATCCGGCTGCCGACCTGCTCGGGGACTGGCTGCATCCCTACGCGCGGGACCTGGCGGCCTACCCGGTGGCGAGCCTGCGTGAGCAGAAATACTGGCCGCCGGTGAGCCGCGTGGATCATGTGTATGGTGACCGTAATCTGGTGTGCGCCTGTGCGCCAGTGTCAGACTATGCCGAACCCCCGGAGCCCGCGCATGAGTGATTCCCTGCCGTTTTCGACCATGCCAGCGCCGGAGGGCACTGGCGCTGCATCGGCTTCGGACAACATTGGCGACGCACCAGCGCGCGCCGCGACGGCTGACCGTCGTACCCCGCTGCATGCGTTGCACGTTGCGCGCGGCGCAAAGATGGTGAGCTTTGCCGGGTACGACATGCCGCTGCAGTATGGTGGGGGCATCCTTGCCGAGACCCAGCACACCCGGCGCGCCGCCTCTCTGTTCGATGTATCGCACATGGGCCAACTGGATGTGCTGGGTGCGGATGCCGATCTGGCGCTGGAGCGCCTGCTGCCTGCAGACCTGGTGGGTCTGGCAGCCCGGCAACAGCGCTACAGCGTGCTGACCAATACCGCCGGCGGGGTGCTCGACGACCTGATGGTGGCCCGCGGTCCGCAAGGTCTTGCGCTGATCGTCAATGCCGCACGCAAGGACACCGATTTTACGCACCTGCAGCGGGGTCTTGTCGGAGACGCGCAGGTGATCATGCGTGAGGATCTGGCCTTGCTGGCCTTGCAGGGACCGCAGGCGCGCGTCGTGCTGTGCCGTCTCAATCCGCGCATCGCCGACCTGTTTTTCCTGCAGCAGGACATCTTCACGCTGGCAGGCCTGCCTTGCCGGGTGAGTTGTTCCGGTTATACCGGCGAAGATGGTTTCGAGATTTCCGTTCGCGGCAGTGACGTGCAAGCCTTGGCCGAGGCGTTGCTGGCGCACCCGGAAGTGGCGTTGGCCGGGTTGGGGGCACGCGATGCCCTCAGGCTGGAGGCCGGCCTGTGCCTGTATGGCCACGATCTCACCGAACACACTACACCGGTCGAAGCCGGTGTGGTGTTTGCCATTGCGCGCAGTCGTCGCGCCCGCGGCGAGCGGCCCGGCGGGTTTCCGGGCGCTGAACGGATCCTGGCCGAGATCGCCGGCGGACCCGCGCGCCTGCGCGTCGGTTTGCTCCCCGAGGAGCGCGCGCCGCTGCGCGAGGGGGTGCGGCTGTTCGATGAAACTGGCCGACCGGTCGGTGACATTTGCAGTGGCAGCTTCAGTCCCAGCCTGAACCGGCCGATTGCAATGGCTTATGTGCAACGTGAGTGGAGCATCACCGGTACCCAGTTGTTTGCCGAACAGCGTGGTCGCCAGGTGCCTGCGCGGGTGTGTTCGCTGCCGTTTGTGCCGGCGCGCGTGGCGCGCAGCTGATTGGCGGAATTCGGCGTGACGGATTTCGGGTAGCAAGCCAGCGCAGCAAGGGTGAATCATCTCCCGGCCAACGGCGCCCCTGACAACCCCGGCATGCCGCAGGCATGACCGGGGTTTATCCTATGCAGATGCGCATTCTCTCCAAATCCAAACTGATGGCCTTGCGCCAGTGTCCGCGGCGCCTTTGGCTGGAGGTCCACCAGCGAGAGCTGCGTCGTGACCCACCTTCGAGCGAGGCCCGCTTTGCAGTGGGTGATCTGGTGGGTGAACTGGCGCGCAGCCTTTACGACCCTGATGAAAATGGCCAGTTCGTCGATATCGATGTGCTTGGTGTCGAGGGGGGGATCGAACACACGGCCGCTTTGCTCGACAAGCGCGTGCCGGTTTTTGAAGCCGGGCTGCAGGGTGGCGGGGCGCGGGCCTTTGTGGATGTGCTGCGACCCACCCGCAAGGGTTCGGCGCGCACCTGGGACCTGATCGAAGTGAAATCCTCCGCCAGCCTGAAGGGGTCGCACCGTGACGATGTCGCCATCCAGTCCTATGTGGCGCGCAGCGCCGGACTGCCCTTGTCGGCGGTGAAGGTGGCGTATGTTGACACCAGCTTTGTATACAAGGGGCACGATGATTATCAGGGTTTGTTGCGCGAGGTGGATCTGACGCAGGACGCCGAATCACGTCAACGCGAAGTGGCCGACTGGATTGCCGAAGGCCAGGCCGTGGCCGACCTGCCCGAGATGCCCGTCACCCAGACCGGCCTGCAATGCCGTACACCGCACCGCTGCGGATTTCTGGATTACTGCCGTACGCTGGAGGCGCCCGTGGAGTTTCCGGTGCAATGGATGCCGCGCCTGCAGGGCAGTTTGCGCGAACATGTGCGCAGTCAAGGCATCCGCGATCTGCGTGACCTGCCGGATCCGCTGCTCTCGCCACAACAACTGCGTGTAAAGACCCAGACCCTCTCCGGATTGGCCTATTTTGATCGCGCGGGTGCGCAAGCCGAGCTGGCCGACGTGTGCTGGCCGGCGCTGTTCCTCGATTTCGAGGCGGTACAGCTGGCGGTGCCAATCTGGGTTGGCGCGCGTCCCTATCAGATGTTTCCGTTCCAGTTCAGTTTGCACACCTTGACCCAGGACGGCAGCCTGAACCATGCCGAGTATCTCGACCTGAGTGGCGAGGAGCCGGCGCGTCGGTTTGCAGAGGCGCTGCTGGCGCTGGTGCCGATGGAAGGCACGGTATTCGTCTGGAATGCCAGCTTCGAGCAGTCACAGATCCGCGCCTTGGCAGCGCGCTTTGCCGACCTGCGCGGTCCCCTGCAGTCTCTCGAAGCACGCCTGTTTGACCTGCTCAAGGTGGTGGAGACGCGTTACTACCATCCGGCGCAGAAGGGTAGCTGGAAGCTGAAGCGGGTGCTGCCCACGCTGGTACCTGACCTGGATCATGCCGCCCTCACCGAGGTCAACGACGGCCACATGGCGGTGCTGGCGTACACCGAGGCCGTGCAGCCCGACACGCCGGCCGAACGCCGTGCCGAGCTGGACCGGGCGCTGCGCGCCTACTGTGCCATGGATACCGAAGCGCTGGTCCGTATCTGGCAGGCGTTACGCAATCCGGGCTGAGCTGACACCGGTTCGGACGCTGATGAGGACGCTGATACTCACAGCAGGGCGGGTCAGCATTGGCCAGCCCTGCTGTCCTCAAGTCAGATCGCGTGTGCCTGCAAATCCTCCAGCCTGACGATCCGCAGGGTGGCTTCATGGCAGGCCGCCAGCACCACCCCCGGTGCTACGCCGGCCAGAAACGCCTCGCGCCAGCGCGCCGCACAGAGGCACCATCGGTCACCGGACTTGAGTCCGGGAAACTGAAACTCCGGACGCGGTGTGCTGAGATCATTGCCACGGCTTTTCGAAAAGGTCAGGAATTCGGCAGTCATCACGGCACATACCGTGTGCAGTCCGCGGTCCTGTTCGTCGGTGTTGCAACAGCCGTCACGGAAATAGCCGGTGAGCGGATCGCGTCCGCATTCTTCCAGCCGGCCACCAAGCACATTGCGGTTGCTGCGCGGCGGGTTGGGGTCAAATGGCATGTCAACGCGCTCCTTGTGATGGCGGCGGTGAGGGGCAGGGTGGGCAGGACATCAGGACGGACAGGAATGCGCCATTGCGCCGGAATTCATGCCACCTGCGCCACGGTGTCAGCCACCGCAGCATAGAGGTCGCGCGTGGCCGCCAGGGCGGCGTTGTGCACGTCCTGCGCCGATACCACCTTGCCATTGGCGCCGATCACCGGGCGGGTAGCGGTTGCGCTGGCCACTACCGTGGGCTTGAAGCCCAGGTTGAAGCCACCGTGCGCAGTGCTGTTCACGCACATATGGGTCATGAAGCCTGCCAGGGTGATGTTGGTGATACCCAGCGCGCGTAGCTGTGCTTCAAGGTCGGTCTTTACAAAAGAGTTCGGGTAGTTCTTGGTGATCACCGACTCGCCCGCTATCGGCGCCACCTCCACTGAAATCTGGCCGATTTCGGCGCTGTCTTTCAGCGCACCGGGCTGCTGGCCCAGGCCGGAGAGCTCGCGCAGGCTGTTGATTTCGCACATGGTGGAACCTCCTCGCTATTTTTTGGGCATCCCGGTCGCGGTGGCGACAGGCGTCACGCCTGCCTGCTGAAGCATAGTCCGTTTTGCTGGCGATCAGTTCAACGTCAATCACGCGGCGCGCGGCGCGGGGCTGCGCAGCCTCCAAATACTTACAATTCTCATTCAAATTGCGTGTCTGTCCCTGACACTTGCATGGCAAGCTTCAAGCTCATTGTGCTATCCGTGACGCGTGCCGCCCATGCCCAAACTGATCCGTCCCTTCCTTCGTGTTCCCGACAGACAGGCCTCGGGGCGGTTCTGTGCGCAGATCGTCGAAGGGATGCCGCCCGACGCGCTGGATGCAGGGCTGCCACGACATGATCACTGATGACAAACAGCGGCTGGGCAGCCTGTTGGTCGCCGTCCAGTTCAGCCTGATCGGAATTCTGGCGTGGCTCGGCGTACCGGGTTTGTCCCTCACGGAGTGGTACCTGTCGATGGCGCTTTTCCTGATCGCAGCGGGTGCTACCCTCGGTCTGGCTGCGCTGTGCGCGAATCCGCCGGGCAACTTCAACATTCACCCGTCACCGCGCGCCGGCGGCGCGCTGGTTACCAGTGGCATCTATCGCTGGATACGTCACCCCATGTACACCGCGGTGCTGACCATCGGTTTGGGTGCCAGCTGGGCGGCCAACTCATGGTGCAGTCGCTCGGTCTGGCTGACGCTGCTGGCCGTGCTGGTTTGCAAGGCCTTGCTTGAGGAGGACTGGATGCGCTCCGTGCACAGCGACTATGCTGCCTACTGCTCGCGCACCGCGCGTTTCCTGCCCGGCGTGTATTGAGCCTTGTCTTTCATCGAGAACCGCATGCAGACCATCCTGATCCTGAATGGACCGAATCTCAACCTGCTGGGCACGCGCGAGCCGGAAACCTATGGCTCAGCAACCCTGGCCGACGTGGAACAGCTGTGCCATGTCACTGGCGAGCGCCTGGGTTATGCCGTGGAGTGCCTGCAGAGCAACCACGAAGGGATATTGCTCGATGCCATCCATGCCGCCGGCGTGCGCTTTCGCGCCGGCGAGCTGATCGGTATCGTCATGAATCCGGGTGCCTATACCCACACGTCGATCGCCCTGCACGATGCAATCAAGGGCACCTCAGTGCCGCTGGTGGAGATTCACATCAGCAATGTGCACGCACGCGAGCCCTTTCGCCATCACAGCTATGTCTCACCTGCGGCAACGGGCATTGTGGTGGGGTTTGGCGTTCGGGGCTACGCGCTGGCCATCGAGGGGCTGGTGGGCACGGGCCGCGTCGCTCACGGCGGTGGCGCGCCCTCAAACTGATCCAGCGCCTCATGGCCGGTCACCGTGATTGGCCACCAGTCGCACGCACTGCTCACCTGCTGATGAAACGCCAATCCTGCTGCCGATAGCGCTGCGCTGGCGCTCAGCAGACCAGCGCGCACGCGCAATATCCCGGGTTTTGCATCCCGGGTGCTGTATACCGGTGCGCCGCAACGGGAGCAGAACACCCGCTGCTTGCCGGGTGTGGCCGAGTACGAGGTCAGAAGGTCGGCACCAGCCAGCAAATCAAATTGGCCACGTGCCACCGGCAGGTTGGTAGCGAACGGCCCCCCCTGCGCCCGACGGCATTGCGCGCAATGGCAGATCTGGATGGGCGCCAGCGGACCGCGCACCGAAAAGCGCACACCGCCGCACAGGCACTGACCCTCGGTGATCATGCTTTGGCGGGCGTTGCCGCCGGGGCGGCGGGTAGGGATGCGCCAACCGGCTCGGCACCGGAAGCCTGGATCCGTGCAATCCAGGGCACGCATACCGCCACCAGTGCCACCGCCGCCCAACCCACCATGCCGTAGCCAGTGATGTGCTGTTGCGCATCAGCGCCCAGCATCAGGCCGCCCAACCAGGCGCCGCAGCCGGTGCCAAACGACTGCACGGCGCTGTTGGCGCTCAGGAAGGCGCCGCGTTGCGCAGGAGCGGGCACGGCGCTGAACAGTGCCTGCATGGGAATCATGCGCGACGATACCAGCACCATGAAGAACGGAAAGAATGCCACCACGGCAAGGAAGGGCAGGGTGGGCAAATGGGTGATGAAGAGCACGGGCAACATGCTCAGTACCGAGAACAGACGGAAAGTGCGGTGCTTGCCCCAGCGGTCGGCAAGACGACCCACCGCGCGCGACGTCAGGAAGCTGCCGGCGCCGCCCGCCATGTACATCCAGCCCAGATGGTCGGGAGCGAAGCCGTAGTTGGCCACCAGCACTGGCGAGATGAAGGGAATCACCATCATGTGCGACACCATCATCACGAAGGTGAAAGCAAAGGCTTCAAAGTAATGGCGGTTGGTGAGCAGACGCCAGAGGGCCGGCAGCACCTCCCTGAGCGGCGGTGGCGCCACGGCCAGGTGCTCGCGCAAGGACGGCACCACACGTTGCACGCCCAGCCAGATGGCGCCTGACAGTACTACCAGCAGCATGAACGGCGCACCCCAGCCAAAACGGGCGCCAATCAGCACGCCGGCTGGCACGCCAGCCACGGCGGCGAGTGCGAACGCGGTCATCAGCGTTCCGGTGGCGGCACCGCGGCGATGGACCGGGATCAGGTCGGCTACGATGGCCATCACTACCGAACCAAGCACGCCTCCGGTGATGCCGGCAAACGCACGTGCTGCCAGCAGCATGGGGTAGTTGCTGGCCAGAGCGCACGCCGCGTTGGAGAGCGCAAACAGCAGGTAGACGGTGAGCATCAGGCGCTTGCGGTCAAAGCGGTCGATGTAGGTGGCGGCCAGCAGGCCGGACAGGCCGGAGCACCAGGAGTAAGTGCTTACTGCGGTGGCGAATGCCGTCGGTGTAATGTGCAGGGCGGCGATTAATTGCGGCCCTAGCGGCATCATCACCATGAAATCCATGATGATGGTGAACTGCGTCAGCGCGAGCAGCCAGAGCAGGCGGCGCTCTGCAGCAGGATTCAGGGTGTACATGGGCGTGCCGGAAGGAGTTGAGGCAATAGGAGCCCGCCGGGGCAGGCGAGTTCCGCAATGCAGTATTTGCTCACAGAATTGCAGTGCGCAATGGTTTTGCGGCGATTCCGGACGTGACTGCGGCCGGGCCTACAGAGTTATTCTCCATACGCCCGGCCGCAGGCGGCGATGCTGCAGGAATTACCAGCTGTCGCTGTCCCCGCCGCTGCCGCCGCTGCCCGAGTCCCAAGAGCCGCTATCGTTGACGCCAAAGTCCTGACCGCCAGCGTCGTAGGGAGTGGGTTGCGGCTGGAACGGTGCGGCTTCTGCCGCCGGTATGAAGTCCTGGCCGCCGCCGTGGCCATGCTCCGGACCATCGATCACGCGGTGCATCAGCGCTTCACCGGCCACCACGCCTGCACCTACGGCCGCCCCGGTGGCCAGACTACCCATGATGCCGCCGCCGCCAAAGCCACCACCGCCCATCGGACCACCGCCGTAACCGGGTTGTGGTCCGTAGCCCGGCTGCGAGCCAAAGCCTGGCTGGCCGTTGTAGGGGCCAACCGGGCCGCCCTGATTGATGATGGTGGGAGTCCCCGGCGGACGCATGCCGCGCACGACTCGTACGATGATGAACAGCACCAGCCCCACCAGCAGGAAGGTCCATACGCCTCCCATGCCACTGCCACGCGGTTGTTCACGCGGTGCGTAGCCCGGCGAAGCGCTCATACTGCCGGTGCTGCGCGCCGGTGCCGGCATCACGCCAGTGCCGGGCTGGGTGAGACGCTGGCGCAGTTCGGCCAGACTCGATGCCTTGGCAAACGCCATGCTGGGATCCAGCCGCTCGGCCTGTGCCAGTTCGGCTTTTGCAGCGTCGTTGCGGTTTTCTTTGGCCAAAAGTTCGGCTTCGACGTAGTGGGCCTTGGCACTGCCGGGATGATTGCGCAGTACTTCGTCCATCATGCGATCCGCTTCGGAAAGCTTGCCGGCCTGAACGGCCTCGTAGACTTCATGCAGGGTAGGCTCGCTGGCGGCCACGGCTGGCAAGGCCATTCCAAGGGTGCTGCCGAGCAGCAGGGCGCCGAGCGCCAGGGCTGGGATACGTGCGGTCATAAAACCTCCGATACCAAGAACGTGCTTGTTGCACACACGCAATATGGGGGTGAAGCGAAGACAGTTCAAGAGCGATGGTCTTCCACCAGGCGCGCCACCCGCCGCGCATACACCTGGGCATACGTATGCACTCCAGCATCCGCGGCAGCCGCCACGGCGTCCTGCCAGCGCCACTGGTGGTGCTGGTCGTCCTCCTGCAGGCGTAACGCGGCGACTTCTGCATCGCTGAGGTCAATCCAGTAGGGGTGATTCACGTAGTGGGTGCTAACTTCGCTGCTGACTATGCAGTCCGGATACAGGTGATCGAAGATACCCATCGGCTGCGCGCGCGACCACACTGCGGCCGGCAGGCCGAACTCGTCGGCACCAATCCGCACCTGGGCGTCGCTGAAGCGTTCATTCTTGCGGATGCGTCCGCCCGGGGTGAACCAGAAGCCCTGCGCCGGGCGGTTGCGGCGCAGCCCCAGCAGCATCTCGCCAGCCGGATTGGTGATGCAGATGTCGATCGACACCAGCGGCAAGGTGTCGACCGCCAACAGGAGGCGCTCGGGTTCGATCCAGTGCGGCAATTGGGTGGGGTCGGGGATCATCGACGCACTGTGCAGTGGGTGGATGGGCCGGTCAAGCGTGCGGGCGCAGGCATCACAGCCGCCCGTCAATCTCCGCCCGGGGCAGCACCGACTTCACGTCGAACACCGCGGCATTCGCGTGCCCAAACGCGCGGATGCCGGCACCGCCGAGCGCGATGAACTCCTGGTGCGCCACCGCCAGGATCACCCCGTCGTACTGATCGGGCGCCGGCGCATCGTGCAGGCAGGTCAGGCCGTATTCGGCGTGCGCGTCGTCCACATCGATCCACGGATCCCAAACATCCACCTGCACCCGGTAGCTCTGCAGGGTGCGGATCACGTCCACCACCTTGGTGTTGCGCAGGTCGGGACAGTTTTCCTTAAAGGTGAGCCCCAGCACCAGGATGCGGCTGTCCAGCACCGGCAGGCCCTTGCGCAGCATCAGCTTGATGGTTTCGTCGGCCACATAGGCGCCCATACCGTCGTTGATCCGTCGGCCGGCCAGGATCACCTCCGGGTGGTAGCCCAGTTCCTGCGCCTTGTGGGTGAGGTAGTAGGGGTCTACGCCGATGCAATGTCCGCCCACCAGACCCGGCCGGAACGGCAGGAAATTCCATTTGGTGCCCGCCGCTTCCAGCACTTCCAGGGTGTCGATGTCCATGCGATGGAAGATCAGGCTGAGCTCGTTGATCAGGGCGATGTTCACGTCGCGCTGGGTGTTCTCGATCACCTTGGCGGCCTCGGCCACGCGGATGCTGCTGGCCTTGTGGGTGCCGGCGCGGATGATGCGCGCATAGAGTGCGTCCACCTCGCTGGCCACGTCGGCTGTGCTGCCGCTGGTCACCTTGCGGATGTCCTGCAGGCGGTGGGCGCGATCGCCCGGGTTGATACGTTCCGGGCTGTAGCCGCAGAAAAAGTCCACGTTGAAGCGCTTGCCGCTGGCCCGCTCAAGCACCGGCACGCAGACTTCCTCGGTGGCGCCCGGATACACGGTGGACTCAAAGATAACGGTGGCACCACGTGGCATGATCGCGCCCACGGTTTCGCAGGCGGCGATCAGCGGAGCCAGGTTGGGACGCTTGGCGCTGTCCACTGGGGTAGGCACCGTCACAATGAAGGTGCGGCAGCGGGTCAGTTCGCCTGGCTGGTCGGTACAGAGAAAACTGCCGGCCACCGCAGCCAGTTCTTCGGTGCTGACTTCGCGTGTGTCGTCGCGCCCCTGCTGCAGGGCGAGGATACGCGCCGGGTTGATGTCGAAACCCACCACCGGCAACACCTCGGCAAAGGCCACTGCCAGCGGCAGTCCCACATAACCCAGGCCGATCACGGCAATCGGTGTGGTGATGTTCAGTTCTGGCATTGCAGCGGCGTCCTTTGCAACCGTCAGGGTCAGTCTTGAGTGATACCAGCTGCGGCTGGCCGGGCCAAGGGATTTGGAACGCCTGTCACGGCGAGCCCGGCCTTACCAGCGCAGCTTGCCGGTCAACACGTCACGCGTCATGGCGAAATCTCCCATCAGGCTGAACCAGGGGTACTGGAAGGTGGCCGGACGGTTGTGCTGGTAAAAGTAATGGCCTACCCATGCAAAGCCGTAACCAATGAACGGCATCCAGAGCAGCGCCAGCAGGTGTCCGTCGAGCAGGGCATTGATGCCGTAAAGCGTCATCAGCGAGGTACCCACCACATGCAGGCGCCGACAGGTACTGTTGGTATGCTGGCTGAGGTAGAACGGGTAGAACTCTTCGAAGGTGGTGTAAGCCATGGGGCGGACTCCTTGATCACCGGCAGCTGCGGGACTGCCTGAGCGGCGCGGCTGCGCCCGTCTCGACCCCCATCCTAAAACAGACCCGCTGACCCTGTCTGCGCCTCAGTAGTGAGGGGGAAGCTCGTCGCGCAGGCTGCGCGACGCGGCACCGTTCGCGTCGGTGTCTGAGGGTGCCTGACTGCGCAGCCAGGTCACTTCGCGGATCAGCGCATCCAGTTGTTGTTGCTGGCGGATCACGATGGCGTTCAGGCTGTCGACCAGATCTTCGGTGAAGGCCAACTTTATCTCGAGCTCGGTCAGGCGGCCGTCGGTGCTCGTCTGTGCCGTCGGGTCCGGATTTGCGTCAGTGCCGCTGTCAGCTGTCTCCATGGTGCTGGTGCCTGCCTTCAGCATGACGCCTCCTGGCTGTCTTGCGCGGATGCGCGAGTGGGCGCCAGTGACTGCCAGTAGCGCATCAGGCCCTCCGCCGAATAAACCGCCAACGCGGTCCAGATGAAAGCAAAGCCGATGGCGCGCTCCGCAGCAAACGGCTCCTGATACAGCAGCACACCGAGCAACAACTGCAGGGTCGGCGCAATGTATTGCATCAGGCCAAGCAGGGACAGCGGGATGCGCCGGGCACCTGCAGCGAACATGATCAGCGGGATGGCAGTGATCGGCCCCGCAGCAGCCAGCCAGAGCTGCAGCCGGACAGGAGCAGTGGCAAACGTGTTCTGGCCGGTCAGGTGCAGGTAAGCCAGATAGCCAGCCGCCAGCGGAAACAGCAGCAGGGTTTCCAGCGACAGGCCCTCTAACGCACCCAGTGCTGCCGTCTTGCGCAGCAGGCCGTAAGTCCCAAAGGTGATCGCCAGCGACAGGCCGATCCACGGAAAACCATGCGACAAAAAGGTCAGCCAAAGCACACCAAGCGCAGCCATGCCGATCGCCAGCCACTGGCTGCGGCGCAACTGCTCCTTGAGCACCAGCGCGCCAAGCAGGATGTTGACCAAGGGCGTCATGAAGTAGCCCAGGCTGGAATCCACCACATGGCCGTGGTTGACCGCCCAGATATAGATGAACCAGTTGGCTGCCAGCAGGCCGGCGCTGGCGGCAAATCCGCCGATCACGCGCGGTGATCCCAGCAGGTCGCGCAGCCAGCCCCACTGGCCGCGGATGGTAAGCACGCTACCTAAAAGAAGCAGGCTCCATAACATGCGGTGCATCAGTACCTGCTCTGGAGGCACCTCGTGCAACAGATGAAAGTAAACCGGAAACAGGCCCCACAGGGTGTAACAGCCGGCGGCCAGAAGAAGTCCCTTGCGCATGGTGAAGCAAAGCCCGGTAAATGGGTGAATTCCGAGTCTACCGTGAGCATGCATGTTGCGGCGCGGTAGACTGCGGGTACCCGTTTCCAGACCGTCACCAAAAGATTCCGTGTGCTGCACTGCAATAACGTCCACACTGAGGCCCCGTCAATCCGGAATGCTCGCGCCCTGCTCATGACTGCACCGTACCGCACCGTATATTGCCTGCTGGGTTTGCCGTTCGATGCGCTCACCCTTGACGCTGCGCTGGCGCGCCTGCTTGTGCCGATCTCGCAATGTGTGCCGTCGGGCACTGCGGGTGGGGCCGGCGTGCAGCGCAGAGACCAGCCTGATGCGTCTGATGAGCAGCGTGGAGCGCTGGTGCTCTCGACCCCAAACGTGAACTGGGTGGTTCTGGCACGTGAGCATCCGGCATTTCGTGAGTCGGTGCTGGCCAGTGCCCTTACAGTGGCCGATGGCCAGCCACTGGTATGGATTGCCCGCCTGCTGGGGGTGCCTCTGCCTGAGCGCGTGAGCGGTGCCGACCTGTTCCTGGGGTTGCGGGGTGCCGCGCATCCGGTGCGTGTCTTTTTTCTGGGGGGGATGGGGCATGTGGCGCGACGCGCCTCTGCAGCGCTCAATCAGGCGCGGGAGACGGCCGGCGGCGGCGCGCTGATTGGGGTGGGTGGCCTCGATCCCGGCAGCGGTTCGATTGCCTCGATGAGTCGTCCCGAAATCCTGCACACGGTCAACGAAGGTCAGCCCGATCTGGTGGTGGTTTCGCTCGGGGCCCTGCGCGGACAAGCGTGGCTGATGCAGAACCGCAAGGCGCTCACCACGGCACGTTGGGTCACCCACCTGGGTGCGGTGGTCAATTTCGCCGCAGGAGAGGTACGTCGCGCACCGCGCTGGATGCAGCGCAGCGGCACCGAATGGGCGTGGCGCATCGTGCAGGAGCCAAAGCTCTGGCAGCGCTACGTTGGCGACGGCATCAGCCTGTTTGGCCTGCTGCTGGCCCGGACGCTCCCGCTGCTATTCTGGCGCGCGCTATATGCCCGGCAATCCCTGCCGGCCGAAAGCGCGCCGCTGGATGATGGCGGCGGCTTGCGTATGCGCGGTGCATGGGTGACCGAGGACCACGCGCGGCAGTTTCATGACGCAGTTCGGCAAACGCTGGCCGGGCAGTCCGTCGACATTGCCGGGCAGCCTTTTCGGCTGGATGTGGCGGAAGTGAGCAACCTTGGTGCCGCGGTGATTGGCCAGTGGATGGTCCTGCGTGGCTCGCTCGCCCTGCAGCGACGCAAGCTGGTACTGGTATCGCCCTCGCTGGCGGTGCGGCGTCTGTTGCGGGCCGAAGTGGCGGACTATCTGTTGGACTGATTGCCCTGTTGGACGGATTGCGGGCGGTGCCCAGAAACGCCAGACCGAAGCGGCATGAAAAGGCCAGGGCACTGGCCTGAACGCTCCGGCGACGGCTGGTCATCCGCTGTTACGCAGGCCCGCCGCCACACCGTTGATCGAGATGTGAATGCCGCGACGGACCAGGCCGTCGGTGTCGCCTGCACGATAGCGTCGCAGCATCTCGATCTGCAGGTGATTCAGCGGGTTCATGTACGGCGTGCGATGCCGGATCGCCTGCGCAAGCTCGGTATTGTCAGCCAGCAGGTCGGATGCGCCGGTGATCGATAGCAGGGCCGCGCGGGTGTCATGCCATTCGGCGGTGATGCGCGAAAAAATCATCTCGCGCAGCGCCACATCAGGTACCAGCTCGGCATATCGCGAGGCAATCGCCAGATCACTCTTGGCCAGGATCATGTCCATGTTCGACAATTGGGTGCGCAGGAACGGCCACGCGGCATGCATGCGTTTCAGGCGCGCCAGACCACCGTCCGGGTTTTCGGCCAGCCACTGTTTGACTGCGCTGCCAAAGCCGTACCAACCCGGCAGCATCAGCCGGCACTGCGCCCACGAAAACACCCAGGGAATCGCGCGCAGATCCTCAATGCGCTCAGACGGCTTGCGCGACGCCGGCCGGCTGCCAATGTTGAGATGGGCAATCTCGGAAATCGGCGTTGCCGCCCAGAAATACTTGGTGAATCCCGGGGTTTCGTAGACCAGCCCGCGGTAGGCCTCAAAGGCCAGCTGCGAGATGCGTTCCATCACCCCGTAATAGCCTTCACTGATTTCCACGTGCCCCTCGTTGTCGAGCAACGAGGCTTCCAGCGTGGCCGCCGTGAGCACCTCCATGTTGCGCAATCCGGCCTCGGGCTTACCATATTTCGAGGCAATCACTTCGCCCTGTTCGGTGATGCGGATCTGTCCGCTCACCGCGCCGGCTGGCTGTGCCAGGATTGCCTGATACGAGGGTCCGCCGCCGCGGCCTACCGAGCCCCCGCGACCATGGAACAGGCGCATGCGCACACCGTGGCGCGCAAATACCTTGGCCAGATCGATCTCTGCCTTGTAAAGCTCCCAGCCCGAAGTCAGGAAGCCACCGTCCTTGTTCGAGTCGGAATAACCGAGCATGACTTCCTGTTCGTCGCCGCGTCCTTTCACCAAGGAGCGATACAGCGGCAAGTCGAGGATCCGTGCCATCGTCTTGCTCGACTGGCGCAAATCCTCGATCGTCTCAAACAGCGGGATGATGTTCATGTGAAGCTTCGGCTCGGTACCGGGCTGCAGCAGGCCCGCCTCTTTCAGGATCACAGCCAGTTCCAGCAGGTCGGAGACACCGTCAGTTTTCGAGATGATGCAGTTGGGCAAGGCAGCGTCGCCGTATACCTGTTTGAGCGTGCGCGCGGCGAAGAAGATCGCCAGTTCACCTACGGTTTCCTCGTCATAAGTCAGGTGCGGCGAGTAGAGTGGCCGCGCACTCGAAAGCTCGCTTACCAGCAGCGCGATGCGGCCGTCCTCGTCCAGCGCGCTGTAATCGGCGCAGGTCCCCGCATTACGCAGCAGGTCGGCCACCGTGCGCTCATGCACGTCGGAGTTCTGGCGCAGATCGAGCGGTGCCAGATGCAGGCCGAACACCTGGACCGCGCGGATCACCCGGCGCAGGCGACCACGCGCCAGCCGGCCGGCACCATTTTCGTGCAGTGAAGCCGCGATCACCTGCAGATCATTCACCAATTCAGTGCTGCTGGCGTAAGCGCCAAGATCTGCCGTGGCTGACGTGTTGTCGGCTTGCAGGCTGCATTCAGCCAGCCGGGCGCTGTTGGCCTGCAGCCGGGTCAGGATGGTGTTGATCGCTTGCCGGTACGCCTCGTCGGCGCGATGCACGGATTGATCCGGTGATCGCTGGGCCAGTGCCTGCAGTGCCGGGGTGACTTCCACCAGCAGCCTGGAGAGGGTAAGTTCACCGTCCAGGGCCTGCAGTTCGCGCAGATAGAACTTCACTGCGGCAGTGGATTGCAGCCGGAGTGTCTCGATCACCACCGGCGCGGTGACAAAGGGATTGCCATCGCGATCTCCCCCGATCCAGGCACCCACCTTAAAGAAGGACGGCAGGGTCCAGTCCTGTTCCGGATAGCGGGTGCCGAGCAGGTCTTCCAGTTGGCAGTACAGTCGCGGCACCTCGGTGAAGAAGGTCTCGTCGAAATACGAGATCCCGTTGGTGACCTCATCCAGCACGGTCAGCCGCTCGCGCCGCAATACGCGTGTCTGCCAGAGCGTGAAGATGGTGTCCTTCAGGCGCTCCTCCATCTCTGCCCGCTCGGGTGGCGTGAGTGCCACCCGGTCGCGGCCATCGAGCAACGCGGTAATGCGCTGCTGCAGCCCAAGGATGCTTTTGCGCTGCACTTCAGTCGGATGTGCCGTCAGTACGGGGCTGATCTGCGCCACATCCAGGATCTTTTTCAGCTGGCCCGGTGGCACCCCTGCTTGCTCGAGTCGCTGCAGGGCGCGCAACACCGTGCCCGGCGCCTGGTTACCCCCCGGCGTTTGTGCTGCGCGGCGATGCAGGCGCGTGTTGTGCTGGTCTTCGGCCAGATTGGTCAAGTGCAGGAAAAAGGCAAAGGCACGTACCACGAACACCGCGGCCTCGGAGGGTAAGCCGATGACGGCGTCGGTCAGGGCCTTTACCGCCTCCGGGTCCTGGTTGTGCTTGAAGCGGATCGCCAGCTGGCGCACACCTTCCACAAGCGCGAACACGTCCTCGCCATCACGCTCCCTGATCGCGTCGCCAAGGCAGCGGCCCAGCAGACGGATGTCTTCGCGCAGGACGGGATCGGTTTCGCCTGCACCTGCGGGCGAGGTGGAGGCAACAGTAGCGACAGACGGGTTCATGGGCAGCAGTCTCCGGGGCGTGAGTGTAATTTCACGAGCAGAAATCGTGCCGGGTCAGGACCGGCCGCGCAGGTTGTTGAGGGTCGCGTTGGCGTTGTCCAGCCGCGCCAACTGAGCCACTTCTGTGGTGACAATCGATTGCCCGATGGGTGCAAGGGCAAGTCCTGCCAGCTTTAGGTGCTGCAAAGCAAAAGGGATGCCGATGATCGTGATTGCAAGCGCCACTGCCGTGAGCACGTGACCCAAGGCCAGCCAGAACCCGGCGAACAGGAACCAGATCACGTTGCCGATCAAACCGAGCCCGCCGGTACCGAGGTCATCCTGCTGGTTCAGCACCCGGCGGCTGATTGCCTCGCGACCAAACGGCAGGAAGGTGAACAGGCCAATATTGAAGCAGGCGCGTGCCCACGGCAGACCCACAATGGTGATGCAGGCGAGCAAGGCGGCCAGCCACCAGCAGAGGCCCATGAAAAAGCCGCCAAAGATCAACCAGAGAAAATTACCCAGCGTGCGCAATGGCCATGCTCCCGCAAATCAGCCGGTGCAGCCCCACTGGCGCACCGTTCCCCTTCTAATCTAAGGAAGTTTTGCGGGTACTGCACGGGTAGATTTTGCAACGCGTCAGCGTCATTCCAGCTTCAGGTGCCGCGAGACGATTTCAGCAAAACGACGTGCCTCGAATTTCGGGATGTATTCGTCCACGCCATTGGCCAGCCCAAGCAGCTGATTGGATTCGCCGGAAAGCGAGGAATGCATGAGGATCGGTATGCCGCGAAAGCGCGGATCGCTGCGGATTTTTTTGGTCAGCATGAAGCCGTCCATCTCCGGCATTTCGACATCGGTGATGATCAGCTGTACCTCATTGCTGGCCGGCAGCTTGCGTTCGGCAGCCTGATCAGCAATGCGGCACAGGGCGCGCCAGGCGTCGGCACCGTTGACGGCCGCGATGTGACGAAGGTTCAGCGCATCCAGGGTGCGCTCGATCTGCTTGCGCGCCACTGTGGAATCATCAGCGAAGAATACCGTGATGTTGGCCTGCGTCACTGGCACAAGTTGCTGGAAGTCATAGTCATCGTTATGCGGTGTGGTCTCGGCCAGCACCCGCTCCACATCCAGCATCATCACCAGCCGGCCGTCCTTCAATTCGGCCACCGCAGTCACCGCGCCGTTTTTCTCCGCCGAGATCATTGCGGGTGGCACCTTCATCTGAGACCAGTCAAGGCGCAGGATCGTCTCGACGCTATGCACCAGAAAGCCCTGCACACGCCCGTTGTATTCGGTCGTGATCATCAGCTCGAGTGGATCGGACGTAGCTACCCGAGCAAAATGACCAAGGTTGATGACTGGTGTGAGGTGCGAGCGCAGGCTGACCATGCCCTCTACTCCGGGCGGTAAATCCGGAGACCGGGTAATCGGCGGCCGCCGCGTGACCTCGCGCACCTTGAATACGTTGATGCCAAAGATTTCACGGCGCCCGGTCTGGCAATCTTCACCCAGGCTGAACAGCAGCATTTCCAGCCGGTTGGTTCCCGCCAGGCGGGTGCGTGCGTCTACGGTTGCCAACAGTTCCGACATGCGTGCCTCGCCTGAAGCAGGGTTGGTGTAAAGACTCGAAGTGATGGGCGGGAGTTCTGGCCCGTCCATCCTTTACGGCATCGGCACGAAAGTCTGCAGGGCACGGGTTCGCAGACTGTCGTAACGAGTGCCGCCGGTGCCTCAAGCCGCGGCAACCTGCTTGGTCATCCATTCCTGCAGCGCCAACAGCGCCGGCTCGTGCGTGCGCGCCTGTGCCACGCAAAGCGCAAAGCAGGAGGGGCCGGCCGTGAAGCCCAGTGGCGCGATCAGCCGACCCTGCAACAGTTCGCGTTGCACCAGTTGCTGGGGTGCGATTGCCACGCCCAGTCGTGCGACGGCTGCTTCCAGCATCAGTTGCAGATTGTCGAAATGACGGCCCGGATCAAGCAGTTCGTGATCCAGCCCGTGCAGGCTGCCCCACTCCAGCCATGCCTCCCGCCTTGACAGGGTATACAGAAGCGGCTGCCCGGCCAGATCGGCTGGCGTGGCCGGTAACGTTGGCCAGTCCGGCGCGCATACCGGACCGGAGCAGTCATCGAACAAGGTGCGGACGCTCACATTGCGTGGCCAAGGCGGTTGGGCGCTGACCACCAGCGCATCAATTCTCTGCGCCACCAGATCATGCAGGTCGCCCTGTGTCTGCAGTTGCAACTGCACCTCCGGATGGCTGCGTTCGAAATCTTCCAGCCGCCGGATCAGCCACAGCGCCATGAAACTGCCTGGTGCCGCGAGGCGCACGACGTGCCGGGACCGGGTGGAGCGCACCTGTTCGCAGGCGATCTCGAGCTGGTCGAGCGCCAGGGTGCTCGCGCGCGCCAGCACGGCACCCGCCGGCGTCAGTTGTACGCCGTTGGCGTGGCGGGTGAACAGTGGCTGGCCAAACCAGTCTTCCAGCAGCTTGACCTGATGACTTACCGCGCTGTGGGTCAGGTGCAGCTCCCGCGCAGCCATCGAAATATTGGACAGGCGTGCGCACACTTCGAACACTCGGACAGCACGGAGAGAAGGTAATTTGCGCATCGCAGATAACAATTTTTTGAGGGTCAGATGGCAGTATAGGTCGCTGCTGGTGCGGGGCACAGCATCGCTATACTGCGTAACCGGACAATTTTTGTTGCGTCGCATCAGATGGCAGGGAGTCGCCCGCCATGGCCTGGGCACAATTTTCAGCCCATGCCTCCTGACAACGCTGTGCCACCCTTTTCGGGAGTATCCCTGATGGCCCTGATCCAACCTTTTCGCGGTGTACGGCCCGTCGCAGCGCTGGCTGCCCGCGTGGCGGCTCCGCCCTATGACGTGCTGAACACCGCTGAAGCGCGCGCGCTGGCGGCCGGGAATGCCCACAGTTTTCTGCACCTGTCCAAGCCGGAAATCGACCTGCCTGAGGGCACGCCGGTGGAGGCGCCCGAGGTGTATGCGCAGGGACGCGCCAATCTTGCCCGTCTGCTGGCCGAAGGTGTGCTGGTGCAGGACGCCCAACCCTGCTATTACGCCTACCGGCTGACCACGCCGACCCACAGCCTGACCGGGCTGGTGGTGGGTGCATCGGTCGCCGCCTATGAGCGGCAGGACATACGGCGGCATGAATTCACCCGCAAGGCCAAGGAAGATGACCGTGTACGCATGATCGACACGCTGGGTGCGCAGACCGGTCCGGTGATGCTGGCCTGGCAGGCCACGGCGCGCATGCGGGCCCTGTTGGTGGCCGCTTGCGCAGGTGCACCGGATCTGGATTTTGATGGCATCGATGGCACCCACCACTCCCTCTGGGTGATTGCCGATCCCCTCAAGGTGGCCGCCATTTCGGCAGCGGCCGCCGAAATTCCGCGGCTGTATATTGCGGACGGCCATCATCGCGCTGCCTCGGCGATGCGCGTCGCGCAGGCGCGGCGCGCTGCCACCTTCGCTGCCAGTGCCCCCGTCGCCGAAACCCTGGCCACTGCCACCGCCCCGGCGGCTATAAATGGTGCGCCAGCCGCCGGGCCCGTTTCAGTGCCGTTGCTGCCTCCCGAACATCCTGCCGAGCAGTTCCTTGCGGTGGTTTTCGCACACGACGACATGCAGGTGCTTGACTACAACCGACTGGTGGCCGACCTGAACGGTCGCACCGCCGCCCAGCTGCTCGCAGCACTCGGCACTTTGGGCAGCCTGCAGCCCGAAACCGGGCCGGTGCGACCCACCCGGCCCGGCAGTTTTGGCGTTTACCTGGCACGCCAGTGGTACCGCCTGACCTTGCCACACGACAGCATCCCGCATGCTGACCCGATCGCCCGGCTGGATGTGAGCCTGCTGGCCGACCGGGTGCTGCAGCCGTTGCTGGGCATCGATGACCCGCGCACCGATGCTCGGATTGACTTTGTGGGCGGCGCGCGCGGCCTGCAGGCGCTGGCCGACCGTGTGGACAGCGGCGAAATGGCGATTGCCTTCGCCCTGTTTCCGACCCGTGTGGCCGACGTGATGGCGGTCTCTGACCAGGGCGACGTAATGCCGCCCAAATCCACCTGGTTCGAACCCAAGCTGGCCGATGGTCTGGTCACCAGCTTGCTCGACAACGCGCCCTTACCCTGAGCCTGCGGCGACCCAGCGGTAACCGACACAATCCGGCCCGACTGCCAAACTCCGCATCCCGTATTTTTACAAGGAAACAAGACATGTCCCTGTTCAATTTCAGCGCCGGCCCCGCCGTGCTTCCCGCCCCGGTCCTGCAGCGTGCTGCCGAGGAACTCGCCAACTGGCAGGGCAGCGGCATGTCGGTGATGGAGATGAGCCATCGCGGCAAGGAGTTCATGGCGATTGCCGCCAAGGCCGAGGCCGACCTGCGCACCCTTCTGGCGATTCCTGCCAACTACAAAGTGCTGTTCTTGCAGGGCGGTGCCACCGCCCAGTTCTCCTTCATCCCGCTCAACCTGCTCGGCGCGCACAAGAGCGCCGATTACATCCACACCGGGGAGTGGTCGAAGAAGGCGATCAAGGAAGCCCGCCTGTATGGTGCCGTGAATGTGGCCGCCAGCAGCGAGGACCGCAACTTCAGCTACGTGCCCGAAGAGCGCACCTGGCAGCTCGATCCGGATGCGGCCTATGTCCACACCTGCACCAACGAGACGATCGGTGGCGTGGAGTACTTCTTCACACCGGATACCGGCAAGGTGCCGCTGGTGGCCGACATGTCATCGCATATCCTGTCACGCCCGGTCGATATCAGCCGCCATGGCGTGATCTATGCCGGTGCCCAGAAGAATATCGGTCCGGCCGGCCTCACCCTGCTGATCGTGCGCGATGACCTGCTCGATCGCGTGGCCGCCAACACACCCTCGGTGTTCCGCTGGAAAGATCAGGCCGACAACGACTCGATGCTCAATACCCCGCCCACCTGGGGCATTTACATCGCCGGTCTGGTGTTCGAGTGGCTGCTCGAACAGGGTGGCCTTGCTGCTATCGCGCAGCGCAACCAGACCAAGGCCGAACTGCTGTATCGCGCCATCGACGATAGCAGCCTGTATGCAAATCCGGTGGCCGTGGAAAACCGTTCGCGCATGAACGTGCCGTTCACCCTGCGCGATGAGGCGCTGGATGCCGACTTCCTCAAGGGAGCCCAGGCCGCCGGCCTGATGCAGCTGAAGGGCCATCGCTCGGTGGGTGGCATGCGTGCCTCGATTTATAACGCCATGCCCTTGGTCGGTGTGCAGGCACTGGTGCAGTACATGGCCGAATTCGAGCGCACCCAAGGCTGAAACCAGCACCAGACCCCAATCAGGAGTGATGTGATGACCCAGACTTACCAGATCCAGACCTACAACCAGATTTCCGAGAAAGGCCTGGTCAACTTTCCCGCCAGCCGTTATGCCGTTGGCGCCGACGTGCCTGCCGCAAGCGCCGACGCCATCATGCTGCGCTCCCACAAGCTGACGGTGGCGCAGGTGGCACCGCAGGTGCGGGCCATCGGTCGGGCGGGCGCCGGCACCAACAACATCCCCGTGGGCGAGATGTCAAAGCGCGGTATCCCGGTGTTCAATGCCCCGGGTGCCAACGCCAATGCGGTGAAAGAGTTGGTGATCGCGGCCCTGCTACTGGCTGCACGCCACCTGATCCCGGCGATCGACTATGTGGCCTCGCTGCCGGCCGATGCGCCAGACTTTGAGAAGCGCGTGGAGGATGGCAAGAAACAGTTCTCCGGCTACGAGTTGCCGGGGCGCACCCTCGGGGTGATCGGGCTCGGTGCGATTGGCGGCCTGGTGGCCGATGCCGCGATCAAGCTCGGCATGAATGTGCTGGGCTTTGACCCGGAGATCACGGTAGATGGCGCCTGGCGTCTGCCCAACGGCGTGCGCAAGGCCAACAGCGTGGATGAGGTGCTGCGCCAGGCCGACCTCGTTACCCTGCATCTGCCGCTGGTGGATGCCACTCGGGGCCTGATCTCGGCACCGCGCCTCGCGCTGATGAAACCGGGCGCGGCCCTGCTCAATTTCGCGCGCGAGCCGATCGTCGATAGCGCTGCAGTGGTGGCCGCCCTGAACGGCGGCGCACTGGCGTATTACCTGTCGGATTTTCCGTCACCAGCGCTGGCTGGCGTGCGTGGTGCCGTGACCTTGCCGCATCTGGGGGCCTCCACAGATGAAGCGGAAGAAAATTGCGCCGTGATGGTGGCCTGCCAGCTGCGCGACTTCCTGGAACTCGGCACCATCCGCAATGCCGTTAATTTTCCAAATGTGGAGCTGGCGCCGGGGGCTCCTTATCGTCTGGCGATCGCCAATGCCAACGTACCGAACATGGTGGGTCAGATCTCCACCGCGCTGGCCCAGTCCGGACTCAACATCTGCGACATGGTGAACAAGTCGCGCGGTGAGCTGGCTTACACGCTGGTGGATACCGATACTCCGGTGACCGGCCAGGTGCTGGCGGCCATCCAGGCCATTCCTGGCGTGCTGTCGGTACGCAGTATTGTGGTGCAAGTGGCCGACTGATCGGTGGCGGCCATGGCCACGGCCACGGCCACTGCCACGGCCACTGCGCTGGGCGGTCCGATGTTGGCGGCAAAATAAAACGGCTGGATTCCCCGGTGAGGAATCCAGCCGTTTTTGTTATATGGCGCGCCCGAGACGATTCGAACGTCCGACCTTCGCCTTCGGAGGGCGACACTCTATCCAGCTGAGCTACGGGCGCGTAGCTAACAAGGATACACCAAGCCGCGTGGTCACGCTTTTTGCAAATCGCGTGCGCACTGGCTGGTGCAGCTCGCGCTCGACCGGCTCAAGGCCGAAACAGCCGCCGGCCCGACCAAGCTCGAACCGAAGCGCCGGTGGATCGATCTGCGCAGCTTGCGGCCGAGGCGCTGGTCAGCGTCGACCTCGAACATCCTGCCTTGTGAGATGGGCTGGCCGCTGTGGCGGACGCCGATGTCGTGGTACTCGGCACCCCCATTTACAAGACCTCGCTCAGTGGCCTGCTCGATGGCGTTTGTGCGGTCGATGCTCAGTAGTCGCGCGACAGCAACGGCAAATACTTGCACCCATCGCAATTGCTTGCGCGGCTCGATCGCGTCCTTGCGTACCCGGCATGACCGGTCTAAACCCATCTGTCTGCCTGATCAAGAAATCTGCCATGAAAAGCTTTGTAACCCGTTTCAAGTTCAGCCATCGAACCCTTGGTGCCCTGTTCGCACTGGCATCCCTTGAGCCTCAACTCACCCAGCACGCCCTGCCGTCCGGCCCGCTGTGCCGAACGGAACACCCTGCTGGCCGGTCCGCTCGCCTTTTTGGACACAGTATCGATTTACCTACGTTTCCAGTGTGGAAAATACACCGAAACATACCTACCAAATCGCGATTTCCCGTATTAGTTTTGTACACGGATCGATAGGTAGATCGTCATGGGGTTTGCAGCCAGGGTTTCCCCCTGCGGAGGTCAGTAGTCGTGCCACCGCCACCGTCACCGTCACCGCCAGGCTGCTGTCACGCTGATTGGCCTGCCTCGGTGGCTGATGCGCGCTCGCCAGCCCGCACCAATGCGCTACCGCGCTACCGCGCTACCGCGCTACCGCGCTACCGCACAATTCCGTGTTGTTGTTCGCGCGGGTGGCAGTGTGCACTTGGTGCAAAGCTGATGGCTCCCTTCTGTTAGCTGGGATTCATCCGCGTGAATTATCGATCCACCAAGGTCTTTCGTAATGGCGGCAGTCAGGCCGTCCGTGTTCCGCTGGCTTTCCAGTTGCACTGTGACGATGTCTGGATCTGGCGCCAGCCCGGCACCGATGACCTCGTGCTGTCTCCACGCCCGCCGGACTGGGCGCAGTTCCTGCAAGAATTGCGCTGGACGCTTCCGGCGGATGATTTCCTGCTCAATCTGGATCCGCCATTTCCACCTCATGGCGAAGGCCAGCCGGCATCAGAGGTAAAACCGAGCGGATGTGCGCTGAGACCATCATGAGCCTTCACAAGCCGCTCCTTCCACCGCAGCGCAGCCCAAAACCGCCACAGGAGCGTTACCTGCTCCATACAGACACCTTGCGCCTGATCTTCATGCGCAACCAGATCGTGCTGGAAAGCCTGATCGAGACACCTTTGTTTGAGCTGGCGGTGTCGGCTGTGAGTGCGGCGCAGCTTCATCATGCCTGCGAGCGCAAGCGAGGTGATCAGCGGCTTGCGCGAGCCGCTTACCTGCTGTTGCGCGCCGTCGAAATCTGCCCATGGGACGCCAAGGTCGCGCGTCGGTACGGGGCCATGAGCGCGGGATTGGAACGGACCGGCGTAGTGCTCGACGGGCATCAGCGTCAGGTGGCGGCCCATGCCCTCAGCCTGAACGCGGTGCTGGTGACGGCGGAACCTGTATTCATGGGTGTGCCCGGCCTGCCGCAAGAGGATTGGTCGGAAATCCTGCCCCTGGGCGGTCACTGCCGGCGCTTCGGCACGTTGCCGGTTGGCCGCTGAGTGCGGGCTGGTGTTGCACCGCACATGCTCCTGATTCCAACGTATAATCGTGGCTTCGAATATTTTTGATTCCGGATTGTCGCCATGATCAAGATGAAAGTTGCCCGCCTGCAGCGCGGCATGAGCACCATCGAGGCAACCATCGCCGTTGCCGTTGGTGCCATCGGGATGGTGTTTGCCATCGTGCTGCTGGTGCAGTACGCCACCACTTCCTACGCTGCCCGTGACGCCAGTGGCGAATCCGCCATGTCGCACGAAGCCATCAGCGCCCGTCTGAAGCCGGTGGGCGAGATCAGCATGTATGACCCCAATGCACCGCAACCAGTGGCTGCCGCCATGCCGGTAGCTGCAAGCACTGGTGCTGCAGCCGGAGACAAGGGCGAGGCCACCTTCAAGGGCGTGTGCACCGGTTGCCACAGTGCCGGTGTGCTCGGTTCCCCCAAGTTTGGCGACAAGGCCGCCTGGGCGCCGCGTATCGCGCAAGGTATGGATGCCCTCTACGAACATGCCATCAAGGGCAAGAACTCGATGCCCGCCAAAGGTGGCAATCCGGCGCTGGCCGACGACGACGTGAAGGCCGCTGTGCAGTACATGGTGAAGGCTGCCAAGTAAGCCGGACAGCCAGTCGCACCGTCACAACGCCCCGCTGGTCGGGGCGTTGTTGCGTCCGGGGATCACCACCACCACCGCCAAAAGGAAACCACCCGTGCAGCGTTATCTGATCGGCGATGTGCAGGGTTGTCTGGAGCCGCTGGAGCGCCTGTTGGCGACTTTGCCATTGCAGCCGGAAGACCAGCTCTGGTTTGCCGGCGATCTGGTCAATCGCGGCCCTGATTCGCTGGGCGTGTTGCGCCGGGTCAAGGCGCTGGGCGCGCAGGCGCGTACCGTGCTCGGCAATCATGACCTGCATCTGATCTGCGTGGCCGAGGGGCTGGCGCGGATGCACCGAAGCGATACGCTGGAGGCTGTGCTCGCCGCCCCCGATCGCGATGATCTGCTGCACTGGCTGCGCCATCAGCCCTTGGCGATTGCCGAGGAGTCCTGGCTGCTGGTGCATGCCGGGGTGTTGCCGGTCTGGACTGCAGCGCAGGTGATCACGCTTGCAGGAGAGGTGGAACGCGTACTTCGGGGGGCGGACTACCGTGACTTCCTGCGGGTGATGTACGGCAATCAGCCGGCCGCCTGGCAGCCGGAACTGACCGGCAACGATCGTCTGCGTGTGATCACCAATGCGCTCACCCGCATGCGTCTGTGCACGGTGGATGGTGTGATGGATTTTGCGTTCAAGGGCGAGTTGCCTGACGCGCCGGCCGGCCTGCTGCCCTGGTTTGACCTGCCCGATCGTGCGACGCAGGACCACTGCGTGCTGTTCGGTCACTGGTCAGCGCTGGGCCTGCTGTTGCGCGACAACGTGATCGGTGCCGATACTGGCTGCCTGTGGGGGCGCACCCTCACGGCCATCCGGCTGGAAGATCGGGTCGTGTTTCAGGTGCCGTGCCGCGCGTCCTAGCCTGGGCTTCCTTCCTGTGGCCGCTCACCTGGCCTCAGCGTGCGCGCCACCACAGGCACTTGCAGCAGTTCCGCTACCGCGCGCTCCACTTGTTGCGTGAGTTCGCGGCGATGCTGGCCGACGGACGGAATGGGCGTGCCAAAGCGCACCTCGACCAGCACGCCGGGCTGCCGCGCAGTGATCAGCACCGAGTCCAGAAAGGTCTGTTCGCCGATGAAGGCCAACGCCGTATTGCGCTCTCCCGAGTGCCGGTAGCTGTACCGTAGTCCCGTGGGTACCACGCTGGCCAGTCCGTTCACCGCCGGTTGCAGCAGCGGGCTGAAGAATGGTAGCAGTACGCTGCCGTCGGAGGTCGTGCCCTCCGGATAGATTCCCAGTGCCTCGCCGTCCTCGAGCACCGCCAGCATCTCGGCACCAATGTCCTTGGTATCCCGTTTGCGGGTGCGGTCGAGGAACAGGGTGCCGGACTGCTTGGCGAGGAATCCGGCCACCGGCCAGTGGCGCACTTCGGCCTTCGACACAAAGCGTACCGGGTATACCGAATGGATCACGAAGATATCCAGCCAGCTGATGTGGTTGGAAGCGAGCAGGTAGCGGCCCGGTGCTGCAGGCCAAGCGCCGTGCACCTGCACGCGAACACCGAGTGCCGTGACGAAGCGTTTGGCCCACCAGCGTACGAGGGCGCGACGGCGTGCCGGGCTGGACAACGGGAATACGGCAGAGGCCAGCACCACGCCCAGCAACACTACCCCGAAGCCATGCAGCAGGCGCACCGACATGCGCAGCCGGCCCACGCGGGGGGCGCTACCGGCCACAGGAGGGAGTGATGACGGATTGACTGACATGCGGTCCGGACGGGCGCTGCAGCGTTGTGTGCGTTGGCGTCAGTCCAGCGTCTGGCCGAAGGCAGCGTGGAACCGTGCACTGATTTCGGCGCGTGTCAGGCTATGGTTCTGACCACCCCGGTGCGCGATCTTGATCGAGCCCATCAAGGAGGCCAACTGGCCGGTCTTTTCCCAGCCCCAGCCCTGTGCAAGGCCATACAGCAGTCCGGCACGGTAGGCGTCACCGCAACCGGTCGGATCTACCACAGCGTCAGGCTGGACTGCCGCGATCTGCCAGGTGTGCGCCGCCGTGATGATGGTGGAGCCCTCAGCGCCACGGGTGATGATGGCGGCCTCGACCAGGCCGGCCAGTTCGGTGATGGTCTTGCCGGTTTTTTCTTCCAGCAACTGCGCTTCGTAGTCGTTCACAGCGAAGAAACGCGCGCCTTCCAGGAAGGCAAGGATTTCTGGTCCGGTCAGCATGGGCAAGCCCTGACCCGGATCGAACAGGTAGGGCACGCCGGCCGCCGCAAATTCGCGCGCATGCTGCAACATGCCGTCACGGCCGTCTGGCGCGATCACGCCAAATCTGGCGCCCGGTGCATCGGCGACATGATTCAGGTGGCTGTGGCTCATCGCACCTGGATGAAACGCGGTGATCTGGTTGTCAGCCAGGTCGGTGGTGATGAAAGCCTGGGCCGTGAATGTGCCGGGAATTTCGCGGATGCAGTCCTGGGCGATGCCCAGGCTGTCGAGGCGGGCGCGATAGGCACCGAAGTCCTCGCCAACGGTCGCCATGATCATCGGTTCACCGCCCAGCATGTTCAGGTTGTAGGCGATGTTACCCGCGGTACCACCCCATTCACGGCGCAACTCGGGCACCAGGAAGGCCACCGACAGCATGTGGATCTTGTCCGGCAGGATATGGTTTTTGAAGTGGTCGCCGAACACCATGATGGTGTCAATCGCCAGGGAACCGCAGATCAGGGTTTGCATTCGGAAACGTACACTCGTGAGTTCAGGGAAGATGCAAGGTCATTCCCGAGTATAGCAAGCGCGCCGTGCGGGCCAGTGCACGTTCCAGATCGTCCATCACTTGGTTCCAGCCGAGCGGCAGGCAGGTTTGTGCCGCGCGCACGCGCATGTGCTGACGCAGTGCGCCATCCAGCGCCAGCTTGACTGCGCCCTCCACAAAGGCGGCACTGTCGTCAAACGGCGCAAGCCATCCGTTGTCTCCATGCACGATGTGTTCGGCTGCCGCGGCGTAATCATAGGCAACCACGGGCAGCCCGCTGGCCATGGCCTCCAGCGTGACATTGCCGAAAGTTTCGGTCAGGCTCGGAAACAGGAACAGGTCGGCCGAGGCAAAGTGCGCGGCGAGGTCATCACCACGGCGCACCCCTGCATGCACATGCTCGGGCCGGGTCTGTTGCAGCTCCGGCCGGGAGGGACCGTCTCCCACCAGGATCAGCCGCGCGTCGGGCACCCGACTGCGAATCGCTGCGAAGGCCTGCAACACCACTGGCAGGTTTTTCTCGGCGGCGATCCGGCCGACATACAACACGGCCAACTGGTCGGGCCGCAGGCCCCAGCTGGCGCGAAGGGCGTCGCTCCGTTGGTCTGGCCGAAACAGGGTGGTATCGACGCCGCGCGCTACCACGTCCAGGCCACGAAACCCGTCTCGCGCCAACTGGTCGCGCATGCCGCGCGTGGGTACCAGGGTGAGCTGTGCATCATTGTGAAAGCGGCGCAGGTAGCGGTAGATCAGTTGCGTCAACCAGCCCCAGCCATAATGCCGGCCGTAACTGTGAAAGTTGGTGTGAAAATCGGCCACCACCGGAATGTCGAGGGCGCGGGCAGTTTGCAGGGCTGACCAGCCCAGGGGGCCCTCGGTGATCACATGCACCACGTCTGGCCGTTGTGTTTGCCACATTGCCCGCAGGCGGCGACCACTGGGCATTCCCATGCGCAAGCCCGGATAACCGGGAATGGGCAAGGCCGAAGTCAGCACGTCATCCGTTGCGCTGGCACCCGCCTGCTCGGGGCGAACCACCTGCACCATGTGGCCACGCTCACGCAGCGCACGCACACAGCGCTCCAGCGTCAGTGCCACGCCATTGACTTCGGGTGGCCAGGTCTCGGTGACCACGCATACGCGCATGCGCGGCAGCGCTGCCAGCGTGCGGTCCAGGATGGAAGTTTCAACAAGCATGGCCGGATTTTGCCCTTGCGTGTCTGGCGGGCAGATGACGGCTTGGTGAAGAGTTTGTGACGAGACTGCACCGGGCGGCGCTGAACAGCTAAACTGAAGGCCGCAATTTATGGAACCCGCCTTTCCTCTCACCCTCAAGGACCTACTGATGAGCACTGTCCTGCTGCACGGCAATCCCGTCCCGGTTGCTGGAACCCTGCCGGCCAAGGGTACCCACGCCCCCGATTTTTCCCTTGCTGCAAAGGATCTGGCGGACGTTTCGCTTGCCAACTATGCCGGCAAGCGCAAGGTACTGAACATCGTGCCCAGCCTCGATACGCCGACTTGCGCGACGTCCACGCGCAAGTTCAATCAGGAAGCCGGTCAGCTCGCCAACACCGTGGTACTGGTGGTGGCGGCCGACCTGCCGTTTGCCATGAGCCGCTTCTGCACCACCGAGGGCCTCGAAAACGTGGTGTCGCTGTCCACGTTCCGCAGCCCGGCTTTCCATTACGCGTATGGCGTGGAAATCACCGACGGCGCGCTGCGCGGTCTCACCGCCCGCGCGGTGGTAGTGTTGGATGAGAACAACGTGGTGCTCCACTCCCAACTGGTGGAAGAAATCGGCGACGAACCCGATTACGCTGCTGCCCTCGCCGCGCTGTCCTGACATCAGGCAGCACGCACGCTATAACAGGCCGGGATCACGCCCGGCCTGTTTAGCGACTGCAGTCCTGCCGGCTCAGGGATAGAACAACACCAGCCGATAGCCTTCGCTTCCCTTGGTATGCGGGCGCAGGTCGGCCTTGATGGTAATTTCGGTATTGGCCGGCAAGCCGTCGGCTACCTTGTGGTCGGCAGGCAGATAGAGAGCCGGCAGCGTGACCAGCCGTTCCACCACCAGCCCTTCCACGTCGGTCAGGTTCACTTCCACGGTGGGAAACGCCTGTGTATACGCCGAGCGATTGCGCAGCGTTGCCACCAGGTGAAAAAGCTGGGCATTGTCGCCGTCTGCCTGCAGCTCATGGCTTTCCACCGACCAGCGTTCGGCATCGGCCGGCAGCGGTACATTCAGCTTGAGCGGCGTGCAGACCGCCATGAAGATGGGGCGGCTGGCCGGAATCAGGCCCACCACGGTGGCACGGGCAGCCACCAGCGCGAAAGGCAGCGCCAGCACCAGCAGCGAAAGTATCAGGCGTATCCACAAACGTTGGCGTTTTGAAGCGGCTGCCAGGCCAGTGTTGCCGAACAGGCTGCGCCGGGCTGAATTGCGGCCGGCTGCGCGGTTGCCCCCTTCTCGCCCGGCGGGCGCGTCCATGCCAAACGCCGGCCGGATGCGCATCGCCCCCGGCTCGACGCGATCTGCCGATGGACCGCTACGCACCAGATCAGCCATCTGGGTGAGACCTTCTGCCCGGAGCGTGGCACTATCCGGACGCTCGCCCCGGGTGGCCGGCTTTCCGGCTGCGGCGCGCGATGCCGACCGCAGACGGTTCAGCATGCGGCGCAGCCAGTTGGCACCACTGGCCTGAATGGCGGCGCGCGCCTGCTGGACGGGTGCAGCGGCCTCGTTCTCGTCCATGTCCGGACCCACCGACACCGTTTCATACCCGTTGAACACGTGCCGGCAGCGACCACAACGCACCTGGCCGCGACGGGCGGCAAGCTGCTCCGGGTTGACCCGGAAGATGGTCATGCACTGTGGGCAGGTGGTGGTGACCCGGGTCATCGGGTGAGCGCTCGCGAAATCAGTTGCGCCGGGTTCCTGTCAGGCACACCCACTCACCCGGCGATCCATAGTGTGACATATCGGCACCCAGCCCATAGATCTGCAGTACCTCTTCAGCCTGACGGTCAAGAATGCCGGAAAGCACCAGTCGTCCACCAGGTTTCAGGTGTGCCAGCAACAACGGGGCCAGCATGATCAACGGCCGGGTGAGGATGTTGGCGACCACTACATCGAACTGACCTTCGGCGTCGGGCAGGTCGGGCAGACCGAACACCGCCTCGACGCCATTGGCGTAAGCATTGTCCTGCGCGGTCTGCACGGCGGCCGGGTCAAGATCCACGCCCACCACGGCGCTGGCACCCAGCAGGCGCGCGGCAATCGCCAGGATGCCGGAGCCGCAGCCATAATCAAGTAAGCGCCCTTGCGGCTTGTGCTCGGCAATCCACTGCAGGCAGAGCCGCGTGGTGGGGTGGCTGCCAGTGCCAAACGCCTGTCCCGGGTCGAGGCGGATGTTGATGGCGCCGGCCTCAGGGGGCTCGTGCCAGGTGGGCACGATCCAGAGGCCATCGGCGATGTGGATCGGGTCGAACTGGCTTTGCGTTGCACGCACCCAGTCCTGGTCGGCGACGATATCTTCGGTCCAGTCGGGCGTGCGCGCATGGCCACAGGCGGCACTGGCCGCCTTCACCAGTTCGGCAGAACTGGCTTCCATGGGCAGCAGGGCATCAATCAGACAGTCCGGCCACAGGCCGGGCTCCGGAGAATCGGGCTCGCCGAACAGGGGGTGCTCCGCCTGACCGCCGGAGCGGTCCTGCTCGATGCTGGCCGACAGCGCACCCGCTTCCAGCAACGCATCAGCAAACGGGTCAGCAAGGTCCGCGGCCAGCGATACCATCACGCGACGCCATGGCATCGCTCAGTGCCCGCCGCCGGTGCCGCGCTCGCGCGCAAGTTTTTGTTCCAGATAATGGATGCTGGTGCCGCCGGCCATGAATCCCTCGTCTGCCAGCAGCACCTGGTGCAGGGGAATGTTGGTCTTGATTCCCTCTACCACCATTTCCGACAGCGCGATGCGCATGCGCGCCATCGCCTGGGCGCGCGTGTCGCCATGCGCAATGATCTTGGCGATCAGCGAGTCGTAATGGGGTGGCACGGTGCAGTTCTGATACATGTGCGAATCGACCCGGATCCCCGGGCCTCCCGGCGTGTGGAACTGGGTGACGCGACCCGGCGAAGGCACGAAGCTGAACGGGTCCTCGGCGTTGATGCGGCACTCGATGGCGTGGCCATGCAGCACGATATCGCTTTGCGTCACGCTCAGGATCTCGCCGGCGGCCACGCGCAGTTGTTCCTGAACAAGGTCGACGCCAGTTATTTCCTCGGTGACCGGGTGTTCCACCTGGATGCGGGTGTTCATCTCGATGAAAAAGAACTCACCGTTTTCGTACAGGAACTCGAAGGTGCCAGCGCCACGGTAGCCAATGCGCCGGCAAGCCTCGGCGCAACGCTCGCCAATCCGGTTGCGCAGGTCGGTGGGTAGCCCTGGTGCCGGTGCTTCTTCGATCACCTTTTGGTGACGACGCTGCATCGAACAGTCGCGCTCGCCCAGAAACACGGCGTTGCCGTGCTGGTCAGCCATCACCTGGATTTCGATGTGGCGCGGCTGGGTCAGGAATTTCTCCATGTAGACGGTATCGTCGCCAAAGGCTGCCTTGGCTTCGCCCCGCGTCATGGCGACTGCATTCACCAGTTCGGCGGCTTCATGCACGATCCGCATGCCGCGCCCGCCGCCGCCGGCGGAGGCCTTGATGATCACTGGCAAGCCGATCTTGGCCGCCATTTCGTGGATTTTTTCCGGATCATCGCCCAACGCGCCGCCGGAGCCCGGCACCACCGGCACGCCGGCCTCTTCCATCGCTGCCTTGGCGCTGATCTTGTCGCCCATCAGGCGAATGGTTTCGGCACGCGGGCCGATGAATATATAGCCGCTCTTTTCCACCCGTTCAGCAAAATCCGCGTTTTCGGCCAGAAAGCCATAACCCGGGTGAATGGCATCCGCACCAGTCACCTCGGCGGCACTGATGATTGCGGGAATGTTCAGGTAGCTCAGCGCGCTGCTGGCCGGGCCGATGCAGACCGACTCGTCTGCAAGGCGCACGTACTTGGCTTCGCGGTCGGCCTCGGAATGAACGGCCACCGTTTTCACGCCCAGTTCCCGGCAGGCGCGCTGAATGCGCAAGGCAATTTCGCCCCGATTGGCGATCAGTACTTTTTCGAACATGGTGTTGTGCTTCCCGTCAGGCACCGGCGCGCAGCGTCAAGGCGCGCGCCAGGCAGGTCAGTTGGGGGTGACGACGAACAGCGGTTCGCCATATTCGACGGGTTGGCCCGCTTCCACCAGGATGCGGGTGATCGTGCCCGACACGTCGGACTCGATTTCGTTGAGCAACTTCATGGCTTCGATGATGCACAGGGTCTGACCCGCGGTGACCGTGCTGCCGACTTCAACAAAAGCCGGGGCGCCCGGCGATGGGGTGCGGTAGAAGGTACCGACCATGGGCGACTTGACGATGATGCCTTCGTCCACGACCGGGGCGGCAGCCACCGGCGCGGCGGCGACAGGTGCTGGCGCGGCTTGCATCATGGCAGGCGCATGCGCCATCACCACGTTGCCGCCATTGCCGGAACCGATGCGGTTGATGCGAACTTTCTCTTCGCCCTCGGTGATTTCGAGTTCGGCAATGCCGGACTCCTGCACAAGGTCAATCAGTTTCTTGAGTTTACGGAGGTCCATGGTGCGCGCTCGCAGGCCGGACCGCCAGGAATAATCCAGTTGGCGTACCGACGGGTAGAGTGGGTGGATGGTCGATCGGTCGCAAACGATGTGCAGCCGTCACTCGACCATCCGATGAGTGGGACGGAGTGTGCAGCAATTTTCGGCAATCTGTCCAGAACTGCCACGAACAGCACTGAAGGATTCAGGCGCTTGACAGGTTTTGATTCTGCGCGACGGGCTGCACCCGCCGAACGCATGGCCAGTCCGCCTGCGGGATCAGCGAGCGCGCAGCGCCGCCAGTCGGGTGTCCAGTTCGCCGTCTTTCCAGGGGCCGAGCCGGGTTTCCACCACCACGCCATTGCGGTCGACAATGGCCGTGAACGGCAGCGCTCCGCTGCTATCGCCCAACCTGCTGGCCAGATTTTCCCCCACGCTGTCCTGATCCACCAGGATCGGATAGCCGGTCGGATGCGCTGTCAGGAATCCGTGCACACTCTCCGGATTGTCCAGCGCCACGCCAAGGACCACCGCGTCGGCATTGGCTGGCGCCTTCGCCAACCGGCTCAGCAGGGGCATTTCTTCGCGACATGGGTTGCACCAGGTGGCCCAGAAATTGATTACGATGGGCTTGCCCTGCCATTCGGCGAGTGTGCGGGGCTTGCCGTCAGCGTCCTGCAGCCGGATTGCCATCAGCGCGCCGGTCGAGATGTCCACGCCTGCGGCCTGCACGCCGGGGGTCAGCGGCCCGGATGTGATGGGCTTGAGCAGCGCAGGGTCATTGCCTGGGGCGGTCGGTATGTTGGTGCCGGCGGCACCCGGGCCGTCTGCACGGCTGGTGGCAGCGACCGGTCTGCTTGCACTGCCGTCGGTCGGAGCCATATGCAGCCACCAGGTGCTGGCGAGGCCGAAGGCGGCTGCGGCCGCCAACCCGATCACCAGGCGGTTGGACGAAGCTTGTGTCACGTCTTTTTTCCCTTGCATTGGATCAGCGCGCTCATTACAGTGATTTGATGCGCCCAAGTGTCCTGATTCTACTCCTGTTGCCAGTCGCCGATGCCCTGCTGCTGGTTCCGGCTGCCCGTGTGTTCGGTCCATGGCTATGGGCCTGGCTGGCCCTGATGGCGGCTTTTGGTGCCCTGGTGCTGCGTCAGGCACGCGACAGCGTGCTGCGCCAGCACACCGGGCGTGCCGGCTGGTTCACCCTGCAGGCACTGCTCGACAATCAGCGCACCGTGCTGGCAGGTTTCCTGCTGATCTGGCCCGGACTGGTCAGCGACCTGATCGCCTTTCTCCTGCTCGCAACCGCGCCGCCTCCGTTAGCCGCGGCAGGTGCATGGGAACATCCACTCATGCTGGATGGTCGCCGCCCGGGCTGTTGAGCGCGGCCGCCAGGCCGGCTTGCACGTCGCGGTACTTCAGCCGCAAACGTAATTCCTCCCGCAGGCGCGTGTTGTCCAGTCGGCGCGACTCACGCATGAAGCTCAACAGCGGTGCCGGCAGGGTGTGCTCGGCCTCCAGCCGCGAAATGCGTGCTGGGCGTGCCAGGCCGAACGCGTCTGCCACAGTATCAAACCATTCCCCCATTTTCAGTTCGGTCTGATCGTTCACATTCAGCGCGCGTCCACCGCGCACGCGGAAGCACGCCAGAGCAGCAGCCATGGCGAGGTCCTCGGCATGGATATGGCTGGTATAGCCGTCTTCTGCAGGCAGCAGGGCCGGGGTGCCGGCCCTCAGTCGACTGGTCGGAAGGCGATCCGCTGCATAAATGCCCGGCGCGCGCAGGATGACGAGGCCGGGTGGGCTGCCGCTGGAACGCAGGCGGTCTGCTGCCCGGCAAAGCGGACGACGCGCCGATGCCGGCAAGGCACGCAAGGCCGAGCGAAGCAAGGATTCGGCCTCCACCCGACGGCGTGCGCGCGGATTTGCCGCCTTGCGCGGCTGGCTCTCCTTGATGCGCGCTCCGGCGCAGTCGCCGTAAACCCCTGTCGTACTTATATAAACCACCTTGCGTGGTAGACTTTGGCCCTGCTTGAGCGCCGCCAGCAAACGCTTGGTGCGTGGATCACCCGCGTGTTCGGTTGCTGGCGGGGCGGCATGCAGCACGTAGTGCGCCAAGCCGCGCAGGCGTCGCAGGGTGTGGCGGCTGTCGAGGTCACCGATCACGGGAACCGCACCTGCCATGCGCCAGCGCACGGCATTTTCCTGGCTGCGGCACAGGGCAAATACCCGGAAACGCTGCAGCAGCCAAGGCAAGGCGCGCCAGGCGACGTCGCCGGTGCCAACAATCAGCAGGCGTGGTGCCTGCGTGTGTATTGAATTCATGTCGAGGAGTATCAAGGCAGATGCCAGCAAATGTCACCATCCAGCCATCCGGTCATACCTTTGTGCTGCAGGACCACGAGACCCTGCTTGAGGGTGCCCTGCGCGAAGGCTACGGACTGCCGTATGGCTGCCGCAGCGGCGCCTGCGGCACTTGCAAGGGGCAACTGGTGTCCGGTCGCGTCGATCTGGGGGAATATCAGGCCAGCGCACTCACCAGCGAGGATGTCGCTGCCGGCAAGGCTCTGTTCTGCCTGACCCGGGCACTCAGCGACGTCGTGGTGGAGGCGCGCATGGTGGTCGGCGTGAAGGATGTGGTGGTGCGCAAACTGCCGGTCCGTGTCGAAGCCATCGACCGCATCAACCATGATGTGGCCGTGCTTCGGCTGAAGCTGCCAGCCACCGAGAAATTCAACTTCCTGCCTGGACAGTACATCGACTTCCTGATGCCCGATGGCAAGCGCCGCAGCTTTTCGCTGGCCAGTGTGCCCGGCGAGAACGCCATGCTGGAGTTGCACATCCGCCATTATCCGGGAGGCAATTTCTCGCGCTACGTGTTCGAGGAACTCAAGCCGCGCACCATCCTGCGCATCGAGGGGCCACTGGGAACGTTCTTCCTGCGCGAAGATTCTGACAAACCGATCATCTTCATGGCGGGTGCCACCGGCTTCGCGCCGATCAAGGGCATCATCGAGCAGGCGCTGGCGCAGGGCGTCACCCGACCGATGGTGCTGTATTGGGGGGCACGCACCCTGCGCGACCTTTACATGGCCGAACTGGCCGGCAGCTGGCAGGCTGCGCATTCCAATTTCACTTTCATTCCGGTGCTGTCCGAACCGCTGCCGGAAGATCATTGGCCTGGCCGCACCGGCCTGGTCCATGAAGCCATCCTGGCCGATTTTTCCGACCTGAGCGGCTATCAGGTCTATGCCTGCGGTGCGCCGGTGATGGTGGATGCGGGGCAGCGCAGCTTCACGCAGACCCGCGGCCTGCCGATCGAAGAGTTTTATTCCGACCCCTTCACGGTGTCGGTGGACGCAAGCAAGGCGGCTCCCGTCGCCTGATCGCGCGGGTGTAAACCGGGCAAGGCAGGTCAGCCTGCGCGCCCGGCCCATCTAGCCGCCTTCGAACTCCGGCGGCAGGGGGCGCTGCCGGTAAGTGGTGTCCGTCCCCGAGCCGGGGCCGCCCAAGCCACTTCCACCGCCCCTGCCTCTTCCATGACTGCCCGTTGGATTGCCGGACTCCTCACGCGAGCGCAGTCGAAGCAGCAAGGTGTCCAACAGCTGGCGACCCTCCAGCGAGGACTCCAGCGCCAGACTGGCCTCCAGATAGCTCTGCGCCTTCCCCCACAGTGACTGGTGCAGGCACAAGCGGCCAAGGCTGAGCAACAGGCTGGCATCATGGCTGTGCTGCTGCAGCCAAAGTTCGGCGCGTTCGATCTGGTGCAGCACCTGGGCAGACGGGCATTGGCCATACAGGTCGGCGAGTTCGCTGTCCCACTGGTGTTCCAGTGCCTGTTCGAGAATACTGCGTGCATCATCCAGACACCCAAGCGCCTGGAAACGTCGGGCGGCAGCCAGCGCCAGCGCGCGGTCAAGCTTCTCGCTGCTCGCCAGCGTTTTCCAGAAGTCGCGCAGGCTTTTTTCGTCCTGACCGCTGCGCGTCAGCAATTCCTGCTGTGCCTGACGGCGCACCGCGTCTGCCTGCGGGCCATCGATCGCATTGGCTTTTTCCAGCGCCTGCAGGGTGCCGAGCACCTTGTCCCACTGACGCAGCACGATCTGTGCACGCAGGGTGAGGCGACGCACGCTCTGGCTGCGCGGTGCGATTTCACGCGCCTGGCGCAGCACCTCCAGCGCTTCCTGGTTACGGCGTTCATCCAGCAGCAAGTCGGCACGGGTGGTCAGCTGGAGCACGCGGTCGGCCGGCAACATACTGTGCAGCGTACCCAGATACGTGTCGCGCGCCTCGAAACGCCGTTGCGCATGCGCAGCCCGTGCGGCCACCACCGCACACATGCCCACCGATTCGCCTTGTTGCAAGGCCTGCGCGGCCGCTTGCTCGGCTCGCGCGTAGTGCCCATCAAAAAAAGCGGCAACAGCCTGCAGTACCGCCTCGCGTGCCCGGGCGCGTCGTCGTCCCAGCCTCAGTGCCCGGATGGTGGTGGGCAGTGACAGGGTGCCGACGGTCAGCCGGGTCACAAAAAACCCCAGCACCATCAGCAACATCACCACCACCACGAACGCAGCGATCGACAGTTCGATACGCCAGGGTGGAATCACCAACAGGACAAAGCCGCCGCCTTGGGCGGTGGCCAGCGCTGTCGCCACGGCCAGTCCGGCCAGCAGCATCAACCACAGCAGGGAGTTCATTTGGTGCGCCCCTTTTCCTGGCCGGCGCCGCGTGCAGTGGGGGCATTGTGTGATTCACGCACCGCACGGGCATCACGCACCGCCGTCAGGCTGGCGCTCACATCCGGCACGCTGATCGAAATGCTGCTGTCCACCAGGGCATGCAACGCATCCACCGATTTCTGCACATTGCGGTCCTGGCGGTCGTAATAGGTCTCCAGCCAGTGCAGTGCCTGGCGCAGGTCGCTGCGGAACGTAGTCTCGTCATGGGCCAGCAAGGCCTGACGCGCAGTGAGCAGGCGCAGCTTCAGCGTCTGGCGCAGGAAGAAAGCCTGCTCAGGTGCCAGTGGCGGCAGGTTGGCGCCCTCGGTCCGCTGGATGCGCACCGCCTGGCCAAGTTCATCGAGCAGGCGAGCGCCGACCTTGCTCCAGAAGCTCTGCGCTGCGGGGTTGGCCTGCGCCACCGGCTTGGGCGGGCGCGCAAACGCAGCCAGCGGCAGGGTGTCGCTCACGCTGGCCAAGGTGTCGATGCGCAGGCTCATGCCAGACTGATCGAGCACCGGCACAGCACGCAGGCGGCGCAGATCTTCGTCGATGATGCGACGAAGTCCCAACAAGGCCGGCCGGTCAATGCGTTCCATGCGCCTGCTGGCATTTTCCATGGCACGGATGGCCAGGTGCACGTCGCCTGCCAGCAGCAGCTGCTGGTTGGCCACCGCAACTGCCTGTTCGATTTCTACCAGTGCGGTGTCTTCCTGATTGATGGACAGATCCCGGTACAGGGCTTCCAGCGCAGTCTGTTGGGCCTGCGCGTCGGCAATCCGGTTTTCCAGGCCGACCATGCGCGTTTCCAGGTCGTGGCTGACCTCCTGCGCTTGCCCCGCCAGCGCGCGCGCCTGGCGGTTGGTGGCGTCCAGTTCGACCACCTGCTTTTGCAGGTCACTGCGCGCTTCCTGAATTTCGCGCTGCGCCTCAAGGCCGGCCAGCAGGGTTAGCACGCAGGCCAGTCCGCCCAGTCCGAGGGCAATCCGCGTCTCGTTTTTCAGGCGACGCAGACGGACCGACGTGTCGCTGATCACTGCGGGTTCAGATTGGGTGCTCATGTTCGGTCTGGCCAAAGGAAGTGATTAAGGTGTGCATCACGGCAGCATCGCTGCTGCCGGCGGATTCCAGCAGTGTACGGATTCCGCGGTCACGCGCCGCCGCCGCCACCCGCGGGTGGGGCACCAGCCAGCATGCCGCACACAGCGCAGTGTGCCACTGGCTGTCGAGTTGCTCGAACAGATTGTGGATTGTTTCGGCGCTCATCGCACAGATCGCACTGACTTGCCCCGCGTCCAGTGCCGTGGTGAACGGGCGTATGTCCTGCGTGACCGGCACGCGCCGGTACAACTCGGCATAAGCCACCGAGGCGCCTGCGGCACGCAGGCCATTGGCCAGCGTTTCGCGTCCGCCCATGCCGCGCACGATCAGCACGCGCCGGCCTTGCAGGTTCTGCAATTCGGGGCGCGCCAGCAGTCCTTCGCTGTCCTCGCTGTGTCCGTCGGCAGGGCGCAGCACCGATGCCAGACCCGCATCCAGCAGGGTCTGCGCTGTACTGGCGCCAACTGCGGCGGCCCGCAGATGTCCGGGCCATGGCGAGGGCAACAGCGGCAGTCCGGCGCGCACCGCATTGCCACTGACAAAAATGATCCAATCGGTCGCGGGTAGTGCGTCAAGCGCCGCCTGACTCGCCTCATCAGGCGCGGTCGGCACGATCTGCAAGCCGGGAAACAGCAGCGTTCGCCCGCCGGCTTGCGCGATTGCGGCCTGCAGTGAGGCGGCCTGCCCGACGGGGCGCGCCAGTACGATCAGGCGGCCGGCGAGCAGGGTGGCAGTCTCAGCGTTGCGCGACGCGGTCGCCGAGAATATCGGCGGCACCCTGCGCCAGCAGGGCTTCGGCCAGCGCGGTGCCAAGCGCTTCAGCCTCTGCAAGCGTGCCGCTGCGCTGCTCGCGCAGCAAGCGGCTGCCGTCCACGGCGGCGACGAAGCCGGTGATCTGCAGGGTGTCACCCTCCAGCGTGGCATGCGCGCCCAACGGCACGTCGCAGCTGCCCGCCAGTCGACGCGAAAACGCGCGTTCGGCGGTCACGCGGGCGGTGGCTGCCGGATCGATCAGCGGCTGCAGGGCGGCGCGGGTAGCCGCATCATCAATACGGAATTCGATACCCAACGCCCCCTGGCCGACCGCTGGAATGCTCTGGTCCAGGCTGATGTGGGCACGGATGCGCTCGGCCAGGCCAAGTCGGGTGAGCCCGGCAGCAGCCAGGATGATCGCCTGATATTCACCACTGTCCAGCTTGCGCAGCCGTGTATCCAGATTGCCGCGCAGCGGCCGCACCTGCAGGTGTGGAAAGCGTGCCCGCAACTGGCTTTCGCGGCGCAGGCTGGACGTGCCCACCACGGCACCTGCCGGCAGGCTGTCCAGACTGGCGAACACGTTGCTGACCAACGCATCACGCGGGTCCTCGCGCGGACCGGTGACCACCATGTCGAATTCTGGCGGCAGCACCATCGGCACGTCCTTCAGGCTGTGCACGGCCAGATGGGCGCGGCCTTCGCTCATCGCCACTTCCAGTTCCTTCACGAACAGACCCTTGCCACCTACCGCAGCCAGCGTTCTATCAAGGATCTGATCACCCGTGGTGGTCATTCCGAGGATCTCCAGCTTGGCCTCTGGATATAATCCAGCCAGACGGTCGCGCAGGTGGTGGGCTTGCCAGAGGGCGAGACGACTTTCCCGTGTGGCGATAATCAGGTGGGAACGGACAGACATGACAGGTAAGGACAATGCCGGCGTGAGAACGCGATCGGCCGAGTGTAGCACGAAGAAAAACCCTGCTTCGGGCAGGGTCCGGTGAGCTCCGTAGCAAGCCGTGGCCTGCGCATCGCGGTGCTGTTTGGCGGCACCAGTGCCGAGCGCGACGTATCGATCGTGAGTTCGGCGCAGATCGTGCGTGCGCTGCGCAGCCGCGGCCATCACGTCGTGGCGATCGACACGGCGCTTGGCATCCTGGACCAGTCAGGCGAGCGTGCGCTGTTCGAAGCCAAGGTTGGCACGCGCCCACCCACCGAGGGTAACGGCCTTGGGGTGCTCGCCATCGATCCGGTCCGGTTCTTTGCCGATCCCCGCCTGCAGGGCATCGACCTGGCCTTTCTTGGCATGCATGGTGGCGCAGGTGAAGACGGCCATTTGCAGGCCCTGCTGGATTTGCAGGGTATCCCGTACACAGGCAGCGGCATGCTGGCGAGTGCCTGTGCGATGGACAAGGACGTGGCAAAACGTCTGATGCGGCTGGCCGGCGTGCCCACTGCCGATTGGTTGATGGCACCGCCCGCCAGCGATCACGCTGCGCACGCCGCAATGGCCGCCAAGGTGGAAGCGCAGTTGGGCTGGCCGGTGGTGGTGAAGGCCAGCAAGCAGGGCTCCACGGTTGGCCTGTCGGTGGTGCGTCAGGCCGACCAACTGCCGGCAGCGATAGCGCAGGCCTACCTGCATGACGATGAAGTGTTGCTCGAGCGTTTTGTGCCCGGCCGCGAGCTCACCGTGGGCATCCTCGATGGCCAGGCCCTGGCCGTGGGTGAAATCGTGCTGCACAAGGGCGAGATCTTTGATTACCAGGCCAAATACCAGCCGGGTGGGGTAAGCGAAGTCTTTCCGGCAGTGATCGATGCGGCCGTGGCGGGTGAGGTGCAGCGTCTGGGCGTGCAGGTGGCGCATGCGCTCAAGCTGCGTGACTACTGCCGGGTGGATTTCCGCTTCGATCAACATGGGCGCCTATGGTGTCTGGAGGCCAATACCCTGCCCGGCATGACCGCGATGAGCCTGCTGCCGCAGTCGGCCGCCGCGGTGGGCATGTCCTTCGAGCGGTTGTGCGAGGCCATCTGCAACATTGCACTGGCGCGGAGTGCCCGGGCATGAGTGCTTGCGAGTTGTGCTTTGATGCTGGTGGCACAGTGCTCTGGAAAGATGCCCGACTGCGTGTGGTTGCAGTGGCCGACCCCCTGCACCCGGTGTTCTGTCGCGTGATCTGGAGCGCGCATGTGCGCGAGGTGACCGACCTGCCTGCAGTCGAACGGCAGTTCCTGTTCGATGCTGTGTGCGGTGTGGAGAGTGCCTTGCGCCGGGTGTTTCCGGCAGCCAAGATCAACCTGGCCAGCCTTGGCAACGTCACGCCACACTTGCACTGGCACGTGATCGCACGTTTTGCCGACGATCCGCATTTTCCCGCGCCGGTGTGGGCCTTGCCCCGGCATGACCGGCCGGTCGACGTACCGATCGACTGGCAGGCGCGCGTGCGTACCCAACTCGAGTCCACTCTGTCATGACCTACTGCGTCGATCTGGCCAGCACCAAAGCCTTCCTTGCTTCACTGGACGGGCACGCGCCAGGCGACGCCCTGCGTGAGTTGTGCAGTGAGCTGGGCGCCTTGGCCGAGGGCGAAAGTGTGGCGGCTGCGCTGGCCCGCCTCGAGATCCTTGAGGAACTGCGGGTGCCCTCATGGGTCAGGCTGGCCACCTTCGAGCGCGATCATCTCGCGCGCGTGCTGCCCTTCACGGCCGAAGAAACCGTGCGCTGGCGCCTGTACATCGAGGCCTGGTCGTTGCTGCTGGCGGCGTATTTGCGGCTGCTGGCGGATGCAGATCAGGGCGATGCCGCTATGGCTGGCCTGACCCCCTTGCTGGTGCAGCGGGTGGTACGCCAGGCCGGTCAGGTGGCCGTGGCCAGCTATCGCGCCTATCAGGGGGTGGCGCCTGACCTGTGGTTGCTGGCGCACGAGCACCTGCGACGTGCCGAGAAGGCCGGTTGGGCAGACCTGCAGGTGATCGACACCACGTTGACGCTGGATGGTCTTGGCACCGTGCAGGAGGCATGGTTGCATCTGGTGCTGCTGGATTTCAGCGACCCCTACGCCATGGCAGCCCCCCAGCTGGCTCTGGTCAATCGCTGGCTGGAACGGCTGGTACGTCATGTACCGCTGTCCCTTGAGCCGCTGGCCCATGGCACCAACGGTTTTCTGGTGGCGCGCCTTGATGCACCTGCTGGCCTGCGTCTGATGCCGGCGGCCCCCGACCCTGCCCTGCCGGATGCCGGGTCGCCGCGGTTTGTCGGCTTGTCCGCCTTGCGCGAGCATGTGCGGCGGCTGGTGGCCAAGCTGCAGCTCGATATTTCACCGGAAGACCTGTATCTGGGGGAAAGCTGCAGCCGTGAGGACGCCCTGGTCCTGCTGGAGCGGCTGGCCAATCGCTGGCGTGCCAGCAGCAAGCGCACCCTGCCCAGGCGGCCCGTGAATGCACCGGCGCGGATGGCACTCGGCCTGACCGCCATTCATCGCCTGCTGGGTCAGCGTGCCCTGCAGTCGGCCTGGGGTGAAGTCCCGTCAGCCGTCGGGCAGCCAATGCCAGCGCGCGCGCTCGGCTCGGCGCTGGCGCCTGACGAGGAGGCCCTGGTCGAGTCGCAGGATGTCACGAGCCCCCTGTTTTCCCTGCTCGAGACGCAGATCGTGGATCAGTCGCCAAACGGGCTCGGACTGCTGCAGACGGGCGAAGGAGCAGGGCGCTTGCGTTGCCATCAGCTGGTGGCGCTGCTCACCGACCGTGAGCTGTTGCTGGGTTCGGTGCGCTGGTTGAGCATGGACCCCGGACTGGGATTGCGCTTTGGCTTCAAGGTCATTCCTGGGGTTGCGCGGCCGGTGCGCCTGCTCACCAGCAGCACCGACGAGGGCAGCTATGAGCGCGCGTTGCTGCTTCCCGAAATGCTGGCGCTTGGTGAACCGGCCTCCCTGATCACCCCACCAGGCGTATATTTTTCCAATCGCCTGCTGCGCCTGTGGAGTGATCCGGCCAGCGCGCAGGCGCAATGGATCGAGCTGGAAGAACGCTTGCAGATGGGTAGCGACTTCGAGCGGGTGCGCTTCAAGCCGGTCGCGTGATCACCGTGCGGCGTCCGTCCGCCAGCTGAAGGCGTTTGCCCATCAGGGGGCTGGCTTCCAGTGATCCATCGCGCGCCACCCAGGCGACCGTTTCCACATCCAGCGCCTTGGCCAAGGCGGGCCAGTCGGCGCGGGTGCTGGCGTAGAGCGCACGCGCCGCGCGCGCAGCGAGCGCCCCATTACCGCGCACGATCACCGAACAACTGGCGCACGCAGCGGCGCCCTCGGGCGGCGGCAGCAGTTTGCCTCCGGCGCGATACAGCGCATATGACGATACGGTGGCTAGGCGCTCGCTGTCGTACAAATCGCTGTTGAACAGCGGCCGCCCGTTGGCTGGATCCGGAATACCCACATGCCAGGGGCGAAAACCGCGCTCACCGAAGGCCAGCAGGTGTTGTCCGATGGTGAGCAGGCTGCCCAGCAATTCCGGCGCGTGCAGCAGCGGCGCGGCGGCATCCAGCGCGGTACCGCGCAGGTCCAGGTCGCTGACCAGATCCAGTTGCGGCACTGGCAGATCCAGCGGGGCCAGGACCTGCCATACCTTGGTGGCGATCGCGTTGGCCGCCTGCTCATCCAGTCCCCACAGCGCCAGTTCGGATGGCGTACCAAACACACTGGTCGGCACGCGCACCAGCGCTTCACTGTTGCAGGCGGCCAGGCTTGCACCCAGCATCGAAGCCACACCGCCCTGCAGCAGTCGTCGACGGTTGATCCTCATCCTGCGGGCTGGTCGCCCTGATGCACCGCAGCGAGTGCGCCAGGCCGCAGCGGGTCGGCAATTTGCCGTTCGATTGCCTCGACCATGACGTTTGCCACATCAAAACCGGTCTGGTCGAAGATTTCCACCATGCAGGTAGGGGAGGTCACGTTCACCTCGGTGAGGTGATCACCGATGATGTCGAGGCCGACCAGCAGCAAGCCAGCCTGACGGGCGTAGGCCCCCACCGTGCTTGCAATTTCGCGATCGCGCTCCGACAGGGGCTGTGCCACGCCGCGGCCACCCGCGGCCAGATTGCCGCGTGTTTCGCCTGCCGCGGGAATCCGCGCCAGCGCAAACGGTGCCGGTTCACCGTCGACCACCAGCACGCGTTTGTCGCCATCCACGATGGCCGGCAGGTAGGCCTGCGCCATCACGGTTTCGGTACCAAGGCGGGTGATCGTCTCGAGGATCACGCTCAGGTTGGGGTCGCCTGGGTGCACCCGGAAAATCGAGCTGCCCCCCATGCCGTCCAGCGGCTTCAGGATCACGTCCTGCTGCTCGGCGATGAAGGCGCGCAGCACCGCTTGATCGCGCGCCACGACGGTACGCGGTGTGAATTGTGCAAAGCGCACTGCGGCAAGCTTTTCATTGTGCTCGCGCAGGCTGCGCGGCCGGTTGAAGACAGCCACGCCTTGCTGCTCGGCCAGTTCGAGAAGGTGGGTGCTGTACAGGTATTCGAGGTCGAAGGGCGGGTCCTGACGCATTACCACCGCATCAAAAGTCCGCAGCGGCAGTCGCTGGGCGGCATCCTCGCTGTACCAGGAGGCTGCACCACGGGGCAGCAGTGTCAGCGCCCGGGCGACAGCCGACACCTGGCCGTTGACCAGCGCCAGCGATCCGGCATCCAGGGCGGTGATCTGATGGCCACGCGCCAAGGCGGCACGCAGCATGGCAATGCTGGAGTCCTTGGCAGGCTTCAGTTTGGCCAGGGGATCGACAATCAGAGCCAGATGCATGGGTCAGTTTCCGCAGGATCAATAGAAAGACAGGGTTGAAGTGTGCCGTGGTTTGCGGTGCGTCGCAATACAGCACTATAATGGTACACATTAAGCGGTAATCGCAAAGCTGGTGGCCCACTGTTCAACCCGCGGCCGTAGTGAGCGACCGCATTCCAGGGGCGTTCCAGCCTGAATATCAAACTGCGGAGGTCGACGTGCTGAAGATTGGCAAGCTTACGGACTATGCCACGGTCATCATGACCTTTCTCGCGCAGAATCCGGGCAGCGTCCATGCGGCGAGCGAACTGGCCACGGTGGTTGGCATCACCTCCCCCACCGCCCTGAAGGTGCTGAAAATCCTGGCCCGTGCCGGTCTGCTGCAGTCGCAGCGGGGTACCAAGGGCGGTTATCAACTCACCCGGCCGGCCACCCAGATCAGCATGGCCGACATCCTGCAAGCCATGGAAGGTCCGATTGGCCTGACCGAATGCGGTTCCAGTCCGGGGGTCTGCGTGCGTGAGTCGCAATGCTCGGTGCGAACCAACTGGCAGCGCATCAGTCAGGCGATTGGTGAGGCACTGGCCGGGGTCACGCTGGCCGAGATGGCTGCGCCTCCGGCGCAGCCCCTGCATTTCATGAAGCACCGGCCGGAGACGGCCAACGCGGCAGGTGCAGCCGCCTGAGGGCGGGCGCATACCCGCAATCGCAATACTGGAGATCGACATGTCAGAAGCGCAAAGCACCCTCGACGAAATCGTCGGCAAGGAATACGAGTACGGATTTGAGACCCTGCTCGAGATGGACGTGATTCCGCCCGGTCTGTCGGAAGATGTGGTGCGCGTCATCTCGGCCAAGAAGAACGAGCCGGAATGGCTGCTTGAATGGCGGCTGGAGGCCTATCGCCACTGGCGCACCATGACGCCGCCGGAATGGGCCAACGTGCACTACCCGCCAATCAACTACGAAGACATCATCTATTACGCCGCACCAAAGTCACAGAAGGACGGTCCGAAGAGTCTGGATGAGGTCGATCCCGAACTGCTGAAAACCTACGACAAGCTTGGCATTCCGCTGCACGAGCGCGCCATCCTGGCCGGCATTGCAGTGGACGCGGTGTTTGACAGCGTGTCGGTGGCGACCACCTTCAAGGACAAGCTGGCCGAGGTGGGCATCATTTTCGGCAGTTTCTCCGAAGCGGTGCATCAGCACCCGGAGCTGGTGCGCAAGTACCTGGGCAGCGTGGTGCCTGTCGGCGACAATTATTTTGCTGCGCTCAACTCGGCGGTGTTCTCTGACGGTTCATTCTGCTACATCCCGCCCGGGGTGCGCTGCCCGATGGAGCTGTCTACCTACTTCCGCATCAACGCCAAGAATACCGGCCAGTTCGAGCGCACCCTGATCATTGCCGATGAAGGCGCACAGGTGAGCTATCTGGAAGGCTGCACCGCACCGATGCGCGACGAAAACCAGCTGCATGCTGCAGTGGTCGAACTGGTGGCGATGGAAAAGGCCACCATCAAGTACTCCACGGTGCAGAACTGGTATCCCGGCGACAAGGACGGAAAGGGCGGAATCTACAATTTCGTCACCAAGCGGGGTGAGTGCCGCGGTGATCACGCCAAGATCTCGTGGACACAGGTGGAAACCGGTTCGGCGATCACCTGGAAGTATCCCAGCGTGGTACTCAAGGGCGACCATTCAATCGGCGAGTTCTACTCGGTGGCGCTCACCAATCACCGCCAGCAGGCCGACACCGGCACCAAGATGATCCACATCGGCCGCAATACCCGCAGCACCATTGTGTCGAAGGGCATCTCGGCCGGCTTCGGCCAGCAGGCCTATCGCGGACTGGTGCGGGTGGCGAAGAGCGCAGTCGGTGCGCGCAACCATACCCAGTGCGACTCCCTGCTGCTGGGTGACAAATGCCAGGCGCACACCTTTCCGTACATCGAGGTCAAGCAGCCCAGCGCCACGGTGGAACACGAAGCCTCCACCTCCCGGATCAGCGAAGATCAATTGTTCTTCTGCCGCAGCCGCGGCCTGTCACCGGAAGATGCGGTGTCGATGATCGTCAATGGCTTCTGCAAGGAAGTCTTCAAAGAACTGCCGATGGAGTTTGCCGTCGAGGCGCAAAAGCTGCTGGGCGTCAGCCTGGAAGGCTCGGTAGGTTAACCCCCGGGTCGGGCAGACCCGGCCAGACAAAATAAAAACTCAGGACAACAGCATGCTGGAAATTCGCAATCTCACCGCAGAAGTGGATGGCAAGCCCATCCTCAAGGGTATCGATCTGACCGTCAACGCCGGCGAAGTGCATGCCATCATGGGCCCGAACGGCTCTGGCAAGAGCACCCTGTCGAGCATCCTGGCAGGCCGCGACGGCTACGACATCACCGGCGGCAGTGTCAGTTACCAGGGGCAGGACCTGCTCGCTCTGGCCGCCGAGGAGCGCGCCCGTGCCGGTGTGTTCCTGGCGTTCCAGTACCCGGTGGAGATTCCCGGCGTCAGCAACATCTATTTGCTCAAGGCTGCCGTGAACGCGCGCCGACGCCATATCGGGCTGCCCGAGCTGGATGCCATGGATTTTCTTGCGCTGGTGCGCGAGAAGGTCAAGTTCATGGAAATGAACGAAGCGATGCTCTATCGCGCGGTGAACGAAGGATTCTCGGGCGGCGAAAAGAAGCGCAATGAAATCCTGCAGATGATCATGCTGGAACCGTCGCTGGCGTTGCTCGACGAAACCGATTCCGGCCTCGACATCGATGCGTTGAAAGTGGTGTCGAAAGGCGTCAACAGCCTGCGCAGCCCGGACCGCGCCATGATCCTGGTCACCCATTACCAGCGCCTGCTGGATTACATCACCCCGGACAAGGTGCACGTGCTGTCGGGCGGACGTATCGTCAAGACGGGCGGTCCGGAACTTGCCCTGGAGCTCGAGCGGCAGGGCTATGCCTGGCTGGGTGCCGACGCGCAGGCCACGGGCGCCGGAGCGGCCCGATGAGTCAGGCAGTCACCCACTTTCAGACCGAAGCAGCCCGGTTGGGCCATGGACTGCCGGGTGCAGGCAACGCCGGTCTGGATGCCCTGCGCGCTGCAGCGCTGGCGCGCTTCGTGCGTGAGGGGCTGCCGGTCACCCGTCAGGAGGACTGGAAATACACCAGCTTGGTCGCGGTGGAACGCAAGCCACTGCCGGTCTTGGCCGCCGAACAGGCTGCCTCGCCCACGCTGGCCGAGGTGCTGCGCCACGCGGTACTCCCCAAGGAGGTCAATCGGCTGGTGTTCGTCGATGGCCATTTTGCGCCAGGGCTATCCAGTCACCGACTGCCGGCTGGTGTGCGTGCCGGTTCGCTCGCAGCCCGACTGGACGCCCAACCGCAGGAGGGCCTGCCCTTTGCGACCAGCGCCCTGATCGCACCCGCTGGCAGCGGTGCTGCTGCAATCGCTGCACAGGCCGCGCCGGCCGCCGTCGGCGCAGCCCACGGTGCCGCAACGCCAGCAGTTGCCGCAGCGCACGCCATCGGTCTGGGTACCGGCCTTGCGCCGACTGCAAGCACCCTGCATGGCATCACTGCCGGTGTGCCGGCGCAGGGCAGCAGTCTGGCCGCGCTCAACGTGGCGCTCGGCGCCGATGGTCTTGACCTGGATGTGCCTGCGGGCGTCGTGATCGAGGATCCGATCATGGTCCTGTTCGTGTCGGCTACGCCTGACACCAGTGCCCTGCCGGTCAGCAGCATCCGCTTGGGAGACGGTTCGCGCGCCACGGTGATCGAAC
>CAITLJ010000006.1 GCA_903893215.1 uncultured Ferrovum sp. | reverse complement strand
GGCTACTATCCAGCCCAATCAAGAGTGCGAGGACAACAAGATGTCCAACTCAAGACGAATTTACCAACAGGCCCCGGCATTTATTCCTGCGTGACAAACGGCAACGTCCAGGATAGCCGCCCAGCTTGCAAGCAACCCCTCTTAAGCCAGCGCGAACACGATTCAGCGACGGTCCGGATTTATCAGCTTGAATGGAAACTGCAATGAAATCGCTTAATTTCACCGTCAGGGCGGCACTGGTTGCCACATGTCTGTTGTCTGCTGCCAGTTGGGCAGCCACCAGCCCGGCCACCGTGGCTGCCCCCAGCCCCAGCATTCCGGCCAGCCTGGCTGGCCTGCCGGGCGTGTCCAGTCAGACCACGCTGATCGGCGCCAAGGCGCCGCGCTCAGGCAGTCCGTGCGCCCGCCCGGCCACCGGCAGCGTCATCCCGCAACCGGTGCACATCTACAGCAGTGCTGGCGCGCTCAACGTGCATCTGGATTACTACGAAGACTTTGACGCCAACGGCAACCCCACCTTCTGTTTTCTGGATGTGAACGGCAACCAGGCGCCGATCCTGCATGGCAAGCCGGGCGACACGTTCAACATCGAGGTCACCAACCGCGTGCCACCACTGTTTCCTGGCACACCATCGGATACCCTGCTGCAGGCTGGCACCCCCACCGTCCCTGCCACCGCCACCCAGCCTGCGGTGGCGGGCAACCAGTGCGGTGAGCAATACCAGTTTGCCATGGACCCCTCGTCCGTCAACCTGCACTTCCATGGCTTTTTGGTCACACCGCGCTGCCAGTCGGACAACGTGGCGCATACCGTGATCGCTGCCGGCGACACCTTCCAGTACTCCTTCCCGATTCCTGCCAACGAGCCCCCCGGCCTGTACTGGTTTCACCCGCACGTGCATGGCGGTGGTGAACAGTCAGTGCTGGGTGGAGCCTCCGGTGAACTGATTATCGACGGCATCGAAAACTTCCATCCGGAAGTTTCCAACCTGCCCCAGCGCGTGCTGGTGTTCCGCGATGCGCTGATCGGCCCGAACGCCCCGGCCCCCGTACCCTATGGCACGGTACCCACCTGGGACGTGTCGCTCAACTACGTGCCGGTGCAGTACACCAGCAGCAGCACCACACCCGCCTACACGGCGCCCGGCGTGATCAACATGCAGGCCGGCCAGCCAGAATTTTGGCGGGTGGCCAACGCGGCTGCCGACGCCATTCTCGACTTCCAGGTGCAGTACGATGGCGTCGCCCAACCCGTGTCGATCGTGGCACTGGATGGCGTGCCGGTGAACGTGGAAAACGGTGTCAAGACCGGCGCACCGGTGATCAAGACCACCATCGCACTGCCGCCGGGACAGCGCGCTGAATTCATCGTGGCCCCACCGGGCCCGAACGTGAATGTGGCCGTCATCCAGCTGTTGAATGTGGACGAGGGCCTGTTCGGTGACACCAACCCCAGCCGCACCTTGGCAACCATTGCCACCCAGCGTACTGCCACCGGCCTGCCGCTCATGCCGAACGCCACGCTGCCCGCTTCCCGCAAGCCCTGGAAACAGCGCTTTGATGGCCTGGATGGCAATGGGATTACCGCCACGCGTACCCTGTACTTCAAGGAAGTGTTGCAGGACCCGACCAATCCGAACACCAGCCCCACCAATTTCTACATGAGCGTGGATGGCACACCCGACGCGCTCTACACACCGGGGATTGCGCCAGTGATCACCACCAAGGTGGGTGCGGTGGAAGAATGGACGGTGCAGAACCGCGCACTGGAAGCCCACGTGTTTCACATCCACCAGATCCACTACCTGCTGCAGGCGGTGAATGGGGTGGCCGTGCCGGCTGACGATCATCAACTGCACGACGACTACACGATCCCGGGCTGGGCCCCGCCGGTCAATGCCGGCGGCTCGCCGGTTGACCCCACCACCGGAGTGCTGTTTGCCAACATGACCGCGGCCAAGCAGACGGCGTACCTGAAAAAGTATCCCTACCCCAGCATCAAGGCCAAATTCGATTTCCGCGACCCGACCATCGTGGGCGACTTCGTGTTCCATTGCCACATCCTGGCCCACGAAGACCAGGGCATGATGGCCGTGATGCGCGTTACACCATAAATGGAACGATCGCGACAACGCAGGCGGCAACTGATCCTCGCCTGCACGCTGTCCCTTGCGGCCGGACTGCCCGGCCGCAGCTTTGCGGCGGTCCCCATCGGGGGCCGTTTTGCCTTGCGTACGCTGGACGATCAGCCAGCTACCGAACAGAGTTTTGCCGGACAGTGGAAGCTGATCTACTTCGGCTTCACCCGGTGTCCCGATGCCTGCCCCACCATGCTCAACCAGATCAGCGGCGCGCTGAAGGCGCTCGGCCCGCAGGCGGAGCGCATCCAGCCACTATTCATCACCATCGACCCGGAACGCGACACCGCCGATCAGTTACGCGCATACCTTAAGCATTTCGACCCGCGCATCGTGGCCCTCCGCGGCAGCAAGGCGCAGACCGATGCTGCCGCCAATGCGTACCGGGTGTACTTCAAGACCCTGCCGCACACGCCGGGCGGCGAAGACTACGGTATTGACCACAGCTCCTTCCTGTTCCTGATCAAGCCAGATGGCAGCTTTGCCCGGCTGTTGCAGGCCGAGGGCACGGGCCATCAGCTGGCAGACCAGCTGCGGCCCCTGGTGCAATGACGCGTCCGATGAACACGCTCCGGCGGGCGCGGCTGGCAGCCCTGGCACTGGGCGTTTGCGGTGTCTGGCTGTTACCGGCCTGCGCGCAAGCCGACACGGCCGGGCTACCCCACTTTGCCAATGCCGACGACCAGGTGGCAGTGGCCGCCGGGGCCACGGTTTACCGTGAGCATTGCGCCAACTGCCACGGCCGCCGTCTGCAAGGGCAGGCGCTCTGGCAATTGCAGGACGAACGTGCCCACCAGCGCGCCCCGGCACTGGACGATACCGGCCATGCCTGGCAGCACAGCGACGAGGAGCTGTTCCAGATCACCCGCAGCGGCCGCCTGCCCGGCATGCCGGCCGACGTCGTGTCGCGCATGCCCGCCGCCTCGCTCAAGTTGGACGACGCACAGATCCTGCAGGTCTTGGCGTTCATGAAGGCGCGCTGGACCTTGGGCATCCGGGTGTCGCAGTCCACCCTCAACCCGGATTTTGCCGGCATGCCGGCCGGCGCCGACACCATTGACTGGAAGCTGCCGCCCAATTGCAGCGGCTCGCTGCAGGCATGGCGTCAAGACAACCGCTGAACGCATGACCCGCTGGCGGGCAGGCTGGCTGGCCGAAGCCCCAAAGCGCGCAAAAGGGCGGTTCCCCGGGCCCATATCCGCGCTTTGATCGCTGGCGCGGCGCTCTAGGATGAGCGAATCGAAATCCGTTCCCATCCTGCCTCCGTGACCACCGTCCCCCCATTGCAAGCCCCGTCTGGTGCCAGCGAGACCCGCGCAAGGCTGCCCCGCCTGCGTCTGGGTGAACTGCTGATCGCTCAGGCGGTGCTGACCGAAGAGGGGCTGGCGCGCGCGCTGGAAGCGCAGAAGCGTTCTGGCCGCAAGCTCGGGCGGGTGCTGATCGACCTGGGACTGGTCAGCGAAGAGGCGATTGCGCACGCACTGGCCCGCCAGTTCAGGATTCCCTTCATTGACTTGTTGCGCAGCGAGATCTCCCCAAGCGCCGTCGCCTTGCTGAACGAGGCGCAAGCGCGCCGCTTGCGCGCACTGGTCTTCAACGAGGCCGGCGACCGCCTTGGCGTGGTGATGGCCGACCCGACCGACCTGGCCGCGTTCGACGAACTCGAACGTATCCTGCAGCGCCAGATCGATCTGGCGGTGGTCACCGAAAGCACCCTGCTGGCAGTTTTCGACCGGGTCTACGAGCGCACCTCGGAGATCAGTGGCCTGGCAGAGGAACTGGGACGCGACCTGGGCGAAGGACCGGCGGCAACCGCCAACGGACTGGGCCTGACCGCCACCGCGGACGAAGTGCCGGTCGCGCGCCTGCTGCAATCGGTATTCGAGGACGCCCTGCGCGCCCGTGCGTCCGACGTGCACCTCGAACCGCGCGAACAGTCGTTGCAGGTGCGCTTTCGGATTGACGGGGTGCTGCATGTGCAGGCCGAAGCCGAAGCCCGAATTGCAAATGCGGTGCTGCTGCGCCTCAAGCTCATCGCCGGACTCGACATCTCCGAAAAGCGCTTGCCACAGGACGGTCGCTTCCAGATTGATGTGCGCAATATTCCGATCGATGTGCGCATCTCGACCATGCCGACCCCGGCGGGCGAGTCGGTGGCGATGCGCCTGCTGGTGCGCGAAGGCGAGCAGCGGCGACTCGACGGCCTCGGCCTGCCCGCCTGGATGCTGGAACGCCTGCATATCGCACTCGAGCGCGGCAACGGCATGATCCTCGCCACTGGCCCCACCGGCAGCGGCAAGTCCACCACCCTGTATGGCGCCCTGAGCGAGGTCAACACGCCGGGACGCAAGATCATCACGGTAGAAGACCCGATTGAATACCGCCTGCCCGGCATCACCCAGGTGCAGGTGCACGACAAGATCGACCTGAGTTTCAGCCGGGTGCTGCGTTCGGTGCTGCGTCACGACCCGGACGTGGTGCTGATCGGCGAGATGCGCGATGCAGAGACCGTGGAAACCGGCCTGCGCGCCGCCATGACCGGTCACCTGGTGTTCTCCACATTGCACACCAACGATGCGGCCAGCACACCGGTGCGCCTGGTCGACATGGGCGCTCCGGCATTCATGGTCGGCCTGTCGCTGCGTCTGGTGATTGCCCAGCGCCTGATCCGCGTGAACTGCGAAAGCTGCGCCGAACCGGCCGACCCGACGCCGGCAGAACGCGACTGGCTGCGCTCGCTGCTGGGCGAGGACCGCATTGCCAAGGGGCGCTTCCGCCGCGGCAGCGGCTGCACCCACTGTAACGGAACCGGCTTTCGGGGTCGGCGCGGCCTTTATGAAATGCTGGAAATGACCCCACCGCTGGTAGAACTGGTCAGCCACGGGGACACCCGCGCTTTCATGAGGCTGGCCGCCGGGCAGATGGCGGGACGTTCGCTCGCGCACGCCGCCGCCGAAGCCGTGGCCAGTGGCGTGTCAACCGTGGACGAGGCCTTGCACATTGCGAGCGCCGTCGGAGAGGACACGGCATGACCGTCCAGTTCAGCTACAGTGGCCGCACCCGCGAAGGCCGGGTGATCGAAGGCATTCTCGAAGCTGCCGACAGCAGTGCAGCCGCTGCCCTGCTGCTAGGCAACGGCACCATCCCGATCCGTATCGCGGAAGCCGGCGGCCGCGCCGGCAAGCCGGGCTGGGCGCAGGGGGTGGTGTTCGAAAAGCGATTTGCGCCAGAAGAGCTGATGCACTTCTGCCGCCAGATGCATACCCTGCTGCGCGCGGGCGTGCCGATCACCCGCGCCCTGGCGGCGCTGCACGAATCGGCGATCCATCCACGCTTCGGTGCCGCCCTGCTTGACCTGCGGCAGAACCTGGAGTCCGGCCGCGAACTGTCCAGCGCGATGCAGGCGCACCCACGCTTCTTCTCGCTTTTTCTGGTCAGCATGGTGCAGATCGGTGAGGCCACCGGCCAGCTCGACGAAATCTTCATCCGCCTGTTCGAACATCTCGAATTCCAGAAAGAGATGGACCAGCGCGTCAAGACGGCCACCCGTTATCCGTCCTTCGTGATCGCTGCCCTGGGCGTCGCACTCGTGATCATCAACCTGTTCGTGATCCCCGCCTTTGCCGGCGTGTATCGCAGCATGCATGTCGACCTGCCGCTGATCACCCGCCTGCTGGTGGGCTTTTCGGATTTTACGGTACAGCAGTGGCCATTGATGCTGGTGCTGGTGGTGGGCACTGTTGCCGCCTTCCGCGCCTGGCGCAGCAGTCCGGCCGGTCGATTGATCTGGGATGAATGGATCCTGCGCGCCCCGGTGATCGGGTCGCTGCTGCGCAAGGCCCTGCTGGCACGCTTTGCCCGCAGTCTGGCGATGGCGCTGCGCTGCGGCATGCGCATCACCGAGGCCCTTGATGCGGCCGTGCTGACCAGCGAGAACCGCTACGTACAGGGGCGACTGGAGCGCATGCGGGTGGGCATCGACCGGGGTGAATCGCTCACTGACGCCGCACGGGCCACCGGGGTGTTCACCCCCATCGTGCTGCAGATGCTGGCCGTCGGCGAGGAAACCGGCATGGTGGATGAACTGTTGAGTGAAGTGGCGGGCGCCTACCAGAGCGACGTGGCCTACGAGCTAAAAACCCTGTCGGATGCCATCGAACCGATCCTGATCGTCGCCCTCGGCGGCGTCGTGCTGTTGCTGGCGCTTGGGGTGTTCCTGCCTATGTGGGACCTGGGGCGGGTTGCCATGATCAAGCATTGATCGGGCGACACCTTCCCGACTGCGCAGGAAAAACCCGTCACCTTGTGAATTTTGATGCTGAAAAAAAAAGCGGCCAGAGCCTACAGAAATGCTGAATCGTGCCGAAGTAGCCTTCGTGAGACCGATTGAAAACAGCGGTTCGACTGACCTGCCCTGGTAGCCACTCCAGCGCATGCATCGGTCAGACCGGCCGTACGATCCAAACCCGAACCCTGCTGCCCCCGCAGCCAACGCAAGTAAAGGAACGACACCCATCATGAAAACCCGCCGCCCCTTGCCCCACCGCCTTGCCATGCAGGGTTTCACCCTGGTCGAACTGATCATGGTGATCGTCATCGTCGGCATCCTGTCCGCCGTGGCGCTGCCGCGCTTTTTCGACCTGAGTGGCAGTGCACGTGCCGCTTCGGCGCAAAGCCTGTACGCCGCCGTCAACAGTGCCATGGCGATAGCCCATTCGGCCGCGCTGATCAAGGGCATCACCACCGTCGCCAGCGACACCACCAACGTCAAGCTGGATGGTAACGCCACCGCGACCACCATGGTCTATGGTTACCCGGAAGGCAGCGCCGCAGGCATCGGTAGCGCAATCAACGCCAGCAGCGCGTCGGTGGCCTATGCGAGCGGGGTGGCGACTTACACGGTGGGCAGCTGCACCTTCACCTACACTCAGGCTACCAGCGCCACGGTGCCGGCTGTCCTGACTGCGCCGACCAGTTCCACCAGCTGCTGATGACGCCAGCCACTTGCGGCTGAGCCGTGCGCGCAGGCGAAAGTCTGATGAACCTGCGGCGAACGCGGTCACACCCGTCCGGCTTCACCCTGGTGGAACTGGTCATGGTGATCGCGATCGCCGGCATCCTGGCGGTCGTGGCCTTGCCACGCTTCACCAACCGCAGCGACAGCGACCTGGCCGGATTTGGTCAGGGAGCGCGGGCGGCGTTGCGCTTCGCACAAAAAACCGCGATCGCGCAGCACCGCAATGTCAGCGTCAATCTGGTCAGTGCCTCTGGCAAGATCAGCGTCTGTTTTGACAGCGCGTACCCGTGCGCGACGGTAGTCACCGATCCGGCCAGCGGTGCCGCCCTGTCCGTCGTCACCCCATCCGGCATCAGTTTCACCACCAGCGTGGCGCAACTGACTTTTGACTGGACCGGTTCACCGGGCGGCACTGCCGAAGCGCTGACCATCAGCGGCGGCACCGGCGGCGCAACGCAGACGGTCAGCGTGGACGGGAGCACCGGCTATGTTCAATAGTGCCGGGATCGGTGGCACGCAGTTCAGGCCAGGCCGACCGCGCAGGATGCAGCGCCGACCGGCAGCCGGTCTGTCGCTGATCGAGATGGTGGTGTTCATCGTGGTGATCAGCGTCTGCCTGGTTGGTGTCGTCTCGACACTCAGCCTGATCGGACGGAATTCCGGCAGCCCGGCCATCCAGCGCCAGTCACTGGCACTGGCCGAATCGCTGATGGCAGAAATCGAACTGCAACCCTTCACCACCTGCGATCCGCTGGGACCACCGCTGACCGTCGGCGGCAGTTGCCAGATCAGCCAGGGCCTTGGCGCCGAGAGCGGCGAATCCCGCTATTCGACCACCACACCCTTCAACAACGTTGGCGACTATCACAACTTCACGATGAGCTCGGCGGCCGGCACGCTCAAAACCCTTGATGGCAGCGTCCTGGGCACACTGCCTGGCTACAGCGCGAGCGTGACGGTGCAGGGCAACCAGGCGCTGGGCGCGCTGCCAGGCGCCGATGTGCTGCTGGTCACCGTGGCGGTGACCGGGCCGGACAACAGCGTGATCAGCCTGTCCGGCTACCGGACCAGGAATCCGCAATGAGGCCGCTGCGTGCCGCTGGCGGCTTCAGCCTGGTCGAAGCGGTGATGGTGATTGCCGTCACTGGCATCCTGGCCGCCTCGGCCAGCGTGTTCATTAACGGCCCGCTCAACGCCTATGTGGCCACCGCCCGCCGCGCGCAGCTGGCCGACACGGCCGACACGGCGCTGCGCCTGATGACACGCGACCTGCAGGGGGCACTGCCGAATTCCGTTCGCGTGACCACCAACGGCGGCGTGGTGCTGATCGAATTCCTGCCGGTGATCACCGCCGGCCACTACCGCTCGGCACCGGATCCGGCCGGTACCGGACCCACACTGGATTTCACCAGCACCACCGGCAACAGCTTCGAGATCATCGGGCCATATGATGTGCCGACTGTCGGCCAGCAACTGGTGATATTCAATCTGGGGCCGTCCGTGACGCTGAGCGATGCGTATGCCGGCGGCAACCGGCGCGCGATCAGCGCGATCAATACCACCACCAACATCCTGACTTACACGCTGGGCAGCGGGCAGTTTCCCTATGCCTCGCCCAGCGACCGCTACTACGTGGTGAGCACCGCCAGCAGCTACGTCTGCGATCCGGTCGGCGGCACGCTCGCCCGTTACACCGGCTATCCGATCCAGGCCAGTCAGCCCACCAGTACGGCTGCCACACCGCTGTCGACGGCCACGCATGGTGTGCTGGCCACCGGCCTCACCGCTTGCAGCGTGTCGCTCAGCCAGACCATGCAGAGCCGTGGCCTGGTCTCCGTCACGTTCACGCTGACCAGCAGCAGCGATGCGCTGGCCTTCCATCAGGATTTCCATGTCCCGAATGTGCCCTGAACGTCGCCAGCGCGGCTTCGTGCTGCCCACCGCGATCTTCCTGATCGTGGTGATGGCCTCGCTCGCCAGCTGGATGATGCGCACCTTCACCCTGATGCGCGTCGATACCGACATGAGCATCCAGGCGGCCTTTGCCTATCAGGCGGCATTGGCCGGCATCGAGTGGGGCAGCTATCAGGTGCTTGACCCCGGCAATACCTGGGTGGCCGGCACCAGCCTGGCGTCCTGCCCGGCCACCACCACCCTGAGCGGACTGGCGGGCTCGCTGGCGACGTTCAGCGTCACCGTCAGCTGCACCGGCGGCAGCACCTACACGGAGGGCAACCACAGCGTGGCGGTGTACCGCTTCAGCAGCAAAGCCAGCAGCGGGACGGCCACCACCAATGGCTATGTGGAAAGGGATGTGCAGACCGTGGTGATGCAATGCAAGGATGCGACGGCGCAAGCGCCGGCGTACAAATGCCGATGAGCGCGCGTCTGCACCAACTGCTCAAAAATAGCCGGCTGCGCATCGCGCGGGCAGTGCAAGCGATGCCCGGCACCCTGCGCAAGCCACCGCGGCGGCTGATGGCGGCGCTGGCCTCCTGCGCGCTGCTGGCGCTGTCGCTGCAGGTGATGCGGCTGGCGTGGGCCAGTGCGCCAAACTTCCAGAACGGCAGTTTCGAGCAGCTGGGCATCGCCACGCCAACCGGCGGTTACCAGTTCAGTGGCCCGGACTCCACCACAGTGACCGGCTGGACGTGCGGCTCTGGCAGCAGCTGCGAAATTGACCCTGCCGGCGCCTGGACCCCCAGCGACGGCAAGTTGTCGATGGACATGAACGGCAACCTGGGGCCCGGTGCCGTCGTGTCGCAGACCTTTGCCACCGCAATCGGCAGCAGCTATACGGTGCACTTCGATCTTGCCGGCAACCCCGTTGCCGGCTGCGGAACGGCCATAAAACATCTGCAGGTCAGCGCGGCCCTGGCATCGCAGACCTACACCTTTGACACCACTGGCAAATCCCCAAGCTACATGGGCTGGACGACCCAGACGCTGACCTTCACCGCCGTCGGCGCGAGCACGACGCTGACCTTCACTGGACTGGACAATCCCAGCTCGTGCGGCCCCACCATCGACAACGTGCATGTGCTCACCACCCTTTCGGGCACGGTGTTCGAGGACAAGAACTACGGCGGCGGCGCCGGCCGCAACAAGGCCACTGCGTTGGCCGGTGGCGGCAGTGCGCGCAGCGGCGCGCACGTCGAGTTGTACGACGCCAGTGGCAACTACAAGGGCTATGCCACCACCGACACCAATGGGGCGTACAGCTTCACGGTGGATGTGGCAAACACCTATTACATACGCGTGGTGCAGAACACGGTGAGCAGTGCGCGCACCGGCTGGGGCGGTGCACTGCTGGGGGTGCAGACCTACCGCACCGATGCCTCGACGGGCACCGTCACCGACGTCACCGACCACGTCGGCGGTGAAAACCCGGCCCTGCCCGACGCCTATGCCTGGGGCTACGGCGGCGGCACGCTCAGCAATATCACCTACAGCGGCTACGCCGTGCAGAGCCTGACCAAGGTGGTGCTGGGCGATGCCCCGCTGAGCGGCATCGACTTTGGCTACAACTGGGACACCATCGTCAATACGAATACCAATGGCCAGGGCTCGCTCTACCAGTGGGCCTTCAACCAGTATTACTTTTCCGACCAGGCCACGATGGCGCAGAGCGGTTCCCGCCTGACCGGTGGCGTGACGTCGGCGCTTCCTGCGGGCTACGAGACCTCTATCTTCATGATTCCGAACGGCAACAGCGCACCGGGACTACGCGCCGGGTTGACCAATCAGCTCACGTCCGGCGGCTATGCCGCAATCCATCCGGGTGGCACCATCCTGCTCAATCACTATTCGGTGCTTGACGGGGCCACACAGACGGCCAACGTGGGTGACACCAATGCCGGGCAGGTGGGGACCGGCGGCACGGTGGGCACGAGCGGCACCGTGCTACCACTGTTCGACAAGCCCGAAATCGAAATTGACGGTTTCGGGTGCGACACGATTTATCCACAGTCCACCTATTCAGCTGTACGCAGCATCGCACTCAGCTACGGCAGCATCTACGTCACCGGCAGTTACGCGCAGATCAGTGACATGCTGATTGCGATGGATGCCACCGGCTCCAGCAATGCCAGTTCAGTGACGGCCTGCTGGGCCATTCATCCGGCGTGGGCCAGCAGCAGCAACCTGACCATCCACCATAACTACGTCCGTGCCAGTGATGTCGGCCTCTATCTCGAATCGGGTGCCGCAGCCAACTCGCTGATTGAGTACAACGAGATTGCTGTCAGCTATACCGGCGCCAATGCCACTACCGACGGGATGGTGCTATGGGGGACCACCGGCCTGACCGTTCAGTACAACCTCGTGAGAAATCATCCAGGCGCCGGCATTGAGTTGCCTGGCGGCGGATTGAACGGTGGCCTGATCCAGGAGAACACCGTGACCAGCAACGGACTGCTTTTCGGTACCAGCACTGCCAGCAACGAGCCGGGCGGTATCGTGATTTACCCCTCGGCTTCTCCGAGTCCGATTACCGTGGTCAAGCGCAATGTGATCACCGGCAACGCCGGCGATGGCATTGCCGTCCTGTATGCCTGGGGGACCGGCGGATACACCATCAGCCAGAACGCGATCTACAACAACAACGTGGGCACTACCAACGGCATTGGCATCGACCTCAACCATACCAGTGCCGATCCGAACAACTTCCAGTGGGCGCTGAACGGTGTGACCACCAACACCGGAAGTTATAACTGGTTCTGGCCCAACAACGGCATGAACTATCCGGTGATCAGTTCGGGCTCCGCCGTTGGCAGCGCCCTCGCTGTCGCGGGTTACGTCGGGTCGGGCGCAAACCAGAGTACCTTTGGCAATGCCAAGGTCGAAATCTTTCTCAGCAGCAATGCGGGCAGTGGCTACGGCGACGGGCAGACCTATCTGGGCACGCTCACCGCCGGCAGCAACGGTAACTTCAGCGGCACCATCACCGTCCCGACCGCCGTCACGCTAGCCTCGGGTAACAGGCTGACAGCGACTGCCACCGACAGCAGCGGCAACACTTCGGAATTTGGCCCCAATTTCAACCTGACCAACGTGGTGCCAGCGCCACCCTCCGGCTTCAACGCTTTCGAATCTTCGACAGCCAGCGGGTTAGTCACCGGGGTGATCCAGACCAAACAATCAAAGGCCTGGTTCGGCCTGGATATTGTTGCCATCAACGCAAGCGGCGGGGTGTATACCGGATTCACCGGTACCGTCACCGTGGCCATCCTGGACGCCAGCAACACCACCGGCACCGTTGGCGCCAACGGCTGCAATCCGAACTGGGTGCAGATTTCCGGGAGCGGCGCACCGTCGGGCACCCTCCCCGCCACCTTCGCGGCCGCAAACGCAGGTCGCGTCAGCACCGGCACCGGTCTGATCGTGAGCGATGCCTACCGCAACCTGCGTGTGCAGATCAGTTACACCAATTCCCAGGGCGTCACCGTCACCAGTTGTTCCACCGACAACTTCGCCATGAATCCCTATCCGGGCACCCCGGTGGTGACCGACGCCGACTGGGCCACCGCCGGAACCACCCGGACGCTGAACAATGGTGCAGCCACCGGCGGTGTGGTCCACAAGGCCGGGCAGCCGTTCAGGCTGAGCGCCAACGCCACCAACCAATGGGGAGCCGCCACCACCAACTACAACGGCACCGTCACCGCGCTGCTCACCTGCGTGCTGCCCTCCGGCTGTGGCAGCTCTGACCTGGGTACCCTGGCCTTCACCGGCACCTACACCGCCGGAGTGCTCAGCACCACGGCGACCTACAGCGAGGCTGGCGTATTCAACCTGCAGCTGGTCGACACCACCTGGGCCGCGGTCGATGCCGCCGATACACCCGCCTCGCAACGCTATACCTACTCCAACACCATCACGGTGGGCCGCTTCGTACCCGACCACTTTGCCGTGGCCGTCACGTCCAATGGATCGATGTATACCTATGGCAGCGGCAGTTGCGCCACCCGCGCCTTTTCCTATCTGGGCCAGGCGATTCCCTACAAGACCGTGCCGGTGGTTTCGGTCACGGCGCAAAACGCCAGTGGTGCCACCACCCGTAATTACCGCAATGAACTCTGGAAGCTCACCTCAGGCGCAATGCTGCAGAGCTACTACGATGCCGGGGCAAACAATCCGCTCAACATCGGCATGGGCACGGCCACCGTGACCGCGACCGGGTATGGCGTCGGCACCATGAGCCCGAATGCCGCCGACACCGTCACGTGGGTGCGCTCCACCACAGCGCCCCAGTCGCCCTTCAATGCCCAGGCGGTTGACATCGTCAGCGCCGTCGACAACACCGATAGCGCCGTCAACGGCCTGATCGTGTCTGCAGCGGCAGCCTACATCCAGCCAGCCTTTGATGCCGGCGCATCGATGCGCTACGGGCGGATCTCGCTTGGCAATGCCTACGGCATTGAAACCCAGAGTCTGGCTGTACCGGTGGAAGCGCAATACTGGAACGGCAGTACCTGGGTGACCAATACCAGCGATTCCTGCACCAGCATTCCCGCCTCGGCCTTCACGATGGGCAACTGGAACAACAACCTCAGCGCTTGCAAAACCAGCCTCGGTTCTTCCAGTGCACTGACGCTGGGCCGGGCCAGTGTGGTCCTGTCGGCTCCTGGTACGGGCAATGCCGGTACGGTCGACCTTGGGCTCAATGTCGGATCGACCGCCAGCGGTAGCGTCTGCATCAACGGTGCCAGCACCGCCAGCACCGCCCTGGGGCTGACCTACCTGCAGGGGGCCTGGACCGGCGGCAGTTGGACAGCCAATCCGGTGGCACGCGAATCATTCGGCACCTTTGGTCTGGTGCCGGGCTTCCGGCGCGAAAACTGACGACCGATCGTTTGAATCGTTCAATTGACTGGCATTCGGGCCTTTGCTCCTGAAATTGAGAATATCTCTGCAACCTTAAGATGGGTGGGTCGGAAACACGGAGGTGCCGCAAGGCAGCCGTGCCATCCCCCTTCGGAGCGCTCATGAACTGGTTGCGACGGAAAGTTCCTCCCCAACAGGCCGCACTCTGCATCGATGCCGCCAACGTCCACGCGGTTCAGGTGGTCCGCCCGCGCGAGGGGCTGCCCGCCGTGCGCCTTTGCCACAGCGAGCCGATCCGGGGCAATGCGCTGTCCGCACTGCAGCGCATGGGCGCCACGCTGGGCCTGCAGGGGTTCGCCTGCGGCGCGGTGCTGGTGCGCCAGGAATGCCGCCTGCTGATGGTGGAAAAACCGAATGTCCCTGCCGAGGAAGTCCGCGAGGCAGTACGTTGGCGGCTGCCGGGCATGATTGATTACCCGCCGGAGCAGGCGGTCGTCGACACCTTGCCGGTAGCGATCGATCTGGAGGGGGGCAATCACGCCACGTCCATGTACGCGGTCACCGCAGAGCGGCAGCGTGTCGCCGCGCTCACCGAGCAGTTCCGCCGTTGCGAGATTCCCTTGCGCACCATCGACGTGGCCGATCTTGCGCTGCGCAATCTGGCCGCGCTGTTTGCCGAACCCGGTGCCGGAGTGGCGATGGCCTGGTTCGATGCCCAGGGCAGCGGCATCGTGTTTGTGGCTGGCGGCGAACTTTGTCTGGTCCGCCATCTGGACGCCACCTTGGCCGAGGTACGCGAGGCACTCACCTCCGACCAGGAATTCCAGTTTGTGCGCATTGAGCTCGCGCTGCAGCGGGCGCTCGATCATTTCGACCGCAATTTCACCGCGGTGCCAATCAACCGTCTGCTGCTGGCGCCGTTTGCCGATGCCGCCGAACTGGCCGCACGCCTGACCGGGCATCTGAGCCTGCCGGTGGTCCCCGCCGACCTGGGTCGGGTACTCGACCTGACGGCGGCCCCCCAACTGCGCATGCCCGAACGGGCCTGCGAACTGCTCGTGACACTGGGCGCTGCCCTGCGTCCGCACTGAGGTCACCATGACTCACCAGATCAACCTGCTGCAAACCGTCTCCACCGACCGTGGCCCGCGCCTGTCGCTGCCCGTGGTGCTGGCGGCAGTCCTCGTCACCGCACTGGTGATGGCCGGACTGGCCTGGCAGGCCGCCGTCGAAATGCGTCAGATGCGCGAACGGGTGACCCGGCTGGAACAACTGGCACATGCGCGCACGGAACAGGACGCGGGCATGGCGCAAGCCCAACTGGTCAGTGACCTGGAGCACCGGCTAGAGCTACGCAAGACGCTGATCATGGCACTGCAGGCCGCCGTCGAACGCGACCGCGCCGGCTTTGCGGAATGGTTCCGCACGCTTGCCCATGCCAGTACCGACGGCACCTGGCTGGTCGGCGCCGATATCGATCGGCACGGCGCCACGCTGCATGGGCGGGCGCTGACTGCCGAACGGGTACCCGCGTATCTGGGGCGGCTTGAAGGCGAGGCCGCCTTTGCCGGCAAATCATTCAATACGGTGGAGATCGATGCCAACCCGGACAAGGCCAGCGCATCGCCGACCGAGCAGGCCAGCCGGTTCGCCGATGCCCTCGGTTTCACCCTGTCCACGCGCGACGCCAGCGGAGAGAAACCTTGATGACCGCCCTGCAATCCCTATGGACCCGCGCCAACCGCGGGTTTGACGAGCGCGCGCCGCGTGAACGCGCACTGGCCCTGATGATTGCGGTGGCCGCCATCGCCTTGCTGGGCGACCACGTCTTCCTGCGGGCAGCGGACGCCGAATTGCGCGCTTTGCGCCTGCGCGAGACCACACTGACCGCGTCGTCGGCGCCCACCAGCGGTCACGCAGTCGATGCCAGGGCGCTCGAGACCCGGCGCAAGGCACTGGAAAGCGATCTGGCCAAGGCCGATGCCGCGCTGACCCGGCTGAACGATGAACTGGTGCCGGCAAACAGAGTGAAGCCGCTGCTCGAACAATTGCTGGCCGACCTGCCCGGCGTGCGGATCACCGCCATGCATAACCTGTCGGCACAGGCGCTCGACGCCGGATCCACGGATCCGCTGACCAACACCACGCTGCTTTACCGGCACGGTTTTGAAGTCAGGTTGCAGGGCAATTATCCCGACCTGGTGCGTTACATGGCGCGGGTGGAGGCGCTGCCACAGCGCGTGCTGTGGCGGCGGGTGTCGCTCGACGCCAGCGCCTATCCGGTCGACCGCCTGACCATTGTGCTCTACACCTTGAGCCGGGAGTCTACATGGCTGACGCTGTGAAGCGCCTGCACTGCATGGTGATGGCCAGCGCCGTGCTGTCCGGCCTGGCGGTCGGGGCGTCCCTGCCAGACCCGACGGCGCCACCGGCGCCGTCGCTGACCACGTCGCCCGGAGCGGCGGGCGCGGCAGCCACCACCGCAGCCACTGTCGGACCAGCGGTCGTGGTGCAAACCATCGTGTTCGGGCCGAAGCGACATTTTGCCATCGTCAATGGCCAGGAAGTCCGCGAAGGCGGCCTGCTGGAGGGGGCGCGCGTGGTCACCATCACCCGCGACACCGTCACCCTCGAAATGGCGGGACAGCGGCAACGATTTCCGATTCATTCCGACGTGAACCGACAGTTCGCGATCAATCCATCCGCGGCCGCAACGCCCGGTGCAGGAACCGTCAAACCATGAATATCCGACTTGTCATGAAGCGCTCTCCGCATCTTGTGCTACCCGCGGTCCTGATGGGCTGTGCACAGCTCCCTGTGCCGGCCGTGCCGACCGTACATTCTTTCCCTGAAGACGTGGCGCTGCGCGCGGCGGTGGAAAGCGAGACGGCCAACACGCCGCCGCCGCCACACGCGGACACCAATCCAGCCGGGGGTGCGGGGCTGACCCTGACCCCCGACGCGGCGAATGGCGGAACTGCCACATCGGCGACGCCCCCGGGTGCAACGGCAACGCAAGCGCCGCCGGCCGGGTTGTCAGCGCGCGCCGCCGAAGTGCGCGAGCCACACTTCGACCTGAATGTGAGCAATGCGCCGGTCAAGGACGTACTGCTGTCGATCGTGCATGGCACGCGCTATTCGATGATCGTTCACCCGGAGCTGAGCGGCAACGTGTCGCTGGAACTGAAGGAAACCACCGTACCGGAAGTGCTGCAGATCCTGCGCGAACTGTACGGCTACGAATACCGCATCAACGGCTCGCGCGTGATGGTCGAAACCGGCCGCCTGCAGACGCGCGTGTACAACGTCGATTACCTAAGCCTGACCCGATCTGGCAAAAGCGAAATCCGCGTCACCTCCGGTTCGCTGACCACGCCGGGCGGTGGCAATGGCGGTGCACCTTCGGCGGCCGGCACGGCCACCACCCCGTCACCGCAAGGTACCGTCAGTTCCCAGGAAAGCAGCCGGGTCTCGACCACCCAGCAGAGCGACCTGTGGGCGGACCTGGTCAACACGCTGAAAATGATCATCGGCAATGCCGAGAGCCGCCAGGTGGTGGTGTCGCCCGCCACGGGTACGGTGGCGATCCGGGCGATGCCACGCGAACTGGCGGCGGTGTCGCAATATCTGCGCGCACTGGGCGTCAACATCGGCCGTCAGGTCATGCTCGAAGCCAAGATTGTCGATGTGGAACTGCTCGACAGCCAGCAGCAGGGCATCAACTGGTCCGCTTTCCGGGTGGGCGGCAGTGGCCTCACCATTGGCCAGGTGACGCCGGGCACCGTCCTGCAGAAAAGCGGGGTACTCGCCACCGGCGGAACGGCCATCGATGCCACTGGGGCGGTCACCAGCCCTTCCTTGTCGGCCAGTGTGGGGTCCAGCATCACGGCAGGTCCGCAGGTCGGCGGCGGGTTGCTGGGGCTTGCCTTCCAGACCAGCAACTTTGCCGCGCTGCTGTCCTTCCTCGAAACCCAGGGCAAGGTGCATGTGCTCTCCAGTCCCCGCATCGCCACCATCAACAACCAGAAAGCCGTGCTCAAGGTGGGTACCGATGATTTCTTCGTGACCAACGTCAGTACCACCACGGTCTCGTCGGGCACCGGCAGCACCAGCAGTCCCACCGTGACGGTGGCACCGTTCTTCTCGGGCATCGCACTCGATGTCACGGCGCATATTGACGAAAACGACAACGTGACCCTGCACGTGCATCCGCAGGTCAGTGCGGTGACCGAGAAGGACAAGCAGGTCAACCTGGGCACCGCAGGCTCGCTCACCCTGCCGCTTGCGTCTTCCTCCGTCAGCGAGACCGACAGCATCGTGCGGATTGCCAATCTGAATATTGCAGCCATCGGCGGACTGATGAGCCGGCGCGACGACATTGCCCGTTCGGCCGTACCCGGCGCCAGCAGCCTGCCGGTGCTTGGCGGTCTGTTTCGCCAGTCTTCCGTGGCCACCAGCAAGCGCGAACTCGTGATCCTGATCAAACCCACCGTGATCCACGAGGCCGCCGACTGGGACACTGTGACCAACGGTGAAACCATGCGTTTGCGTTCTTCGCAAAGCCTGGAGCAGCAGGGGCAAGCGGAGTGACGGCACGCCGCCGGACCACCTGGGGGGGGGCAAGCCGGCGTACCGGAACGCTGATCTGGGCACTGGTCACCCGGGTACTGGTGACCCGGGCACTGGTGACCCGGGCACTGGTCACCCGGGCACTGGTCACCCGGGCCGTAATCGCGGCAGCGATCGCCGTGATCACAACGGTGGCCACGGCCTCGTCCGACGCGCCGACCCATCGTTCTGCCACCCGCGGGCACAAAAAGCAGGCCACTGAATCACTGGACTCCAGCTATGACAAGGCGCTGAACACGCTGGCCAGCGGCCATGCCGCAGCAGCCGCCGCCCAGTTGCAGGCGCTGCTGGCGGCGCATCCGCAGCAGGACGATGCACGCCTGCTGCTGGGGGAGCTGTTGCTGGATGACGGACAGGGCGCAGAAGCAAGCGCGCTGTTGCAGACCGGATTTGCTACCAGCCCGGCGCGGTTCGGACTGCCGCTTGCGCGCGCCCTTCTGATCGAAGGACGCGCCAACGAGGCCCTCGCCCTGCTACAGACCATGCCGGAGGCGATGGAAGGTGAAACAGCGCGCCACTCACTGATCGACTTGGCGGCGCAAACCGTGTTGGAACACTCACACCTTACGAATAACAATCCATAAAAATCAGAAAGGGACGAACCCACAGCCATTGTGAGCCGCAAGCAGCAAACCCCTGCGGGAGGACGTCGGACACGATCTTCAAAGCGACTGGCGGACGGCCCCGCTCCCGGTTTAAACCCAATGGCGATCTGACGATCAATGTATGCATGAAAGTACATCTCGAAGTAGGTATTCAATGGGTATTCCACCGCATGGGAACGTACCTACACCCATGGTTAAAAGGTCATTGCGACTAAAACGGCATGGGGCGCGGCCAGCGGGGGGCTTCTCGGCCAGCTCACCCAATAGAAAAAGCCCGACCACTTTTCAGTGTGTCGGGCTCGAATACTTCATGCTCAGAACGGCTCAGGCATCTCCACCAGACCAAGCCAAGCTTTTTTGGCCAGTCGCCCGATATGGGTTCTACTTCCGGCCAGTCGCCTCTTATGGGTTCAACTTTCGGCCAGTCGCCCGATATGGGTTGTGTAGTCGCCTGCTTTGGCTTCCCAGTCGCCGGCTATGGGTTCCTCAACAAAACCGCCAGCCTTACTCCCAGTTGAGCGCCCCACCCGTCTGATACTCGGTGACGCGCGTCTCGAAGAAGTTCTTTTCCTTCTTCAGGTCGATCAGCTCGCTCATCCAGGGGAAGGGATTGGTGGCGCCGGGGAACAGCGCATCCAGGCCGATCTGCTGGCAGCGGCGGTTGGCCACATAGCGCAGGTATTCCTTGAACATCGGGGCGTTCAGGCCCAGCACACCGCGCGGCATGGTGTCCTCGGCGTAACGGTATTCCAGCTCTACCCCGCGCAACATCAGGTCGCTGATTTCCTTGCGGAACTCCGGCGTCCACAGATGCGGGTTCTCGGCCTTGATGGTGTTGACCACGTCGATGCCGAAATTGCAGTGCATGGATTCGTCACGCAGGATGTACTGATATTGCTCGGCAGCACCGGTCATCTTGTTCTGGCGACCCAGAGCCAGGATCTGCACAAAGCCCACATAGAAGAACAGGCCTTCCATGATGCAGCTGAACACGATCAGGCTCTTCAGCAGCTTCTGATCGTTCTCGGTGGTGCCGGTCTGGAACTCGGGATCGGTCAGCGTCTCGATGAACTGATGCAGGAACTGGTCCTTGTCACGGATGCTCGGCACCTCGTGATACATGTTGAAGATTTCGCCTTCCTCCAGGCCCAGGCTTTCGACGATGTACTGGTAAGCGTGGGTATGAATGGCTTCTTCAAAGGCCTGACGCAGCAGGAACTGGCGGCACTCCGGGTTGGTGATGTGGCGATAGGTGCCCAGCACGATGTTGTTGGCTGCCAGCGAGTCGGCGGTCACAAAGAAACCCAGGTTGCGGCGCACAATCAGACGCTCATCGTCGGTGAGACCGTTGGGGTCTTTCCACAAGGCGATGTCGCGGTTCATGTTCACTTCCTGCGGCATCCAGTGGTTTGCGCAACCGGCCAGATACTTGTCCCACGCCCACTTGTACTTGAACGGCACCAGCTGGTTGACGTCGGAACGGCAGTTGATGATGCGCTTGTCTTCCACGCGCACCCGCCCGGTGTTTTCCGGGTGCAGTCCGTTGGCATTGTTTGCGGCCGGCGTTGCAGCAGCGGCGGCCAGCGGACGATCCAGATCGAGGTCTTCGGCCAAGGCCTCGACCGGCTTGATCGGCGCACTGGCGCGGACGGCCTGTGGCAGGGTAGTGGTGGCGGGTTCGTCGTCCCAGCTGAGCATGTTGTTGATCCTTTGAATGATTCTTCTGGTGATTCTTGGCCAGCAAGCTGGCAGCCGGTGTGCCGCACACGCGGCACACCGGCGCATTACATGAAACGAAGTACCGGGCTTACTGGCAGGCTTCGCAGGTCGGGTCGGTGATGATGCAGAACTTGGCCTCCTCGACCGCAGACTGGGCACTCAGTCCGCCGTCCACTGGCACGGCATTCAGGGCACCCGCCTTGGAGGTGGATTTTTCAGCAGAAGTTGCACCCATCGTGCGCAGGTAATAGGTGGTCTTGAGGCCACGCAGCCAGGCCAGCTTGTAGGTTTCGTCGAGCTTCTTGCCCGAGGCGCCGGCCATGTAGATGTTCAGGCTCTGCGCCTGGTCGATCCACTTCTGGCGGCGCGAGGCGGCTTCGATCAGCCACGACGGATCCATCTCAAAAGCCGTGGCATAGAGCTGTTGCAGTTCCGGCGGAATACGGTCAATCCGCGACAGCGAGCCATCAAAATACTTGAGATCGGACACCATCACGTCGTCCCACAGCTTCATGCGCTTGAGGTCGCGTACCAGGTATTCGTTGACCACGGTGAACTCACCGGACAGGTTGCTCTTGACGAACAGGTTTTGGAAGGTGGGTTCGATGCACGCCGACACGCCCACGATGTTGGCGATGGTGGCGGTGGGAGCAATGGCCACGCAATTGGAATTGCGCATGCCGTGCTCGCGGATGCGGGTGCGCAGGGCATCCCAGTCCATGGTGCTGGAGCGGTCCACTTCCAGATAGCCACCGCGTGCCTGGGCCACCAGGTCCAGACCATCCTGCGGCAGGATGCCGCGGTCCCACAGCGAACCCCGGTAGCTGGCGTAACGACCACGTTCCTGCGCCAGTTCGGTGGAGGCCCAGTAGGCGTAGTAGCACACCGCTTCCATCGAGCGGTCGGCAAACTCCACCGCCGCTGCCGAGGCGTAGGGCAGGCGCAGGGCATGCAGGCAATCCTGGAACGCCATGATGCCCATGCCCACCGGACGGTGCTTGAGGTTGGAATTACGCGCCTTGGCCACGGCGTAGTAATTGATGTCGATCACGTTGTCGAGCATGCGCATGGCGATGCGGATGGTGCGTTGCAGCTTGGTGTGGTCGAGCTGACCGTCCTTCATGTGCGCGATCAGGTTGACCGAACCCAGGTTGCATACCGCGATTTCGGACTCGCTGGTATTGAGGGTGATTTCGGTGCACAGGTTGCTGCTGTGAACCACCCCTACGTGATTCTGCGGCGAACGGATGTTGCAGGGGTCCTTGAAGGTGATCCACGGGTGACCGGTTTCGAACAGCATGGAAAGCATCTTGCGCCACAACTGCAGCGCCGGAATCTTGCGGAACAGCTTGAGCTCACCGCGCTCGGCTTTCGCTTCATAGGCCACATAGGCCTTCTCGAAATCGGCACCAAACAGGTCGTGCAGGTCGGGGCAGTCGGCAGGCGAAAACAGGGTCCAGTCGCCGGCTTCCATCACCCGCTTCATGAACAGGTCGGGAATCCAGTTGGCGGTGTTCATGTCATGGGTGCGACGACGGTCATCGCCGGTGTTCTTGCGCAACTCGAGGAATTCCTCGATATCGAGGTGCCAGGTTTCGAGGTAGGCACACACCGCCCCCTTGCGCTTGCCGCCCTGGTTGACCGCCACCGCGGTGTCATTCACCACCTTGAGGAAGGGCACCACACCCTGGCTCTTGCCGTTGGTGCCCTTGATATACGAACCCAGTGCGCGCACCTGCGACCAGTCATTACCCAGGCCACCAGCAAACTTCGACAGCAGCGCATTTTCCTTCAGGGCTTCGTAGATGCCTTCGAGGTCGTCAGACACCGTGGTCAGATAGCACGACGACAGCTGCGAACGCCGGGTGCCCGAGTTGAACAGCGTGGGCGTGGAGCTCATGAAGTCGAAGCTGGAGAGGATTTCATAGAACTCGATGGCGCGCGTCTCGCGGTCGATCTCGTTCAGCGCCAGTCCCATTGCCACGCGCATGAAGAAGGCCTGCGGCAGTTCGATGCGCTGGTCTTCGATGTGCAAAAAATAACGGTCATACAGGGTCTGCAGACCCAAGTAATCGAACTGCATGTCACGCTCGGCCTTCAGCGCAGCGGCGATGCGGTTGAGGTCGTACTGGCCCAGCCGCTCGTCGAGCAACTCAGCCTGGATGCCCTTGCGGATGAACCCGGGAAAGTATTCTGCATAGCGGGTGTTCATGCCGGCCTGGCTCACCGTTTCGCCCAGCACTTCACGCCGCACCGTGTCGAGCAGCAGGCGGGCGGTGACCTGGGTATAAGCGGGATCCTTCTCGATCAGCGCGCGCGCCGCCAGGATGGCCGACTTGTAAACTTCATCGAGCGACACGCCATCGTACAGGTCCTTCAAGGTGGCGGAGATGATCGCCTGCGGCTCCACCGAGCCTTCCAGTCCGGCGCAGCATTCCTGCACCAGCGCTGCAAGCCACTGCAGGTCGAGCGGCCGGCTCTGGCCGTTCTCGGTGACCGAGATCGTCACCGGCGCATGCCCCTCGCCCTCGTGGCTCTTGGTCCGCTCCTGGGTGCGCTGGTTGCGGTACAGCACATAGGAGCGCGCCACTTCGGCCTCGCCTGAGCGCATCAGGGCCAGTTCCACCTGGTCCTGGATGTCTTCGATATGGAAGATGCCGCCCGAAGGCTCTCGGCGCAGCAGCGCATTGACCGCCATCTGGGTGAGCTGCGCCACCAGGTCACGCACGCGCGCACTGGCAGCGCCCTGACCACCATGCACGGCCAGGAATGCCTTGGTGAGCGCCACGGAAATCTTTTCGGGCTGGAACGACACCACGGCACCATTACGGCGGATCACCTTGTACTGCGCGAAGCGCGGATCGCGCGGGCTGGCTGCCTCGCTGGGGGCGGCGGTGAGGTCCGCCTTGGTGAATTCGGCGTGAACAGTCTCGGGACTGGATTGCATGTGTGCGCTCCTGCGAATGGCGGCGTTCTTGGGGATAGGCTGTGGACAAGGTGTGCGCAGAAAAACCACTACATATTGTGGTTTCGCGCAGCAACAACCCCAGATTTTAGGGGCACGCCCCGGGCATGGCAACAGCCATCGAGAAAAAAATTTAGCGGCCCAAAATCAGTCACTTGGGCAGCACGATCCGGGCGCATGTGGAAGTTTCTTGCAAATCACCAGACCAGGCGCCGCAAGGGTTTTCAGCCCCTGTCGCGCGTCAGGCCGCGTCCGGCCTGTGTCCAGTCAAAGCCTGTGCCGGGATCGGTTTTGCGCCCGGGAGCGATGTCGCAGTGACCCTGGATGGCGCGCAAGGGATAGCGTGCCTGCAGTGCTTGCTGCAGCGCCGCCAGCACCTGGTACTGGGCGGCCGTGAAGGACTGGTCGTCCACCCCTTCCAGTTCGATGCCGATCGAAAAATCGTTGCAGCGGGTGCGTCCGCGCCAGGTCGACGGGCCGGCATGCCACGCGCGGTGCAGGCAGGAGACAAACTGCAGCAGTTCACCGTCCCGGCGGATCAGGAAGTGACTCGATACCCGCACACCAGCCAGGTCGGCAAATGGCCCTTCGGCGCGCGTATCCAGATGATTGGTGAACAGCGCCAGCACGGCATTTCCGCCATATTCACCGCGCGGCAGGCTGATGCAATGGATCACCAGCAGGCTGATCAGGGTGCCGTCGGGACGCATGTCAAAGTTGGCCGAGGGCACCCGACGCGCCCGCGCAACCCAGCCATCACGTCCCACAGAAAACTGCATGTGGCGACCGCTTATTCGATGCCGAGCCGTTCCATGCGGTAACGCAAGGCCCGGAAGGTGATGCCGAGCAGTCGCGCGGCCGCCGTCTTGTTGTAGCGGGTGCGTTGCAGCGCGCCCTCGATGGCGCGGCGCTCGATTCCATCCAGATACTCGGGCAGCGGCAGGTCGGGCACCAGCGCATCACCACCGGCACTGCCGGCGCCCGCCGCAGCCGGGGCAACGCCCGACAAGGCGGGGGCCTCGGCAAAGTTGCCGGTGCCATACCCGCCGGAGGCGCCGGCGCCGGCGCCGG
>CAITLJ010000005.1 GCA_903893215.1 uncultured Ferrovum sp. | reverse complement strand
TCCTCCAGGTCCTTGATGTGCTTGGACACCCCGGATTGCGAAGTGTAGAGGGCGTTGGCCACCTCGGTCAGGTTGAATCCCTGCCGCACCGTCTCGCGGATGATCCGCAACTGCTGGAAGTTCATGCGTTCACCGGGCTGGCGAGACCGCTGGCGCCCAACATCACGGCGGCCGCCTCCTCATCGGGCCCCTGCGACTGCATCAGCGACATCAGTTCACGCGCCACGAACGGAAAGGTGACGAGGGTGGGCGTGAAGCCGGGCAGTACGCGGCGCGAGCGGGGGATCAACATGGAGTGCAGTGTAGGCTGGGCTCTATAGTTGTAAAAATACTTTTAAATACTTTTTTTAGATTATTCGGTTTGGCAAATCCCCCGGTGATGGCAGGAGGTCAAACCCGCCCAGCACGTCGCGCTGGCTGCGGTCGCACAGCTGGCCCAGCATGCCCAGGCTGGGGTCACGTTGGGGTCGCGTCGTTTCCCTGGGCATTTGATATGGCTACGTCGTTACGTGACTGCGCAGAAATAATGAAACTGGCGACCCGAAGTGGGGCAACGGCGCAGCGTTCACCGTCAGTGCAGGGATTGGTATCACTGGAGGCGGGGGTCGGAATCGAACCGGCGTAGACGGCTTTGCAGGCCGCCGACAAATCACGGCGCTACATGGCCTTGCCGGGTTTCTGGTTTTCCCAAGGCACCCGCAATCCCTCGTGAGAAGCCCTGCCGGGCCTGGATCGCCTCTATCGTAGCGAAACCGCCGCCAGCTTAGGGGCGGGCCCTCCAGCGCCGCAGGGCCTCTCTGTCCACTCAAAAATCCTCGGGCCAGGAAGCGAGACAAAGATAGGACCTGGTGCTACACTAGCGCATGGCGCTGACACTCCCTGCCCGCACTTTCAAGACGGCCTGGTTCGCGAGAGCCGCAAGCAAGGCCAACATCACCGACGTAGCGCTGTGCCGGGCCATACGCGAGGTTATGCAAGGCCAGGCCGACAACCTCGGCGGCGGGGTATTCAAGAAGCGGCTGAACGACAACAGGCACCGGTCGATCATCCTCGCCAAGGGAGGTCAGCATTGGGTCTATGCGTACCTGTTCGCAAAGAGCGACCAGGCCAACATTTCGCCCGATGAACTCCATGAGTTCAAGAAGCTGGCCGGCGCCTACGCGCGCATGACCACCGCCGAACTGGACACCGCAATACGCAACAAGGACCTTCTGGAGATCTGCCATGACGAGTAAGCGCAAGTTCAAGAGCGAGGCGTTCGCCGCCATCCACAGCGCAGCTGAGGGCCTGCATCGCGCAGGTACCCTCGACAAGTCCACCATGCGCGAATTCGACACAGCATGCCTGGCCGCGCCGCCGACGATCGATGCGGAGCACATCAGACGCATTCGCGAGCAAGCGCGCGTCAGCCAACCCGTATTCGCGCGCTATCTCAACACCAGCGAATCGACGGTGCAGAAATGGGAGGCCGGCACCAAGAGGCCGAGTGGAATGGCGTTGAAGCTGCTTGCCGTGGTGGAAAAGCATGGCCTGGGAGTCTTGTCTTAAATCATCTTCGTTGCCGACGGTGACTCCCTTCCGGCCAGGGCCTTCGTCCCGCGGCCGAACTGGATCCGCACTTACAGCCTGGCAGCGCTGCAGCGCGCCGAGTGTTTCAGAACCGCGCGCACCTGTGCCGACGTCACGCCAGGGAACCACTCCACGAACGGTTCGCGCGCGCAGATCACGGGCCACCATTTGCCTATCCTGGCGCATCAATACTGCCGTCGTGACTCAGGCCGCCAATGGCGACACCTTGGGCGTGCCACCCTTGCGGGCAACCCAGAGGTCGTAGCCGGCCTGCATCTCGATCCACATCTCCGCGCTGGTCCCAAGCGCTCCCTCAAGCCGAAGCGCCATCTCGGCGCTGACTCCTGCCCGGCCGTTCAGAAGGGCAGACAAGGTCTGACGAGTGACGCCGAGCCGCTGAGCTACCTCCGTCACCGACATCTCTGCTGGTAGATATTCGCGCAGGACCTCACCGGGGTGCGCGGGATTGTGCATGCGAGACATGGGAGACCTCTCAGTGATAGTCCAAGTAGTCGACGAGTTCCGCATCTGTGCCATCGAAGCGGAAAATGACGCGCCAGTTGGCGGTGACGGTGACCGAATATTGTCCTGCGAGATCCCCTCACAGCCCATGGAACCGCCAGCCAGGCGCGTTCATGTCCTCTGGCTTCTTCGCATAGTCCAGCGCGGTCAACAGGATCCGAAGCTTCGAGGCATGCTGCGCCTGAATCCCAGCTTTGGAACGCTTGCGAAAGAAGACCTCAAGACCCTTGTGCCGGAAGCTCTTGATCATACGGCGACTGTATAGTGTCGCGCGACACCATACAAGCAGCGTGCCAAGCAGGAGTCAGCAGAACACGGTGCCGGCCTCAGTGGTGGAGCGCGTCGTCAGCACTGATTTCAGCGAAACGCAGGAACGGCTGAACGGCAGCTCTTCCGGCTACCCAATGTCTCAGGTCGACCCGAAGCGGACGTAGATATTTCCGGGTGGGTCGCGGCAATCCGTTCAAGCCTGCAGCACGGTGAGGTCACGCGTCGGCAGCAGTTGCAGAAAGTCTCTGTCGAACGTGACCAGGTGCTCGGAAGAGGACTGCACGGATGCCGCGATCCAGGCATCAGTCACAAGGTTTCCACCCCGGCCGATACGCAACAGCAGGGCACGTAGTGCCGGCCAGTCGTCGGCAATCGTTGCGGCTGCCGCGCCGGGCGTGGCGAGTACAGCGTCGATGAAGGCTATTGCGTCGGCGATGTCGTCAGGCTGCGAAAACACCCGGGGATTGGTGGTGATGCGCAGGAACCCGGAAACCACGGCTGGGAGGAGGACCAAAGTCTGCTGCCCGGCGGCACTCGCCTCGCGGGCGTGGTCGAGCCAGGTGCGCGCCGTCTGGTGCTGGGCATGGTCGCTGCGAAAGGCAGCCACCAGCAAGTTCACGTCTGGCGTCATGAGTCGGCGGCGTCAAACATGGACTGGTTGCTGGTGCCAAGTACCCCCGGACGCAGCCCGCCGGATTGCCGGGAAACTGGCAATCCAACAAGTTTGTCGGAAGGAATTGCCGCCCGTCGGCGCAGGCGGAGCGCGAGGCCTTCCTCGATCAGTCGAGTGAGCGTGGTGTGTTCCCTGGTCGCCAGGGCCTTTGCGCGCGCCACCAATTCATCGCTGAGATTCAGAGTAGTCTTCATGCGAGCAACATACAGAAATCTGTATTTTGATGCAATGGACGCGGCTCGGGACGCGGTTGCGCCTTCGCAGTCAACCTGCCCTAGACCTGAAGTGGCGGCTGTCCGACGGCAACCTGCCACTGGCCCTGGCAACCTTCGTAGCTCCGGACTCGACCCATCTCTGCTGTTCACTGTCGAGTGCTGATCAATGCTGATTCACCATGAGACGGAACCCGCTACCGGTCGGCTACGCCTGCCAGGCGGTCGCCTTTTTCGGCGAAACGTCCAAATTGCCCAAATCGCCGCGCTGATCCTGTGACGGATGCGGGCTTACACGTCATTCATCCGATTGAGTTGGGCGATTTGTACGGTTCGCTCCAAAAAACTTTTGGCCCAGCCGCTGCCGCTGTCCTGGCAGGCCCAACCGATGCCGATACGGTCGCTCCAATTCGGCCAAAAGCTGTAACCGACACAGAACAGGCTTCTGACCTGAAATCCTCAAGACGACTGCTTGGTCACTCCACAGAAAACATGACCGGTCAGTACATCAGAAAGCGGTCTGGCGACACGATCACGACAGTCACAAAACTACCGAGTCATGAACACGCCCCGAAAGACTAATGAACATGGTCAGTGCCTGCTATCTTGGAAACCGTTGTTATCACTGGAGGCGGAACCCGGAATCGAACCGGGGTACACGGCTTTGCAGGCCGCTGCATGACCACTCTGCCATCCCGCCATGGGAACCGGCGCACGAACGTGGCCGGGGCAATAAAATGAAAAGAGGAAAACGATTTGGCCGTTTTCCCCTTTGTTGACAACACCCTAGCTGGCTGCTGTCCAAATGCTGGAGCGGGAAACGAGGTTCGAACTCGCGACCCCAACCTTGGCAAGGTTGTGCTCTACCACTGAGCTATTCCCGCTTCGAAAGACCGCAATATTAGCGGCAACCTGCAAACTCGTCAACACCCGTATTTCAAAATGCTTACACCGGGCGGCCGGTCTGTCGTTCAGGTTGTCACCGGTCAACTGATAGCGAGCCGACACCAACATCTGCATCAACCAAGCTCGCGCACTGCATGACCAGCGAGGCGCAGATAATAGACCATCGACACCAGGGTTAGCAATGCCGCCAGCAAAATCAGCGGCTGTCCGAGCTGGCTGCTGTGCAGGGGCAAGCCCGGCAGATCGCGGTCATAAAGCAGGAAGGGGATGGCGGTCATCTGCGCCGCTGTTTTCAGCTTTCCGATCAGCGAGACCGCCACGTGGCGGCTGCGCCCCATCTGGGCCATCCACTCACGCAACGCGGAGATCGCGATCTCGCGGCCGATGATCACCATCGCCACCGCTGCGTGTACTCGCCCCAGTTGCACCAGCACGATCAGGGCGGCGGCAACCATCAGCTTGTCGGCCACCGGGTCGAGAAAGGCGCCAAAGGCCGAGGTCTGATTCATGGCGCGCGCCAGATAGCCATCAAGCCAGTCAGTCAGCGCCGCCAGCACGAACAGCAGCATGGCCACACTGTTTGCCTGCTGCGCAGAAATCAGATGGGTAGGCAGATAGAACACGCCGACGAAGACGGGGATCAGGAGGATGCGCAGCCAGGTCAGCGCAATGGGCAAGTTCAGGGGCATGGGCGGATTATGACGCAGGCTTAGTGAAGCTCGCGATAGATCTTCTCGGCCAGCTCGCGACCGATCCCCTCCACCGTGGCCAGATCATCGATGCTGGCGGCCAGCACGCCGCGCAAACCGCCAAAACGCACAATCAGCTTCTGGCGGCGTTTGGCGCCCACGCCAGCGATCTCCTCCAGGCTCGATTTGGTGCGCAGCTTGTCACGGCGCGCGCGGTGTCCGGTGATGGCAAAGCGATGCGCCTCGTCCCGAATCTGCTGGATCAGATGCAGGCCGGGATGGTCGGCTGGAAGATGCACGCCCTCCTCCCGCCCCGGAAACACCAGCTCCTCCAGCCCCGGCTTGCGCTCTTCCCCCTTGGCGATGCCCACCAGCGGCAGATTGTCCAGGCCGATCTCCTGCATCACGGCAATGGCAATGCCGAGCTGACCACGACCACCATCGATGAACACCAGATCGGGCATCTTGCCCTCCCCGGCAGCAATCTTCTGATAACGGCGGGTGAGCACATCGCGCATGGCGGCGTAATCATCCCCTGGCGTGATGCCAGAGATATTGTAACGACGGTAATCGCCTTTCACGGCCACGCCGTTTTCGAACACCACGCAGGACGCCACGGTGGCCTCACCCATGGTGTGCGAGATGTCGAAGCATTCCATCCGGGTCGGGCCAGGCGGCAGTCCCAGCGCGTCCTGCATGGCGGTGAGCCGCACACCCTGCGCTGTTTCCTGGGCAGCGCGCTGGGCCAATGCCATGCGCGCATTCTTAATCGCCATGTCGAGCCAGGTGCGCCGCTCGCCATTGGGCTGGGTGACCACATGAACGTTACGGCCAGCCTTTTCGGCCAACAGGGCGGACACGGCTTCGGCGTCCTCGACAGCATTGCAGATGATCAAGGGCGGAACCAGCTTGTCGGCATAATGCTGCGCGATGAAGGCATCACCAATCGCCTGCAGCTCTGCACCATCGGCATTCGACGGAAAAAAGCTCTTGTCGCCCAGATGCCGGCCGCCGCGCACCATCACCAGGTTGACGCAGGGCAGCGCACCGTCGACATGCACGGCAATCACGTCAGCATCCCGCCCGCCGGTGGTCTCGACGAACTGTTTGGTGAGGATGCGGCGCAGCGAACCGATTTCATTGCGGATCAGCGCCGCCTGCTCGAACTCGAGCGCATCGGATGCCGCCTGCATGCGGTTGGTGAGATCCTCCAGCACCTCGGTTTCCTTGCCCTCCAGAAACAGGCTGGCGTGGCGGATATCCTTGGCGTAGTCGTCCGGCGAGATGAGGCCCACGCAAGGTGCGGAACAGCGCTCGATCTGATGCTGCAGGCAGGGACGCGAACGGTTCCTGAACACGCCATCGTCGCAGGTCCGCAAGCGAAACACCTTCTGTAACTGACCAATCGTTTCGCGGACTGCCCAGGAGTTGGGATACGGACCGAAAAACTGGTTTTTTGCGTCGAGCGTACCGCGGTAAAAACGGATCTGCGGATAGGTCTGGCCAGTGACCATGATGTAGGGATAACTCTTGTCATCCTTGAACAGCACGTTGTAGCGCGGGGACAGGCTTTTGATCAGGTTGCTTTCCAGCAACAAGGCCTCGGCCTCGGAATGCGTGATGGTGATCTCCACCCGCGCAACCTGGCTTACCATCATGGTGGTGCGCGGGCTGGTGTGCTGCTTGTGGAAGTAGGAGGACACGCGGCGTTTGAGGTCGCGTGCCTTACCCACGTAAATCACCACCTCGTCTGCACGGATCATGCGGTACACCCCTGGCAGGGTGGGCAGCGAGGCGAGGAAGGATTTCAGATCGAAACTGCTGGCGTCGGCCGTCGCCATCGGCGTTGCGCTGTCGGCGGGAGGCGTCGCTGTCATGCTGCGGACCCCGGCGTGGTCGGGATGGCGCTGGCATCAGACCCGCCTACCCGGCCGGCTGGCCCCGCCAGGCCGACCGCCGGCAAAGCGTCCACACATCGCCGAGCCGCGGCCACCACGGCGTCAAACATGGCCTCGGTCAGCCGACCCGTGTTGGTGTTGTACCGGCTGCAGTGGTAACTCGACAGCAAGGTGCGACCGTCCGGAATGACATGTGCGCTGCCGTGCGCAAACGGGTATGCGGCAGCGCGCAAACCGAGCGCCCGCAGGGTGGCATCATGGGCGATCCGGCCCAGCGCCAGCAGCACCCGCGGTGCCCCCGCTGCCTGCAACTCGGCCGACAGAAAAGAATTGCACATGCGGATTTCGGCGGTATTTGGCTTGTTGTCCGGAGGTAAACATTTCACGGCATTGGTAATCCGGCAACCGGCAAGCTGCAGGCCGTCATCGACAGCATCACCGACCGGCTGATTGGCAAAATTGTGGCGATGCAGCACCCGATACAGCAATACGCCGGCGTAGTCGCCGGTGAACGGTCGTCCGGTGCGATTGGCCCCGTGCATGCCGGGGGCGAGGCCGATCACGAGCAGCTCGGCCGCCCCGTCACCAAAGGGCGCCACCGGGCGTGCGTGGTAATCCGCATGCTGCAAACGCACATCCACCAGAAAGGCGGCCAGCCGCGGGCACGCGGTGCAGGCGATGTCAAAGTAAGGACGGAAAGGGGCTGACACTGTCATGTACGCTTCACAAAAAGCTATTGTAGACTGCCTGCCACGTGAATCATCTCATCCCCGCGCACGCTTGCGCAGTGCGGCGCGGACTGTCATTCGATCAAGGAAGCGTTTCAAATGAATGATGCAGGACAGGTCACCCCCTTGCTTGCCGAGTGGCGCGCGCGCGCGCTGCAGGCCGAGGGCGAAGTCGGCAAGGCCGTGGTCGGTCAGGACAAGGCCATCCGCCTGATTACGATTGCCCTGTTTGCGCGCGGTCACGCCCTGCTGGAAGGCGACGTGGGCGTGGGCAAGACCACCCTGTTGCGCGCTTTCACGCGTGCCCTGGGCGGCGCCTATGAGCGCATCGAGGGTACGGTCGACCTGATGCCGAATGACCTGCTGTACTACACCTACGTTGACGAAAACGGCAAACCGCGCGTCGAACCCGGCCCCCTGCTGCGTCACGGGGAGGGCCTGTCGACTTTCTTCTTCAACGAGATCAACCGCGCCCGTCCGCAGGTGCATGCGCTGCTGCTGCGCGCCATGGCCGAGCGCAGCGTGAGCGCCTTCAACCGCGAGTACCATTTTCCGCACCTGCAGGTCTTCGCCGACCGCAACCGCGTGGAGCGCGAGGAAACCTTCGAGATCCCCTCGGCCGCGCGTGACCGCTTCATGTTTGAACTCGCCATCGAAGCCCCGAAGGACCGCGCCCTGCGGCAAGCCCTGGCATTCGACCCGGCCTTTCACGATACGGACGCCCTGATTGAACGGGTGGCGCCAGGCGTGCTGCCCTACGAGGACCTGAACCAGATCGGAGCGCTGATCCAGCAGGTGGTGGTGGCCAGTCCGGCGATCCGCGAATATGCCATGACGGTGTGGGAAGCCACCCATCAGCCAGGCCACTTTGGCGTGAGCTTGCCGGGCGTCGACATGCATGCCCTGGTATTGGCGGGTGCCAGCCCACGTGGCGTGGCCATGCTGCTGCGGGCAGCACGGGTCGCCGCCTGGCTCGACAGCCGCGACTATCTGGTGCCCGAAGACCTGCACAATGTGTTCCACGAAGCGATCGCCCACCGCATCTTCTTCACACCGGTCTACGAAATGCGCCGTGCCACCCTTGCGCGTGACCTGACCCACGCCATTCTGGACCGCGTCGCCGCGCCCTGAGGGCAGCGGCACGCACGGCGGCCTGCGCCCGGCAACATGGACGAATTCTTTTACCGGATCCACTGGCGCGCCCGCGGCCACCTGCCCGGCGGTCATCGCGGCACGCAGGCCGGTGCCGGCTTCGAGTTCACCGGACACCGCCTGCTGACCGACGGCGCAGACCCGCGCCGGCTTGACATCCGGGCCAGCCTGCGCGATCCGTTCGAGCGCTGGCAGGTGCGTGTGTTTGCGCAACGCAGCGCCATTCCGGTGGTTTTGCTGGCGGACCTGTCGGCCTCGATGGCCGTGCAGGGACGTCACGACAAATGGGCCTCGGTCAGCCGACTGGCGGCCGCAATGGCGTGGTCCGTGAGCCGCAACGGTGACCTGTTCAGCTTTGTCGGCTGTGACCAGACCGTGCGTGAGGACCTGTTCCTGCCCCCGACGCATCGTCGCGCGGCAAGCATGGATCTTGCGCAACGACTGCACGCGGCGCGTCCATCGGGCCATGCCACCGCTGCCGGCCTGCTGCAGGCCGCACAATGGCTGCCACAACGTCGCTCGCTGGTGTTCCTGATATCGGACTTTCATCACCCAGCCGGCTTTACCGAACAGCTGCTCGCCAGCCTGCAGGCGCACGACGTGGTGCCCCTGGTGCTGTGGGATCCAGTAGAAACCCACGTCCCGCAGGGCCGTGGCCTGTTACGACTGCAGGACAGCGAAACCGGCCAGCACCGGCTGGTGTGGCTGCGCAATGCCGTGAAGGACCAATGGCGAGAGGCGATTGCCGGCCGGCGTCAGGCGCTGCTGCAGACGTGTCAACGGCATGGCCGGACACCCCTGATCATTGAAGACGCTTTCCACCCCGACCAGCTCACCCGGTACTTCCATGCTGCTGCCTGACGCAAACCCGCTTTCGCGCCCTGCCCTCCCTGTCTGCGGCTCGTCATGGGTCAGGCGGCGTGCCGTCGAAAGCCCTGGCAAGCCACTGCTGGCCAGCGCGGTGCTGCTGGGCGGGCTGATCGGCGGCGCGCTTGCACACGCCGAACTGCCTGTCCGCATCGATCGTAGTGAAGTGCGCCTGTTTGGTTATCAGCTCGGCGACGTGCTGACCGAGCCGATCGACGTGCAGCTGGCGCCGGGGTACCGTCTGGACGTCAACGCCTTGCCCAAGGCTGGCAAGCGTGCCGGCTGGTTCGTGCTGCGCGCCATCCGGCATGAAGACCATCTGCTCAGCAATGGCGGTACCCGCGTGCATCTCGAAATTGAAGTGCAACTGGTGAACGCGCCAAAACAGGCCCAGACCATCAACGTACCGCCCATCGCGCTGCGCTTCGTGGGTGCCACCACGGTCAACGAAACGCTGCCCAGCCTGGCAGTCGACGTCGTGCCGCTAGGCACCGGCGAACTGCGCTCCGACCTGCCGGAAGTGCGACCGCTGCGCGAGGCACCGCTGATTGACCTGGAAGCGGCAGAGGGGCAGTTGCGTTGGAGCAGCCTCGTCGCGGCGGTGGCCGCTGGCTGGTTACTGCTCACGGCAGCCGCCCGGTGGCTGAAGCCGCGTGATCGGCGCCCCTTTGCGCAGGCCGCGCGCGAACTGCGCAGCCTGACGCGCACTGCTGGCAGCCTTGAGGGCGCGCGCCTGGCGGTGCAACGCGTGCACCGCGCATTCGATCAGGCGGCCGGCCACCGCCTGTTTGCCGAAGGCGTCAGCAGTTATACCCATCGGGTGGGCGCCGATGCCGGCCTGCAAGCGCAGACCGAAGCTTTCTTCCAGCTCAGCCGGCAGCTGTTCTTTGCGCCGGACACCGCCGCGCCACCTGCCGACCTGGGTGCCCAGCTCAAAACCCTGGTGCAGGCCTGGCAACGCTTCGAGCGCCGTCATCCCTGATGTTGGCCTTTGCTCATCCCTGGGCCCTGCTGCTGGTGGCGCTGGCACCTGTGCCTTTCGTGATGCCCACGCCTCGCCCGCTGGTGTGGGGCGATCTGGCCATGCTGCCAGTGGATCGCGCATCTGACCGACTGGCACTTGCGCTGAAGCTGATCGCAGCCATTGCCATGACCGCGATTGCCGTGGCACTTGCTGGCCCTTATCTGCCGGAGGCCACCAGTACGCGTATTGGTCGCGGTGCCGAAATTGTGCTGCTGCTCGACCGATCACGCAGCATGGACCAGAAGTTTGGCCCCGAAACCAATACGCTGCACTCGGGTGACGCGCGGGTGGATGACTCGAAGGCCAAGATCGCCAAGCGCCTGATCGGTGAATTTTCAGCCGGCCGACCAAACGATGTGTTCTCGATGATAGATTTCACCAACATCGCCATCCCGACCCTGGACTTCACCCAGAAACAGGCATCGGTGCAAGCGGCGATCCGCGCGGCCGACGTCGGACGCGGACTGGCTGACACGGACATCGGCCACGCCCTGGTGGCTGCTGGCGAGCGCTATTCCGACCGCGTCTACACCGGCTCGCGCATCGTGCTGCTGGTCTCGGATGGTGGTGGCCAGATCGAGCCGGACACACGCAAATACATTACCCAGCTGTACAAACGCAACCGCATTGCGCTGTACTGGATTTATATCCGTTCCTACTACAGTCCGCCGCTGAGCGGACCGCTGGATGCCCCGGCAGGGGTGCCCACCTCGGGACCGGGTGCCGCGGTCAGCGCCGAGGACCAGAAGGCCGCCGAGGATGCCGCGGATGCGTCGATTCCGGAACGCTTCCTGAACAAGTTCTTCAGCGGCATCGGTATTCCGTACCACGCCTACGAAGCGCAAAACCCGCAGGCGCTGAAAGATGCGATTGCCGACGTTGGGCGGCTGGAAGCCCATCCGATCACCCTGACCGACACCACACCACGGCGGGATCTGTCGCCCGCCCTGTTTGCCCTGGCCGCCCTGCTGACGGCGCTGCTGGCCTGGGCCAAATTTCTGGAGAGACGTGCATGGGACTGAAGATCCTGCTCAATCCCTGGTTGCCCGGCCTGCTACTGGCTTTAGCGGCGGTGCCGGTTGCACAGGGCGTGGTGCAGATGCGCACCGGCCAGATCTGGAATCAGCGCATCACCGCACATGCGGTGCTGGGACTGCCCGAGGCAGGCCAACCGCCCGAGGCGCTTCTGGCGCGCGCGGCGGCGCTGGATGAGAAGGGCGACTTCGAAGCGGCCCTCAACCTGTACAAGCGTCTGGAGGAGCAACCGGGCCATCCCTATGCCCGTCTGGCTGCCTACAATGCCGCCACCATCTACCTGCGCCGTGCTGTGGCAGCTGGCGGCCCCAGCGCTGACCCGCAGACCATTCCTTTGATTGAACTGGCCAAGGAAAGCTACCGCAACCTGTTGCGGCAGGACCCCGACCAGTGGGACGCGCGCTACAACCTGGACCGTGCGTTGCGCGTGATTCCCGAGGAAGACGACGAAGATGCGGGCGGCGGCAATCCGCCCATTGGCGCGGAACGCGCCCCGACCACCATGCGTGGCTTCACGCTGGGACTTCCCTGAGATGACCTTGCCTGCCGCCCTGCACCGTCTGGCGCAATCCCTGCGTGGTGGCTGGCAACGCCATCCGGAAGCCTGGTTGCTGACCGTGGCCGCGGCAGGCCTCAGCCTGGCCCTGCTGCGGCCACCGCTGCCAGTGCACGAAGAACTGGTGCATGCGCTGTTGGTGGTGGATATTACGCAGAGCATGAACGTTCCGGACGGCACCTGGGACAACGAGTCACTGCCGCGCATCGAACAGGCGCAGCGTGCGATCGGCGAATTGCTGCGCGACCTGCCCTGCGGCTCGCGGATCGGACTTGGCGTGTTCAATGAATATCGCACGTTCGTGCTGCTCGCGCCTCTGGAGGTGTGCGGCAATTTCCGTGAACTGCAGGCCACCCTCGACAGCATCGGCAACCGCATGTCATGGGCCGGTGCCAGCGAGATCGCCAAAGGCATCAATTCCGGCTTCCAGTCCGTCAAGGAACTGCCCGACAAGCCCGCCTTCGTGATGTTCACTGATGGCCATGAGGCACCACCGATCAGCATGAAGCACCGCCCCCGGATCAACGTGACCCCGGGTGAATTCGGTGGTGTGCTGGTAGGCATGGGCAGCCTGCGTCCGCAGCCGATCCCTAAGTTCGACCCATCCGGCAACCGGATCGGCTTCTGGCAGGCAGATGAAGTGGCGCAGGTGGACATTTACAGCAAGGGGCGCGAAGGCAGTGTGGCGGGGGAGTCCTATGTGGAAGACCCGGCTGACCAGAACAAGCCGAAAGACGCCGAAATGCCGAAGGCCAAGGCTGGCCAGGAACACCTGTCCTCGCTGCATGAGCCTTATCTGCAGTTGCTGGCCAGCGAAACCGGCCTCGGCTATCTGCGTCTGAGCGGCCGTGGCCAGTTGCATGATGCCTTGCTGGCAAACCACGCTTCGACCAGCCGCCTGGTTGGTGGCGATGGTCGCTGGGTATTGGGCCTGCTGGCACTGCTGGCGCTGGTCTCGGTCCATCTGGGCTGGCGACTGTGGCAATATTTGCCGCTCAACACGCTGCGCACCCGCTATCCGGGGGCGTTCGCGCGTTGCGAGCACCTGCTGGCCAGCGTGACTGCGCGCCTGCGGGGTCGATCCGCACTACCAAGGGACTGATTTCACACCATGGCGAGCAGTTTTTATCCGCGCTCGTTTTCCAAACTGATCCTGCTGGGCATCCTGCTGGTGATGCTGCCCATTGCGCTCGCGTTCTACAACACTGCACGCCATCTCGAACGTCTGGCCACCCGCAGTCAGGAAGCTGTCTATCATGCAGTGCAACTCACCGCCGGCTGCCGCAAGCTGGCTGAACTGAGTGTGGGCATGGAGCGTGGCGTGCGGCAATATCTGATCGTCGGCGAGGCAGGCCTGCTTGCGCCCTATGACCACCAGCACAGTGAATTCCAGGCCACCTTGCATGACTTGCGCATGGTTGCCAGCGACCGCGCCACCGCCACCACGCTTGACCAGCTGAGTGCATTCGAACTGGGGCTGTTCAATGGCGTGACCGGCGCGGGCGCAGCCAGGGTGGGCATCGCCGATCGGGTGGCGCAATTCGCCGACCTTGAGGAACGCACCCAGACGCTGCTCAACGACAGCGATGAACACATCCGTCTGGAAGTGAACAACATGCATGGCAGCGCACTTGAGGCACAGCGCGCCATGGTGCAGCAACTGTTCTGGGTGGCCCCGCTGGCGATCGCGTTTGCGTTCGGCTTCACGGCCTTCATCACGCGTCCCATCACGCAGATCAATGGTGCGATCCGCGTGATGGGACGTGGCGACCTGACCCGAACGGTACGCGTCACCGGACCAAGTGACCTGGTCGATCTGGGACGCCAGCTCGACTGGCTGCGCAAGCGCCTGCTGGACCTGGAAGAGGGCAAGAAGCGCTTCCTGCAGCATGTGTCGCACGAATTGAAAACGCCACTGGCAGCCCTGCGCGAGGGCAGCGACCTGCTCGCCGACGAGGTGGGGGGCAGCCTGTCGGACCAGCAGCGCGAAATCACCACCATCCTGCGCAACAAGAGCATCCAGTTGCAACGCATGATCGAGAACCTGCTCAACTACAGCGCAGGGGATGCCGCGCGCTATAACCGCAGCCTGCTCCACGTGCAGGCAGTCAGCGTACGCAGCCTGCTGGCCAGCGTGTACGAGGATCATCGCCTGGTCGCCCAAGGCAAGGGCATCCGCTTTCAACTGGCCCCCCAGGACGTGGTATTGCAGGCCGACCCGGAAAAGCTGCGCATCGTGTTCGACAACGTGATCTCCAACGCGATCAAGTTCTCACCAGAATCCGGCACTGTACGGGCCTCGGCCACCGCAGAGGGACCGCTCGCGCTGATCCAGGTGGACGACGAAGGTCCCGGTATTGCTGCAGAGGACCGCGAACGGATCTTTGATCCCTTCTACCGCACCCGCACGCCGCAACATGGCCCGGTGAAAGGGACGGGGCTGGGGCTGGCGATCATGAGAGAATTCGTGCTGGCCCATGGCGGCAGCGTGCGTGTCACCGAGCATCGTCCGCGTGGAACCAGTTTTCTGATCAACCTGCCCAATCCCGGATTGGGCAGTGAACCATCGGCTGCCGACCCCGGAACCAAATCCTGATGCCATCTGCACCTGCCCACGAACCGGTCTGCCACACCACCGGGACCTGGTTGCCTGCCCTGCTCTGTGCCTGCCTGCTGACGGGTTGCCAGACCATGGCGCCGGAGCAATGGCGCATCCAGAAAGGCAGTGCGCCTGCGCGGGTCACCGTGCGCTCCACGCTGGATGCCGACGATCTGTTCGCATACACGCAACACCTGCTGACACTGTCGCGCGACAGCCTGGCCGAAGAAATCCTGCTGCGCCGGGCTGCTGCGCAGGCTGAACACAAGCCGCTGGACCGCGCCAAGCTGGCCCTGGCGCTGACCATGCCCAACCAGAACCAGCGCGACACCACCAAGGCGCTGGTGGCAATCACCGACGCGCCACGGGACAGCGCCCAGGTCGGTGGACCTGCCTCGACCATGCTGAACTACGTGGAAGTGCTTCTGGCGTGGCAGGCGCGACAGGAAGAAAACCTGCAATCGGTGCTGCAAAGCGAGCGCCCTGCCAACACCGCAGACCCCGCCGGACTGCAGGGACTGGCACAGCGCCTGCGCAACGATCTGCATCGCAATGAAGCCCAGGTGGAGGCCCTCACCCAAAAGCTGCGCGACGAAAAGGCGCGCGCAGACAATCTGCAGCAAAAGCTCGATGCGCTGACCAATCTTGAAAAAAGTCTTGCCGAACGCAAATCACCGCGCAGCGACGGGCCACGCTGATGTCCGCGCACATCCTGCTGGCAGACGATGACCCGGAACTGCTCAAGCTGCTTTCGATCCGGCTGGGGGCCAGCGGTTACCGGGTAAGTGCGGTGGAAAGTGGCGAGCGCGCGCTTGCCCTGACCCTGCGCGAACGTCCCGACCTGTTGATCACCGACCTGCGCATGGGCGGCATGGACGGCATGGCGTTGTTCGAGGGCATACGTATCCGTGACCCCTCCTTGCCGGTGATCATCCTCACCGCGCACGCTACGGTGCCCGATGCAGTGGAAGCGGTCCATCGCGGCGTTTTCGGCTATCTGACCAAACCGTATGACAGTCGCACCCTGCTGGCTCAGGTAGAACGGGCGCTGGCGCTGTCGGGCGCCATGACTGCCGCACCCGTTGCCGCAGACGACAGCGCATCCGCCCAGCGAACCTCCGGGGACTGGAGGCGTGGCCTGATCACCCGCAGCCAGCGCATGGAGAGCCTGCTCTCACAGGCGCGGCTGGCCGCAGAATCCGAGGCCGCCATCTTCATTCAGGGCGAAAGCGGCACCGGCAAGGAGCTGCTGGCGCAAGCCATCCACCGGGCGAGCCGACGTAGCGACAGACCATTCATCGCGGTGAACTGCGGCGCAATCCCGGAAAACCTGCTCGAGTCCGAACTGTTCGGACATGTCAAAGGGGCGTTCACGGGTGCTACCCGGGATCATGATGGACTGTTCATGGCCGCCGACGGCGGCACGCTGTTCCTCGATGAGATTGGCGACATGCCGGCCAGCCTGCAGGTGAAGCTGCTGCGCGTGCTGCAAGAACGTGAAGTGCGGCCGGTCGGTGCCACGCAGACCAAAAGGATCAACGTCCGCATGGTCTCGGCCACCCACCGCCAGTTGCAACAGCGTGTGGCCGACGGTGCGTTCCGCGATGACCTGTATTACCGGCTGAATGTGGTCAAGCTGGAAGTGCCACCGCTGCGTGAGCGGCGCGAGGACATTCCGTTGCTGGCCATGCATTTTCTGCGCACGGTGAGCGACTCGTATGGCAAGCATGCCAGCAGCTTTGCCCCGGATGCACTGGAAGCCCTGATGAGCAGTGCGTGGCCGGGCAATGTGCGGCAACTGTTCAATGTGGTGGAGCGCAGTCTGGCACTGGCCACCACCGACCTGATTCCAGAGCATCTGGTACAGGCGGCACTACAGGGCGAAACCTCCGACGTGCCCTCCTTTGACGAGGCACGTCGGGGTTTTGAGCGTGACTATCTGGTGCAGGTGCTGAAAATGGCCAACGGCAATGTGTCACAGGCTGCCCGCCTGGCCAAGCGCAACCGCACCGAGTTCTACAAACTGCTGCAAAAACACGAGCTGGAACCCAACAGCTTCAAGCCGGCAGAGTGATCACTTGCCTGTCGCCATTTGGCGACAGAAATAAATCCATATTTTTCAATAACATGCCTGAAGACCCGGGATTACTGTCGGCTTTTGGCGACAAATCCACGCGAGAATCCGCCGCATTGCGTCACCCACCCCTCGGGAAATCACAAAAAACACATACAATTCAATAGTCTAAATTTCTGGCACAGGGGTTGCTTCTAGGGCTGCATCGGATCAAATCCCTGCACCTCCGGCAAGATCGCCGCGGCGGACTTCGGAACTGCAGGAGACCTCAACCAGGAGCCAGACATGTTGAATCAAGACACCCCCCGCATGAACAGTCAGACCACCATCGGCGGCTTTGGTGGCACGGGTGCGCCCCGGCATGCCTGCATTGGCGGCTTTGGCGGCACGGGTGCCCCGCTGCCGCTGCAGGCTGGCGGCTTTGGCGGTACCGGCGCCCCCTGCTGATTCCCTTATCCAGTTATTACCGGCCCCCCCGTGGCCCCGACCGCATTCCCGGGTTGGGGCCACACTTACATTCAGAGCAGGCGAATCGGAATATGCGCCCTGCCTGACTGCGGCGCGACCAGACGCGCTTCTGGCTGAAGCGTCACATGTTCGATGGTGTGACGACGGCGCAGATCGCTGCGCAAGGCCTGCAATACCCGCGGCCAGTCGGCCAGCACCTCGATCTCGATATGCGCTGAGAGTGCCGTCTGCCCCGAGGCCAGGGTCCAGATGTGCAGGTCATGCACCCCCAACACGCCCGGCAGGGCCGCCATGTCATGCCCGACCCTGGGCAGGTCCAGACGCGCAGGCACGCCTTCCATCAGCACGTGGGTGGCTTCGAGCAGCAGGCGCACGGTCGAAGCCAGGATGGCCAGCGCCACCAGCAGCGAGAGCAAGGCATCGGCCGGTAGCCAGCCGGTAAACCAGATGATGGCGCCCGCAGCGATGGCCGCCACCGAGCCAAGCAGGTCACCCAGAACGTGCAGCAATGCAGCCCGCACGTTCAGGCCATCGCCGGCACGCGCCAGGACCGCAGCCGTCAGGACATTGACCAGCAGTCCGATGCCGGCCACCAGCATCACCATGCCACCGGCCACGGGCGCTGGCTGTAGCAGACGCTGCACCGATTCCACTGCAATCGCGATGATCACCACCAGCAGCAACAGGGCATTGAAGGCCGCGGCCAACACCTCGGCGCGCGCCAGACCATAGCTGTGGCGGGCACTGGGTGGACGGCGCGACAGATAGCCCGCAAATACGGCCATGCCAAGCGCCAGCGCGTCGGAGAGCATGTGCCCGGCATCCGACAGCAGGGCCAGCGAACCCGACCACCAGCCGCCAAGCACTTCCACGCCGGCAAAGCCTGCGGTCATCAGCAGCGCAAACCAGAGCGCCTGCTGCTGCCGCGGGGTGGCATTCTGGAAATGGCCATGGTGGTGGCCGTGGCCGTCATGGCCGTGGCTGTCGTGGCCGTGGCCGTCGTGGCCGTGGCTGTCATGTCCGTGGCTGTCATGCCCGTGGCTGTCGTGGCCGTGGCTGTCGTGGTCATGGCCGTCCGCCCGGTGTCGGCCATGATCATGATTGTCGTGCTGGTGACCATGCCCCCCTGTCGCGTTATGGCGACGCTGGCTCATGCGCTGGCCCATCCTGGCAGGGCATGCGCATCCAGCCGCAATACTGCGCTCAGATGCAGCATGGCACCCCGTTCCGGTTGCGTGCGCATCTGCAGTGCGGCAAGACGATCCGCGCTGACAGGCGTCTGCGGTGGCGCACCAAGATCGGCCAGCAACTGGTCAGCCGCTTGGGCGTCGTTGCACAGCAACACCATGTCGCAGCCAGCTGCCAGCGCGGCCTGCGCGCGCTGGGCGGGTGTGCCCAGGCCCAGGGCACCGCCCATGGCGAGGTCGTCACTGAAGATGGCCCCCTGAAACCCCAGCTGGCCGCGCAGCACCTGCTGCAACCAGAACGGCGAGAAACCGGCTGGCAGGCTGTCGCAAGCGGGATACAGCACGTGGGCTGGCATCATGCCGCGCACCACCTGGGCAAGCGCCCGGAACGGCACCAGATCGTCGGCCTGGAGTTCGGCAAACGTGCGGCCATCGATCGGCAGATCGTGATGCGAATCGGCCTCTACAAAGCCATGACCCGGAAAGTGCTTGCCAATGCCGGCACTGCCCACCATTTCGAGGCCGCGCACCAATGCACCGGCCAATGCCGCAGCGCGCGCGGGGTCGCGGTCGAAGGCGCGGTCACCGATCACGGCGCTGTGGCCAAAATCGAGGTCAAGTACCGGCGTGAAGCTGAAGTCGATGCCGCAGGTGACCAGCTCCCATGCCAGCACGAAACCGAGGTCTTCGGCGGCCTGCAGCGCTGCCTGCGGCTGGCTGGCATGCAGCCGGCCGAGTGCTGCCATGGCCGGCAGGCTGGAGAAGCCGCTGCGGAAACGTTGCACGCGTCCGCCCTCGTGATCCACCGCAATCAGCAAGGGCTGTGCACGGCAGGCGCGCAAAGCCGCAACCAGCGCCCGCAGTTGCCGCCGATCCTCGAAATTGCGGCTGAACAGGATCACCCCGCCCACCCGCGGATCCTGCAAGCGCTGCACCTCGTCCGCAGTCAGGGTGAGACCCTGCACGTCCAACATCACCGGGCCGAACTGACTCATACCAAGGACTCCAACACCACAAAGGCCAAGGTGGCCTCCCGTTCATCTGACAGGGACAGGTGCATCCGTCCGATCCCCCTGTTTTGTGCCTGTAGTGCCAGGTCGCCGTGCAGGTGCAGTGCCGGCGCCCCAAGCGGATCATGCAGCACCGAGACGGCCTGAAAAGTCATGGCACCCCGCACGCCCGTGCCAAGTGCCTTGGCCAGCGCCTCTTTGGCGGCAAAACGCTTGGCCAGCAGCCGCTCGGGCCGCTGGCTGGCCAGATAATCCGGCCACTCCCGATCGCTCAGCACGCGTCGCGCAAATCGCTCGCCATGGCGCTGCCAAACTGCGGCCACGCGCGGAATCGACACGAGGTCAACACCGATGCCGAGGATCACGCAGGGCTGCCGGAGGCTGCGGCCGACAGGATCAGCGCCTTCATTTCGCGTACGGCATTTTCCCACCCCACAAACAGGGCATGCGCAACGATGGCGTGACCAATGTTCAGTTCGCGCACGTCGCGCAGGGCCGCCACCGGCCGGGTGTTGTGATAGTTCAAACCATGACCTGCATTCACGCGCAAGCCGAGCCCGGTACCAAAAGCGGCGGCGTCGGCCAGATGGCGCAATTCCACCTGCTGGGCTGCCTCGTTTTCCAGTTCGGCGTAATGGCCGGTATGCAACTCGATCACCGGTGCACCGGCATTCGCTGCCGCCTCGATCTGCGCGTGATCGGCGTTGATGAACAGCGATACGCGGATGCCCTGCGCGCCCAGACGCTGGCAGGCGTCCTTGACGCGATCAAAGTGGCCAACCACGTCCAGTCCGCCCTCGGTGGTGATTTCGGCACGCCGCTCGGGTACCAGACAGGCATCGTGGGGTTTGATGCGCCCCGCAATCTCCAGCATCTCGTCGGTTACCGCCATTTCCAGGTTCATGCGGGTGGTCAGCACTTCGCGCAGGATTTCCAGGTCGCGGTCCTGGATGTGCCGGCGGTCCTCACGCAAGTGCAGGGTGATGGCGTCGGCACCGGCATATTCCGCCAGCAAGGCGGCCTGCACCGGACTGGGATAACGGGTACCGCGCGCCTGGCGCAAGGTGGCAATATGATCGATGTTGACGCCGAACTGAATCACGGTAGCGTGATCTCCCTGAAAAGCTTGCGGGTATGCAGGTCTTGATGACCCAGATGGAAAGCCAGCACATGGCGCATCAGTGCCTTGGCCTGGACCGCTGTAGTGGGCTCGGTCCAGTCGTCGGCAGCCATGGCGCACAAGGCGCGGCCCGAAAATTGTACTGCATTCGAACGGGCGGCCGCGATGCGCGGGCCCTGCTCGGGGTCAAAGGTATACCAGGCAGCAGGATCCAGCGGCCGCGCCGAATCGGCATCCAGCGTCAGTTGCAGGCCGTAACCAAGCTCCTTCAGCAGGCGCAGTTCGAAGCGACGCAAGACCACGCCTTCGCCACCGACAGCCGCCAATGCCATGAGCGTTTCGGCATAGGCATCGTAAAGGCCGGGATGCGGATCATCGCGCGCCAGCAACCGCAGCATCAGTTCGTTCAGATACAGGCCGCAGTAAAGCGCCTGACCGTCCAGTAGCGGCTGGAAGGTGGCCCACTCCGCCTGGGACATGGTGCGCAGTTCGGCCTTGCCAAACCATTCGAGCTGAAGGGGCTGAAACGCACGTAACAAGCCGCGGACCGGCGAACGCGGCCGGCGCGCGCCTCGCGCCATCAAGGCAAGCCGTCCGTGATCGCGGGTCAGCACCTCGACCAGCAGGCTGGTCTCGCGCCACGGCAGTGTATGCAGCACATAGGCCGGCCCCCGAACCTTGCCGCCTCGCTCAGAACTCATGCCCCAGACTCTTCAGGATGCGCTCGTCGTCCGCCCAGCCCCCCTTCACCTTGACGAAGATTTCCAGGAACACCTTGCCGTCGAACAACTTTTCTAGATCGGTGCGCGCACGCTGGCCAATTTCCTTCAGCTTGCTGCCCTGATGGCCGATTACGATGGCTTTCTGGTTGTCCTGATCCACCAGGATCACCGCCTGGATGCGGCGCATGGTGCCTTCCAGGGTGAAGGTCTCGATGGCCACGCTGGTGGCATAGGGCAACTCGTCGCCCAGCAGCCGGAACAACTGCTCACGAATGAATTCGGATGCAAAAAAGCGTTCGTTGGCATCGGTGACATCGTCGGCCTCATACATGGGCTCGCCTTCGGGCAGCCGCCCCCGGATCTCGGCCAGCAGGGGTTCCAGCTGGGTTTCTTTCTGGGCACTGACCGGCACCAGCGCGGCAAACCGGTCGAGTGCGCCCAGTTGGCCCAGGAAGGGCAACAAGCGCTCCCGTGGATGCACCCGGTCAATCTTGTTGATGGCCAGGATCGGTCGAAGGGTGGGGGGCAGACGGTCAAGCACCTGCTGGTCGTCAGGACCGAACTTGAGCGCCTCGATCACCATCACCACCACGTCCGTGTCGGCGAGGGTGCTGATCACCGAACGGTTCATCGCCCGGTGCAAGGCGTTGACATGCTTGGTCTGCACGCCGGGGGTATCGACGAACACATATTGCGCGTCTTCCCGGGTCAGGATGCCCTTGATGCGATGGCGGGTCGTTTGCGGTTTACGCGAGGTGATGCTGAGCTTTTGCCCGACCAGATGATTGACCAGCGTGGACTTGCCCACGTTGGGGCGGCCAATGATGGCGACAGTGCCACAACGGTATGGAGGAGTGCTGGAAGTCATGGCTTGGGGCCCTGTTGCAGAAGTTGAAGTATTTTCTCGGCAGCTGCCTGCTCGGCCAGCTTGCGGCTGCTACCCTGACCGGTGGCGCTGAGCGCCGGTTTGACCAGGCGACATTCAGCTTCGAACAGGCGGTCATGCGCCGGCCCGGTATCCGGCAACAGCGCATACACGGGCACCGGCCAGCCGCGCGCCTGCAACCACTCCTGCAACTGGTTTTTGGCAGCCTTGACCGGTGCCACCATGACATCGAGGGACAAGCGGTCGCCGAGAATACGCAGGGTGACCTGTTCTGCTGCTGCGTAACCACCATCCAGGAACACCGCGCCGATCAATGCCTCCACGGCGTCGGCCAGCACCGACGCTTGCGTGCGCACCGGACCGCTGCGGGAAACCCCCTTGCTCAGGCGCAACAGGGGCGCGAGCTGCAAACCGGCGGCCACCGCGGCAAGGCTGTCCCGGCACACCACGGTGGTTCGCGCCACGCTGAGCTGGCCTTCGTCCCACTCAGGTGCCTGCCGATAGTAGTACGCTGACGCGGCCGCACCCAACACTGCGTCCCCCAGAAATTCGAGGCGCTGGTTGCTTTGACCCGTGCCGCTATGATTGAGTGCCGTGTCGAGCAGGGCTGGCTGAACGAAGTGGTAACCCAGGCGCTCTTGCAGGGCCAGCAAACCGTGTTGACCGGCCGCAGCGGCAGAAGTCACGCGTCAGGGCTTCCCGGCCACCGGACGGGTGCTGGCAGAGAATTCGATCATTAAAGAGACATGCTGGAACAGCGGCACCTTGGCCACGTACTCCACGCTGATCACTTTTTCGTCCGCTGATTTATCTATGTCAAGATCACTGCCTTTCACGCTGGCAATGTCTTCCACCTCGGCGCGCCGGTCAAAGGCAGTCCGCAAGTCGAGTTCACTGGCCTCGCGGGTTTGCCCGGAGTCTGCCATAGCAGCAAGGATGCCCGAGATACGCTGGTGCTCGTAATAGGCCGGCGCAATCCGCATGGCAAGGATGATGACCAGCACCAGCGGAATCAGCGCGGCCAGCAGACCCAGCAGCGTAAGGCCACGTGCGTGCGCGGGCCTCACGGAATGGTCCTCAGCACGCGTGACAGTTCGCCGAAATTCCACCAGATCACAAAGGCCCGTCCAACGATGTTGCGGTCAGGGACAAAACCCCAGTAACGGCTGTCCGAGCTGCTGTCGCGGTTGTCGCCCATCATGAAATAGTGGCCAGCAGGCACCGTACAGGTGAAGCCGTCGTCCTTGTACTGGCAGGCTTCGCGATCCGGAAAGTCCATCACGCGCGACGGAAACAGTGAAGGCTGGTCCGTCCGCACCTGAATGGTGTGCAGGTGATCACCCAGTTGTTCCTGCATGCGCTGGGAGTTGCCAAACTCCCCGAGTCCTTCCAGCGCGTCCCCCTCTGAAGGGCTGACCGCCAGTGGCTGGCCGTTCAGCGACAGCTGCTTGTGTGCGTAGGTGACCACGTCACCGGGCACACCGACCACCCGTTTGATGTAATCCACGCTGGGGTCGACTGGATAACGGAACACCATGACATCACCGCGCTGTGGCTGCCCCACGGGGATCACCGGCACGTTGAGCACCGGAAGGCGCACGCCATAGGCATATTTGTTGACCAGAATGAAATCGCCGATCTTGAGCGTGGGAATCATCGAACCCGATGGAATCTTGAATGGCTCAGCCACAAAGGAGCGCACGAAGAACACCACGAAAATCACCGGGAAAAAGCTGCGCCCCAGGTCCAGCCAGGCCGGCTCGGACTCGGGCACCACGGCAGCGTGCCCGGTACTGGCATCCATCGAGTCGAGGAACAGCGGCTGCGCCTGCTTGCGAAAAATCAGCCGGTCGGCAAGCAACACCAGACCGGTGACCACGGTGGCCAGCAACAAGGCCTCGGCGAGTCCGTACCACTTCATCACCGCACCCAACGCCAGCACGCCCGCCAGCAGGCCAAGCCAGGCCAGTTGCAGCCACGACTGAAGCTCTTCACGCTGGGCCGATGCCCGCGGGGACACCAGGTCCCACACCGCCCCGGGCAGGGAAATCACGATCAGGCCGATCACCAACCACTGCAGATCCATCAACGACTCTCCACCTGCAGGATGGCCAGGAAGGCTTCCTGCGGAATTTCAACGTTACCCACCTGTTTCATGCGCTTTTTGCCAGCCTTCTGCTTTTCAAGCAGCTTGCGCTTGCGGGAAATGTCGCCACCATAACACTTGGCCAGCACATTTTTGCGCAGGGCCTTGATGGTTTCACGCGCAATGATGTGCGCACCGATCGCCGCCTGCACGGCCACGTCAAACATTTGCCGCGGAATCAGTTCGCGCATTTTAGAGGCCAGCTCGCGACCGCGGTACTGGCTGCTGGCGCGGTGAACAATCAGTGACAGGGCGTCCACCTTCTCGCTGTTGATCAGTACGTCGAGCTTGACCAGGTCGGACGCGCGGAATTCCTTGAACTCGTAGTCGAGCGAAGCGTAGCCGCGGCTGACCGACTTGAGGCGGTCGAAGAAATCCATCACCACCTCGTTGAGTGGCAACTCGTAATTGAGCATCACCTGCCGACCGGCATACTGCATGTCGCGCTGAACACCGCGCTTCTGGTTGCACAGCGTCATCACGGCACCCACGTAGGTTTCCGGTACCAGGATGGTGGCCACGATGATCGGCTCGCGGATTTCCTCGATCTTCGAGGGGTCGGGCATGCGTGAGGGATTTTCGATCTCCTCTACGGTACCGTCCTTCAGCACCACCTCGTACACCACCGTGGGCGCGGTGGTGATCAGGTCCATGTCGTACTCGCGCTCCAGCCGCTCCTGCACGATTTCCATGTGTAACAGGCCAAGGAAACCACAGCGGAAACCAAAGCCCAAAGCCTGCGAGGTTTCAGGTTCGTACTGCAGGGCGGCATCGTTCAGCTTGAGCTTTTCGAGGGCATCGCGCAGTGCTTCGTACTGGTTTGACTCGACCGGATACAAACCGGCAAACACCTGACTCTGCGCTTCCTTGAAACCTGGCAACGCCTCGGCGGCCGGATTGGCGGCCAGCGTGATGGTGTCACCGACGCGTGCCGCCTGCAGTTCGCGGATACCGGCGATCACGAAACCCACGCTGCCGGCGCTGAGCGCATCGAGTTGTTGCGACTTGGGGGTGAATGCGCCCACCTGCTCGCACAACTGCACCGATTTGGTGGACATCAGCTGGATGCGGTCCTTCGGGCGCAGCACGCCATCGACCACCCGCACCAGCATCACCACACCCACGTAGTTGTCAAACCACGAGTCGATGATCAGGGCCTTGAGCGGCCCGTCAGGATTCCCGCTGGGCGGCGGAATGCGCTGGATCAGCGCCTCCAGCACGTCCTCGACCCCCAGACCGGTCTTGGCACTGCACACCACCGCATCGGTGGCGTCGATGCCGATGATGTCAGCGATTTCCTCCTTTACCCGCTCAGGTTCGGCCTGGGGCAGGTCGATCTTGTTGAGCACCGGCATCACTTCGACACCCTGCTCAATGGCGGTGTAGCAGTTGGCCACGGTCTGCGCTTCGACCCCCTGGGAAGCATCGACCACCAGCAGGGCGCCTTCGCAGGCTGCCAGCGAGCGCGACACTTCGTAAGAGAAATCCACGTGTCCTGGGGTATCGATCAGGTTGAGCTGATACACCTGTCCGTCGCGTGCCTTGTAGCGCAGTGCGGCCGTTTGTGCCTTGATGGTGATGCCGCGCTCACGCTCGAGGTCCATCGAGTCGAGTACCTGCGCTTCCATCTCGCGGTCGGACAGCCCGCCGCACAACTGGATCAGACGATCGGCCAGGGTCGACTTGCCGTGGTCGATGTGGGCAATGATGGAAAAATTGCGAATATGGTTCATGGATTCCGGAGGCGGGTGACGTGAATACGTTCCCACGTCGACGGGACAGGGATGCCCATCGTTACAGGTAGGAGTCTAGCGGAAGCGGCTCAGAAACGCACCCAGCGCGCCTACGTCCAGGCGGTGACGGCAGATCTCTTCCTCACCGTACAGCAAGACCGGGATGTGCTCGCCGTAGGACGCTTCCAGGGCCTCATGCTCGTCCAGATCTACCCAGACGAGTTCGAGCGGCAAACCGACCAGGTGGGGCGCAAGCGCCTCCGCCAGATCGGTGCACAAATGACAATAGCTTCGACCCAGCAGACGCAGGGGGATACCCTGCGCAGCCTCAGCCGGCACCACCGTCCTTTTTGAGCGGAATGTAGCGCGAGGAATCACCGCGCCGCACCAGCAAAGTGATGACTTTCTTCTCGTTGGTCGCGGTCAGCGCCTTGTTGAATTCTTCAACCGAGGCCACGTCCGAGGTATTCAGCGAGAGAATCACGTCGCCAGGCTGCAAGCCGGCCTTCGAGGCGGCCCCCGACACTTCCTGGACGAGTACGCCCCCCTTCAGGTCGAGCTCCTTGCGCTGCTCTTCCTTCAGGTTGCCCAGCGCGAGGCCAATCTTGCCGGCCGGGTTTTCGCTGCCCGAATGACGCGACGCCGGACGCAGCCCACCCCCTTCCTCGCCGGGCATTTCGCCAACGGCCACGGTCAGGTCCTTGCTGGCCCCCTTACGCCATACCGTCACCGGCACGGTGCTACCCGGCCTGGTCGAACCAACGGCACGCGGCAGATCCTCGCGCGACTTGATGTTCTTGCCATTGAAGCTGGTGATCACGTCGCTGACCTGCAGGCCGCTGCTTTCCGCAGGTCCGCCCTTTTCCAGGCTGGCCACCAGCGCGCCCTGGGCCTTGGTCAGGCCGAAGGAGTCTGCAATGTCGGTGGTCACATCCTGGATCACTACGCCAAGCCACCCGCGCGTTACCTTACCGCTTTCGCGCAGTTGTTTCGACACATCCAGCGCGACGTCAATGGGGATGGCAAACGACAAACCCATGAAGCCGCCGGTGCGACTGTAGATTTGCGAGTTGATGCCGACCACCTCACCTTTCAGGTTGAACAGCGGACCACCGGAATTGCCAGGATTGATCGGCACATCGGTCTGGATGAACGGCACCAGCGTTTCCTGCGGCAGCGAGCGCCCCTTGGCGCTCACAATGCCTTTGGTGACGGTGCTTTCAAATCCGAATGGCGAACCGATCGCCACCACCCATTCACCCACGCGTACCTTATCGACATCGCCGGTCTTGACCGGAACCAGCCCGCTGGCCTCGACCTTGATCAGCGCGACATCGGTCTTGCGGTCGCTGCCGATCACCTTGGCCTTGAACTCGCGCTTGTCGGTCAGCGCCACCGTGATTTCATCGGCGCCCTGGACCACGTGCGCATTGGTCAGGATGTAGCCATCGGCACTGATCACAAATCCTGAACCGAGCGAATGCTGCTCGGCCCCTTCATGCGGGGCACCGCCGTTGCCCGGGCCATTCGGGCCATGTGGTGCACCGCCCGGCGGGGTGGGAATGCCATACCTGCGGAAGAATTCCTGCATGGCATCATCCCCCCCATCGCCGCCGTTGCTGCCTGGCTTGGGCGCCTGGGTGGTGCTGATATTGACGACCGATGCTGATTGCTTTTCAACCAGATCGGTAAAGTCCGGCAGCCCGTCGGCACGGGACAGCATGGGGGCAAACATGAGCAAGCTGATCAACAACAAGCGACGCATGGATAATCTCCCGTTCAGGGTTTGTTCTTGAGTGAGGTGAGGGTGCGGACCATCTGGGCTACCGCAGCCGGTGGCACTTCACCGATGGCGGTGACCTGCTGGTCACCCACCCGGTTCGAATAAAAACTCAATGCACCGCGGCGCGATTCGCTGGCACCCGCTCCAGCGCCGCTGCGCGCTGGTTCGATGAACAACGAGACTGCCGCGATGCCATCTGAATACACCTGCTGGATCAGTACGTTGCCGCGCGCGTCTGCCGGGCGGCGCAGGTCGAGCACTTTATGGAAACCCGCCGGCGGATTGCTGACTGTCCAGCTGACCTCCTGCTCCTGAACCAGACCGCTGCGGTCCCATACCCAGCCCGCCCCGGACCAGCTGGGCCGCAAGCGATCCGGGGCCAGCGTGGCCTCGGCCAGGAATTCGGTAAACGCAAACTGCTGCAGCACACCGCGGGCACCGTCCTCGAGCGCGGCACGCAGCATCAGGCCGGTTTCGTTGTCAGCACACAAACGGTAACCGAAGCGCAGGTTGTCACGCGGCTCCATCCGGATCAGCTGACATTCCCGCCCTGCCACCCGGTCAATACCAGCCATCGTAACGTTGTAGAACTCCCGCAGGGCGATCGGGGATCCCGTCAGCAGCGAGGGGAAAAAGTGGCGCCCTTCGACACGGTCCAGTTTGACCAGCCGGTTGTCCGGCAGATAACAGGCGATCTGGTTGTTCTCGCGGATCAGTTCGCGCGGCGGGCCGTCGAGCGCCTCCACCTTGCCACGCTCCCCTCCCCCTTCATTGAGGTGCAGGATCCGTGAGGTTTCGGCCTTGCCATCATGCGTAAAAGTGAACACCCCACCGTAGTTGAGGCCTTGCGCCGAGCGTTCCATGCGGTTAAGCCAATCAACGGCTTCACCCGAACGCCCCGCGCCGTCCGCCTGTGCGCTTGCAGCCAGCAGCAGCAGCGTAACGCCAGCCCACCATGCCTTGCCCATCATTGTCCGCGTGCGCCTCCCGCCGGTTGCACGCTGTCGGGGGCGGCGTGCTGGACCCCGGGGTCAGCCACCTCACGGTGCAGATCGATGAAGCGGTCCATCTCGGCCGGATCGGCTTCGCGTGCAGCAGGCTCGCCAAAGCCGGCGCTGGCCAGCATCGCGCTGGCTGCGCTGCGCACACTGCCGGCAGAGGCACTCATCGCACCATCCACCGCAGGCAGACCCGTGCTGGTGAGCTGGAATGCCACCAGCGCTGCCGAAGCGGCAATGGCCCAGGGCATCCAGCCCGCGGGCAGCCTTGGCAAGCGTCGTTCGCGACGCGGTGCCGGTTCGGTCGCAATCTGTGCCATGGCGCGGCGTGCACCCGCGCGTCCGGCGGTGGACATGCCCGCCCCTTCGCGCAGCGCATCACCGATCAGGCCATGCATTTCCCATTGTTCGAACAGGGCTTCGTCCTGTTCAAGTGCCTTCAGCAGGCGAGCCGTCCACAATTCGTCCAGCTCACCATCCAGCAGGGCCGACATCTGTTCCTTGTTCATTACCATCTCCTGTCTTTCGACGTGCCAAGCTGGGGACGCAGACGCTCGGCAATTGCTTCGCGCGCACGGAAAATGCGCGACCGGACCGTACCTATCGGACACGCCATCACCGTGGCTATTTCTTCATAGCTCAATCCGTCGATTTCGCGCAGCGTGATGGCAGTGCGCAACTCTTCCGGCAGGCTCTCCATGCTTTCGTTCACCGTGCGCGCAATCTGCTTGCTCATCAACTCGGCTTCAGGCGTGTTGTAATCGCGCAGCTGGTCGCCGTCGTCAAAAGTCTCGGCTTCCTCACTGTCAAACGGGGTGGAGGTGGGCGCACGCCGCCCAAGTGCCACCAGATAATTCTTCGCCGTGTTGATCCCGATGCGGTACAGCCAGGTGTAGAACGCACTGTCGCCACGGAACGAACCGAGCGCCCGGTACGCCTTCACAAAGGCTTCCTGGGTAACGTCCTCGACTTCGGCCGGATCGCGGATCAGGCGGCTGAGCAGGCGCCCCAGCTTGCGCTGGTATTTGATCACCAGCAGTTCGAAGGCGCGCTGGTCGCCGCGCTGGGCGCGCTCCACCAGCACCTGGTCGAGTTCGCGGTCGGTCGGTGGCAGCGCCACCGCGTCGGTGTTCATGGGTTCCAATTGCGTGCGGACATCCTGACCCTTCGCCACCGGAGCGCCTCCGGTCATGTCGAGAGTTCCGTAGTATAGACTTGTCATGCCCGACTCCCAAAAGCTGATGAGTGCAGGACGCCGCCTACGGATTGGCGCGTTTCCCTGCAGTGCACAGACAAAGACAGGCAATTGCAGGGCTTTGTTCCCGCCTGGCGGCAAATTGACCTGTACAGCAATCACAGACCTTCCGGTCATGCAGTGCAGTGCACTGTCCTGTCCTGTCCTGTCCTGTCCTGTCCTGTCCTGTCCTGTCCTGTCCTGTCCTGTCC
>CAITLJ010000004.1 GCA_903893215.1 uncultured Ferrovum sp. | reverse complement strand
TCGAGTGCACGCTGGTGTTGCCAGTGGTGGCCAGCGCCGTGACGATGGCGCCATTGGCGGTCTGGTTGCTGGTGGCGGCAGTGACGGTGCTGGTGAGCGCCCCCACCGCCTTGATCGACGCGTCTGTGGCGGCGGTAGCAGTGACCAGGCCGGTGAAGGCATGGGTGCCGGCCGTCAGAGCGATGCCGGCGCTCGAAGCGAGCGTGGTGGCACCGCTGACGGTGAGCGCCCCAGTGGCGGTGTCGGTGATGCCGGCTCCGTTGAGGTTGAGCGTGGCCACCGTGATGGCCGAGTTGACGGCTACCGGGCCGCCATTTGCAATCGCCACCAGGCTGCTGCCCGAGCCGCCAGCAATGCTGACGCTGCCAGCCACCCCGGGGGTGTTGCCGTTGAAGAAAATGCCACCCGCCGCATTCAGCGTGAGCGAATTCGCAGTGGTCCAGCTGATGGTGTCGTTGACCAGGATGCTGCCATTGCCATTGGGCGCCGTTGCACCGACCGTCACTCCGTTGATGGTGGTCGGTGTTGTCGTGACGCTGGTCGTTCCGCCGCTTACGTTGGTCACGATGTTGACACTGGTCGTGGCCAGTTGGGTGCTGATGTCTGAACCCGTGACATCGCCGCCAGAGGCGGCAATCAGCAAATCAGTCGGATCCAGCAGCCAGCTGCCGGTCTGCCCGTGTGACGCCAGGGTGCTGACTGAAGTGCTGCCCAGCACGTGCAGGTGGTGACCCGAGGTTTCGATGAAGCCGCCGTTGCCACCCTTGGCGCCACCCTGTGCGCTGAAGGCGCCGCCCACCGTGGTGGTGCCCTCTGACCACACCACGATTTCGCCGCCATTGCCAGTCACGCCGGCATCCGCGCTGAGCGTGGCGCCCGTCGCCACCGTGCTGGTGGTGGCCTGGGCGTCCACACCCTGCCCATGGGCGTCGCCCCCCACCAGGATCGTGCCGCCACCGGCCGCACCGCTGGCACTGAGCACCGCCGCGGACCCGATCTGCAGGTTGTCACCCAGCACCTTAATGGTGCCGCCGGCCAGGCCATTCGCCTTACCCACAGCATCCAGCTGCCCGGTCACCGACACCACACCATTGGAGCCGCCATCGAGCAGGATCTGCCCGCCGTTCACCTTGATGCCATCGGCCCGGATCACGCCGCTCACGTTCAGCACGGTATCGAGTGCACTACCCGCCGAGCGGGCCTGCAGGCTGACGCTGCCATCCGCAGCTGCAATGGTGCCGCTCTGGGTGATCGAGGCCTGCGCCGCTGCCGCATCCACCGACACACCGATCAGGCTGTCTGGCGCCAGCGACACGGTGATGCGGCTGCCGGCCGCCAATGCAGTGCTGCCGCCCGTGGTGTTGATGGTGCCGCTGTTGACGATGCTGGGCGCAGCGAACACCACATACTTGCCGACGATGGTGCCCTGATTGACCACGCTGCCCGCCTGGTCGCCCGCCACCAGCACATACTGGCCGGGCTTTTGGCTGTCACCCGCAAGCCGCAGCGTGGAGGCCACCAGCCCGCCCACATCCACGCTGGCCCCCGGGGCGAACAGCACGCCATTCGGGTTGATCAGGAAGATCTGACCGTTGGCATTCAGGTGACCAAAAATGCTGGACGGGCTGCCGCCCACCACATTGTTTAGCGTGACCGAGGTGGCGCCCGGCTGCAGGAAATTCACTGTTTCGCTGGGGGTGAGACTGAAGCTGTTCCAGTTGATCGAAGCGGTCTGGGTGGTCTGTGTGATGTTGAGCGTGTTGCCCGCCGGGGCATTCACCGTGACCGCACCCGACGTGACCTTGGCACCCGTCGGCAGCGCGTGCGCCAGCAACGGGCTGGTGGCTAGCATGGCCGCCACCAGGCGGCTCATGCGCACCGGTGCGCGCCAGGTGAGGATCAGCGAAATCTTGCGGCTGATCCTGAGCACGATGCGCATGGCTGCGTGGCGGCGCTGCTTGTGTTCGGGCTGGCTGGCGGGTGATCCGGGGACGGCCTGCGCTGTGGGGGAAGTTGCGCTGCTGGCCTGCTTGGTATTTTTCATTTCGCGTGAACTCCGACTGGACACCCGGCGCCTTGCGCCGGGCTCACATCAATTTGGTTGCTTCGCAAACTTGCTCAAACCGCGCCCGCACCGGCGCGCAGCGCACTCAGAAATACTTGGTCAACGTGGCCCAGATCCGTGATGCACTGGGGTCGCTAAGCGCCGGCGGGCCACCCAGGGTGGAGGCCCATTCCACCCGGATCACATAGTCATCGCGCTTGGCCATGTTCAGGCCGAGGCCACCGGCGCGCAGTGTGCGGCGGGTGACGGTGTCGGTGATCAGCGGCGTGCGGTTGAGCTGGGAGAGTCCGTAGTCGAAGAACGCAAGCAACTGGAAGGCAGCGCCGTCGTACCCGAGTTGCGGCACCACCTGGCGCAGTTCCAGGCTGCCGATCACGGCGTCGTCGCCGGCGGCCTCACCGGTGGGATACGACCGCACGCCATTGGGGCCCCCGATCGCGAGCTTTTCAGCAGCGGTTAGGTTCTTGTTGGCTACCTGGCCACTCAGCGAGAACAGCACCGAGGTGTTGCTGATCACGTTCTGCAGCCGACGGTAGTCCAGCGTGAATTTCTCGAAGGTGCCGTTGGTCTGGTAGGCGTCGTTGGCGATGCCCACCGCGTAGTCGTTGCGGCCCACGAACAGGTTGCTGGCGAAACTGTTGAGGCCGCCACCGAGCAGGTCATCGCGAGAATCGCCGATCAGGCCCACGTCACCCTCGGAGATCTTGTGCTGGTCCAGGCTCAGGCCATTGTTGCGGCGGTCGTTCAGGTCCTTGTCCTGGAATCCAGCCAGCGCAAACAGGTTAAAGTTACGGCTGCGTGCCAGCGGATATTGGGCGCTCAGGCCCAGCACGCGGGCGTCGCCGTCGGCATTCAGGTTGGCAAACGCACCAACCAGACGGTAGCGCAGGGCCAGATAACTGGCCGAGACCTTGGCGCCGCTGTAGCCCACCGGGATCGAATAATTGATCTGACCGAGCGCGGTGTTGTTGTCGGTGGCTTCCAGGCCGGAAATGCTGAGCAGGTCGCCATAGCCGGTCAGGTCGCGCACATCGACGCCCGCTGTGAGACGGTTGCGTCCGGATTCGGCGCTGCCCTTGTTGTCGAGCTGCACATACCCACTGACCAGGCGGCCCTCGTCACCGATGCCAATGTCGAGATCGGCAGTGCCCGGTGCCGTGCCCGGCTTCAGCGTGCTGTGCACCACCACCCCCGGCAAGTCATTGACCAACAGCAGCGGTTTTTCCAGGCCGGTTTCGGTGATCAGGGTACCCGCCGGCAACAGATTATCGAAGTAGCCCTGGGCAACCTGGGGGGCACCTTTTCGGAAATTTTGAAATTCAATCACGCAACCTCCAATTAGTTTTTTTTGCCTCATTTATGTTCGCTTTGTTCGGTGTATTCAAGGCCCTTATAGACGATCGGTTTGACAAGAATTGACACGACAGTTTTGTATTTTAACAAAGCAGTGATAGCTAAATGCTGCCGAGAAGGTGTACCGTCGACAGCCAAGATAGAAACAATCCCATCTTTTTACTGACCGTGTTCTTTTTAGCAAAATTTAGAGAGAATTCCATTTTTGCTTTGTCACTAGGTTGGGCTACTGTGTGTTCTTAAAAGAGAAAGATCCTCTTCAATTGGTCCTCAATCT
>CAITLJ010000003.1 GCA_903893215.1 uncultured Ferrovum sp. | reverse complement strand
TCGGCATGGGCACGCCGTTGTCTTGGGCTTGCACCACTTCATACCCGGTCAGCAGCGACAGCAGCGCGGCGCGCAGTGCGGTCAGTACGTCGGTTTGCGACAGGCTGATGGTCATTGCATCACCACCACGACCTTGCACCAGTCAGGCCAGGTTTCCAGCACCTGCACCACGCGCCAGGTGCGCATCTGCCCGGTCAGGGTCTCGCGGAACTGCAGGGTGTCGCCGCCTTTCTGATCGGTGCGCACCACGCCCTCGATGTCTCCATACAGGTACACGCCGCGCATCACGCCCTGAATGTTCAGCCCATCCAGATGCGCAATCTCGCGCGCCGACAGCCCCTGCACTTGTGCCTTGACCTGAAACGACGTGACAACAGGCGTGCGGTGTCCGGTTGCGTCGGTGGTGTAGCCGCCGCTCGATCGGATCAGCACGGCTGAAATGTTCGGGTTGATGGTCTGCGTCAGCGCATTCACCGTATGGCGCAGATTCATGCCTTGAACTCCTCGGGGCGACGGTTCACGGCGTTGCGGATGCTGGCAATCAGGTATCCGGTGTCGTTCAGTGGCTTGTTGTCACTTCCCGGGTCTTCACCTGCGTCAATCGCCGCCGCCGCTTCGCCCACGGTTTTGCCTGTGATACGTCGGCCTTCCTTGCGCCACTTGCGCAGCAGGACGGTAACGGGTGACAACTCGGGCTCGTACACTGCGGCGATCGCGGTCTGAATGTCGGCCACCGCCGCGCGACCCACGGCGTCCAGCACGTCAAAGCCAGTCAGGCCGCCAGATGTCACATTGGGGATCATGCTTTTCAGCACACGCACCCAGTATTCTTGTTTGGCGCGCACGGTCGGGCGGATGTATGAGCGCGGCGGAATGCCTACCTCTGGCGCGCCAAACTCTTGAATGGCGGCCACGTAGGCCACGCTTGTGCCGTCTTCGTAATTCAGGCCAGATGGCACGCCAAACTGCGCCTGCTGGCCGTCAAACTCGCGGCTGACATTGGACAGCCGCGCCTCGATCCGGGTGAAATTGAGGGCCATCAGAAAACCCCGCCGCCCTTGCGGAAGCCTGCGCGCTCAAAGCTGCCGCCCACCAGAAAGCCGACGCCGAATGCGGCTGACATCAGCGCACGCAACTGCATGCCGTATGGCGTGCTGGACAGCCAGTATTGAAAGCCAGTCATGGTCGGCGGCGGTGCCAAGCTGACCGACACGCTGCCCTCGGTGGCCCCAGTTACGACGCCGGGCGCGCTGCCTGCGGCGATTTGGCTGTTCAGCTTTGTCAAGTGCGCCGCCATCAGGTCATTTGCGAGTTGGGCCTGCTGCTGCGTCCAGACGGCATTCGGGTTGTTGATGGAGACATAGGCCGTGCCCATCGTCCAAAACGACTGCAGGACGGCGACAGGGTGCGTGGCCATACTGGCGAACTCCGGGAATTGCAGCCGGAAATTTGCGTCGGTGTAGACGGGCGCGGTCATATCAGGAAGCCAGCTTCAGGCCGTCGCCGCCGTCCGAATAATCGGCAGGGGTCTTCGGTGCCGATGGGTCGTTCAAATTCATGTCGCCCGCGATTTTCTCGGGGTCGGCGTTGCGCTTCTGGACCGTGACAAAGCCGCCGTCACGATGCAGCTTGAATACTGCGTTGCTTTCGAGCACCGACAACTCGGCGTCGTTGATCTCGGTCATCACGCCGAGCGGGGTCACGATGCGGTCATTCGCCACGCCCGTGCCGCCCTTGATCAGCACCTTGTCGCCAGCGATGTGCAGGCCGCCTTCGTGGTTCGTCCAGTTCTGATAGAGCTGGTCATTGGCGAGGGTGCTGCAGATGTAGATTCGTGCCATGGTGTCTCCAAAATGAAAAACCCCGAGGGGTGAGCCTCGGGGTGTTCTGGGTGGGGCTGATTACTCAGGTATAGCCCCCGTTCAGCATCCGCTGTAGCGCACCACGGCATACGGCCGCTTCAGCATCACACCGGCAGTGGCCATCGAGAAGTCCTCGGTGTACGACTTGGCACCCTTCTCGACGCCGAGCGCCTGGAACTTGGCCGGCACGGCCTGAATCCAGGTACGGGAATCGTCCGACGCGCCATCGTCCACCTGGTCGGCGAAGATGTAGAACACGTTGGCGGCACCGTTGGCGGCGTTGAGCTGGGGAGCCGAAATGACGCGGCACTTCGGGTAGTTGTTGCGCAGCCAGTCGCGCACGGTCAGGCCCTGGCCGGAGGTCTGTACCACCGACAGGTACTGATACACGGCGGTTGGGATAGCCAGCGTGGTCGGGGTGTCTTCCGGGTTGATGGTGTCCTGCGACTGGTTCTGCAGCTGGGCAAAGCCTGCGCGCAAGTCGGCAGTGATGTCCGTAAAGGTCTTGGTAGCCCAAAGCGGCGATGCCGAGGTCACGCCGTTGGCGACCGTCACATACGCCGGCAGGCCGGGGTCGTTCAGGAAGCCGTAGGTCAGATTCGAGCCGCTGTTGAAGCCAAAGAACCCGAGCAGGTTGCGCTGAATCTCCAGCGCCAGAGCGGCGCTGCTGCGCTTTTCGGCGGCGGTCGAGACGCGCAGGCGGGCGGCGCGCTGTTCTTCCAGCATGCCCACCTTGATGCCGTGCTCAAAGCGCACGACGGTGCGGCGCACGTAGTTGGCGTTCCACGATGCCAGCGGCACGTTCGTGTAGTCGCCGTAGGGCACGGACTGCCCGATCGGTTCCAGGATGCCCTGTACGATCTCTTCGTCTTCCCACGCGCCGGTGGTGGTGATGCCGACGATCTCATCGATCTTGCGTGCGGCAGTGATCACGCGCACGAAGCCCGGCAGCCAGTTCTGCAGGAACTGAACGGGCACGGCGATGCTGGCCTGCGTCACGGGCGACTGGTTCACGGCATCCATCGCCATGGAATCCATGGCAAAGGAGGTCATGGCGGCCAGCACCTTGGGCGGGAAGTTGATGCCCAGCGCGGCCAGTTGGCCGGGGTTTTGCAACAGGTTGTCGATGGCGGCCTGATCCATGGCCGACATGCGGGCAGAAACCTGCCCGGCTTCTACGCCACTCAGGTGGCTACGTTCGATGGAGCGGTTCATTTCATCCCCTCATTAAGCGGTGAAGGCGGCGAGGCGGATTGCGATCACGCCGGCAGCGGTGGACGGGTAGCGGTAGACGGTCGCGTTCGGGATCAGCACGTTTCCGGTGGTGGCAGCAGCGCCCGGGGCGACAGTCGAGATAGCGCCGGTGGTGACGTTGAACTGCACCTGGTCGCCGATGTTGCAGGCAGTCGTGCTCTGAACCACGATCGTGCCCATGGTCAGGAACTCGCCCTGGTTGCTGCCCGGAACGGTCAGCGAAGGATCGATAGGGAAGCCGCTTGACGGGGCAAAGCCCGGCAGCCCCTTCGGATTGATCAAGATACCGGCGAAGACGCTGGTGCCAGAGGTCGGGGTGCCGCCCATGGTGGCGATGCCGGTGGTGACGTTCTTGGTGAACGCATAGCCCACGGTGCCGCCGTTGGTGTCCAGGGTGAGCGATTCGGCGCGGATCGGGCCATCGGTGAGCAGGTCACCGACGACGCCGAAAGAGGCCAGCACGTTGACGGCGCTTTGGAAAGTTGCGACGGTCATGGTTTAGATCCCCTTCACGAGTTTGGTGATGAAATTGGCGGGAAAATCCGGGGCCTTGTCCATGGCGGCCGGCGTAACAGCGCGCCCGGTCAGATAGCCCTGCAGGTAGGCCACACCCGATCCATTGAGGTCGAGCTTCTTGAGGCCGTAGCTGGCCATCTGCTCAATGCTCATTTCCGCGTGGTCAAAAGCACCAATAACAGCCGAAAGACGGCCATAAAGATCGCTTTTGGCAGCGATGGTGCGCTCCACGCGGCGGGCCACAGCGGCAGCATCCATCGCGCCGGAGGTGCCAGCCTTTTCTTTCTCCTGCTCGGCCTTCGGGGGCTCTTTCTCGGTGTCCGGTTTTTCCATGTCGGTGTCTTCGGTCATGTCGTCATCTTCACCGACGGGCTTCGGGCCTTCGTCTGGCGGGGTGGTGTCGGGCTGCTGACCTGCGATCATTTCCTGAATCTTGTTGATCACCGGCAGAATCTCCGACAAGTGCTTTGCGGCATCCGCCAGGGTCATTTCGCCCTTGGCTTCGCCGCCGTCCTTCTTTTCTTCAGCCATGGGTGGCTCCTGAGTAGATGCTTGGGCGCTGTCAAGAACTGCCACGTCCGGCCCCATTCGCCCAGCTTCAACGAGTGCCAGATGATTCCCGCGAATGTCGCGCTGCACGTAGTCGTACGGGGTGCCGTTGTAGACCCCCGGTGCGTACTCGTAAGCGCAGCGATAGCCGCAGGACAACTCTTTCTTGCCGGACGCGATGAGGTTGGCCATCGCTTCCGAAATCAATTTGAGGTTGGCGCGCAGGTACTCACCGTCGAAGTACACCTGCTCGCCGGTCACGCCCTGGATGCCCTTGCGCTCGGCTGGGGTCAGCCCTTCTTCTTCCGAGCCCAGCATCACATGGTCATCAATCCATGGGATCAGCTTGAAACTGTCGATCGCCTCGGGTGCGCCCAGCTCGTCGGGCGAGCGGAACACGTTGTACAGGCGGTCCGGGTCGCATTCAGGCGCGATGGATCGGCCGGCATACGGGAACACGCCCACCTTGCTGATCGGGTTGTCGGGAATCTCAGCCCACCCGTTCGTGTCGTATTCGCGCCGGTCATGGGCGTGCTTTTCCGCCGGCTGCTGTTCGGCAGTCGGTTCGGTTGCTTCGATCATGGGATTAGCTCAGTTTGAAGACAGGGCGGGCGATGCAGCGACAGAAAATCGCGTCCCCCGGCTTGCCGCGCTCGCTGGTTTTGGGGTCAATGATGGGCGGCGCGTCCCATCGGTATTCTTTGCCGTTCATGGCGATGTGGTCTTTGCGCGGGTGCTGGCCGCCGCCAGTGTGCACCCAGATATAGGTCTCACATCCCACTGCCTGCAGCCGCACCTGGTTGATGTTGCTGTAGGCCTTGCGCGTCTGATCCATGGCGACGTGTCGCGCCCACTTGGACTGCCCGTGGTACTGCTTGGTCAGGTACGGGGCCAGATCCTGCATGCCGCGCCCGTTGGTGATGGATCGCATGACTTGGCTTTGCACGTCGCCGAGAAACTTCTCCGGGATGCGCTTGATCAGGCCTGCGGCCTCCATCGTGCTGGCCTTGATCACTTCCTGCAGCCGCGCATCTGAAAGGCTTGTGTCGATCTTGAAACCCTCGGACACTTCTCGCAGGCTGGTGCCTAGGGTAACAGCCGAGTTTTTCAGCGTGCGGTCGATCATGCGCTGGGTAACGCGCTTTGCCAGCCGGTTGAAGCGGATTGTCCAGCGCTCGCGCAGGGCATTGAGTGCGATCCGGGCCTGCGCAGTGATGGTGTCATCCATCGCGCTGTGATGGTCGGATCGCTCGAACGCTTCGCGCAGGTCTTTCTCGCACGACTTCGCCATGCGGGCTATTTCCCGAGCGATCAGGTCGCCCATCTCCACGTAAATGCTGACTGCGGGCCGCAGAGGCGCACCCACGCGATTAGGCTTGTTCGGTGTCATTCAGCGGGTCTTCCTCGACCGGCATATCAGCCAGCCCCAGTTCGTGATACCCGGATTCCTTGTCCAGCGCAATGCGGGCGCGCTCGTCTTCGCTACTGATGGCCCCGGAGGCGATCAGTTGCGCCCCGATCTGGGCTTTCGCCAGATTGGTGTCTGCCATTTCCCTTGCGGTCGGCGAGTCGAGCGGGTTCCACATTACGCTGGTTTCGATGCCACCTGCCCCAAACGACTTCAGCACCAGTGCGTGATGGCGCTCAAGCAGCGGCGTCAGATGATTTTCTTGGATCGATTCCAGCATCTCATGGTACGAGGATTCTTCGTACTCGCCGGTGGCATTGAAGCCTTTCGGTGATGTGCCGATCAGCTTGGTGGCCGGTACGTTCGCCTGAGCCGCCACCAGTTGATACTGGGTCATGATCAGTTGGTCGAAATCGGCCAGGGAAGTGTCGAACTGCTGGAACTCGTCGCCTTCCTTGTCGCCCAGCTTGACGCCGAAATTGTCGCGGTAGTACGACCAGTTCTGCAGGTTGGCGATGGCGCTTGAACTATCTGCCATCACGCGCTCGATGTTGGTAAGCCAGACGCTTGTGCGCTTGGTCATCGCCAGTTGCGGCGCTTCGTTGGCGGTACGCTCGGCGGCGTACACGCGCTCCATGATCATCTGCGGCAGCGGAATGCCGCCGTACAGGTACGTGGGTTTGAGCAGGTCAATCGGTTCAGCGTGCCGAAAGATGACCAGGTGTGTGCGGTGCACTCGGCGGCCATTGATCATCCAGAATGTCGGTTCGTAGAAGTTCAGGGAATCCGGCTGGCTGCTGGCCGCCTGATCCAGCATCGGGCTGATCCAGTACGGATCGAACTGCACGATGCCCTTGTAACTCTTGGGCGTAATGCCGTCCAGATTGAACGGCTTTTCGTAATACTGGGGATCGGTCGACTCCACCTTGAACATCAGCACGCGCACGCCGAAGATGCGGCCTTTGCGCACAAAATCGTGCATGTGGCGCTTGACCTGATACTTGCGGTCATATTGCTTCAGCAGGGCGATCTGTTCCGGGTCCATTTCGTCCCCGTCCACGCTGACGGCGCTGTACCCCTTGCGCACGGCATCTTCAGCCGGGATGGAGCAGGCCTTGTTGACCAGCCAGTGCTGCGCGACGATGCCGGCGAGCTGGTGACCGATAAACCCCTGCGAGGTGTACCACGACACAAGCGCGTCGCTGATCGTGTTTCCACCGCCGTAGGTTTTGAATGACACGGTGCCAGTGCTTGCGTCGTCCATAGCCACGCCAAGCGTTGCTACTGGTTGACCGACCGCGATCTGCGACAGCAGGCCCGCGAGGTCCACGCGAGGGGCCAGCGCATCGAAGGCGTGCGTACTGAACAGCGACGGCACGCTGCCTGCAGGCTCAACGGGGGCGGGCGACTCCTTGCGGAACCATGCGAGCAGTCCCATCAGTACAGCTTCGCCACAAAGGTCTGATTGGCGGTCGCGCCCATAATCTGTACGCCAAGTGCGGGCCGGCAGTCATCCGGGGACTGGTAAAAGCCGCCAGCGGCGATCTGCCAGGAGAGAGTGGTTGCGGGGCCGCCCCCGTCCTCGACGTACAGCACGCCGGTGCTGGTGTTTTGCACTTGATAGCCCGCGATGCCGTCGACGAACTGTGCCTTGCTGAAGACGCTTTGCGAGACGTTGGCTGAGGTGATCTTGCCGGAAACGTTGGATGGCATATCAGAAGCTCACAGGGTTAATTTGGTCGATCAGCAGCAACGGCATAACCGCTTCCCGGGTGTTCCCGCCGCTGGTCGTAAAAATGGCCCGCACGGCGCAGAGCAGGTTTGGGACACCAAGGCCTGCATCGTCCTGTGTGGATGGGATCGTGCCGGCGCTGATCTGCACCTGAACGGCCGTTCCGATGGCGCTGCTTGTGCCGTCGGGAAAGGATAGCGCTTGCGTATTCACGCTGCCCGTGCCGAGCGTCAGCGCGCCTTGATCTGCCGCGACCGACAGCACAGCCGTGATGGTTTCGCCCGCGTTGAGCAGCCCTGTGCAGTCCAGGGTGAACGTGATCACTTCGGCGGTGCGCTTGGTCAGGTATAGATCCATGTTGCCTCAGGCTTGCCAGCGCACGGAGCGCGGCGATAGGTGCGAAACAGCAGGCCGGGCTGCGTCATGAAAGACCGCCAGTCGCAGGCCTGCATGCGCAATCGTCTGGCTCGGCGCGACATGCCAGACCGAGAGACGCGCGGGCGCGTGAAACTGTTCATTGCGGTACAGCGATCCGATGGCACCGGCAAAGCCAATCGCGGCGCATACATCTGATTGATCTTGCGATGCGGCATAGCCGGATGCTGGGATGGTCGCGCTTGCGCTGGCTGTTGCAGAGTCCGGACCTTCCTTTGCGGAACCCGCACCGCTCGACGCGACGGAAGCGCTCGCGGTTGCCGCGTCCGCCGATTCCGTGACAGATGCCGAGCCATTGGCCTGGCTGAAGCCTTGCGCGGTTGCGCTGTCTCGCGCCTCAGCGGTTAAGCCTTGACCGACCAATGCACTGGTGCCTGCACCGTTGCCTGCGTCTGATCCTTCGCTTGCCGATGCCGTGCCGGTGGATGCGCAGGAGCCGGTCGCCGCCGATTGGTCTGGCGACTCGGTTGATGATGCCGTCCCGGTTGCGGTGCTGGCTGCGACTGATCCGCTGGCCGCGCTGGTGTCGGCCCCATCGGTGATCGCCGACGTGCCCGCCAAGGCGGCACTTGCGACCGGAATAACCAGCGAAAGCGCGGCGAAATGTTGGCTGCTGAACGCAGGATACGTTACTGTCTGACCGGACAGCGACCCGGAAAAACCCGTTACGGTGTAAACCGACGCGTAGTTGATATAGGCCAGCGGCACCGCTTGATAAGCGCCTTGTGCTGGCGGCGTGCTGGGTGGCGACGAAGCGTTGGTTGCGGCAAATACGTTTAGCGCAACAGCCCCCGCAGGCACTGTGACCGTGGGGGCGGTTTCGGAGAGGTTGCCAGAGAGTCCAGTTGGCGTGGCGGCACCGGCATAAATAAATACCGCCCAACCCATCGCCTCAAACGCCGACACGCTAATGCTGGTCGGATCACCTGACGCGAAAACGCGATACCCAACCGCAACATTGCCGTACGTCAGGTTGACTGATGGATCGTCAACCTCCTGAGAATTGCTTGTCCAGCCAGTTGGGTATGTGACCGGCCCGGCAGATCCATAATTGCCAACATCGTCCGACTGCACCACAACAACGCAAACGTCGCCAACTTGAGCGCCAGCGAGCGAGATTGTGGCGGTGTTTGCACCAGTTCCCGCGCCAGCGCCGCTATTTGAGCTAATCTGCCCCGTAGTAACGGGAACGCGCAGGGTAATACCTGTTTGCGGCACTGATCCGCTGGCCGCGCTGGTGTCTGCACCGTCGTTGGTGGCCGAGGTGCCGCTGCTTGACAAGGACCCGGATGACGCTGCGTTGTCCGGTGATTCGCTCGCGTTACCTGATCCGCTGCTGGCGGATGTGCCGTTTGAAATCGCCGCATCGGCGCTTTCGGTGACGGTAGCGCTTCCGGCAATCCCAGTTGTTGCGGTTCCCGTCGCGCTTGTGGCGTCTGCGCTTTCGCTGGCAAGGCCGGTGCTGGTGCTGGTGACGGCACCGCTATTGTTGGCCTGATCGACTGATTCCAGGGCGCTGCTTGATCCGGCGCTGGTTGCGGCCCCGGCAGAGCTTGATGCGTCTGCGCCTTCGGTTGCGCTACTTGTGCCTGTGCTGGTTGCGCTGCCTGTGCTGCTGGTGCTGTCTTGGCTTTCTGCGGAGGCCGCAGCGCCCGAGCTGCTGACTGCGCCGGCAATCGACGCGCTGTCCAGCCCTTCGACTGCGGCACCTGAGCCCGCCAGTGCGGTGACTGCAAGGCCGGTTGCCTGAAGCGAGTCCAGCCCTTCGGTTACGTTCGATGTGCCGGCCGCAGTGGTGGTGCTACTGCTGCCGACTCGCGCTAGCAGCAGAGACATGGTTTAGCTCACAGTGCCGCCAGCCGGCAGAATCCCCGATGCGACGAAAAAACTGATTACGGCCTGCTCGATGTCCACTCGCCGGGTCAGGCCCGGTACGGGCGCGACATCCAAAACCGCAGCGGCGTCGGTGGCGCTCATTTCGTGCGACGTTGTGCCGAAATCCCACTGTTGGCCATCAGCGAAAACGGCCACTTTGCGCAGGCTGATCAGCGCGGTGTTGTCGCTGCGAAGCAGGATCGACACCACGGCATACACTACCTGCGCATTCCCCTGCGTTATCAGTGGCATGGCGATTACTCGTAGAAGCCATCAAAATTCACCGCGCCAAGAATCGACTGCGAGGTTGTCGCCGTGCCGATTGCGAACTTCATGACCGTGGCGATGTACTCGCCCGGTTGCACTGGGATCGGCGTGGCGAACGTCTGCACGATGTCGCCAGGCGTGCTGGTCATGCCGATCGGCGCGCCAATCGCCCAATAGGCCATGCCAAGCGCGATACGGCGCGGGGCCTTGGAAGTTGCCGATTCCGTCGTGTTCAGAGCGACAGAAGTATGCCCAAACGCCAGCGACAGGATCGCGTTGGTGCTGGTGGTGGCGACTGCCGCGCCCGCGTTGTACATCGATATGCGAACGCCGGTGATGTACAGCGTGCGTGGCGTCTGGTTGACCGACCCGACTGGATTCTGGAACGAGGTCAGAATGTTGTCTGTGGTGCCGGTTGCCTGCGCGGTGATGTTGAACAGGCCACCTAGTCCCGTTGTCAGCGCGGTGGTATTGGAGCCGGCGCTGGCAGTCGGTAGTGCGCCGTTGTTTGTCAGGTTTCCCGCCGTGGTGCCGACCGTGCCGCCGTTCTGTCCCTGAGACGCGACCAAGCCCTCCCCTGCCTTGATCATCGGCCACGGCTTACCTGTGTCCATGCCGTAGAGCGTGACTTGAAGGTTATAAACTTTGAAGGTCTGCGCGGTGGCCGGCGCGGTGGCGCTGTTGGCCATCTGGAAGAACGCATATCCGCTGCTTTGAAGCGTCGGCGTGCCGGTACCAGCGGGCATTGCCAAGGAGGCCTGCAGCACGCCGTCAATCCAGAATTCCGCCAGCCCAGCGTCGATGACAATCATCCATTCGTGCTGCACGGTAGCGCTGGGATACGCAAACGCGTTGCTTGACTGACTGACAGTGCCGTTCCAGACCACCACGCCGCGCAACGCGCCGGTCGCGTCCAACTGGAAAAACACGCCGTCCGTCGGCGCGGCGGTGGTGCCGGGGTTGCCGATACCCATCCAGAATGCGTTGTTGGCCTGCGCAGCCGCGTTGGTGAAGTTGCCCCGGCACGCAAAAGTTAGTTCGCCAGCGGTGTACAGCGGGAACGAGCGATAGGTTTGAACGACCGCGTTGGTGCTGGCCGTCGTGATCGCGCCGCCGTTGATCGTCATCGCGCCACCCGACCAAGTGGCCGTCATCGTGGTCGTGGTGTACTTCCAGGTGGTTGTGTTCTGCGCGGTGTAGTTGAATTGGTCCTGAAACAGCGGAGTATCCAGCGCGACGCGCAAACGCCGATTGTTCGTGATGTCCGCATAGCCGATGTTCGGCGTACCCGTCACAGCGCCAGGGTCGCGGATCGCGGCGAGGCCCACGAAGCCAGCCTGAGCGGCGTTCTTCGGGTTTTGGACGACGAGACCCTTGCTGGTCGTGTCTACTGGAACACTGTTTACGCCATCCGAAAGTTGCACTGCCATGATGTTTCCCTCAGTTCCAGACCCACGCGACGTTATACGTCCCGCAGCCGTAGCCCATGGCAGGCTTCACGATGATCGTGAACCCTACGCCCGGCACTATTTTTGTTGCGGTGGCCTTCATCTGCTCGACCCACGCGCTGTCATCGTTTACGGCCCCGATCACGTCATTGCATGGCATCCATGCCTCGACGAGATTGGTTGCCGTCAGCCCGGTCTGTCCCGTAACCACCGCAGTGGCCTCCAATGCGCCAGGCGCGAACGTGACAGTGGCAATGCCCTGCGCGCTCAATTAGGCCCCGTTCGCGGTGATGCTAAACGAGGTGACGCTTACGGTCTGGCCGGTGCTAAATGCCGCCGAGTTGAAGCTGATATCGCCACCGAAAGTGATCGTGGCAGACGATGACACGGTAACGTCGTTGTTGAGTGTCAGGGTGGTCGTGCCGCCGCCGAACAGCACATAAGTTCCGGCCGGGATGCCGGTGCCGGTCACCGTCTGGCCGTTGACCACAGACGGCGCAGAGGCAAAGGTGAGCGTGGGCGCAGCGGTCGTGGCCGCCGAAGTCGTGGCGGTGGTCGTCGTGTACACGTTGCCCTGAGCCACCACAGTGGTTCCGGCAGACGACGTGCACAGCCGGTAGTAGCCAGCAGTGCCAGACGCTGCGGCTGATGCCGAGGTGATCGCATTCGCGGTCAGAACGCCGTTGGTCACGGTGCCGAACGTTGCACTGCACGGCAGGGAGGCCAGCAGCGTCCCGGTCGCAGCCGTTGCGGCGTTGGCTGGGGGGGTTCCGGTGTACAGCAGGATGAATGGCGTCGAGCCCGCCTGGGTCACGATGTCTGTCATGGCGTTGGTGCGGTGCGTGGTGCTGTATTGCAACATGTTCGATCCTTTTCAACCAAAGAAGCTGCGCCGTGGCGCGATGAGTTCGGAGAAGGCGCGAGACATGGCGTCAATGCAGTCATCGTGGCTTCCGTTCGGGAAGCTGCGCATTTCGTCCAGCACGACCCGATTCCAATCGCCGCGCAGCATATCGACGTTGCCCACGTTGACCTGTGAGGCCAGCGGTTCGGCGCGGGTGATTTTGTCGCCTGACTCAGGGCTGAATACAAGCCGGTGGCCGGTCAGCAGCCGTGACAGGTACAGCACTTGCGTCTTACCGGCCTGCCCTGGGTCCTGCGGGATGCTGATCTTCACGGACTGGCCATCGAGGTCAGACGTGTTTTTCATCAACGCATCGCGCCTGTCTGAGCCGTACTGCTTGCGTGCCACGTCGGCGATGATCAAGCGGCCGTTCGGTCGCCGGCCGATCTTGGCACCCGCCGTCCAGTCACCGCCGCCCTCGATGGATGCCAAGTCCCATCCACGGCACCACTTGATGTCCTCAGCGGGCAGCGCATCTAGCACGCCTATCTGATCGGGCTTAAATATTTCGCCATCCAGCGGGCTGGGACGCTGCTGATACAGCGCGCTCCATGTGCGCGGGTTGGACTCGAATTGCGACCAGTGCTTGCGGTCAAACCATTCTGGCCACAGGTACTCACCCTGCGCGCGCCCGAGGGGATCGGAGTCCACTTCGCATCGGGCTTGGATGCAGAGCACGCGCCAGGTGTTGCCATCGCGGCATTCAATGTCGCCAGACTGGCCGTTCCATCCAGCCGGCAGGATGCGCCCGGACAGGTCTGACTCATGCCATCGGGTTTGGATGATGACCACGAACCCACCGGGAATCAGGCGGGTTTTCAGATCGTCTTCGTAGGCGTCCCAAACTTTCTGGCGCACCACTTCGGAATTGGCCTGCTCGCGCCCCTTTATCGGGTCGTCGATGATGACGCCATGCGCACGATTTCCGGTTACGCCGGCCAGAACGCCGCAGGCCATGTACTCGGAGCCATTCGTCAGCGCGAATTCCTGCGCGGCCTGCGATTCGTGGGTGAGCCCCGCCGAAAATATGCCTGCATAACGCTGCTGTTTGATGATGGAGCGGGTTCTGCGGCCCATCTTGCGGGCCAGGTCATCGCCGTAGGTCGCAAGGATCAAGCGCCGGTCCGGCTGGCTGCCAAGGTAGTACGACGGCATGACGACTGATGCATACGTCGATTTTGCGCTTCCTGGTGGGCAGAAGATCATCAGCCGGCCATGCGGGCGCAGAGTGGTTGCCACGGCCTCCTGCAGGATAAGCCGGTGGTGGTGCGCGATGGCGGACTCAACGGGCGCGAAAACTTCCGCGTCCGGGTCTTCGCCTACCGGCTTGCCCGGCACGTCGATGGCGCTGACGTACCGTAGGATGTCTGCCCGGGCGGCTTTGCGTATCAGTAGCTCGCGCGCGGCCTCAGCCGGGGTCATCCCTTCCCCGCGATCCGCATCAGATCCTCATCGCTGAGGGCCTTTGGGCTCGCCTGGGTGGTGTGGTTGTTGATCTGGATGGCTGTATCAGGTCGCTTTCCCATCGCTGCCTCACGCCCCTTGAGGATCGTGTCAGCCAGATTCTTGTGTTCCTGCTGGTCGGTGATATCACCGATCTTGGACAGCGCCGACTCGACGTTGCGCACGGCGGCGGACTTGAAAAACCGATCAAGCGCGATGGCATCATCGACTGCGCTCACGATTGCAATCACATCATGCTCGTTTTTGCCAGCAAGGCCTTGCCTGTACTGGATTCCCGCGCTCACGATCTGCTCGCTATCCTTCGGCACGCCCTTGGTCATCTTGGCTGCGGTGCCGGCGCTGACTTTGTGCTTTTCGGCCAGATCGCGCTGAGAGTAGCGCCCTGTGCGCCAGTCCGCTTGGATGGCGCTGACAATTCTCGGATCAAGCGCTCTAGCTGCCATGATCCACCTGCGTGTAAAAAGCCCCGGACGCCCGGTTCGGGGAAAGTAGGTGCTGCTGAACACCCACGGAGGAGACGACAAAAAGCCCCGCGTCCATGGTCAGGAGGCGAGGCTTGCGAATTTTGGAGGCACCTGTGCCTCCATACTCTCGGAGGCGCGAACAGGAAAAGCCCGAACATCACCAGTATAGACATCACGCGCAGACTGTGCAAGCAGCAGGTTTTTTGCCATCTGGCGTGCGTTCCACAGATGATCCTGCATCAGGTCGCGGTGCAGGTGTATGCGCTTGCGAGTTTCGTTTTTTGTGGCCCGCACGACGTACCACAGCTTGAGGTGCTCGCGGTGCTGGGCCGGTACCGCGATCATGACCCGCTCGACAGCCAGGGCGCGGCCTAGGTCGATCGGATCGGGTTTGGCGGCCACCTCGGGCATGGGCGGCAGAGCAACGCCGCAGCGTGCGCAGTCGCTTGTGAACGTCACGCGGTTGGTGTATCCGCACTCGTCGCAAATTGCGAGGCCGTTTTCAACCTGTGGCGTGCGGTAACGGCCCTCAAGCGACCTGCAGGCTGCAGCGGCAGGCAGGCCGGGGCGCACCCATCGGGCCCACTCCACGAGGCGTGCGTGAACGTTGGCGTGTTCGTGGGCTACCCAGCCGTAAAGATCTTCAGTGACGCTCATTGCGAAAAATCCTCGTATGTCCAGCCGCCGCCGATTTTTTTGGGCCGCAGATAGCAGACCATAAGGCGGAGCAGCATGCTTTCAATCTGCCCATCGATCAAAGCGCGCGCACCTCGACGTAGGCCCCAGGCACCAGGCCGTAGCGTTTCCGCAGGTTCGCGTCAGTAACTTGCTTGTCGTCCTGGTACACGATCCCGTTGCAGGCATCGAGCAGGCTCTTGCAGACGTTGTCGATGTCCGGTTTGACCATGGGCTTCAGCTCGCCGGTGATGGCCTGGGCGCGCTTGATCCGGCTGAACGACTTCGGGATGTCGAACAGCATCACGATGTTGACCTCGCAGGCCTGTGTCAGCGGCTGTCGTCCGTTCATCGCAGCTTGCGCGGCCAGCTTGACCAGCGACTCGTAGCTCGAGGTTTGATCTGGGGTGTACACATGCGCGAATTTGCCCCGCACGGTGACGCGCGCCCGGCCCTTGCCGGTCACAGGCCCAGGGATCTCAAAGCGGATTGTCTGTCCCACTCGACCGAGATCGCTGCCTTCAGCGCATCGGCCCGCTTCCCGATCCGCGCCAGGTACTCCCGGCGCTTCGCCAGCGGCCAGCTCAAGACTGCTCTGGCCTCGCAGGCCATCCGGTGTTTTTCGCTCCAAGTGCAGTTCTCCAGTTCGCAGGGTTTCGGGCCGCACATCAGGCCGCTTCGGAATTGGCGTCGAGGTCGAGCGCGCGGCGGTACATCGCAATTTGGATCGTGCTCAGACGCTCGCCGCGCTGGTGGCGTTCGTGCAGGCGATGGGCCCACTGGCGGGATGGCGGGGCCAATCGCATGGCAGACAACAGCTCCATGCACTCGTCGCGGGCTGCATCGGTCGCGGCGTCCTTGGTTGGCCGGCTGACGTGTTGCGCTTCCCGGCCACGCGAGTTGCTCAGGCACAGCAGGCGGAACTCGGGAAGCGTTGGCGGAAACGGCTTGGTGCTCAAGCACACATCGAGGCCGATGCGGATCTGATCCAGCGGCACCGCGCTGAGTCCTTCAGCCCAGATTCCGCGAACAGTTAACTCGTCCGAGTTGGCCCACATGTCCGCGAAGCGAGCGCCGTAGAAGCCCACCAGGCGCGCGAACAGCCGCTGCATGGCCTGGTCAGAATGGGATGGTGGTGTCGCTGCGGTCTGCATTCGGACCTCCGGTCAGGGCGTTGATCGTGCGGGCTCTTCGGTCATGGATCGACTCGACCTTGGGGCGGGTTGCCTCGGCAAGCTGGTTGCGCAGGATGCTGTCGAGGTACCCGGCGTTGATGGGCGCTGTGTCCCGCTTGGCGGTGCGCTGGCGCTCTGCGGTCTCAAGAGCCGTGAGGGCCTGGGCGTCACTTACGCCGTGCTCTGCCCACTCTCGAAGCCTTGGGTCCGTTGCGCTTAACGACGCCCCTCGTCCACGGAGCAAGGCGGAAAGTTCCAGCGCTCGGTCGTGCAGCAGGTCGCGCGGAGAAAACGTCGTCGTCTGGGCTATGGGGTTTTTAGATGAAGATGAAGATGAAGATGAAGGGGGGGGATATGAGGGGGGTTCAAAACCCCCCTTT
>CAITLJ010000002.1 GCA_903893215.1 uncultured Ferrovum sp. | reverse complement strand
GCGTGCATGCGGCACGATCCAGGGGTAACACGCCATGTCGGCAATGCTGTAAGCATCGCCCGCAATCCAGGGGCGTGTGCTCAGGCGCTGGTTGAGCACCGCATACAGCCGCGCCGTTTCGCGTGCACTGCGCGGCGGGTCAGGGTGAGCCCATGGCTTCGCGCCAGCGCATGGCGTCGTGAATGCGGAATCGGGTGCTGGGATGGTCGAAGAAGATCCATTCCTCGAGTGGCCCGGGCGACGGCTTGCGGTACTCGGTGAGCTTGAGAAAGGCTTCGGCGGCACCATGCGGTTCGCGGGCCAGATTGAGCCCGAATCGGTCTGCCTCGATCTCCTGCGTTCGCACCAGGGTGTTGGTCACTGGTGTGGCAAGGAACAGGAACACGGAAAAAACCGCAGCCAGCAAGGGCAGGCTGGCCACGTCGGCCACCCCGTGCAGGCCAAGCGCCTGACCGTGGGTCTGCAGCAGGCGGCGCATGGCCCATTGGGCGAACAGGAAGGCGGCTGCGATCAGCAGGGTGAATTCCGCGATCATCTTGTAGATGTGATTGAGCACGTAGTGCCCCAGTTCGTGGCCCATTACGGCGCGGATTTCGGGCAGGCTGGTCCGACGCAGCAGATTGTCGTTCAGGCGCACCGCGGCCGAGCCAAAAATGCCACTCACGTTGGCGCTGATTCGCGTGGTCTGGCGCGACGCATCAAATTCATAGATGTTGTCGACCGGCACGCCATCGGCACGTGCCAATGCCAGCACGGCGGTCTTTACCTCCGGGTTCTCCACCGGCTTGTAGTCATTGAACAGGGGGTCAATCAGCACGGGCCCGATCAGCAGCATGATCACCAGCAGTGAAACGGTAACGCTGGTACCCCAGATCCACCATTGCGCGCCGGCGCGGCGGATGGCGGCATACAGGGCAGCGATCGCAAACCCACCCAGCAGCATGCTGAGCGCCAGGCCGATCAGTTGCTCGCCGAACCAGGGCGCAAATCCCTGGGTAGCCATGCCATAGGCATGTTCTCGAACGAAACCCTGATAGACGGTGAGTGGAAAGGACAGCACAAAGCTGGCCAACGCATAGGCGCCACCGTACAGGGCGTCGCGCAAGAACGCCCTGCGCCCGACCCGCGCGGCCCAGTCGCGCAGGCGCGCGGAGCGTCTGCCAGCCAGCAGCAGGGTCGAGATCACCAGTCCAGTCAGGAAATTCCACAGCTGCAGCCAGTAGCCTCCTTCGAAATAGGCATCGGCACGCGCGACGATGGCCGGTGAGAGGCGGTTCAGGTAGGCCGCTGTGGCAGCATCAGCATCGCGTGGCACGGAGGCCCGCCAGGCGTCGCTGACCGGCGCAATCCGGAACTGTGCGTTGACGACAGGGGCGGTGGTACTGCCATTTGCAGGGACGTCCGCCCAAGCCGGCGCATTCATCAGCCCAAGCAGCAAAAAATAACAGGCGGCAACAACAATCGACTTCAATGGCAAGGCTGTTCTCCCGGATTCAGGGCGCAAATGCCAGCTGGGCCTGTCCTTCCCGTACCTGATAACCCTGCCGGCGCAACCGTCGCACGATACCGGCTGCATCCGCATCATGCAGGTGCGGGTGCAGGAACGCACGCGCAAGCGCAACAGTCAGGCCGGCCAGGGACAGGACATCGTTGCGGTGGTGCTCCACCACGCGCTGAAGTCCGGCGCTGGTTCCTTCGCGCAGCCAGCGCAGGAATGCCAGCGGTGCTTCGCTGCCTGGCAGGTCGTGCACCCGGCGGAACTGGCACAGCCGACGCTCCGCTGTCTGCAGGCGCACGTCCGGCCAGCGCTGGGCAAACGCGCTGCGCGCCGGATGCAGCAGGTCGAGATGACGCAGGTGCTGCTCGGGCAGGCTGCGCCGCTGCAGGCGGGCGCGCGTGCGCAACAAGGGCATGTCGAAGGATTTGCCATTGAAACTGACCATCAGGGCGCTCTGCTGCAGGGACTCCATCACGCAGTCGATCAGTGCCGGTTCGCCCGCCAGACGGGTCAGCAGCCATTGCCGCAACGTGAAGCACTGGCCATCAAAATGCAGGCCGCCGTACAGGAACACCAGCGTGCCTGTTCCGCCGGCCAGGCCGGTGGTTTCGGTATCCATGAACCACCAGCCGCCCGACGACGCAGGCAGGGGCATGCCAAGCACGGCATCCTGCAGTTGCTGCAGTTCGGACAGCTCGATGCCACCATGGACGTGCTGTGGTCCCAGTGCCTGTTCGACCAGCAGCAGCCCCGGCGTCAGGACACGTGCCTGCAGGGCGAGTGCAAGCTCGGCCTCGCGCTGGTCCGGACTGTTGTCGGGGTGCCGTCGGGACGGCGCAGGATCCGGTGCGCTGATGCCCGAGTGTGGAGACCTGGTCGGCGGGCTGGCCGGAGGCAGGGCTTGCGTGGCCGGCATCGCTGGCGGCTGGTGCATGCCAGCTGATTTTTGCAGTGCCCGCAGGCGCGTGCTCAGGTCCATGCGCGCGCTCCGAGCAGCGTCAGGACGCGGCTGGCGGCTGCCTTGGGCGAGAAACCGCGCTGTGCTTCCGAGGCAAGGATCGGTCCGACACAGGCCGGGCAACCCTGCGGACAGGGGCACTGACCGACCAGGTCGGCAGCACCCTGCACGATCTCGCCAGCCAATGCCAGCAAGGGCTCGCTCAGGCCGACGCCACCGGGAAAGTTGTCATACAGGAAGACAGTGGGCACGAAGCGGTCGCCTCCCTGCTCCGGATCGAAGCGGCTGCCATCCGGACGTCGCGCGTTGCCCCGGCTATCTGCACCCACCGTGGCAAACCATTCGCCATTTCCGTCGCCGACGGCACGACCGAGGTCCTGACGTTCGGCCATGCTGCGCAGGGCTGCTACCAGATGCAGTGCATGTGCCGCACCGAGAAAGCCGTCCAGTGCCTCGGATCGCCGCGCAAAATGCTGGTCGATTATCGCTGGATCGATCTGCCACCACAGGCTGGAGGTGTGCATTTCGTGGTCTGGCAAGCTGATGTTGCCGTAGCCCACATTTTCGTGGCTGTAGTACTTGATCTTCTTGTACCCGGGCACGCGGCGCAGCAGATGGACCTCACCACGGGCACACAGCGCGGCGCCGTCGCTGCGCGTCTCAAAGGTGTCAAGAATGCGCAGGTGGGTATAGTCGATCGCGTCGGTGTAGTAATCCACCCGGGTGGCGCGCACGAAAGCCTTGCGGCCAACCCAGTCCAGATGTTCCACCTGGTAGGGCTGCGCCTGCACCAGGTAGATGGCGCCCTCGTAAAGGGTCATGGCGGCTGCAGAGTAATCGACCTCGGCGAGCACTTCCTTGCGTTGATCGGTCTGGTCGATCACCAGAAAGTTGCCATCGGCCACCGAGCGCAGGCTGACCGCATTGGCGGGATAACTGTCCGACATCCAGTGCCAGCGGTCGGCTTCGAGATGCAGCACGCCTTGTTCGGCGAGATAGGCCAGGTGTTCGTCCACGCTGGCCTCGCCAAACAGTTCACCGCGCCGGAATGGCAGTTCGAAGGCCGCACAGCGCAGGTGCTCCATCAGGATCAGCAACTGGTCCGGGGCGATACGGCCATGCTCCACCGGCGCCGCATCAAAGAATTCCGGATTGCGCACAAGATATTGGTCGAGTGCGTCGCTCGAGGCCACCAGCACGCCAAGTGCTGCGCGCCCCCGGCGGCCGGCCCGACCCAGGCGCTGCCAGGTGCCGGCAATGCTGCCGGGATAACCGTTCAGGATGCACACATCGAGGCTGCCGATGTCCACTCCGAGTTCCAGTGCGCTGGTGGCCACCACGCAGTCGACCTGATCGCCACGCAGCGCCTGTTCGGTGCGGCGACGCTCGTTGGGCAAGTATCCACCGCGGTAGGCACTGATGTGAGCGCGGGGCTGGATATCGCGTTCGAAGGCGTCCTTGAGGTATTTGGTCAGCACCTCGACCATCAGTCGTGAGTTGGCAAACACGATGGTCTTGAGTCCCTGTTGCACGGCCATGCGCGCGATGCGCGTGGTTTGTGAGCGGTTGGAGGCACGGATGCCGAGGTCGGGGTTGATCACTGGCGGGTTCCACAGCAGCAAATGACGCTCGCCACTCGGCGCGCCATTGCGATCCACGGCGCTGACCGCTTGTCCGATCAGGCCCTCGGCCAGTTGCACCGGGTTGGCCAACGTGGCCGAACACAGGATGAACTGCGGATGACTGCCGTAAAACGCCGCCACCCGACGCAAGCGGCGCAGCACATTGGCCACATGCGAGCCAAAGATGCCGCGGTAGGTGTGCATCTCGTCGATCACCACATAGCGTAGTCCCTCGAAGAACTGTGCCCATTTGGTATGGTGGGGCAGGATGCCCTGATGCAGCATGTCCGGGTTGGAGACCACAATGTCGCCTTTCAGACGCACTGCCTGTCGGGCATCCGCCGGGGTGTCGCCATCAAAGGTGAAGGCGCGCACCGCCAGGCCGGCCTGCCGGTTGAGTTCGTTAAGCTCAGCCACCTGGTCCTGCGCCAGTGCCTTGGTGGGAAACAGGTACAGTGCCTTGGCCCCTTCGGCCTGCACGCCATGCAACACCGGCAGGTTGTAGCACAGGCTCTTGCCGCTGGCGGTCGGCGTGACCACCACCAGATTGCGACCGGCTTGCACATGCGCCAGCGCTTCTGCCTGATGGCTGTAAAGTTGTGCCACGCCGCGCTGTTGCAAGGCAGCGACCAGCGCTGGATTCAGCCAGGACGGGAAGGGGGCATGGCGGGCAGGGCGCGCCGGCTGCACGATCCGCGCGGTGATCCGTTCGCCGTAGTGCTGCTGCAGGCGGTCGGCCAGCGCAAGGGCGGGGTCGGCGTTGGCCGGATTGTTCGGCCCGGGTGGCTCGCGCAGTGCTGCGTCCAGATTCGGGGTATCGCCAGAGCGGGCAGACCGCAGGGCCGGGTCGGTGGGCATCACTTGTTCTCATGGTGTTCTCTTGCGTATAGTAGAGCGCATGACCCCTGACTCACAAGACAAGTCGCGCAGTGCCGGTCCGCTGGCTGCAGCGATCCTTGCTTCGCTGACGCCGGCGCAGCGGCGCGTGCTGGTTTGCCTGGATGCCGCATGGCAGGAGCACCTTCCGGTCGACAGCCTGGACCAGCTGTGCGCGCAACTTGGTTTGTCCTCGCGCGGGGCACTTCATCGGCACGTTGGCCAACTGGTGGCAATGCAGCTGGTGGCGCCACTCGACAAGCGGCGCGGCGGTGTGCGGCCGGGTCAGGCCTGGCTGCAGGCAAGGGCAGCGCTGCCGTCGGGTCAGCAGCCTGCGGCACCGGACGTGCAGGGCACACGCCACCTTGACCCTGTCCGCCAGGGTGGCGTGCCGGAAATCGGTGCTGCCCTGCGCCTGGCCGGGGTGCCCATGCGCGCAGTGCCGCGCCTGGGGCGGATTGCCGCCGGTGCGCCGCTCGACGCCGTGTTTGAGGACGAACCGGTCTGGATTCCCGAGCACCTGGCGCCGCGCGGCGAAGCCTTTGTGCTGGAAGTGCAGGGCGACTCGATGAGTGGCGACGGTATCCTTGACGGCGATCTGGTGGTGGTCGAACCCGGCGTGCTGGTCCGGCCTGGCGAGATTGCCGTGGTGCTGGTGGCGGGCGAAGGGGCCACCCTCAAGCGCTTCCGTCACGAAGGCCAGCAGCTGCGGCTGATCGCTTCCAATCCGGCCTTTGCCGATCGTCTGGTGTCCGCCGATACGGTGGCCATCCAGGGCCGCATCACCGGCCTGATGCGCCAGATGCAGGGCGCGCGCAGCATCTGACCTGACATTCGTTTGCGCCCCGGCGTACTGCCTGGCGGCCGGATTGCGTCAGAGCGGCGGGTAACGCACCGCGTTGCTGATCAGCTTGGTGCGCACCGCTTCATCCAGGTCCACGTCAAGCCGGTCGGCCAGCCGCACCAGGTAGATCAGCACATCGGCCAGTTCGTCGCGCACGGCACGGGCCGTTTCGGGCTGCTGGCTCACGGCATAGCTGTCGGCCTCGTCGCGCCACTGGAACAGTTCAACCAGCTCGCCCACTTCGCCGGTGAGTGCCATGGCCAGATTTTTGGGGGAATGAAAGCGTTCCCAGTCGCGCGCTGCCGCAAATTCGCGCAGCTGGTGCTGTAGTTCGCGCACGTCGAGCACGTGGCAGGATCGGGGTGAGGACATAGCGGTGGCTCCCGTCATTTTTGGCAATCGCCATGCTGCGCGAAAAGTGCCACTGTCGCAAAGCGCACGGAGTCGGCACAATCCGGAGCATGTCCCAGCTCGATCGCATTTACCGCATCGACCAGCTGCTCACCGATCGTCGCAGTGCCACCTTCGACTATCTGATGGGTCAGCTGGAAGTCTCGCGCGCCACCCTCAAGCGTGATCTCGCCTACCTGCGCGACCGCCTGCATGCGCCGATCATTTACGATCGCGAACTGCAGGCCTACCGCTTTTCGGCCGAGGAGCGCCAGGCCGGCGCGCAATACGAGTTGCCCGGATTATGGTTTACCGCCGAAGAAATCCACGCCTTGCTGACCATGCAACATCTGCTGGCCAACCTGGGGCCGGGGGGTCTGTTGCGTGGGCAGATCGAGCCCTTGATTGCGCGACTGAATGGCCTGCTGGGGTCGGCAGACAGCACCGCCGACGAGATCCGCCGCCGCATCCTGATCGCGGGCATGGGCAAGCGCGAATACAAGCTGGAGCATTTCGAACGGATCGGTTCTGCGCTCCTGCGCCGCAAACGGGTGGTGATCGATTATTTTTCGCGCGGGCGCAATGAGCGTGCCACGCGCACGGTTTCGCCGCAGCGTCTGGTGCATTATCGCGAGAACTGGTACCTGGATGCGTGGTGTCATCTGCGCAATGAACTGCGCAACTTCAGTGTCGATGCCATCTTGCGGGTGGAGAGCACCAATGAAGTGGCACGCGAGGTGACCAACCGCACCCTCAGTGCCGTGCTCGGTCCGGGTTATGGCATTTTCAGCGGGCAGGGTCTGGAATGGGCGCAGCTGCGATTCACGGCCGAGCGTGCCCGCTGGGTGGCCGCCGAACAGTGGCATCCCCGCCAGCGCGGTCGTTACGAGGCCGATGGCAGTTACCTGCTCGAGGTGCCGTACAGTGATCCGCGCGAGCTGACCATGGATATCCTGCGCTTTGGGGCTGACGTGGAGGTGCTGGCCCCTCAGAGCCTGCGCGAGCGGGTGGTCGGCGAGATCGGCAAGCTTGCACGACGTTACACGCTGTCGTGAATTTCCCTGCAGGGTGGGGCTGTGCCACAGTGCTACGCTTCGCTCCTGATCCATGCATGAAGGAACCGAATCGTGGCTGAACGACACTTCACGCGCACCGCCATTGCCCTGCACTGGGTGACCGCCCTGATCATTGCCGGCGCCTTTCCGGTCGGACTGCTGATGGGTGACATGCCGATCAGCCCGCTGCGCATCAAGGTGTTTGTCTGGCACAAATGGGCCGGAATCACCGTGCTGCTGCTGTCTTCACTGCGCCTGATGTGGCGTGCCACGCATGCGGCACCCGACGCACCTGCCGGCATGGCCGTCTGGCAGCATCGCGTCAGTCAGGTGGTGCAATGGCTCACATACGGCCTGCTGTTCATCGTTCCGCTCACCGGGTGGATGTACAGTTCGGCGGCGGGATACGGGGTGATTTACCTGAATCTGGTCAAGCTGCCCGATCTGGTCAGCCGCAACAAGGAACTTGCCGACCAGTTGAAGGCTCTGCATGAAACCCTGAACTGGGTGCTGTTCAGTCTGGTGGCGCTGCATGTGGCCGCCGCGCTCAAGCACCATTTCATCGACAAGGACACCGTGCTGCTGCGCATGCTGCGCAGCTCGCCCAAGGAGCAATGAGATGACCCCTTATCTTTACCTTCCCCACCGGCTTCGCCCGCTGCGGCGGCGTTGGATGGCCGCCAGCCTGGCCTTCGCTGCGCTGAGCCCGGCCCTGGTGCAGGCCGCCGGATTTGCGGCAGACAAGAGCGAGATCACCTTCGTCTCGAAGCAGATGGGCGTCGAGTTGCAGGGGCGTTTCCGGCATTTTGACGGCGACATCGTCTTCAAGCCGGCCGATCCGGCCGGCAGCAGGGCACGCATTGAAGTCGATCTGGCCAGCATCGATCTGGGGGCCCCGGACAGCGAACAGGAAGTCAAGGGCAAGGACTGGTTTCTGGTGGCGAGTTATCCAAAGGGCGTGTTCCAGTCCACCCAGATTCGCGCCAAGGGCCCGGATCATTTTGAGGCGCAGGGAAAATTCACCCTGAAAGGCATCACGCGCGACCTCACCGTGCCGATCGTGGTGCATCATGCCGCAGGCAAACCCGATGTCGCTGAAGGAAGCTTCGTGATGAAGCGTACCGATTTCAACATCGGGCAGGGCGTCTGGGCGGATCCGGATGCCGTGGCGATCGATGTCGCCGTCAAGTTCAAATTCACGCTGATCGGGAGTGCAGGTAAATGAGTGCAGTCAACACCGCCTTTATCGGGCTGGGCGTCATGGGCGGTCCGATGGCCGGTCATTTGCTGGCGCAGGGACATGCCGTGACGGTTTACAACCGCACTGCGGCACGGGCAGCCGGGTGGGTTGCCGCCCATGCGGGCGGACGGTCGGCGCCAACGCCGCGCGAGGCGGCAGCAGGCGCCGATTTCGTGTTCGTTTGCGTCGGCAATGATGATGACCTGCGCAGCGTGGTGCTTGGCGCAGACGGTGCCCTGGCGGGCATGCATGCCGGCAGTGTGCTGGTTGACCACACCACTGCCTCGGCAGAGGTGGCGCGAGAACTGCACGCCGCCGCCAAGGCCAGGGGTGTGGCCTTTATCGACGCGCCGGTGTCCGGCGGTCAGGCCGGTGCCGAGAAGGGCCAACTGGCCGTGATGTGCGGCGGCGATGCTGCCGATTTTGCGCGTGCCGAGCCGGTGATCGCTGCCTTCGCCAAGGCGGTGACGCTGATGGGGCCCTCAGGGGCCGGTCAGCTGACCAAGATGGTCAACCAGCTGTGCATTGCCGGGCTGGTGCAAGGCTTGGCCGAGGCGCTCAATTTTGCCCGCAAAGCCGGGTTGGACGGTGAGCAGGTGCTCGGCGTGGTGTCGAAAGGCGCGGCGCAATCCTGGCAGATGGAAAATCGTGGGGTGACCATGCTTGCCGACAAGTTTGATTTCGGTTTTGCCGTGGACTGGATGCGCAAGGATCTGGGACTATGCCTGGAAGAAGCCAAGCGCAACGGTGCCCTGCTGCCGGTGGCAGCGCTGGTCGACCAGTTCTATGCCGAGGTGCAGGCCATGGGTGGCGGGCGCTGGGACACCTCGTCCCTGATCCGTCGACTGCACCGCGACTGATTTTCGCAACGTACTTATTGTGGCCCGATTGCCGGGCCGTTCCGATTCCTTTCCGCCTGGTCTGATGGCCAGGTGCCTCAATCCCTGGAGCTCCCATGAACATGCCCCTGCAGCGGCGTCATTTCCTCAAGATTCTCGGTACTGTGGGCGGTGGTCTCGCCATCGGCATCGACTTCAGTCTGCCGCGCGAGGTGCAGGCGGCCGGCGCCCCGATGGTCCAGGCCGGTCCATGGATCCGGATCGGACAGGACAACATCGTCACCGTGGTGGTGGACAAGTCGGAGATGGGGCAGGGCGTGCTGACGTCGATGCCGATGCTGGTGGCGGAGGAGCTGGACGCCGACTGGGCGCATGTTCGCGTCGAGCAGGCACCGGCGGCGCCGGAATATGCCCACCCATGGTTCAAGGTGCAGGCTACCGGTGGCTCGACTTCGGTGCGTGCCATGTGGCAACCCCTGCGCGAGGCGGGTGCCACGGCGCGCGCCCTGTTGCTGGCGGCAGCAGCACAGCAGTGGAAAGTGGACGTGGCCACCCTGCACACCGAGGCCGGCTTTGTGGTGGGACCGAAAGGGCGCGTGCCCTATGGTGACCTGGTTGCGGTGGCGGCCACCCTGCCGTTGCCGGCAAAGGTGGCGTTGAAGGACGCCAGCCAGTATCGCCTGATCGGAACATCGCTTCCGCGTACCGAAGGGGCAGACAAGGTGAATGGCGCCGGCAAGTTCGGCATTGATGTGCGCGTGCCCGGCATGCTGTACGCCTCGGTGGAGCGTTCGCCGATCGTCGGTGGCACGCTGGTATCGATGGATGCCAGTGCTGCACTCAAGGTGCCGGGCGTGCGTCAGGTGCACAAGATCGAAAGCCCGGTTGCCGTGGGCGTGGCGGTACTCGCCGACAGCAACTGGGCGGCCAGGAAGGGCCGCGCGGCGCTGAAGCTGGAATGGGCGGCGGGCCAGCTTGGCCTGCTGTCCACGCCGGCACTGCAGGCGCGCATGAAGGAACTGGCGCATACCCGTGAAGGCGCCAAGCTGGCCAAGCTGGAGGGCAATCCCGCCAGTGTGACCACCGGCAAGCTGGTGCAGGCCACCTATGAAGTGCCTTATCTGGCGCACGCCACCATGGAACCGATGAATGCCACCGCCTGGGTGCATGATGGCGGTGTGGAGTTGTGGGCGCCCACGCAGGCGCAGGGACCGCATCAGTTTGTGGCTGCCAGTGTGGCCGGCTGCAAGCCAGCGCAGGTCAAGATCAATACCACCCTGCTTGGCGGAGGCTTTGGCCGTCGCTTCGCTCCGGACTTCATCGTGGAAGCGGTCACCCTCTCCAAGCTGGCGGGTGCGCCGGTGCAGGTGCTGTACAGCCGCGAAGACGACACCCGCGCCCAGTATTACCGTCCGGCGGCCCGCTCCGAGCTGACCGCCCGCCTGGACGCAAAAGGCCACCCGGCGGCCATCGACGGTGTCACCGTGGTGGAAGCCCTGTCGGATGGCAGTGGCTTTGAAGGCGCGCTGATCGACAAGAACGGGCTTGATACCACCGCGGTGGAGGGCCTGGCCGAATTCCCCTACCACACCGACAATTTCCGGCTGGATTGGGTGCGTCACAAGGCCGGTGTGCGCACCTGGTTCTGGCGTTCGGTGGGCAGCACCGAAAACGGATTCTTTGCCGAATCGTTTGTTGACGAACTGGCCCACGCCGCGGGTGCCGATCCGTTCGACTACCGGCGTGACCTGCTCACGGCCAAGCCGCGCCACAAGGCGGTGCTGGAACTGGCAGCCAAGGAAGCTGGTTGGGGCACGGCGCTACCCGCCGGGCGCGCGCGCGGCATTGCCGTGTGCGAGTCGTTTGGCAGCTATGTGGCCGAAGTGGCAGAGGTGTCGGTTGAAAATGGCGCGATCAAGGTGCACAAGGTCACAATTGCCGCCGACGTGGGTGTGGTGGTGAACCCGGACATGGTCAGGGCGCAGATGGAAGGCGCCATGATCTATGGACTGTCTGCTGCCCTGTATGGCAAGGTCACGCTGGCCGATGGGCGTGTCGAGCAAGGTAATTTTGGCGACTACCCGCCGCTGCGGCTGGCCGAAACGCCACAGGTGAATGTGCATCTGGTGGCTTCGGCCGAGTTGCCCGGCGGTGTTGGCGAGCCAGGCACGCCGCCCATCGCGCCAGCGGTGGCCAATGCGGTATTCAAACTGACCGGCAAGCGCCTGCGCACGTTGCCGTTTGCGGACAGCGAATTGGGCTGAGTCGCCGGACGTGGGCCGAACGGATCAGCGTCAGGGGTATAAGCTGATCGGTTCGCTCGCGTTTTTCTCAATTATGCCATTTAAACAATCGTTTGGATCTTTTTTTCGGTTGTGTGTGGCGGGCGCGTCGGCCAGTTTGCAGTAAAGTCTTTCGCGCGCCGGTCGTTAATGGAGCATGAGTATCTGCATCCAGGTGACGACCCGTCCATGAATCTGCTATCCACTGAAGCTTCGGCCTTCGTGCTTCCCCTGCAACTTGCAGATGGTTTGGTATTGTCAGGTATCGAACTCGAATGTCGCACATGTGCGCGTGCTTACCGGCTGACGCAAGGGCAGGGGCGTGCCAGCGGCAAGGGTCGGCGCATCGCGCTGGCCGCGCAAGCGTGTTGTCCAAGCTGCGCAGCACCCGCCCACTTCCTGGTGGTGGTGGATGCCCGTCTGGCAACGGCACGCGTGCAACGTGTTTCCCGGTTGGGCTTGTGGCTGGCGCAGTGGCTGATCAGCCTGCGCGCCGAGAGGCCTGCCAGCCCTTCCATCATTAACCTGACGGTTCCTGCGCCGGTAGCCAGCGCGCGCGAAGAAGCCGACCTGGTGTGCAGTGACGAAAGTCTGGGAAGTTTTCAGGGCGCACCCATCCCTGCCTGGATTTCGGTGGACGGCGTGCGCTGTCATTACGTCGGCATCGCCAATGATCATTTCGGCTTTGCCCCGGTACTCGAACCGGGAGAGCATCTGCTCACCCCTGGCCTGCTGTATCGCGAGGAAGTCGACCTGATGATCTGAGCACCGGTCGGTGCGCCGGTCATCTTCTGGTCCTGTTTGGCATATCATGGCGGGCCCTGCTGATCCCTGATCCGACGCCATGCGCACCACGCTCACAGATTTACGCAAAATGCATGCTGCACGACAGCCGATTGTCGTGCTCACCAGCTATGACGCCAGCTTTGCACGGGTGTCGCAGGCCGCCGGCGTGGATGTGCTGCTGGTCGGGGATTCACTGGGCATGGTGATCCAGGGGCATGATTCGCCCAATCCCGTCACGCTTGCCGATATGGCCTACCACGTAGCAGCCGTGCGCCGCGGTGCGGATCGCGCCTTTCTGCTGGCCGACATGCCGTTTGGTACCTCGCAAGTCACTCCGGAAGAAACCTTTCGCAATGCCGTGCCGCTGATCCAGGCTGGTGCACAGATGATCAAGCTGGAAGGCGGCAGCGAAATGGCCGCAACGGTGTCATTCCTGGTGTCGCGCGGCATTCCGGTGTGTGCGCACATCGGCATGACGCCCCAGTCACACCATCAGTTTGGCGGGTTCCGGGTGCAGGGGCGCGCACCCGAGGCGGCGCAACGTCTGACCGAGGCCGCGCAGGCGCTGGTGCAGGCCGGGGCTGCCATGCTGCTGATGGAATGCATGCCGGAGCCGCTGGCGCGCGCGATTGCCGGCCAGGTCGACGTGCCAACCATCGGCATTGGTGCCAGTTCGGCCTGCAGCGGCCAGGTACTGGTATTGCAGGACGTGATCGGTTTGGGGCCGGTGCCGTTGCCGCGTCTGGCCAAGCGTTATGACCATGTCGCCGGCGGTATCGGCCAGATGATCTCGGCCTACGTGCAGGACGTCCGATCGGGCATCTTTCCGGACCTTCAGCACTGCTATTGAACGGGCTGTAGACGGGCTCACCGCCGACTTGATTGAATTAGTTTCACTTGGTAATATATATGCAGAAATATTACCGGAGCAAAGCCTTTGTCTGCGCTTCCTGACTGCCTGCAGGATTTTCGTGCCCGCGTTGCCCAGACCGGCGCGCGTCACCCGGACATGCCCACCGATCTGGTGATGCTGTCGCGCCTCTTTGCTTACGTGTATATGCGGCTGGAAGCGGCTTACGACACGCTGATGGCGCGTTGGGAACTGACCGCGTGGTCCTGGTTCAGCCTGATGGTGGTGTATTCGCGGCAGGGTGAGGAAGTCACGCCCTCCGACATCAGCCGTGTGCTGTTCCTCGCCCGCGCCAACGTGACCCGGTTGACCGACGACCTGGTGCGTCGCGGCTTCCTGCATCGCGAGCCTTCCACCCAGGACCGCCGCGTGCTGCGCCTGTCCCTGACGCCTGCTGGCGCCGCGCTGATCAACGAGACCATGCCGCATGCCTGGGAAATGCATCGCGCCGTATGGTCGGCGCTCAGCGTGGAACAACTGGCTGGCGCCGAAGCCGTGTTCTGCGCCATCCTGCAGGGCATCGAAGGCTGGCCGGACCGACCCGATTCAATTGCTGCAGTCAAGGAATCCGCATGATGTCTGCCCCGATTTGCGTTGTATGGAAACGCCCGATCCATCGCCTGCTGCCATTGGCCCTGACCCTGGTGGTCTGCCAGCCGGGGCAGGTATTGGCCGTGGATGGTCTGCCAGGCCTGACCCTGCAACACCAGCTCAGCGCTGCCGTGCTGGTCATGGCCGCGGCTCCGCTTGCCAGTGCGGCGGTCAAGCCGACTGCGGTGGTCAACATGCAGGACCTGTCGCTGCGACAGGCGCTGACCCTGGCGCTGGAACGCAACCTGCAGTTTGCGCAAACCCTCGAGGAGATCGAACAGGCGCGCAGTTTTCTGCAGGAATCGCGCTCGGTACTGGGCCCGATGGTCAGCCTGACCGGCTCGCAGGCCAATGTCACCGCCAACCTGCGTGCGCAAGGATTTCCGAGCGTCGCCGGCCCGGGCGGCAAGCCCCTGTTCGCCACGCTGAACGGGCCATACAACACCTTTGACGCCCGCCTCAGGTTGACCCAGGCGGTGTTCGACGCCAACCATAGCCACCTTGCCGAATCCTCGCAGCGTCGGGTGCAGCAGGCCGAACACCAGCGTCTTGCGGTGCGCGACCAACTGCTGATCGCCACCGCGCTGGCCTATATCACCGCGCAGCAATCCGACGCGGCACTGGCTGCAGCACAGGCCAATGTGGCTCTGGCCAATGAACTGGGCAAGCTTGCGCGCGACCAACGCTCCAGCGGCATTGCCACCGGGGTGGACGTAGCACGCGCCGAAACCCGTGTGGCCCAGGAGCAGCTGGCATTGACGCAGGCTCGAAGCGACCAGGCGCTGTCCCTGTTGCGGCTGAAGCGGCTGCTGGGGCTTCCGGCCGGTGAGCCGATCCGCCTTGCAAGCGGCCTGGATTACGAGCGCCGTCCAACGCCTGGCGTGGAAGAGGCGGTCGCCAAGGCGATGGCGCAGCGTCAGGAAATCCAGATGGAAGACGCCCGGGTCAGTGCTGCCGAGGAGGCGGTACTTGCCGCGGGCAGTGAAGGCTTGCCAGTGGTGGCGCTGGAAGCCGATGCGGGACCCAGCGGCATCACGCCGACCCAGACCGTGTATGGTACCCGCACGGTAGGCATCAGCGTCTCGGTGCCGCTGTTTACCAATGGCATGCTGGATGCGCATCGTGATCGCGCCAAGAGCCTGCTGCGCGCCGCCCGGATGGCGCAGGAGGACACGCGCCGTCAGGTAGAGGAAGACGTGCATATGGCCCTGCTGGCGGTCGGGACCAGCGCCGAACAGGTTCAGGTGGCACAAACCACTGTCACCCTGAGCGAGCGGCTGCTTGAACTCGCACGCGACCGCTTCAAGTCGGGCGTGGCCGACAACCTTGAGGTGTTTGACGCGCTGACCGCGCTGACCACGGCGCAGAGCCGTCAGATCGAAGCCACAGCCGCCTATAACGCGGCGCGCGCCAACATGTATGCCGCCATGGGCGACAGCCACGCGTTTGGCTTTTGACGGTCGCGCCACACCAGCGCTTTCCACACTTGATTTTTTCTTGCTGCCCAATCTTGCACGGAACCGAGCACCATGAGTGATTCATCCAAATCGTCCCTGACCGACCCCGCTGTCGCTGCCGGTAAGCCCTCTCCCTTTCGTCTGATCGGCTTGGTGGTGGTACTGGTCCTGGTGGCCGGTGGTGGCTGGTTTTGGTATCAGGGACGCGATTTCGAGAGCACCGATGATGCCTTCGTCGAAACCGATGTCGTGCCGATTGCCCCGCGCGTAGGGGGCACGGTGCTGAGCGTGGCTGTGGTCGAAAACCAGCGCGTCAAGGTGGGCGCGCCATTGTTCGAGATCGACCCGCGGGATTATCAGCTGCGCGTCACCCAGGCGCGCGCAGCGCTGGCGGCCAGCGAGGCGCGGGTTAATGTGGCGCGTAACGATGTCAGTCTGATCAGTGCCAGCACGCATGCGGGCGTGGACCAGGCCGAGGCCGCCGTCGCGGCCGCGCAGGGCAATCTGGCGCAGGCGCAGGCGCAGGTGCGCGCTGCCGAAGCGCAGGCGCGGCTGGCTGACAGCGATGTGGAGCGCTACAAGGCGCTGCTCGCCAAGGACGAAATTTCCAGACAACGGCTGGACCAGGCCACGACTATGGCCGAAGCCGCGCACGCCCAGGCGGATGCTGCGCGCAAGGCGGTCAGCAGCGCCGAGGCGCTCGTCCGTCAGAGTGGTGGCAAGCTCGAGGAGGCGCACACGGCACCCCGTCAGGTGGCCGTCAAGGAAGCGCAGGTAAGCAGCCTTGGCGCCGACATTGCCACAGCGCGCGCGCAACTGGCGGTGGCCGAGCAGGATCTTGCGTACGCACAGGTCACCGCTCCCGTCGACGGCCGGGTCACCCGCAAATCCGTGCTGCCTGGTCAGGTGGTGGCGGGTGGTCAGGCGGTGCTTGCCCTGGTAAGCGGCAAGCCATGGGTGGTGGCAAATTTCAAGGAAACCCAGCTGGCGCGCATGGCGCCTGGTCAGGCAGTGGAGGTGCGCGTGGATGCCTACCCGCAGCGCGCACTGCTGGCACACGTGGAAAGCCTGCAGCCTGGCACCGGCTCGCGGTTCAGCCTGCTGCCGCCTGAAAACGCGACCGGCAATTACGTGAAGGTGGTGCAGCGTGTGCCGGTCAAGATCGTTTTTGACGAGACTGCCGAAGTGTTGTCGCATCTGGCGCCCGGCATGTCGGTGGAACCGCGCGTGCATGTGGCTGCGGCGCGCTGATCCGCGATGAGCGCCATCGCCGACGGCAGCCCACCTGCCAGCGCACCCGCGCGGTCCAGGCAAGTGAATCCCTGGGTGATTGCCATGGTGGTGGCACTCACCACCTTCATGGAGGTGCTCGACATCTCCATCGCCAACGTGGCCTTGCGCCACATTGCTGGTGACCTTTCCGCCGGGCAGGACGAGAGCACCTGGGTGCTCACCTCCTATCTGGTCACCAATGCGATTGTCCTTCCGATCAGTGGCTGGTTTGCCTTCGTGGTCGGCCGCCGCCGCTTCTATCTCTGGTGCGTGCTGATCTTTACCTTCAGCTCGCTGCTGTGTGGTCTGGCGCCCACGCTGCCCATGCTGATCCTGTTCCGTACCCTGCAGGGGGCGGGGGGGGGCGGCTTGCAGCCAATTTCACAGGCCATCCTGGCCGACACCTTCTCGCCAGCGCAGCGCGGCATGGCGTTCGCTGTCTATGGCATCACCACCGTACTTGCGCCGGCCATCGGTCCAACCCTGGGCGGATGGATCACGGACAACTTCAGCTGGCGCTGGATCTTTTTCATCAACGTGCCGGTGGGGCTGTTCGCGTTCTGGCTGTCGAACCGGCTGGTCTGGGATCCGCCGCATCTGGTGCAGGCCCAGAAAGACATGCGTGCGCGCGGTTTCCATATCGACTATCTGGGATTTGCGCTGCTGGCGATCGGCTTCGGCTGCCTGCAGATCGTGCTCGACAAGGGGCAGCAGGAGGACTGGTTCGAGTCCGGATTCATCGTGCGTTGTGCCGTGTTGTCTGCCGTGTCACTGCTGATCCTGCCATTCTGGGAGCTGCGCCAACGCGATCCGATGATTGATGTACGGCTGCTGGGCAGCCGCAATTTCTTTCTGTCCAACGTGATGATGTTCAGCCTGGGCTTTGTGCTGTTCGGTAGCACGTTGCTGTTGCCGCTGTTCCTGCAGGTGCTGCTTGGCTACAGCGCCACCCAGGCCGGGCTGGCCATTTCGCCGGGCGGCGTTGCGATCCTGTTCTTCATGCCGGTGGTCGGGGCGCTGGTGTCGCGGGTGGACGTGCGCAAGCTGATTGCGGTGGGTTTGCTGATTGGCGCAGCGGCCCTGTTCATGTTCTCGATGATCAACCTGCAGGTCGATTACTGGACCATGGCGCTGATCCGCGTGGTTCAGGCGATCGGCCTGGCGTTTCTGTTTATTCCGATCAACACGGCGGCCTTCTATGGCATGCCGATGATCAAGAGCAGCAGTGCCTCGGCCATCATCAACCTGTCGCGCAATCTGGGCGGCAGTTTTGGCATCGCCCTGGCTGCCAGTTACCTGGCACAGCAGCAGCAACGTCATCAGTCCTATCTGGTCGGGCATGTGGATGTACAGCAAGGCGCCGGAGCCACTTACCTGCAGTCATTGACCCAGTCCTTCATTGCCGCCGGACATAGCGCCGTGGAGGCCAGCCAACTGGCCTTGGGTAGCCTGTACGGCATGGTGCAGCAACAGGCCAGCATGCTCGCGTTCGTCGATGCATTCCGCATGCTGGGCCTGTTGTTCCTGCTGCTGGTTCCGGCCTGCTTCCTGCTGCGGCGGCCAAGCAACGATGCGGCACCGCCGCCCGGTGCCCACTGACCTCGCCAGGTCTGCGTCAGCTGGCGACCGGTAGCGCCAGCGGCAGCATGGTGGTGCCCGGCAAATCCAGCGCGCGCAGCGCACCGGCCAGTGTTTCGATGGCCTTTTCGCGGCCAAAGCTCTTGCGCCAGGCAAGCGCAATGCGCCGGCTCGGGGCCGGGGCGGTGAAGGGAATCACGGTCAGCAGCGCGCTGCGATAGCGTTCGCTGTTGGCCGAGGCTGGCAACACAGTCACGCCGGTGCCCGACGCCACCATGTTGCGGATGGTCTCGAGCGAATTGCCCGGGGCACTGCCCGACCCGGGGACACGCGACATTTCCGGACAGGCTTCGGCGACCTGGTTGCTGAAGCAATGGCCGCTGTGCAGCAACAAAACCCGTTCCTCGCCTAGGTCCTGTGCCTGCACGGCGCGTTTGCGTGCCCAACGATGTTTGGACGAAACCACGACTTCGAATACTTCGTCGTACAGGGGCAGCGTGTCGATGCCCGGAATATTGAACGGCAGCGCCAGCAACACCACATCCACCAGGCCGTTCTTCAGGTTGATTTCCAGTTGGGCGGTGGTGCTTTCTTCCACTTCCAACGGCATTTCGGGCGCCCGCGCGCTTAGCGCCGGGATCAGGTCTGGCAGCACATAGGGGCCAATGGTATGGATCACACCCAGACGCAGCGGTCCGATCAACTGATCGCGCCCCTCGCGCGCCATGGTTTTCATGCGCTCGACCTCTTCGAGCGTGCGTTGCGCCTGCTCCACGAGTCGGCGGCCGATGCTGGTCAGGCTGACCTCGGTACGCGTACGCTCGAAGATCTGCACGCCGAGTTCGTCCTCCAGCTTCTGCACCGCGGTGGACAGGGCCGGCTGGCTGACAAAGCAACGCTCGGCGGCACGACGGAAATTGCGTTCCTGCGCCACCGCAACGATGTACCTGAGTTCACTGAGATTCATGCGGAGGGGTTCCGGAGAGCGGGTCGGTCTCTTGTGATAGGCAAAAGATATCACAGGGACAATAACAATCGATTGGACGCTTTCATGCTGCGCTCGCAAAATGAAATCATCGCATCACGAAACCCGGCCTCCGCACCGCAAGGCCATCCGACAGGAGTCATTCCCATGCTGCAATCCCGTGAAGGCCAGCGCGTTCCCGAGGTCACTTTTCCCGTCCGTGCCGGCAATGCGTGGAAGCACGTGAGCACAGCCGAGCTGTTTGATGGCAAGAAAGTGGTCGTGTTTTCGCTGCCGGGGGCCTTTACCCCCACCTGCTCTTCGTCCCACCTGCCGCGTTACAACGAACTGGCCGCCACCTTTTTTGCCCAGGGGGTCGACGCCATCCTGTGCATTTCGGTCAACGACACCTTCGTGATGAACGAATGGCTGAAGGATCAGGAAGCCGAACATATCATCATGGTGCCGGACGGCAACGGCACATTCAGCGAAGGCATGGGCATGCTGGTCGACAAGACGGACATCGGCTTCGGCAAGCGTTCATGGCGCTATTCCATGCTGGTGGATGACGGCGTGGTCACCAAGATGTTCATCGAGCCGGACGAGCCTGGCGATCCGTTCAAGGTATCCGACGCCGACACCATGCTGGACTTCATCGCCCCAGAGGCCCGCAAGCCGGACCAGGTCGCGATCCTGTCGCGTCCGGGCTGCCCGAGTTGCGCCAAGGCCAAGCAGATCCTCACCGCCGAGGGTTATCAGTATGCCGACATCCCCCTTCCGGTCTCCACGCGCAGCCGTGCGGTTGGGGCCATCACTCGAGCGGGCACGGTTCCGCAAGTGTTCATCAATGGTGTGTTGATTGGTGGTGCCGAAGCGCTCGAAGCCTGGGTGGCCAAAGGCAAGCTGCAGGCAGCCTGATCCGGGGTATCCGGCACCGGACTGGCCGGCCGGATCTGGGCCGACCATTCGCACCGGACTGTTGTCTTGCCCCCCTCGCATTGATCGTTTCAGGGAGACCATCGTGACCATTTTGAAGTTTGATACCGCCATCCTGGGTGCTGGCACCGCCGGCCTGGCTGCCTACCGTGCGGCCAAGGCGGCTGGCCAGACCGCAGTGATCATCGAAGGGGGGCCGCATGGCACTACCTGCGCCCGTGTAGGCTGCATGCCGAGCAAGCTGCTGATAGCTGCCGCGGAAGCTGCGCATTCGCTGGAAAAATTTGACACCTTCGGTCTGCGACTGTCCGGTGACCTGACGGTAGACGGCAAGGCCGTGATGGGACGGGTTCGCAGCGAACGCGACCGCTTTGTGGGCTTCGTGATCGACGGGGTCGACAAGATTCCGGCACAGGACAAGTTGAGCGGCTATGCCCGATTCATTGGTCCGCACCAGCTGGTGGTGGATGGTGGACAGGTGGTCGGGTTTCGCACTGCGGTGATCGCCACCGGCTCGTCGCCGCAGATTCCCGCAGTCTTGCGCCCGGCCGGGGCACGCCTGCTGGTCAATGATGATGTGTTCGGATGGGATACCCTGCCGCGTTCGGTGGCTGTGTTCGGCCCGGGCGTGATTGGCCTGGAACTTGGCCAGGCACTCAGCCGCCTCGGGGTCCGGGTGCGGGTGTTTGGTCGCGGCGGCATCGGGGGTGGCCTTACCGACCCGGCCATCCGCAGCTATGCCGAGCGCAGTTTCAGCAAGGAATTCGACCTGGATTGCGATGCCAAGGTGCACGCGCTGAGCCCGACCAGCAATGGCGTGCTGGTTGACTGGACGTCCGCGCACGACGGTCGTGATCTGGTGGAAGAGTTCGAATATGTGATTGCCGCCACAGGCCGTACGCCGAACGTGAGCAAGCTGGGCCTCGAAACTACCGGCATTGCGCTCGATGGTCGCGGAATACCGCTGTTTGACCGCAACACCCTGCAGTGTGGCGATTCACCGTTTTTCATTGCCGGCGATGTGAATGCCGACGTGCCGCTGTTGCACGAGGCTGCTGACGAGGGCCGCATCGCCGGCAGCAACGCCGCCAGCTTTCCTCTGGTGCGTCCGGGCCTGCGCCGGTCCGGTCTTTCGGTCGTATTCAGCGATCCGCAGATCGCCACGGTCGGGCAGCGCTTTGCCGAGATTGATCCGACCGTACGCGCCATCGGCGAAGTGTGCTTTGAAGATCAGGGCCGCAGTCGCGTGATGTTGCGCAACCGTGGGCTGCTGCATGTGTACGCCGACGTCCGGACTGGCCGATTCCTCGGCGCTGAAATGATTGGCCCCGATGTCGAGCATCTGGCGCACCTGCTGGCGTGGGCGCATCAGGCTGGCATGACGGTGGCAACCATGCTCGACATGCCGTTTTATCACCCGGTGGTCGAGGAAGGTCTGCGCACCGCACTGCGTGACGTGGCTGTCCGGTTGCAACCCCAATCCGATCCCCGGCAGGTGGCGGCCTGAGCGCCGTTCAAGCTGCATCGTTTCCAGGCGTGGTCCCAGGCTTGGCCACGCCAGGGATCATCCCGAAGCCCGAGCAACAGGAGTGAATCAATGAGTATCGAAATTGGTATTGGTGGCCCGCAACGCGCTACCGTGGTCGAAATCTTGAAGACATTGCTGGCCGATGAGTTCGTGCTGTATGTCAAGACGCGCAACTTCCACTGGAATGTGGTGGCGCCCAACTTTCATGATCTGCACAAGTTCTTCGAAGGCCAATACGAGGCACTGGACGACACGGTGGACGAAGTGGCCGAGCGCATTCGCAGCCTGGACCACTTTTCGCCGGGTGCACTGGGTGAGTATCTGAAGTCGGCACGGTTGAGCGAAGCGCCGGCGGGCGGCTTGTCGGCGGGCGCCATGATTGCGGCACTGCAGGCCGATCATGAGGCCTTGGCAAGCAGCCTGCGTGGCGACATCGTGGTGGCGGAAGATGCCAACGATCATGGCACCGCCGACTTCCTGACGGCCTTGCTTGAAGGTCACGAAAAAACGGCCTGGATGTTGCGCGCGACGCGCTGACCGGGGGTACCCCGCCCCTGACGCCCGGCGCTGACCGGGCAGGGTGCAAGCTTTCTCCCTGCTGGAACTTGAACGGCCCCGTCAGGGGCCGTCTTTTTGTGTGTGCCCTTTATGGGCACCGTCCTGCAGGTGCTGGCGCCGATCAGAAGCGGTAATTGAAACCGGTGGAAATGCCCATGACGCGGCAGCCGCCCCAGGTGGTTGGGCCGGCACCGGAGTAGTCGGTGAACACGGTGTTGGTGCCATCGTGGCAATCGGTGGTCAGGCCCCGGCCGCCGGCGCCAATATCGTAGTGGGCGTTCGTACCGTTCAGCGTCAGCGCGCCATCCACGTACCAGGTCAGCTGCTTGTCCAGTTTGTGCTTGTAAGCCACTGTGTACATATTGGCCGAATTGTCCTGCGTGTTCGGGTTGTAATTGTGTTGGCCGCCCGGATCACCCGGCGTGGCTCCGGCATGACCCCAGCCCAGGCTCACGCTGTCGTCACTGCCGAATTCCTGCGTCAGGGCCAGCCAGCTGCCATCCCGGCTGCGTTCGTTCTGGAATTGCAGGTAGGCGGGCACATTGCGGCGCAGGCGTTCCAGGATGCCGCTCACGGTCAGGCCAAAATCAAACCGGTATTGCGCACCAATCTTGAAGGCCCATTCGGTACCGATGTCGGTGGTGTAAGCCCCCAACGGGATGGTGGCGGTGGTGCCGGCAGGCAGGATCTGGGTGGCGTTGTCGATCCAGGACACACCCTGGCCCGAATAGTAGGCATACAGGGGATGGTTGGAACCGATGCCATCACTGTTGCGGTTCACGTTCTGGTGCTGTTCGTAGGCCATCGTGCCGTAGAAGCCGCCGGTTTCATAATGCAGCGCTGCGCTCAGCGCATTGCTATAGCCGCCGTCGTCGCAGTTGAGCGGCAGGTTGCCGCTGCCCGGGGTATTGCCGCCGTTGCAGTCCGGTGAGCCGGACGATTGCACTACGTTGTCGTACGTGCGGTTCTGGCCCGGTGACCACAGGAATTCGAAACCCATTCCGCCATCGAGCAGGCGCGGTGACTCATACCAGATCGAATGATCCTGCCGGGTACCGAATTCCACCCGATTGTCGCCACCGCTGTTGCCCATGATGGCGGCATAGTCGCCCAGCTGACCGGAGAAGGGATTGAGGCGATCGGTGGTTTTTTTGTACGGCGTATAGGTGGTACCCACCTTCACCCGGCCATATTGCGGGCTGGCAAAACCGACGAAGGTGTCGCCGGAACCCAACGCGCCCTTCACGGTATTGCCTTGCGCGGTGTAGCCGGTGGAAAGCCCCGGCGAGGCGGTCAGCGCCAGCGCCGCTTCCACCTGATAGATGACGTCGTATGCACTGGTGCCGATCTGGTGGCTGCCGCGATAGCCCACCACGGATTTGTTGCTGGACAGGGCGGGCATCCAGCCCACGCGTCCGACCGGACCGCCCTTCGGGCCGCCGGCCACCGAAGACCCGGAATTGGGGTTGGCCGGATCGTTGAGCTGGTACGGATAGGCCACCAGTCCGGCAATGCCTTTGGTGGTGTCATCCACCGATACGTCGAGGGTGCCGTAGAAGCCCTGCATGAAGGCGTCAAAGCCCGGTTCGGCAGAGCGGACCTGGCTGGCGCCTGCCACGTTGCTGCTGCCGTTGCTACCCTGGTTGCCGCCCGCGCCCACAGCAGCAGGCGCTGCGGTGCTGCCGCCGCTGACTGCTGTGCCGCCCTGGGTCTGCTGGGTGAGTTGGTCCAGCCGCTGCATGATCTGCTGCATCTGGCTGCGCAGGGCGGTGATTTCGTCCTGCACGTCGTCTGCACGCGCCGGGCCGGCGATGCTCAATGGAAGCAGGCCGGCTGCTGCAAGCAGGCGTGCCGAGGGTAGAAGGCGCCATGGGCGCGATCGCTGGACGGACATGGTTGAACTCTCCTCGAACATCGTTGGTTTCATCGCCGCGGCGTCTTGGCTTCGGCTGAGGCCAGCATCAAGGCTGTACCAACTTCAGTTTAGCGAGGGAAAAGCTTGACTGGCCACGATTCCGCTTATGCAACGATAAGTGCTGCCTTGCGCCCGCAACGAAGCGGGCGCATGGCAGCGTCAGAATGTCAGGCCGAGTTTGGCGGCGAGGCCGATGCGTTGCAGCTTGCCGGTGGCGCCTTTGGGGATCTCGTCCATGAACAGGATCTTCTTGGGGACCTTGAAGTCGGCCAGGCGCTGGGCGGTGAAATCGCGCAGCTCGCGTTCTTCCAGCGTCATGCCTTCGCGCAGCACCACGCAAGCCGCCACATCTTCGCCCAGCTTGGGGTGCGGTACGCCAAAGGTCACCACCTGTAGCACGGCCGGGTGGTCCATCAGCACCTCATCCACCTCGCGCGGCGAAATCTTTTCCCCGCCGCGGTTGATGATTTCCTTCAGTCGGCCGGTCAGCGTGATGTAGCCATCCTCGTCCATCGACCCTTGGTCGCCGGTGCGAAACCAGCCATGGGTGAACGCTTCGCCATTGGCTTTGGCATTGTTTTCGTAGCCTGGCGTGACGTTGTCGCCGCGGATCACGATTTCGCCAATTTCACCCTGACCCAGCAGCACGCCATCGTCATCCATGATGCCCATGTCCGGACCGGAGGCCTTGCCGACCGCGCCCGGCTTGCGTTTGCCTGGTGGCAACTGGTTGCTGGCCATCTGGTGCGAGGCTTCGGTCATTCCATAAGCCTCGATCAGCGGGGCCTTGAACACGGCCTCGAGTTCGCGGATCACCTGGGTCGGCATCGACGACGAGGAAGAGCGCATGAAGCGCAGAGGGTGGCGCGCAATGATGTCGGCATTCTTCTCGGCGCGGGTGAGGATGGCCTGGTGCATGGTAGGCACGGCGGTATAGAAGCTTGGATGCGCTTCGTCCATCTGGCCGAAGAACTTGAGCGCGTTGAAGCCTGGTGTGCAAAACACGCTTGCACCGCGCGACAAGGGGGCCAGGATGCCTGCAATGAGGCCGTGAATGTGGAACAGCGGCATGATGTTCAGGCCGCGGTCCATGGGTGTGAACGCCAGGGTGGCGGCGATGTTGCCAGCGGATACGCTCACATTGCGCTGGGTAAGCGGCACGATCTTGGGACGCGAAGTGGTGCCCGACGTGTGCAAGATCAGTGCGACCTCATCGGCAAGGGCAAAGCCGCCCAGCGCCGGGGTGCTCGTGGCGCCGTCGCGTGCCTGCAGCGTGAAGGACCCGGCGCCGCGGTCAGGGGTGGGCTGCAATTCGATGATCCGCACGCCCATTTTCTCGGCCGCGGCCACGGCGGGGGAGGTGCTACCCACTTCCACCACCAGCGCCTTGGCTTTCAGGTCATCCATGTAGAACTCGAACTCGTCGCCACGGTAGGCCGGATTAAGCGGAGCCGACGTCGTCCCTGCCGCGATGCTGATGAAGGCGCTGGCCATTTCGGCGCCATTCGGCAACACAATCGCCACGCGATCGTTACGGCCGATGCCGGCAGCATTCAGGCTGGCCACCGTGCGGGTCATCAAGGCGCGCAATCCGGCAAAGTTCAGGTCGGGGGTGGCGGGGGCGCCCAGCGCCGGCGCGTCATCGGCGCCTGCTGACATCAGTTCCTGCAAGGTGGAGCAACGGGTGTTCATGAGGGTGGGTCCTGAAAGGTTGAAACGGGGATCAGCGGATCAGCGGGTCAGCGTGGCGCCACGCGCAACTGTCCCTGCTGGGTGTCGAGAGTGTGTGCAAGCAGTTTGGTGACCGCGTAGATGGCATCGATCGAAGGTGTGGGGATGCCGGTGATGCGACCGAGTTCTACTACCGAGCCGACCAGTGCTTCGATTTCGAGCGGCCTTCCGGCTTCGATGTCCTGCAGCATCGAGGTTTTGTGTGCGCCGACCGCCTCACCACCGGCAATGCGCTTTTCCAGCGACACGCGGAACCGGATGCCCAGATGTTCGGCGATGGTCTGGGCCTCGGTCATCATGTTGGCCACCAGGGTGCGCGTCAGTGGAAAGCGGCACAGATCTTCCAGCGTGGCATGGGTGAGCGCGCTGATCGGGTTGAAACTCAGGTTGCCCCACAGTTTGAGCCAGATTTCGGCGCGGATATCTGACAGCACTGGAGCCTTGAAGCCCGCCTCGCGCAGGGTTTGCGACACCTGCTGGATGCGTGGCGTATCGGCATTGTCGACCTCGCCCACGGAAAAGCGATTGCCTTCAATGTGGCGGATGACCCCCGGCGAGGTGATTTCGGCCGCCGGATAGACCACGGTGCCAATCACCCGGTCCACAGGCAGGTGGTCAGCCACGCGTCCGCCCGGATCCACGCTCTCCAGACGCTGTCCCTCGTAGTCGCCGCCAGTCTTGCAGAAATACCACCATGGGATGCCATTCTGGGCGGTCATCACCATCGTGTCATCGGTGTACATGGCAGGCAGTTCTTCTACCACCGCAGCCACCTGATGCGCCTTCATGCCCAGGATCACCAGATCCTGCGGCCCCGCTTCCTGGATCCGGTGGGTGGCTTTCAGTCGGGCGACGATCTCGGTGCCGTCTTCCTCGACCAGACGCATGCCGTCTTTTTGCACCGCTGCAAGGTTTGGGCCGCGCGCAATCAGGGTGACGTCGTTGCCAGACTGGGCCAGTCGCACCCCCAGCAGGCCACCGATCGATCCTGCGCCTACAATGCAAATCCGCATGTGATTCGTACTCCGTTCAGGAATTCAGCTGTAGAGATTGCTGAGTGTGCCGATGCCGGCGATAGCCACATCGATCCGCATGCCGGCCTTGACCGGCAGCACACCCACCGACGTTCCACAGGCGATGATGTCGCCCGCTTCCAGCGTCAGGTCGCGCGAGATCAGGCTGACGATCTGCGCCGGAGAGAAAATCATGTCGCTTGCCGGATAGTTTTGCCGCTCGCGACCGTTCAGTCGCGTGCTCACCACCAGGTCGGCCCAGTCCACGTTTGTGGCGATACAAGGGCCGAAGGGTCCAAAGGTATCGAAGCTCTTTGCGCGTGTCCACTGGGCAAAGCTTGGGTCCTGGTCGATCAGTCCCAGCGCCGTCATGTCGTTCACGCAGGTATAACCGAAGATGGCCTGCGTGGCGCCGGTTTCATCCACGTTGCGGCAGGTTTGTCCGATCACGATGCCCAGTTCGCCTTCGTACACCACGCGACCATCGTACTGCGCAGGGACTTCGATACGCTCACCATGGGCCAGCCACGCATTCGGCGCCTTCAGGAAATACAGCGGGGTGGCCGGAATGCTGCCTCCGTTTTTTGAGGCAAGGGCGTGGAAATTGTTCCAGAGTCCGATCATCTTGCCCGGCCGGGTAGGTTGCAACAGCTTCAGTGTCTGCAGCGGCAGGCGCTCGCCGGTGGCCAGCGCGGCACCGAACAGGTCACCCTCGTACACCTCCACCAGCGCGCCTGGCAGTTCACAAGCGCGGTCTGGCCGCATGGCTTGCAGCAGATCGTCCGTGCTTTCGGCGTTGGTATTGGCGGTGTCGGTGTCGGCGGCCAGCAGGCGACCAAACCCGATGTGACCGTTGGCATCCTGAAAGCGTACCCATTTGATCATGCCCTGCACTCCCGTATTGGCTGGCTGCAAAACGGCGCAGCGTGGCACAAAGCACCCGGGCACTCAAGCTGCATCTGCACATGCTTGCGATCCTCAAGCATGCTGCAAATGCACATAAAAATCAGGGACTCGCATGCTGCAAGTGCACATCGAAAATGTTGCGTCCGCACTTGCAGTCCGGATTTTTTTCCCAGCAAAATGGGCGTGCTCTACTGAGCAACGTTTGCCGCCGGTCACCCCGATGTGGTGAATGTCATCGTTCTGCGTGCCACGGGCGCAGCATCGATATGTCGGTCCCGCCCGCGCTGCCACCGCAGCGTTCCAATCCGATCCCGAAGGTCGTGCCATGCCGTCCCGCGCGGTGTTCCATGTCGGTTTCGTCAAAAAAAATATTGGGGGGTTCTTTCGCATGTCCAGCACTTCAGAGTTCGAATTACTGCTTTCACCCACCGAGCGCGCACCTTACCGGTGGATGCAGCTGGCGCTTGGCATCATCTGCATGGCGATGGTGGCCAACCTGCAATACGGCTGGACGCTGTTCGTCACGCCAATGGATACCCAGCACCATTGGGGCAAGGCGGCGATCCAGGTGGCATTCACGATTTTTGTAGTGACCGAAACCTGGCTGGTGCCGGTCGAGGGGTATCTGGTCGACCGGTTGGGACCAAAGCCCGTGGTGTTTGTTGGCGGTCTGCTGGTGGGGCTGTCGTGGATCATGAACTCGCAGGTCAGCACCCTGCCAATGCTGTACCTGGCGCAAGCGATTGGCGGCATCGGTGCCGGTGCGGTCTATGGTACCTGCGTGGGCAACGCCTTGAAGTGGTTTCCTGATCACCGCGGCCTGGCTGCCGGCCTGACTGCCGCCGGTTTCGGTATGGGGTCGGCGCTGACGATCCTGCCGATTTCAGCGATCATCAAGGAAGACGGCTATCAGTCCGCATTCCTGTATTTCGGTGTGGGGCAGGGCATCACGGTGGTGGTGCTGTCGCTGCTGCTGGCAGCACCAAGGGTGCACGAGGTCGCCAAGACCCTGCACGACGCCAGCCTGGATGAGAAACGCAATTTCACGCCGCGCGAGACCCTGCGCTCGCCGATCTTCTGGGTGATGTATGCCATGTTCGTGATGATGGCTGCCGGTGGCCTGATGGCCACCGCCCAGCTCGGACCAATTGCCAAGGATTTCAAGATTGCCGACGTGCCGGTCAGCCTGCTCGGTCTGACCCTGCCGGCGCTGGCGTTTGCGCTGTCGATCGATCGTGTGCTGAATGGTCTGACGCGCCCGTTCTTCGGCTGGGTATCCGATCGGGTGGGACGCGAGAACACCATGTTCGTGGCTTTCGGTATCGAGGCGGTCGGTATCTATGCCCTCAGTCTGTTCGGGCATGATCCGGTCATGTTCGTGGTGCTGTCCGGCATGGTGTTTTTTGCCTGGGGTGAGATCTACAGCCTGTTCCCGGCCACTTGCGGCGATACGTTCGGACCGCGTTATGCATCCACCAACGCCGGCATGCTCTACACGGCCAAAGGCACCGCGGCCTTGCTGGTACCGCTCTCCAGCGTGCTGCAGCAAAGCTCGGGCGGGTGGCATACGGTGTTTCTTGTGTCGGCCGCACTCAACCTGACCGCTTCGCTGATGGCTCTCTTCGTGTTGAAGCCGATGCGCCGGCGCGCCAGCGCCCGGGTACCCACTGTCGTGGTGGACAACGGCTTGAAGCGGGCTTCATGACGGACCGACGCGCTGCTTGCCGGGTTTGACACAAGTCGCGGCGCTCCTGCACCATCGCGCCAACCTTTGACTGGAGAGCCCGCATGACACAGCGCATCGTATTCCGCACCGCCGAAGCCACCGTTTTTGCTGCCGAGGGGCAGTTCACTGATGCCATGCCGGAAATCGTGTTGGGCATGGTTGACGGGCCGGTTGGCAACGCGTTTGCCAACCTGATGGGGCAGACGGCCGGGCACACCCGCATGCTGGCGATTCGCGCCTGCAATCAGATGGTCAAGCCCGCCACCTTGATGGTGCCAAAGGTCACGCTGAAGGACACCAAGAACGTGGACCTGTTCGGTGGTGTGGTGCAGTCCGGCACCGCAGACGGGGTGCTCGACTCGGTGATCGAGGGCGTGATTCCGCGTGAACTCGCCAACGACCTGTGCATCATCGCGCTGGTCTGGATTGACCCGCGCTGTGCCAAGGACGGCAACCTCGACTTGCAGGACATGTATCGCACCAATTACGAAGCCACCAAGCTGGCGATCAAGCGTGCCATGAACAATGAGCCGTCGATCGACGAGTTGATCGCCAACCGCCACAAGATCGTTCACGACATGTTCACGCCGGGCGCCTGATGAACGACGCCATACCGGGCGAGCAGGCCGCTGCAGCGGCGGCAGTCAGCGCCGCTGCTCCCGTTGCTGCGGATGGCCCGCCTCCGCTCACGCCTGAGGAGGCACGGGTGCTGGGTGCGTTGCTGGAGAAGGAGCAACTCACACCGGACGTGTATCCGCTCAGCCTGAACAGCCTGGTGACCGCCTGCAACCAGAGCACCAGCCGCGATCCGGTGGTGGATTACGATGAGGCCATCGTCACCCGTGCCCTGGATGGTCTGACCAGCCGCCGCTGGGCGCAGACGGTGATCACTTCTGGTAACCGGGTCAATAAATTCCGCCAGTTGCTTACCACCAACTGGTCACTCACTTCAGCCGAGGGGGCCGTGTTGTGCCTGCTGCTGTTGCGCGGCCCGCAGACGCCAGGCGAGCTGAAGGCTCGGTCCGGTCGTCTGCACGATTTTGCCGATCTGGCCGAAGTCGATGCGGTGCTTGAGCGCCTGGCAGAAGTACGCTATCCGCCCAGGGTGCAAAAGCTGGAGCGTCTGGCAGGCATGAAGGAAGCGCGATTTGCGCATACCCTGTGTGGTGAGTCGGCTGCGCTGTCCAATGCGCCGGCGGCGCGTTCTACGGCAGAGCGGCTGCAAAAGCTGGAAGAGGAAGTGGCTGCGCTGCGGGCAGAGCTGGTCGCGTTCCGCCAGCAATTCGACTGACCGGTCAGCTGGCGCGCCTCAGTTGCTGTGAAAGCGGTGCGGCCCCGAAAATGTGCCGACCGGGATCACGTGGGAAGCCAGGCTGCCGTCGGCAGTCAGCGTATGTGCCTGAAAGCCGGGGGTTTCCATGATGAAGCCGCCACGATGTGTGTCGTGCAGGTTGAACTCGATCTGATGCGCGGTGCTGGGGCAGCTGAGCGCGATGGTTCCACCGAAGCGGCGCTGGATGCTGCGGTGCACGTGTCCGCTCAGCACCCGCTCTACCTGCGGGTGACGACGGATCACGGCCTCGAATGCCACACTGTTGGACAGACCGATGCGGTCCATGTGCACGATGCCCGAGGCAAAAGGCGGATGGTGCAGTGCGACGATGGTGCAGCGTTTCGGTTCGGTGCCCAGCGTTTGGTCCAGCCACGCCAGGCAGTGCTCATCGAGGCAGCCCCCGCCTTCACCCGCGATGGTGGAATCGAGCCCGATCAGGCGCACCGGATGCGTGTCGACCACCCAATGCAGCGGGCCACTGGCCGGCAGGTAGCCGTGGTCCGCAAAGGCGTCACGGAATGCGCCCACCTCGTCATGGTTGCCGGGTAGCACGTAGACCGGCATGGGCAACGGCGCGAGCAGGGTGCGCAGGTGAGCATACTCATCCGCACCACCGGCATCCACCAGATCTCCGGTGATCAGCACGGCATCCGGCCGGGGCTGCAGCCCCAGAATGGCGCTTACGGCATTGGCAAACAGGCGACCCGTATCGACAAAGCCGGACAGTTGCCGGCCAGGCGCAATCACGTGAAGGTCGCTCAACTGGACCAGCAGCATCAGAGGGTTCCGTTAACAGACATCCACATCATACGTCGGGTATGACGTGTGATTAAGGGGTTTATCGGCAGCAATGCAGCACGGTCAGCCGGTTGGCATGACAGTCTGGGCCCGGCGGACTCAGTGCGTTGGCCCGGGCAGGATGGCATGGGTGACTGCGCCGTCCACATAATGCAAGCCTTGTTGGCTCAGGTAATTCCGGGCATCGGCGGCCAGCAGGGCAAGGCTGTCGGTATCAGTCCAGGCGTCCGGACGAACGCCGAGCCCGACCAGGCTGGTGCGCAAGGCTTCCCATAGTGGCTGTAGGCCATGGCTCTGGATCAGCGTTCCAAGATGGGGGTCGGTGTCGTCGAGGGTACTCTGGTTGCCCTGCAACTGGCCGATCACTTCTGCCATGGCTTCACAAAGACCCTTGGCGCAGCCCTCCGCGCGCGTGGCGTACTCGGCCAGATCGCCATCGCGGCCAAATTGCCGGCCGGCTTCGGCCAACGCCACCGGATCCTGCTCAAGCGCTTCGCGCAGGCGGTTGCGCGCCATTGGTGTGCTCATGGCCTGCACGGCGGCATGCAGGCCGCAGAAATATTCGGTCCACACATAACGGGCAAAGCTGTGCCAGCGCGCGCTGTCCGGGGGGCGCACGGGGTCAGGCAGGTCCGCCAGTCGCGCCACCGCCACGCTGCGCGCCAGTTCGGTACGCAGCAATTCCCAGGCAGCCAATCGGGTCGCCAGTTGGGGCGACAGGCTGTGCACGGCCAGTTCATCGGTGATGATCAGGATCTGGCCGGGGCCGAGATTGATGTGGAACACGTCCAGCCGGGCGGCCGCGTTGCGGTATTGCGGCAGGTCATGACCAGCGATGTTTTCGAGTTCCTCGCCAGTGCGGTGCACATCCATGGTGAACGTCACCGCCCGGATCCGGCTGAAATCCAGATCACCATGCTCTTGCTTCATCAGCACGGCCTGATACATCAGCACACCCACCTTGTCGCTCTTGCGCTTGTCGGTCGGCGGCAGATCGAAGACGAATTCGGCGCCCAACGGCGGGCCTTGCTCCCAGGCGTTCAGGGCTTCGACAAATTCTGGGGAGTAATCGGATTCGGACATGACTCTGACCTGGTTTAGGCGTGGCGCCCGAGTATACCGTGCCGCCTCAGCGGACACCGACCCAGGCGAGTCCGTCCAGACCGCACAGCCGCTGCTCGGCCTGTTGCAGCGCGCCCGGCAAGTCATGCGCAGAAACCGGCCGGGACAGCAGGTAGCCCTGTATTTGGTGACAGCCCTTGCTGCGCAGGAAGGCCAGTTGCTCCGGTGTCTCCACTCCCTCGGCCACCACCTTCAGGTCCATGTTGCGGCCCAGGTCAATCATGGCCGACACAATGGCGCCCGCCATGCGGTCATGGGCGGCCTCGCTCACGAATTCCCGATCGATCTTCAGGTTGGTGATCTGCATCTGTCGCAAGGAGCTAAAGCTGCTGTATTCCATGCCAAAGTCATCCAGTGCCACGCGAATTCCCGCATCGCGCAGCTTCTGCAACTTCTGGATGGCCGCGTCGCGATGGTTCGGGTTGAGCAGTGCCGTTTCGGTGATTTCCAGCGTGAGGCGTTCGGGTGGCACGCCGGTCTCGGCAATCACCTGCAGGATCTGGCCCGCCATGTCGTCCCGATCAAATTCACGGCGCGACAGGTTGATCGACAGGCCCTCCAGCGGCACGCCTTGCCCAAGCCAGGTGGCGAACTGCTCGCATGCGCGGCGAATGATCAGCGCTCCAAGCGGCACGATCAGGCCGCTCTGCTCCGCATAGGGGATGAACTCATCGGGCGGGATCAGTCCTCGTCCCGGGTCGCGCCAGCGTACCAATGCCTCAGCATGCGTCGCACGACCTGCCTGGACGTTGACAATCGGCTGGTAATGCAATTCGAACTCGCCCAGCTTGAGGGCATTGCGCAAGGCGCTGTCGAGCAACTGCCGTCGGTTGACGGCTTCGGTCAGTTCGCGGGTGTAAAAACAGTACCTGCCGCGGCCGTTGGCCTTTGACTGGTAAAGCGCCGTATCGGCATGCTGGATCACCTCGTCGGGGTCCTTGCTTTCGGCGGGAAACACGCTGATGCCGACGCTCGCGCCAATCGCAAATTCATGCATGTCGACATGGAAGGGGCGGTGCATTTCGTTGATCAGGTTTTGCGCCACCACGGCGGCCTGCTGGACTTCCTGCAATTCCTCGAGCACCACCACGAATTCGTCACCGCCGTAGCGGGCCAGCGTATCGCTGTCGCGCAGGCAGTGGCTCAGACGCACGGCGACCTGTTGCAATACCTTGTCGCCTACCGGGTGTCCCTTGCTGTCGTTCACCCGCTTGAATTCGTCGAGGTCGATGAACAGCAGTGCCCCCTGGGTCCGGTAGCGGCGCGCCCGATTGAATGCATGACGCAGTCGCGAAGCCAGCAGTTTTCGGTTGGGCAGATTGGTCAGCGGGTCGTAGTCGGCTTCGTGATCGAGTTGCTGCTTGAGCGCGCGCAGGTCACTGATGTCCGTGAGCAACGCGATGTGGTGACGCACGTTACCCCCGGCAGCCCGGTGCGTGCTCACATTGAGCATCAGGGGTTTGGTGGTGCGTAGTGGACGTTGCGGCAGTTCGCCCTGCCAGTGGTCGTCCCTTGCCAGGCTGGCCCAGACGGCCCGATAAAACTCGTCCCCGGCGCTGGCGGGCCCCAGCGCCTGGATGGGCTTGCCGAGCAACTCGTCTTCGTTCTTGCCCACCATGGCGAGAAAGGCCGGATTGACGGCACGCACGATGCGGGCGCCATCGCACACTAGCACCCCCTCGCGCATGGTTGCGAACACCATTGCGGACAGATGCAGTTCCTCGGCGTTACGACGCAGCAGTGTGGCGGACTCGGCCTGCAACCGGCGTGCGCGGGCATCACTCAGCGCGCGCTGGATCACCTGGCCCAGCCGCGCTGGACGATCCTTGAGCACGAAGTCGGCGGCCCCCAGCTTGACTTGCTCCACGGCGACTTCCTCGCCCACTTCCCCCGACACGATCACCACAGGGCAGGCCGGTTGCAGGCGCAGCACTTCCTGCAGGGTCAGGGCAAAGGGCAGGCCGGGCACGTGATAGTCGGCGAGCACCATGTCCCAGGTCTGGGTGGTCAGTGCTTCCTGCAGGGCGCTCAGGCTGTCCAGGCAATGCAGGGTAGCGCGCACACCCTGGCGTTTGAGCTCCCGCTCAAGCAGCAGCACATCGGCGTAGCTGTCTTCAACCAGAAGGAAGCTAAGGAGGGATGGCTGGCTCATCGCGCTCGACCCATTGTCGAACGCTGCTGGCACGCGTCCGGGTGCTGTTGGTGAATCATCGGAGGGTGCCACCCAGATGAAAGCGGAATTCGGCTCCGCCCCCCACCTTGCCGCTGGCCACGATTTCGCCGCCATGCCTGGCTACGATCCTCTGTACTGTGGCAAGACCCAGACCCAGACCCGGATAGTCGGATGCAGGATGCAGGCGCGTGAATGGTTCAAAAATCCGGCTGGCGGCGGCAGGATCGAAGCCGACGCCGTGGTCCTGTACCACCACCCAGCATTGGCCGCGGTCATCCTGTTCCTGCCAGATGTGGACCTTGGGCTGACGGTTTTGGCCTGCATACTTCACGGCGTTGCCGAGCAGGTTGTCGAGCAGCGCCTGCAACATGCGGTCGTCGCCATACATCACATGCGGACAATCCACATTCAGGTCGGGCAGTTGGCGGCCCAACGCCCGTTCGAGCGTGCGCCAGCTGACACGCGCCAGGTCATCGATATGGAGTTCGCTGCGCTGGAGTACCCCCCGGGTCTGGCGCGACAGGTCCAGAAGACCGTTGACCAACGCTTCCATGCGGTGGGTGGCCGCGTCGATCTGTTGCAGGAACGCCAGCGCCTCGCCCGGCAAGCGGGGACCAAAATCTTCGTGCAGGGCCTGGGTGAAACCGAGCACCGCACGCAGGGGCGCGCGAAGGTCATGCGACACCGCCGAGGTGAACGCATCGAGTTCGCGGTTGGCCAGTTCGAGCGCCAGGGTGCGCTCGCTAACACGGCTTTCCAGGTCCAGGTTGAGCTGCTCCAGACGTTGCTGCAGCTCGCGGGTCTTGCTGATGTCGCGCGCAATCTTGGAAGCGCCGACAATGTCGCCGGTCTTGCTGCGGATTGGCGAAATGGTGACTGAGATCGGAATGCGGCGACCGTCCTTGCGCAAGCGTTCGGTCTCGAAATGCGCCACCCGCTCGCCGGCATTGATCCGCGCCAGAATCCGGTCCTCCTCATTCAGACGGTCAGGCGGGAACAACATCAGCACTGGCTGGCCGATCGCTTCTTCGGCCTCGTAACCGAACAGCCGTCGCGCAGACCCGTTCCAGCTGGTGATGATGCCAGTGGTGGTCTTGCTGATGATGGCGTCCTCCGACGAGTCGATGATGGCGGCCAACCAGGCATCGTGCGCGAAGCGCGGGAGCGGATCCATCCTTATCAAGCCTTGAGTAACTTTTTGTATAGTGCCGCTACTATATCCGAGCCATGGACTGGCACCGCGATGAATTTTGCAACGAGGTGCTGCGCGATTGCCTGCCAGCGGGTCGTCCGCGCGGGTCAAACGGTCGTTTGAGTCGCGCTGGACAAACGTTTCAAACGTTCGTTAGAATTCATGGGCTAGGGTCCCGAAGGATACACATTCTTTGTTATCCCGGGGGGCGTTGGCGCTTTTCCGGCAGAGTCTGCTAACAATAAGGCAGGCATGCCGGAAGACAAGGGGCGAAAACCCGTCGCATCGCGGGGGCCCAAGACAAAACAGAGGGGGGGTTCGGGATGGAAGCGTTTAAGGCGTCCTGGCGCAATGTCAGTCCGTGGTTGGTGATCAGCGCAGCATTGATGCTCGGCGCCTGCGCCGGCGTTCACGCGCCGGGAGACGTCCCGCTGGCCGCCATCAACCTGTTCAGCCGCAGCAAGCCCGCTCCGGACTATGTGACCATGGCACAGCTCGCCAAGGTGCAACCGGGCATGACGCGCCTGCGCGTGCGCAGTCTGCTCGGCGAGCCCCTGCTGGCCAATCCGGCGCAGTCTGATCATTACGGTTATGTGGTGCGTATGGACGATGGCACCGCCGCGCAGGCGCGCTTTGCGAGCTATGACCTGACATTCCAGCGAGACCGTGTCACCCAGATCACGCCGCTGATTCCCTGAACCGTGCCAGGTGCCGGCCTTGTCAGGCTGGTCCGCGCCCTCCACTCGAGTTTGGCCCATCATGAAAACTGTGTCCCTGATTCGCGCCGGCAGCACGCTTCTGGCCCTGTGTTCCCTGCTTGTCCTCAACGGCTGTCAGTCGGTGGTCGGCGGTGGCACCAACCTGCTGCTGGGCGGGGTTGAATCCAAAATAGTGCCCCCCGTGCTGAAGACATCCGATCTGAATATGGGGTGTACCTATGCTGTGGCCAATGTGCCTCTGATCGCCTCGTTCCGATCCTTTTATGGCGATCCGAGTGGCCTCGAATCGGTGCTCCAGTCGTCGGCGCAAATGTGTGCCGACCTTGATGCGGGTGCCGAGGAATTGCGCTACCTGCGTGCCCAGCGCGACAAGCGCACCGACGAAGCGCTCGATGCCCGCATCGCGCAAAAGCGCCTGCTGGAACGGACTGCGCGCCGTCAACTGGCGTCATTCGACCTGATGCGCGCCAAACTCGAGTCCAAGTACAAATTCGAATATGGTCACGGGTGTCCGCGTTTCAGGAATGACTTTGACGAACTGATCTACTTGCTCGGCTCGCTCGGTGGCCTGCAGGCCTTCGTGAATGACATTGCTGCCCAGCATCCGATCAATGTATCGAGTGACATCCCGCCGCGCGCCGAAGCCGCCATGGCGTGCCTGAACAGCGCCAAGTGGTGGGGCGTGCCGCAGGCAATCCGTGCCACGGTGTGGGCGGTCACGCCCGGCGGTGCCGTGGGCCATGATGTTGCCGGCACGTTCGACCTGGCCATGGCGCAGGGTGAGCGCGAAGGCATGCGCGTGTCTCATGTGCTGGCCGGAATTGCAGCGGCCTCTTTGGATGACCGCGCCACGGTGCGGGCGGTCATCCGCCGTGCCGCCACCATGCCGATTCCGCAGCAAAGCGAGAACTACCGCTACATCGATGAGATTGGCCTGGCCCTGCTGCAGGAAATGTCCGACCGCGACTGGACCATCGGCACAGGTTCCCGCACGCCAGTGGGCAGTTTTGGCACGTTCTGGGATGAGAAGGCCAGAAACGATGTGGACGCCAATCAATTCCTGAACTGATCGTGATTGATAACAAAGAGGGGAAACACATGAACACCAAAACCAGGCTGCACACGGCAGCACTGCTCGGCGCCGGCCTGCTGCTGGGCGGTCAAGCCCAGGCCGCCGAAAAGATCTGCGTGTACGACATGCTGGGGACCGGCGGCGACATCTATAATTTGGCCAAGGATTACGCGCTGGACATGCAGAAGAATGGCGTGCAGATCGAGTTGAAGGGCTATACCGACGAGCGCGTGGCCACCGAAGATTTTCGCACCGGCCAGTGCGATGGCGTGATGGCCATGGGTTTCCGTACCCGCCAGTTCAACCAGGTATCGGCCTCGATCGACTCCCTGGGCGCAAGCACCATCCTGCGCAATGGCAAGATCGACCTGAAGTCGAGCTACGAGGTGGTGCACAAGACCATCCAGACTTTTGCGCGTCCGGAAGCAGCCAAGCTGATGGTCGAAGGTAACTACGAAGTGGCGGGCATACTGCCAATGGGCGCAGCCTATCCTTTCGTCAATGACCGTCGCATCAACACGGTGGAAGCCTGCGCCGGCATCAAGATGGCCGCGTTTGATTATGACAAGGCGCAGGCCGTGATGATCCAGCGCATCGGCGCCCAGCCGGTGTCGGCGGATGTGAGCAACTTCTCCACCAAGTTCAACAATGGTTCGGTGGATTTCGTTGCCGCGCCAGCGCTGGCCTACAAGCCGCTGGAACTTTACAAGGGCATCGGCAAGAAGGGCGCTGTCGGGCGCTTCCCGATCCTGATCCTGTCGTACCAGATGGTGATCAACAAGGCCAAATTCCCCGAGGGCTTTGGCCAGAAGTCACGTGAATACTGGGCCAGTCAGTTCGACCGCGCCATGAAGCTGGTCGACCTTGCGGAAGCCAGCATTCCCGCAGACACGTGGATGGACCTCACACCGGAAAACGGCAACAAGTACACCCTGATGCTGCGGGAGTCGCGCATCGATATCGCCAACAAGGGCCTGTACAACAAGACCGGCCTGAAAGTGCTGAAGAAGGTGCGTTGCAGCATCAACCCGGCCGATGCCGAGTGCGCCACCAAGTCCGAAGAAGAGTGGAAGTAAGATGAGCGCACCGGAAAGCCCCAAGCGTTTTCTTGGACGCACGGCACTGGAATGGCTGTCCAGTCTGCCCGTGTTCCTGCTGCTGATGCTGACGCTGGTGATCAGTACCGGCGAAATGCTGCATGGTCGCCTGTTGCATCTGGGTGAGGCCTTGTACGGCGATCCGGTGGCCCATGTGCAGTACTTCATGCTGCGCGCCGACCCGGTCAAACCCGACTGCAATCCGGATCAGGATATCGATGCCGAAGTGGCGCGGCAGGGGGCCACGGCTGCCGGGCCGGCAGTCGCGTCGGGTGATTCCGTGGATGCCCTGTTTGCCGACAGCAAGGAATCGAGCGCCGACCTGCGCACCTCGCTGCTGGCCGGTCGCGAGGTATGCCGCCAGAAGCACGATCTTTATCAACGCATTGTCAGCCATCTGACCCCTGGTGTGCGGGCCTTCCGCACCATGGAAACCAGCTTCTTTTTTCTGTTCCAGGTGGGCACTGAAAACCGTTCGCTGATCCTGCTGGCGATCGTGGCACTGGCAGGCCTTACCACCACGCTGGGCTTCCACCACATCTGTATCCGTCCGCCGCGTTTTGAGCGCGATTACCGCATCCAGAACTGGTCGGTCACCATTGCCTCGGCATTGCTGCTGCATTCCTGCGTCCGTTACTACCAGATCACCGTCGCCACCGGCCTTGCCGTGGAACATCCGGCAATCCACGTGTTGTGGTGCCTGATGTTTGCTGCGCTCACCCTGATCGCCGGGGTCCGGTCGCTGAAGGCACCGCCGGCCGGCGCCGGGCGCGGTACCTGGGGGCTGGCCTTGCTGTCGGTGCCGCTGTTTGCCCAGATGGGTATCCTCAGTGGCGTCTATTTCATCGCGCACAACCACCCGTCCGGTCTGGCCATTTATATCAATCAGCTGATGGAGCTGCCGGGCATTTTCCTCAATCTGGCGCTGTTCATCCTGGCTGGCATGCTGCTCAAGCAGACCCGCATCGTGGATCAGTTCCTCAACATCCTGCGGCCCTGGCGCCTGTCGCCCGAGGTGCTGACTTACGTCATCCTGCTGGGGGCCGCCCTGCCAACCGCCTACACGGGTGCGTCAGGTATCTTTGTGATCGCGGCTGGCGGCATCATCTACCATGAAGTGCGCCATGCGGGCGGCACGCGCCAGTTTGCCCTGGCTGCCACGGCGATGTCGGGTTCGTTGGGGGTGGTGCTGCGTCCGTGCCTGCTGGTGGTGCTGATTGCCATGCTCAACAAGCAGGTCACCACCGCCAAGCTGTATCACTGGGGCTTTTTCGTGTTCCTGCTCACCTCGTCGTTGTTTTTCCTGGCTTCACAGTTGCGGCGAACCCAGGTGTCGGTGATCGAGGTGCCGGTAGTCGCGCTGCGCGGCATGCTGCGCCAACTGCCCGCTGTGCTGCCCTATGTGGCGATGACCGCGGCGGTGATCCTGTTTTATTCGTACGCGCTCGACACGCACCTGAATGAAATCACGGCACCCACCATCATGCCGATCCTGATGCTGATCCTGCTGGTGCTCGACAAGTGGCTCAATCACCGCACCACTGGCGCTGGTGGCACCTTGAAGCGACTGTCACCGCAGGGGCCGGGACAGATGCTGGCGCAGGGCACGCTGAAGGCGCTGGCGCGTGCAGACGGCCCGCAGCAGATGACTGCACAGGCCGTACCGGGTGGCCAGGCACATGCCTTTTCGCCGCTCGACGCGCGCGCTGCGGCAGCGGTTGCAGAAGGCGATGCCACGCTTCGTCTGGAGCCGGCCATCCGCACGGCCACCAACGAGACGATTGGCCATATCGGTGCCCTGATATCGCTGATGGCCCTGTCGCTGGCGGTGGGCGGAGTGGTGGAGCGCTCGGAAATGATGTCGCTCGCCCCACAACATTTCGACAATATCTGGGTGGCCATGGCCTTCCTCACGGTCACCAAAGTGGTGCTGGGAATGATCATGGATCCATTCGGGGCGGTGATCCTGGTGTCCGGCACGCTGGCGCCGATCGCCTACGCCAATCGTATCGACCCGGTGCATTTCTGGATGATGGTGCTGGTGGCTTTCGAGCTTGGCTATCTGCTGCCCCCCGTCGCGCTCAACCAGCTGCTCACCCGGCAGACCATCGGTGAGGCCGAGATTGATGCGGCCGACGAGGAGGTGCGCCACCTGGACTTCTACCATCGCTTTGAGCGCTGGATCCTGCCGGTGGCGGTGATGACCGTGGGCCTCGCCATCGTGGCCTTCGTGCCTCTGGCCGTGATGGAGTTCGACTGGCTGGCCCCGGTGAAGGACCTGTTCATGCCTTGAGATCAATGCTGGCGCAGTTCACGCGCCAGGGTCGGATTGGCATAGACCAGCTCCAGCGCACTGAGGATGGCGCCGGCATGCACGGCAATCGCGCGGTTCTGCGCCGGATCGTAGTAAAAAGCACCGCCGGCGCTGTGCTGGTTGCCGTCGAAAATCAGTCCGACCAGTTCGCCAGCGCGGTTGACCGTCGGGCTGCCCGAATTGCCACCAATGATGTCATTGGTGGTGGTGAAGTTGAACGGCTGTGCGGCCGGCAGCTGCGACTGCGCCGCCAGCCAGCTGGCCGGAAGTCGGAACGGGTCGGCGCCGGTATTGCGGACAAACGCCCCGGCAAAGTCAGTGAAGGGCGCAATGCTGTGATCCCCTTCCTGCCAACCGCCCACCCGACCATAGGTCAGACGGAGCGTGAAGGTGGCGTCCGGATAGACGCCATCGCCGTCCCGTGCAAAGCGCGCCCGGTTGATCAGGTCGGCATTGCGGCGTACCACACTGTCGACGTCCTCTTCCTTGCGCTTGCGCAGTGCGCGGGCCGTGCCGTCGAGCGCGCTGGCCAGCGCCAGCAGTGGGTCGTGGCTGGCCTGCACCGCTGCTGCGCCGCCTTGCCACAGCGCGCGCCGGGCTTCCAGCGAGGCCAGCGCACTTTGTCGGATCACGCGCTCGGCCATCGCTTCAGGACTTTCCTTGCCCAGCACCTGACGGACCAGCGGATGGTCGCTGCCGAGCACCTCGCGCAACTCCACCAGCCCCCGGGCCAGAAGGCGTTGCTCATACTCCGGATAGACCGGGCTGGTATTGAGTACCAGCTGTTCCGTGCGCGGCAGCGCCGCCTGACTGTATTCCGGCAGTCGCTCGGCGTCTGGCAGGGTACGCTCCCGTGCGGCCCGAACCAGGGTGCGCGCCTGGCGCAGGAGCGGGCTGCCCAGCAGGCGGGTTTCCAGCAGCGAATAATCAGCGGCAAACTGGCGATAGCGCGCCATCGCCTCGGCCACCTGATCCCAGGCCTGTGCCGTTTCCGCAGGAAGATCACTGCGCGTTTTTACCCATGCCTGCAGCGCATGTTCGGCACTGGCGTGTGATTGCAGAAAAGTCGGGTCCTGCAGGGTACCCAGCGTGCCAAGCAGGGCCTTGCGCGCGTTTTCCACCCGAAACAGGTCGGTATGGCCGATCCGGGCTTCCTCGGCGTTGGTCTCGGCATCGCGGGTGAGGTAGCCGCGCAACTGTGACAGGCGTAGCAATTCGGGGATCAGCTCCACTTCGCGGCGGGCTGCCAACTGGGCGTCGGTGAGACCACGCAGGGTGCGGCCCGGATGCCCGAGCACGAACACCGGCTCACCTTCGGCGGCCCCGGCCGCATGAAAGGGCAGGTAATCGGTGCTGTGTACCGGTTGGCCATTCTCATAGGCGCGTAGGAACGCGCAATCGAGGTTGAAACGAGGAAAGCTGAAATTGTCGGGGTCGCCGCCAAAGAAGGCCACCGTCACCTCGGGCGCAAAGACCAGGCGCACGTCCTGATAGCGTCGGTAGCGATAAAGATTGAAACGCGCCCCCTGATAAAGCTCCACCATGTCGCAGCGTTTGCGGGCGGTGTCTTCACCGGCGCATTCGGCAGTCAGCTGCGCTTCGATCTTGCGTTTGGCCGCCGCGTATTCTGCACCGCGCAGGCTGCCCAGCGCTGCCTGCACGGTGCCAGTCACGTCAGTGATGTCCTGCAGCTGGTTTAGCTCCATGTCCGGGCAGCGCTGCTCCTCCTCGCGGCGGTGCGCCTGAAAGCCCTGCTGCACCAGATCCTGCGTCTTGCTGGACAGTTGCTCCACACAGGCGACCGCACAGTGATGATTGGTCAGCACCAGCCCGTCCGGGCTCACGAAGGAACCCGAGCAGCCGCCCGCCAGGCGCACTGCCGAACGTTGCAGGTGCTCCGCCCAGCCGGCGGGTGGCGTGAAGCCGATATCACGCTGCATGGCTGCCAGGGGCAGGTGATCGAGTGTCCACATGCCCTCTTCGCCAAATGCCGTTTGCAAGGGCAGTGTCAGGCTCAGTGCAAGTGCAGCAAAAATCCTCAAGGGTTGGCGTGGTGTGGTCGTAGTACAGATTGCAGGCGAAACATTTCCGGCTGGGTTCGGGTGGCTCATTTGGGGCGCGGGTTCCAACGGTGATCGTGCTGGGATGCTAGCAGGCGCCCAGGCTTGCGGCGAGATGAGGCGAACCGGGAGATCGAGATGACCGACGAAGCTGTGATGCTGGGAAGCACTGTCAGGGTGTATCAGAACCGTCAGGTCGAAAAGGCGCTGGACGACTGTGCCGAATCACCAAATGCCGCGCACCTCCGCAAGGTGTACGCCAAGATGCTGGAGCGCGGCGAAGAACGCTTTGTGGCCAAGCCGGCTCATGCAGAGGCGCTCGACCCCCTGCGCGATCAGTGCCCCAATTTTGCCGAGGTGGTCGATGACATGGCGCGCTTTGTGGAGTTGGCCGCCTGCGGCCGTTCCCTGCCCAACCTGATCCCGATATTGCTCGCGGGCGATCCCGGGGTGGGCAAGACCTACTTCTCAAAATGTCTGGCGCAAGCCATGCAGGTGCCATTCCATTTCCTGTCGATGGGCACCACCACCGCCGGCTGGGTGCTGTCGGGGGCCTCACCCACCTGGAGCGGGGCGCGCCATGGCCGGATCGCCGAGGCCCTGATTGATGACCCCTTCGCCAATTCGGTATTCCTGCTCGATGAGCTCGACAAGTGCGGCGGTGATGCCCGCCATGATCCCTTTGGTGCGCTGCTGCAGCTGATGGAGCCCGAAACCTCAAGCCACTTCAATGATGAGTATCTGGGCGTGGAGCTGAATGCTTCGGCTGTGTTCTGGATCGCCACAGCCAATGATCTCAGCATCATTCCTGACCACATCCTGTCGCGCATGCAGGTCTACGAGGTGCGCAGCCCCAGCGTGGAAGAGGGACGGGTGATAGGCCGTAACATCTATCATGGGCTGGTGCACGAGCATCAATTGCCGTTTGCCGATGCGCTCGATGCAGATGTGCTGACGCTGGTGGCCGGAATCGCACCGCGCGAAATGCGCAAGGCACTGCTGGATGCGCTTGGCACCGCGCGTCTGGCCAAGGCTGATCGCCTGACTGCAGCGCATTTCCGGCTGCGTGGCAGCAAGGTGCGCCATCCGATCGGCTTCACGGCGCACTAAGCGCCTGCCGGGCTTGCGTGATCCCATCCCGCAGATCAGCCTCACATTCGACCGGCTGCCAGGGACGAGCTGGCGCCCTGTGGTCTGGCAGCTGTGCCAGAATGAGCGCTTTCGGTAATGATCGAGAGCTCCAATCATGCGCATCCGTGTTGGCCTGCTGGCGGCCTCCTTGCTGGCTTTCACGCTGCCGCTGACGCTGGTCAGTCCGGCCTGCGCTGGTGCACTCGACCTGTTAAGCAATGCCGACGTTTCGGCAGGACTGAAGGAAGCGCTCAGCAAGGGAACCGGCGTGGCCGTGGCCCAACTGGGCGCCACGGATGGTTTTCTCGGCAATCCGCGCTTCAGGATTCCGCTGCCGCCCACCGTGGCCAAGCTGGAGAGTGGCCTGCGCATGTTTGGGATGGGTGCCCAGGCAGACGAGCTGATTACAGCCATGAACCGGGCTGCCGAGGCGGCGGTGCCCGAAGCGAAGACCCTCTTGCTCGATTCGGTGAAAAAGATGAGCCTGGAAGATGCCAAGGGCATCCTGACCGGTGGCAACGATGCAGCCACCCAGTATTTCAAGCGCACCACCCAAGCGCCCCTGATGGAGAAATTCCTGCCGATCGTCAGGCAGGCCACAGCCAAGCTAGGGGTGGCGCAGAGCTATAACCAGCTGGCAGGCAAGGCCGCCAGCTTTGGTCTGGTCAAGGCCGAGGACGTCAACCTGGAACAGTATGTGGCGAGCAAGGCGCTCGACAGCCTGTATACCGTGATCGGTGAGCAGGAACAGGCGATCCGGCAGGATCCGGTGGGGCAGGGCACCAAACTGCTCACCAAGGTGTTTGGTGCCGCGCTGAACTAGCCGGTCAGTTTCACCCTGAGACGGCCGAGCAGGTTTTCGAAGTCCGAGATGAACGTGAATACCACCGGCACCACGAACAGGCTCAGCGCCGTTGAGGTGACGAGGCCGCCAATCACGGCAGTGGCCATCGTCTGACGAAACGCGTTGCCTCCGTCCAGACCGAGTGCCAGTGGCAGCATGCCGGCCACCATGGCGACCGTGGTCATCACGATCGGCCTGGCCCGCTTGTGGCAGGCGTCCAGCAGTGCTTCGCGAATGCTGAAACCCTGAGTGTGCATGCTCATGATGGCGTACTCGACCAGCAGGATCGAATTCTTGGTCACGATCCCCAGCAGCATCACCAGACCAATCAGGGCGGGCAGGCCAAGCTGCGCGTGCGCGGCCAGCAGGCCGATGAATGCGCCTCCCAGGGAGAGCGGCACCGCGGACAGGATGGTGACCGGCTGGAAAAAGTCCTTGAACAGCAGGATCAGCACGCCGTACACGCAGGCCACCCCGATCACCATGGCCAGGCCAAAGCTGGTGAACAGTTCGGCCATCACCTCGGCGTCGCCCGAATTGACCAGGTGCACGCTGGCCGGCAGGTGGATGACCGAGGGCAGCTTCATGGCGGTTGCCACGGCGTTACCCAAGGGATACCCCCCCAGGTCGGCGGTCACCTTTACGTAGCGGTTACGGTCGTAACGATCGATCTGCGACGGACCGCTGCGCAGGCTGATGTCGGCCACACTGGCCAACGGGATCAAGCCCATGCGACTGGCTATGCGCAGATTTCCGAGGGTGGCAGCGTCCTGTCGCGCGGCCTCCGGGATGCGCACGCGGATCGCCAGCTGGCGGTTGTCCAGATTGAGTTTGGCCAGCGCGGCATTGAAATCACCATTGGTGGCAATCCGCACGGTGTCGCCGATCGTCTGGGTATTGATGCCCATTTCCGCCGCCTGGGTGGCGTGCGGCGTGATGATCAGTTCGGGGCGCTCGATGCTGGCACTCGACACGATGCCGCTCAGGTACACGATTGTGTGCAGGTCACGTTCGATGGCCGCAGCACTGGCCTTGAGCGTGGTGGTGTCGCGCCCGGTCAGCACCACTTCCAGTTTTTCACCCGGGCCTCCGCTGCCCATGCTGAAACGCGCTCCCGGCACTTCGGCCAGCCGCGCGCGGATCATGTTTTCCAGCTCGGTCTGGCCCGGGCGGGTGCCCTCCGGCGTGAGGGTGATGGTGAGCGACCCTTTACGCACTTCGCCGGCGCTCGGTGCATTGGCGCTCCCCACCGTGGACAGGATGTTGGCAATCCCGGGCAGTTTGCGCGGACCTTCGGCGATGGCCCGGCGCGCTGCTTCGGTGGCCTGCAGCGTGGTTTCCAGGCTGGAGCCGGGTGGGGTTTCCACTGTGACTGCTGTGTAGCCGCGGTCCTCCGGCGGGATGAAACCCTTTGGAATGTAGGGGATCAGCGCCAGCGAAGCCAGGAAGAAGGCCCCCGCGCCCAGCGCGGTCACCCAGCGGTGGCGCAGGCACCATTGGGCCATGCGGAGATAGGTGCGCATCACCGCGCCATCGGCGCGTTCGCTGGTGCCGGTGTGGCGCATCAGTGCGTCGGCCATCATGGGCGTGACGACGCGTGCCACCAGCAACGACGCCAGGATGGCTGTCACCGCGGTCCAGCCAAACTGGCGGAAGATCAGGCCCGGGATGCCGCTCATGAAAGCCGTTGGCAGGAACACCACCACGAGTGCCATGGTGGTCGCCATCACTGGCAGGGCGATTTCGGTCACCGCTTCCACGGTGGCATCGCGCACGCTCTTGCCCATGCGCAGGTGCCGCTCGATGTTCTCCACTTCCACGATGGCATCATCGACCAAGATGCCTACCACCACCGACAGGGCAAGCAGGCTGATGCCGTTCAGCGCAAAGCCGACCAGCTGCATCACCGCAAAAGTGGGAATGATCGAGAGCGGCAGGGCGGCAGCCCCCACCACGGTGGCGCGCCAGTCGCGCAGGAACAGCCAGACCACCACCACCGCGAGCAAGGCGCCCTCGTACAGCATGCGCATCGAACCCTGATAGTTCTCCTCGGTGTGGGTCACCGTGTTGGTCACCTTCTGCACCTTGATGCCTGGATGTTCCTGCTCCAGGCGTGCGAGCGCCGCATCCACGCCACGCGCCACCTTGACCACGTCGTAACCTTTGCTGCGCAGCACCTGAAATCCCACTGCGGGCGCGCCATCCAGTCGCGCCGCCGTGGTGCGGTCGGCCAGGGTGTCCTGGATGGTGGCCACATCGCCCAGCCGCACCCAATGGTCAGCACTGATGGTGACCGGCAATGCGGCCAGTTCGCCGGCCTGCCTGAGGGTCGCAATGGTGCGTACGCCCTGTTCGGCGCCGCCGAGCTGGCCGCGGCCACCGGAGTTTTCCTGCTGCACCCGCCGCAGTGCACGTGACACGTCGGCCACGCTCACGCCGCGCGCGTCCAGACGGTGCGGGTCGACCACCACTTGCACTTCGCGCTGCCCGCCACCGGTGCGGTCAAACTCGCCCACACCGGGTACCGCCAGCAGGGTGCGCGCAACGGTATCGTCGACAAACCAGCTGATGCCTTCCTCGTCCAGCCGGTCGCTGGTCACCGCGTACGTGGCAAACGGGCCGCCCGGACCGATACTCACCTTGGTGACCTGGGGTTGCTCAAGGTCAGTCGGCAAGTCGGTGCGCACGCGATCCAGTGCATCCTTCACATCGTTGACGGCCTCGGTCAACGGTCGCTCCAGCACGAATTCGGCCACGATATCCACCTGGCCGTCCTTGATCGTCGTGTACAGGTGCTTCAGGCCCTGCAGGGTGGCCATCGAGTCCTCCACCTTGCGCGCCACGTCGGTCTCCAGCTGGGCAGGGGCTGCGCCGGGAAGACGCAGCGACACCTTCACCGTGGGCAGGTCGAGATCAGGAAAATCCTGCACGCCAAGCGCGCGGAAGCCATGGATGCCAGCAATCGTCAACAGCACGAACAGCACGATGGCCGGAATGGGATTGCGGATCGACCAGGTCGCGAAATTCATTGGGCGATGCGCACCAGATCGTTGTCGTTTAGGAAGCCGGCGCCTTTGACCACCACGCGGTCGCCCGCCTGCACGCCTTCGGTCACTTCAATCTCGTCCTGTTGGCGGCGACCGGTGCTTACCGCGCGCAGATGGCTGCGTGCACTGCCGTCCACCGCCACCACGTAGCTGCGGCCGTCGCGAATCACCACGCTCTCTGCGGGTACCGTGATCGCCTTGCGCGCGGTCAGGTCGAAAGTGCCGTTCAGATACATGGCCGGCAGGGCATGGCTGCCTGGCTCGAGGTCCACATAGGCCAGACCCAGCCGGGTGTTGCTGTCCAGCGTTGGCGCCCGCTGGCGCACCCGGCCGCGTGTGACCGTGCCGTCCGGCAAGGTGACGTGCGCCATGGTGCCGATGGGCAGGGAAGCCAGTTGCGCGGCGGGCAATTCGGCGCGCCACTCCAGGCGGCCACCACGGATCAGACGGAACAGCTCTGCGCCGCTGCCGGCGGCTTGCGACACGCTGCCGATGGTGGCACCGCGTGCCGAGATGATGCCGTCATCCGGCGCCACCACCTCGGTGAAGCCCAGGCGCAGACGGGTTGTAGCCACCTGCGCCTGGGCCTGCGCCACCTGCGCCTTGGCCGTGGCGGCCGTGGTAACGGCCTGCAACACATCCTGTGCGCTCACTGCCCCCGAATCACGGATCGACTCGATCCGCGCGCGGTTGGCATCGGCCTGCGCGAATGCGGCTTCAGCTAGTGCCAGTCCGGCTTGCTGTAGGTCGAGTTCGGCCAGCACCGTGCGATCATCAAAGCGCGCCAGCACGTCGCCCTTACGCACGCGGTCGCCCACATTCACACGCACCTCCACCAGAGGCAGGCCAGTGATGCGCGCGCCGATGGTGGCTTCCATCCAGGCCGCCACCGCGCCAGAACAGGCCAGCGGCACGGGCCAGGACTGCGCACGCGCGGTGGTGAGCGTGACGGTCAGGCTGGGTTTGGCCGCAACCGGCGTCCCGTCGGCTGCAGTGCAGGGCAGTGCGGCACCGGAACACAGGGCCAGGGCCACCGCGGCGTTGCTGCAGGTGCGGCGTACCAGCAGAAAACGGGCGATTACGGTGGCCATCGCGGAATGGCGATGCAGCAGGTGGAACGTCATTCAGGGCACTCCGGCAGCTTTCTGCAAGGCGACCCAGGCGCGCGCCTGGTCACGATGCGCGTTGATCAGATTGGTTTGCGCCCCAAGCAGGCTCAGGCGTGCGCTTTCGAGTTCAAACAGGCTCAGGCGTCCGGCGCGCTGGGCGGCCTCGGAGGCGTTGTACAGTTGGCGGCTGGCCTGCAGGGTAGCGCTGGCCTGGGCGGCGGCGGCTTCGGCGGTCTGACCCTGAATGAGCGCAAGCTCCACGTCGCGCACGGTGTCGCGCACGGCGCCCGCCAATACGGCCACCGACTCCTCGTAACGACCCTGGCCTTCCTCGATGCTGGCGCGGATCCGGCCGCCATCGAACAAGGCCACCGACAGTGACGGGCCGAATGACCAGCTGTTGAAGCTCTGCTGGAACGGGCCGAGCTGGATCAGGGTAGTTGCCAGGGTGGCCGCCAGATTCAGACTGGGATAACGGCTGGCACGCAATGCCCCCAGATCCTGCCAGGCGGCATCGGCATTGCGTTGGGCGCGGAGGACTTGCGGGTGGCGGGCAATCACACTGGCGGGCTGGGCAGGGTGCAGCGCTGGCAATTCCAGCAATTGACTGGCGGGTGCGTTGGCGCTCACCTGCAATTGCGCGCGCAGGGTGCCGACGGATTGATCGCTCAGATAGGCCAGCGACTGAAGCGCTTGCTCGCACTGCCCCTCGGTGGCGACCAGGCTGGTGCGGACTTCGCCCGTGCTGGTCTGGGCGCGCGACACGTCGATCATGGGCGCGAGCCCTGCGCCCTGACGCACTTCGGTGAGGTGCAGCGTGACCAGGCTTGCGGCAAGACTGTCGCGTTGGCTGGAGGCCGCCAACATGCAGGCGCGATACACCACTAACGTGTCAGCGACCTGACTGCGCAGCGCCAGCCGGGTCATCTGCGCATCCGCGTCAGCGGCATCCAGACGCGCCTGCGCGGCGCTGCGTCCGGCGGCCAGCCGACCGAACAGGTCGATTTCCCAGGACAGGCTGAGTCCGGCCGTGGCCAGATCATAGGCAGGGGTATTTCCAGTGGTGGCGCCCGGATTGCCGCCCGCGGAGGTGCCTCCCCCCGTCGATGCACTGTTGTTGCTGCGCGTGCCCTGCGCAAAGGCGCTTGCCTGTGGCTGACTGCCTGCCTGCGCTGTGCCGAGTCTGGCCCTTGCCTGAGTGATGCGGGCCAGCGCCTGTACCAGGGTGGGGGCGCTCTGTTCGACAGCTTTCAGCAGCCCGGGCAGGGCGGGGTCGGCCAGCGCGTCGAGGACCGTTTGAATACCTGACGCTGATGGTGATGTGGACGCTGATGCCGATGCCGATGCCTGCGCATGCGCGAAGCTCGCAGGCGTGGCAGGCAGCACCACCGGGCTGGGCGTAGTGGTGGAACACGCGACCAGCAACAAGGGAATCAGGCAGGCAACGGCAGTGGCCGGGGTCCAGCGTCGACGACTTCGGTCAGGCACAGTGCGCAATCCTGCAGGCTTTACGGATCGTAGATCTTACCAGCACATTGTCAAAGCATAGGATTAGCGACTGCGCCACGGTTCCGCTTCGCCAGGCTTTACACTTCGGCTGTGGACAATCAACTTTTTCCTTGTGGCGGCGCGAGCCTGCCCGGCACGCGAGTGGTGGTGATCGGCGGCGGGCCGGCCGGGCTGATGGCGGCTGAAGTGCTCAGCGCGCAGGGCATTGGGGTGGATCTTTACGACGCCATGCCGTCGGTGGGGCGCAAATTTTTGCTGGCGGGCATTGGCGGGCTCAACATCACCCATGCCGAGCCGTTTGCTGATTTCTGCGCGCGCTATCAGCCGGATGCCGGTCGACTGCAGGCCATGCTGGATGGCTTTACGCCGGAGCATCTGCGCGCCTGGGTGCATGGCCTCGGGGTAGACACGTTTGTGGGTTCCTCCGGACGGGTGTTTCCAATGGAAATGAAGGCCGCACCGCTGCTGCGCGCCTGGTTGCATCGTCTGCGCAAGCAGGGCGTGCGCTTGCATGTGCGTCATCGCTGGCAGGGCTGGACCGCTGATGGCGCTTTGCGGCTGGAGGCCGGAGGTATCGAACATCAGGTGCTTTCAGACTGCACGATCCTGGCGCTCGGCGGGGCAAGTTGGCCGCAACTGGGGTCCGACGCCGCCTGGGTGCCTTGGCTGCAGGCGCTGGGTGTGGCGATCAGGCCACTGGAAAGCGCCAACTGCGGGTTTGAGGCCGCCTGGTCACCAATGCTGCGTGAGCGCTTTGCCGGATCGCCGGTCAAGCCGGTCGCAGTGTCGGTGGTCCGCGTCGACGATCCGGCACCCGTGCCGGGACTGATACCGCGGCTGGGCGAATTTCTGCTGACAGCACATGGTGTGGAAGGCAGTCTGATTTATGCCCTGTCGCGTCAAGTGCGCGAGGAGATCAAGGCGCAGGGCAAGGCCACCCTGCTGGTGGACTTGTTGCCTGCGCACACTGCGGCGCGCGTGTTTCAGGAAGCGGCGCATCCGCGCGGTTCACGTTCCTTGTCGAGTCACCTGCGCAGTCGGCTGGGGCTGACCGGGGTGAAGGCTGCGCTTCTGCATGAGGTGCTGTCCAAGGCCGAATTGTCGGATGCCAACCTGCTGGCCAGGCGGATCAAGGCACTTCCGCTCACGCTCACCGGCATCCGTCCGGTGGCAGAGGCGATCAGCACGGCCGGCGGCGTGGCGTTTGCCGGGCTGGATGCGCATCTGATGCTGCAGGCCAAGCCGGGGGTGTTTGTGGCAGGGGAGATGCTGGACTGGGAGGCGCCCACCGGTGGTTACCTGCTGACGGCGTGTCTTGCCAGTGGGCGACAGGCCGGTCTGGGGGCATTGCGCTGGTTGACCCGGCCGGACGACGTGGGCTGACTTCGCCTGACGATTCAACTCAGGGATGCGTTCATTTTTGGACCCCTATTTGAACTTTTGTTAAGCCGTCCTCAGGTCGCTTAGACCTGATGTAAGGTTTGCATCATAAAGTTCTGAAAAAAGAAGATTATATTTTTAATTTGTGTGAACATTTGTGGCGTGGAAAAATTTACCACGTACACTGGGTTGTCGACCGATCACGCTCGCATCCCCACCGCCCTGACTTTTACGGGAACACCGTCATGAATCTTCGTCATCGCCCTCATTCGTCCCGCCAGAACACCGCCATCGAGCTGGCCATGACCGGGTTGGCCCTGGTACTGTCGGTCGCCAGCCCCCGCAGCATGGCCGCGCCCAACGGCGAAACACCGGAATTCCAGCCGGGCAGCAAAGTGCACTTCCTGCCACGTCAGGCCCCCGGTGATGACGAGGCACGTGCCGCCAACCCGGCATTGCTGCTCAACAAGACCGTCAGGACCAAGCCGCTGGTACCAGCGAAAAGCCTGACCTACTTTGGCGGACCTGTGATTCCCAACGTGGCGGTCACGCAAGTGCTTTGGGGGGCTGGTGCATATAACGCGACGGTGAACAATACCGTTTCGCCAAATCTGGGCACGTTTTATCAGGACGTGCTGACCAGCACCTATATGGACATGCTGGCGCAGTATCCTTCCGCCGCCGCCAACGTTGGCCACGGCACGTTTCAGGGCAGTCGCACCATCGCGCCTTCGAGCGCAGCAGCCAGTGCCGTGAAGATTGACGACGTGGCGATCCAGGCCGAGCTGACTGCCCAAATCAAGGCGGGCGCGCTGCCAGCACCGGGCGTCAACACGTATTACGCCCTGTTTTTCCCCAAAGGCACAGCGATCACCCAGGGCGGTGCAGGGTCTTGCATCACCGGTGGCTTCTGCGCTTACCACGGCACCTTCGTGTTGAATGGCGTGAATGTGGTTTACGGCGTGCATCCCGACATGAGTGCGGGGTCCGGTTGCGATATCGGATGCGGTGCGGGCACGCCATTCAGCAATCAGACCGCCGTGGCCTCGCATGAACTGGCGGAGTCGATCACCGACCCGGCCGTCGGTATTGCTACCGCCTATGCTGCACCACTTGGCTGGTACAACATGACGTATGGCGAAATTGGCGACATCTGCAACGCCCAGCAGGGTACCTTCACCGCGGCCAGCGGCGTGACCTACACCGTGCAGAAGGAGTGGTCGAACAAGGCCGTGGCTTGCGCCGTGAAATAAGCGCAGATCCGTGCCTTGGCAACAACCGCCTGAAGCTCATTCGAGCGCCAGGCGCACCGGCAACCAGGCGCCGCGTGCGTAACGCTCCAAACCGGTGCTTCCGAAGCGCCAGAGGTGCAGCCAGCCATTCTCCACAAGGTGCTTTACGGCCGCATGCTTGCCGATCACCGTGGTGATCGACGCCTGCGGCGCATCGATCACCACGGTCAGCCGCAGGGGTTCATGGACCCAGCGCTCGCCGTCATGCAGCGATTGGCGGGGCAGCCCGATACGCAGATCGCCACCGTTGCCTTCGAATACGCCCAGACAGCCGCCCACCACGTTGTGCAGCAACTTGTTGCCACTCCCCAGTCGTAGCGGGTCGCAGGTGGATGCGTGGTACTGCCAGTTGATCCAGTGTGCGACCACCATCGGCGCGGTCATCAGCAATTCCAGCAGGCTGCCACTTTGATCCCGGCTGGCATCATAGTCGTGCAGAAAACTGCGCCCGTCGAGAACAAGGCCCAGGCTTCTGTGCCTGGGCGCGATCAGGAATGTTGCGTTGCCTGTCAGCCCCCATTCCGGTCGCGTCTGTGCACCATCGTTGGCACGGCGGCACAGCCTGCCCAACAGCGCATCCGCTGACGCCAGCGGGTCAAGTTGCAGCCTTGGCGCCCGTTCACGGCGTACCAGGTCGCCGGCCTTGCGAAATATCGGTCGCATGCGCTCCCAGCGCGCCAGACCCTCTGACGGCAGAAGGTCGAGATCAAAGCCTTCGATCTCATCGGTGGTGGTGTTGTGCAAGGCGGCCACAAACACGGTGGATTCCGGGATCGGCAGCCCGCGCGCTTGCAGCCCGCGGCGCACCTCTGGTTCGTTAAGCAGGTGCGCCAGACTGCGCGCATTGACCTCGCCGGTCTGTCCACAACAGGCACCACAGTCCAGGGCGGCCGCATGGGCATTGTTTTCGGACTGACTGCCGTGTCCGACCAGGAGCACCAGCGGCGCGAGACCGTCCGTCAGTCCCATGGCGTGGAGCGTCCGCTCTGCAAGCACCACCTTCGCCTGCAGGTCCAGTCCTGACAGCCGGGGCCGACAGATTGCACGGTAACGGGCAGGTAGCCCGTTCAGGTCGTCCTTGATCCGCGCGTGCCGGCTTGGGCGCAGCCAATTTCCGAGCTTGGCCAGATAGCCCAATCCGGTGGCCTCTACAAAAGGAAAGGCTGCGCCCGGCCAGCGGCTGGCAGCCGCCCACTGATTCGTGATGGCAAAGCGCGTCTGACGGGCGCGCATCGCGGCACGTTGCCGTGCAGTATCGGCGCTGCGTGCGGTGGATTCGGCACTCACGATGCAGTCCCCCACCGTCATCGAAGGGGCCAGCAAACCTGGCAACTGTGGCCGCCGGGCGTCCGTCGCCAAGGGTGTATACGCGACCGGCAGGCCAAAGAAGCCTGCAAAACCGAGTGTCTGCACGCCGGGCCCTGTCGCCTCGAGGGCGCGGCGCATAGGCTCGCTGCGCACGTCGATGCAAAAGGCGGCCTGGACTTCGATGGTTTGTTGCAAACCAGCGCGACTGCGGGTGGCGGTCAACCGTTGCGCCAGGCCTCGCTGATAAGCAACTTCCAGCGCAAGTTGCCAGACCTCGTCAACCAGCAGCGCCTGTTCCGTCTCCTGCAACAGCACAGTGGCACGGCCCCAGGCCTGCTGAAGCGCGACAAATGCCTGCTGGCCCGCGCCATCGTCCTTGCACTCCAGCAGCAAGGCACCCCAGGCTAGCCGGATCGCCAGCAACTCGCGCAGGTCAGCGTCATTTTTTTGTCCGTCCAGGCCTGTCTGCCAGGCCAGATAAGCGCACCAGGAGGCCCAACCGTTGACCGTTAGCAGCACCGACTCAAGGTAGTCCGCCCAGATGGCCTGTGATAGCCCCAGACGCTGCATCACCCAGCGCTCTGCCTCGACGGCATTGACCGGCAGGGCCGCGACGGCGTGTGCCATGCGTGGCAAGCCCATCAGCAGGCCAATGCCGTGATCGTGCTGCAGGGTGTCGCGCCAGAAGCCATACAAGCCCTGGGTGCGTTCTGGTTGCCAGATGGCCTGATGTTGATCGAAGTAAGCGGCACAGGTCTGGCTGACCTGGTGTGTGATGGCGTCCCGCCACGATAGCCGCGTATGGCGATCGGGGTCGTTGTCGAGCACATCGATCAAAAGCGGCAAGCGGGCCGCTGGAGCGCTTGCATGAAGGGCATCCAGGCACTGGTCAGCGGTCAGGCTGGCGGCATGCGCCTCCGGTGACTGTCGCACGGCGAGTGCCAGGTCGGCGGCGCAAATCCGTCCCTCGCGCCAAGCCCGCAGTTGCTGATCTCGCGGGGGAAAAACCTGGATACCGCCGAGCACCGCCATCCGTGCGGCCACCCGACGCACCGGCAGATGGATCCGTGACCAATGCGGATTGACAGCAATCGCCCGGTCCAGCGGCCAGGCGGGCGCAATCGCCCGGCAGGCCTGGCTGCAGGCTTCTCCGATCGCAGCATGCAATGCTGCAAGGTCTGGAGCGGCCTGTATCTGGTCCGCTTTGGCCATGGGTGTGTTCCCGCTTGCCAGTTCGATCATGCGGCACTCCTGTTGGCCAGTTCAGTGGACGCTCCCGCCAGAGGCGGTGTCACGGCTTGGGGGGGCGCCTGGGCGGAAGACGCGGGCGTCCATTGCGTTGGCCAGAGGGTCAGCGCCAGGCGCGTGTAGGCCTCGTCCAGATAAAACCCGGCATAGGTCCAACGTCGCCATTGCGCAAGACTTTGCGGCCGCGTTTGCAGCAGTATCTGAAAGGCATACAGGGCCGCCATGCTGATCATTGCGATCCGACCTGGCCCCTCTTGCGGGGCGTCGCGGAGGCCAAGCGGCAGTGCGTGTGCCGTTAGTGCGGCCATGGTCAGACCGACCGCCATCAGCACCCCAGACAAGACCTTGAGACTGAATGCCTGCCAGTCCATTGGCGTGGCCGGTAGCCACAAGAGCGGCGCCCACGCGACGCCAAGCACCACACACCACCACCAAGGCCAAGTCGTATGGCCAGCCAGCAAGCTTACCGAGAACACGCTGCAAATCGTCAGGACTGGCGCCAGCCAGAGGCTGACGGCAAGCGGTGATGACGCACCACGTAAGGCCTGCAGGCGGGTCTGACGCACTGCGCCCGATGCCGACAGGAAGGCGTGGGCCTTGTACAGCGAATGACCCAACAGGTGCAGGGCGGCCAGGGTGTATAGGCCGACGGCACACTCAAGCAGCATGAAGCCCATCTGGGCGACGGTGGACCACGCCAACCGGACCTTGATGCTGACCCGGGTGAGCGTCACCATGCCAGCCATCGCGGCAGTCGCAAGCCCGAATGCCAGAAGCAGGCAACGCGCCGGAACGGACTGTGCAAGCAAGGGCGCGAAGCGGATCAGCACAAAACCGCCCAGATTGACCACTCCCGCATGCAACAGGGCCGAGACGGGGGTCGGCGCTTCCATCACCTGGATCAGCCACCCGTGCACGGGCAGTAAAGCCGTGCGAAGGATCACGGCCAGGGCAAGCAGGACTGCACTCATCTGCAGGGACGCAGACAGGCCATGCAGCGCAATATGGTTCCACAAGGCGGAGAGCGAGCCGCTGCCGACTTCCAGCCATGCCAGCGCGGCGGCACCCAGCAGCAGCCCGTCGGCCACCCGGTCGGCGATCTGCTTCTTGTGGGCAGCAAGACGTGCGAAAGGGCGATCCGGGTAGAAGCACAGCAGGTCCTGCAGTGCAATCCCCACGAATGCCCAGGCGGCAATCAGCAGCAGCCAGTGATCTGCCATCAGCAGCAAGTGCACGCCCGCAAGCACCATGGCCAGTGCCGCGACATAACGGCGCTGGCCGGGTTCTCCCTGCAGATAACGCGCAGAAAAGGCGCCAATCACTGCACCGAGCGACTGCACCAGCAAGGCCACCACCAGACTGAGCGTGCCTGCTGTTGCTCCGCCTGGCCAATGCGCGCCCTCTCTGCCCAACCAGAGGCAAATGCCGGTGCCTGCCAGTATGGCAAATGAAAGCGCCTGGAACAGGACCCATAGTCCGGGCAATGTGACCCGACGCAGTTGCGTCAATCCTGCAAGGATTGCCATCAAGGTGACTGGTGCCAAGGCACACACAGATCCGGCCAGCCCGAAAGTATCCATCGCCGATTCCTGATCAAGTTGGTGAGGACGATAATGCTTGTGATTGAAGATTCCGTAAAATAGAATATAAAGAACAATTTGATATTAAAAACAGAACATTGAACCTCAGTCAACTCAACTTTCATCATCTGTTCTATTTCTGGCGGGTTGCCAAACTCGGGCATCTGACGCGCGCCGCAGGGGAGTTGAACACCTCCCAATCCGCACTTTCTGCCCAGATCCGACAGTTGGAGGAGCGGATTGGCGAGGATTTGTTCAGACGGGAGGGCCGCCGGCTGGTGCTGACCGATGCGGGACAGCTGGTGCAGGCGTATGCCGACAATATCTTTGGCCTAGGCCACGAAATGTTGGGGCGTCTGCAAGGCCGTTCCGCCGGGATTGCCCGCCTGCGGGTGGGCAGCGTGGCCACGCTGTCGCGCAATTATCAGGAAAACTGGATTCGCCCGGCGCTCACCGACCCCGCCGTGGTCTTGACGCTGGAGTCCGGTCTGCTCGAGGGACTGCTGGCGCGGCTGGTGCAGCACCAGCTGGATGTGGTGTTGGCCAACGAGACGGTGCCCGCGGATCCCGAACGACCTTTGCACTGCCGGTTTTTGGGCAGCCAGCACATCTCGCTGGTTGGTCCTGCCAGCCAGTGGGCGGCACAACGACTGCGCATTCCGGAAGACCTGGATGGCCTGGATGTTGCTCTGCCGGGACCACGCCATGCCTTGCGCACGCAGTTTGATGCGCTCTGCGTCACGGCAGGTGTCAGTCCCAGGCTGCGCGCCGAGGTAGACGACATGGCGATGCTGCGCCTGATTGCGCGCGACAGTGGCTGGCTTACCCTGCTACCGGAAGTGGTAGTGCAGGATGAGTTGCGTGCGGGACTGCTGGTGGCGGTTGGCCAGTCAGCGGCGCTGCAGGAGCGTTTCTATGCGATCACCACGCCGCGGCGCCATCGCATCGAAGTGCTTGAGCGTCTGCTGGCGGGTGCGCCAGACACCTGAGCTGGTGGCAAAGCGGCATTGCGCCGGCTGACAGCAGCGGACGGATTGGCCGCAACTGCCGCCCGGCCTGAACACGCACTGTGCTTGCGCGCATCAAAGTCGGCAGAAAAACACTTTTTCTTTTGCCTGTCTATACCCATACTGGAGTACGGTATTGCGCACGTTTTGGCGTGACCTGCGGCCCTGGCCGATGGGTAAGCGGCAGTAGCCGGCATCAGAGGGGGGCGCCTTGGATATCAGTTTGCTGACTGCAGCCGTCGAATTGTCGCCACACGGCATCGTGATCACGGATGCCGTGGGTGGCAAACAGCCGATCAGCTTCTGCAATGAGGCGTTCCTGCGGATGACCGGTTACTCTCGCGCCGAGATCATTGGTCATGACTGTCGCTTTCTCTCCGGACCGGAAACCGCAGCCGATACCCGGATGCGGCTGCGCCAGGCGATTGTGCTTGAGCAGGCCATCACGGTTGAACTGCTCAACTATCGTAAGGATGGCAGCACATTCTGGAACCGACTCAGCCTGACGCCGCTGCGCAACCAGGCGGGGCTGATCACAAATTTCCTCGGGATTCAGGTCGACCTTACCGAGACCCATAAATCGCTCGAGTTGGATGCTGCAAATGCGTGGAAGGAATCCATGCAGGACGCAATCGAAAGTATCCGCGATGCATTTGGATTGTTTGACCAGGATGACCGGCTCATCCTTTGCAATCAGGCGTATGCGGGCACCTTTACGCCGTTCAACAGGTTTTCCGACATCCAGGGCTGGACGTTTGCTGATCTGGTCCGGAGCTCGGTCCTGACTCGCGGCGAGATGATTGAGCCTGAGTTCGGTGGTGATCTTGAGGCCTGGGTGGCCGAGCGCACGCGCCGCCACCGCCGACCAGGCGGCGACCTGCGCCAGATTCGGTTTGCGGACGGAAAGTGGTTGCAAGTGTCCGAGCGACCGACCAAAAACGGCGGGATTGTTGGCGTGCGCACGGACATCACCGAACTGAAACAGGCGCAAGAGCTGGCAGAACGCTTGGCATTGACGGATTCACTGACCAACCTGGCTAACCGTCGCCAGATCATGCGGCGGCTCGATCAAATATCGGCAGAGATTCGCGCTGGCGGCGATCTGGCTGGCGTCATGCTGATTGATATAGACCACTTCAAGATCATCAACGATACGCGTGGGCACACTTTTGGCGATCAGCTCCTGATTGAATTTGGCCAGCGCCTGAAACATTGCCTGCGCGAGTGCGACACGCTCGCGCGTATTGGTGGCGATGAGTTTTTGGCGTCTCTGGGCAATATGGCTACCTCTGTCGGCGAAGCCGCAGAGCGCGTCGACGCGGTCGCCCGGCATCTGCTGGCCCGGCTGCGTGAGCCATTTGAGGTTGGTGAGTCCACCTATCTGTTGACCCCCAGTATTGGCACGGCAATCTTCTCTGCAGCAACGACTTCCGTCAGCGAGTTGCTGAAGGAGGTCGATATGGCGCTTTATCAGGCCAAATCATCTGGCCGCAACATGGTTTGCGCCTTTAATGTTGCTATCCGGACTGAGTTTCTTGAGCGGGTCAATATGGAATCAAGCCTGCGCTGTGCACTTGAGAACAGGGAGCTGCAACTGCACTACCAGCCTCAAGTCAATGCCCAGGGCGTGATCCTTGGTGCTGAGGCTCTGCTGCGATGGTATCCGACCGGCGGGCCCCCGGTGCCGCCTGACAAATTCATACCAGTCGCCGAAAAAAATGGATTGATCGTGCCAATTGGCAATTGGGTGCTTCACACCGCTTGCGCCCAGTTGACTGCGTGGCAGGCTGACCCGGCCACGCGCGACCTGACCATGTCCGTGAACGTGAGTGCGGTGCAATTCCGCCAGCCCGACTTTATGGCGCAGGTGTTGCGCATCCTCGACGCGACCGGGGCGCGCGCTGATCGCCTGAAGCTGGAAATCACCGAAAGTCTGTTACTCGGCGATTTTGAGCCGATCGTCGCAACCATCAGCAGTCTGCGGCATCGCGGCATACGGTTCTGCATCGATGATTTCGGCACCGGGTATTCCTCGCTCAACTATCTCAAGCGGCTGCCCCTGGATGAGCTCAAGATCGACCGCAGCTTCGTGGCAGAGCTGACCGAAGGCGGGAGAGATGGCGATTTGGTGCGGTTCATGTTCTTTCTGGCGAATCGTTTGAAGATGGTCGTCGTCGCTGAGGGGATCGAAACTGAAACGCAGCGGGATGTCCTGCTGAAGGAGGGGTGCTGCATCTTTCAGGGCTATCTGTTTGGTAAACCCGTGCCGATCACCCAGTTTTTCCCGGAGGAACCGGATCCCGCGCCGCTGGATGTTCCGGCCTTGGTGGGTGCTGCAGCGTGTGGCTGACTAAATTTTTCTGAATATCTCTGTAAGGACGGGCCGCCTGGCGCGACTGACTCACATGTCGCGCAGCTGTGCAGTCGACCCGCACGGGCAGGTGACAGCGGCATGCCCATCCCCCACCAGGAGAAAGGAAAAATCATGATCAAGCACAACCACGCCCGCAGCATTTCGCACCGTATCGCCAGCACGCGGTCCCCCGCCAAACGTATGGCCGTCATGGTCGCCGCCGCCCTGGCACTGCTCGGTGGCACGCAACTGGCACAGGCCGCTCAGGGCGGCGCCGTCTATGTGCTGTCCAATCAGGCCGCCGGCAATTCTGTCGAGGTCTACCATCGTGCTGCCGATGGCACGCTGACGTTCGCGCAGAGCGTACCGACCGGTGGTCTGGGCACCATCACGCCACCGCCCCCCGCTGGCGCCGCTGGCATCGATCCGCTTGCCTCACAAAACTCGGTCATCTACAAGGATGGGCTGCTGCTGGCGGTCAACGCGGGCAGCAACGACATTTCTCTGTTTCGTGCCGAAGGCGACCGCCTGGAGCTGCTCGACAAGGTGCCGTCTGGCGGCGTCAAGCCGACAGGCCTTGCGGTGCGTGGCAATCTGGTTTATGCGGTGAATGCCGCGGGAACTCCCAACGTCAGCGGTTTTCGGCTGGATGCTGCGCAGGGCCGCCTGCGCGCGCTGCCGAATTCGACCGTGGCCTTGCCGGGTGGCACTAACGCTGCACCGGGTGAAGTGGCGATTGGTCCGGACAGCGAATCATTGATCGTGACGGAAAAAGGTACCAACACCATCGACAGCTTCGCGCTGGATGCGGCCGGCTACGCGTCCCATGGCAAGACCCTTGCTGTCGCCGCCCCCGGCAAGGTGCCGTTCGGTTTTGCAATTTCCCATCGCGGCTACCTGCTGGTCGCCGAAGCCGGATCCGGTAGCGCGTCCTCTTACGACATCGGCCATGCCGCAACCCTCAAGCCCATCAGCCAATCGGTGTCGTTGAACGGTCAGACTGCCCCGTGCTGGCTGATCACGACGCCGGACGGTGCCTATGCGTACACCGGCAACGCGGGAACGGGCACGATCGGAAGTTTCTCTGTCGGCGCAAACGGCACGCTCAGCCTGATCAACGGGGTGGCGGCAGCGCTCAGCGCCTCGGCACTCGACCTGGGCATCACGCGCGACGGCGAGTTCCTCTACGTGCGCGAGGCGGTGGGTTCCAACCCCACTGCGCCAGGCGACATCACCGGCTTCCATGTCGAGCCCGATGGCAGCCTGACCCGAGTGAACACCGTGGCTGGTGTGCCGCCGGGTGCGCAAGGCATTGCCGTGCAGTAAGCCCTCCGGCAGCGGCACCCGTGGCACACGCGCCCGGGTGCCTTGCGTGTCACCCTCAGGCGGTTAGCAGACTCCGTCCGGGTAGCAGGCGATCATATTCGGTCTTGACCACCCGGTAACATTCGCAACTGCGCGCTTCCAGTCCGGCCCGGTCGAGCACCGTGATGTGACCGCGGGCGTAACGCATCACGCCGGCTCTCTGCAGTTCCAGCGCCACCTCGGTCACGCCTTCACGCCGCACGCCCAGCATATTGGCGATCAGCTCATGGGTCATCCAAAGTTCCAGGCTGTGCAGGCGGTCCAGGCTCAGCAGCAACAGCCGGCACATCTGCTGATCCAGCGTATGGTGCCGGTTGCAGGCGGCGGTTTGCGCCATCTGCGTCATCAGCGCCTGCGTGTAGCGCAACAGCACCCGCGTCACTGCGCCACCGGCTTCAAAATCCTGCATGAGCGCGTTCACCGGCAGCCGGAAGGCCTCGCCGGTGCTGCGGACCACTGTTTCGGTGAGGGTCGACTTGCCACCCATGAAGGCCTGGATGCCGACCATGCCTTCGTGTCCCACTACGGCGATCTCGGCAGACGCGCCATTCTGCAGGTTGTACAGCAGGGACAGGATGCAGGTGGCTGGAAAATACACGTGCGCCACTGCGCGCTCCGGGTCATGCAACACATCGCCGCGACGCACCTCCACGCGCTCGAGTCGGGCGGCCCAGCGGCGACAGATGTCTTGGGGGAAGGCTGCGATCAGTTGATTGGCCGTGGCCGTCATGGTCGGATTTCCGCAAAAGGGAAGGCGGCTTGGCGCTGACCGGCAGTTCGGCCTGCAGGGATGGGTGGCGCAGGCTCAGCGGTAGGCGCGATCCTCGACGCCCAGACCCCGGTAACCAACAAAACGGCAGGTCCGGTCAAAGATCGGTTCGCCGCTCACGCGGAATTGCTGTTGCGAGCCATCCGGCCTGTGGCAATGCACCAGCAAGTCCAGAAAAGTGCGCCTGGCTTCGATGTTGTCCTGCAGGATCTGGCGTTCTTCTGCATTCCAGCGGTTGCTGCCAGTCTCTGCCAGTCCCGGAAGCGAGAAGAGTTCCTGGATCGGGCCGGACATCCGGGTGAGGGTCCCCGCTTCGTTCTGCTCCCAATACCAGTCGGCAGCCAGTTCGGTCAGGCTGCGATAGCGCGCCTCGCTTTCCTCCAGGGCGGCTGTCCGCTCCTGTACCAGTCTTTCCAGATCGCGGTTTTGCGCCTCCAGTTGCTTGTGCAGCAGGTGCATTTCCAGCACATGGTGAATGCGCAACTCCACTTCCACGAACTCAAAGGGCTTGTTGATGAAGTCGCGCGCACCCGCCTGCAGGGCGCGCAGCTTGTGCGCGGGCTGGGCGGTCAGTGCGATCACCGGGAGGGGCGTGCTGCCGAGGTCTTCCAGCAATTGCGCCATCACGCCAAAGCCGTCCAGTTCCGGCATCTGCAGGTCGAGCAGGATCAGGTCGTAGTGGTGCGCGCGGTGCAACGCGCGTACCTGCTGCGGGTCGGTGGTGGTAGAGACGTTGTGGTAGCCAGCATCCTGCAGCAATCGCTCGAGCAGATGCACATGCGCCTCCTGATCGTCGACGACCAGGATCGTGGACTGCAGGATGGCAGGTACTTGCTGCAGTGCGTGGTCTGCACGCTGAGGGGGCTGGGTGACTGGCGGCATGGCGGGAGATCCTATGGCGATGACATTGCGGTCACCGCGCGGCAGGGGTTGAAAAAAAAGCGGGTTCAATGCGCATGGGAACGATGCGCACTGCGGGCGATGGAAACAACTTCACCATAATGATCGTCAACGGCAGGGGCGACTTGCTCAGCTTGGTTTTGCTGTCCTTCCGGTGCCGGATGGGTCTCTTCAAGTTCAAACCAGAAACAACTGCCCTGGCCGGGGATGCTCTCCACCCCGATGCGGCCCCCCATCATTTCCATCAGGCGCTTGCAGATCACCAGACCGATGCCGGTGCCGGGCAACCCGCCCAGTTCCTGACCAAGGCGGTCGAAGGGTACGAACAGTTGGCCAAGCTGCTCCGGTGTCAACCCGGAGCCGGTGTCCGTCACGCTGATGCGCACTGACTGCCCGGGTACCGCATCACACCGCACGTCGACCCGACCGGCAGAACGGTTATATTTGATGGCATTGGTCAGCAGGTTGACCAGCACCTGCTTGATCCGGAGCGGATCGGCGTGCACATGGCAGGAAGGCTCGAGCGCAGGAAAGTGGACCGCAATGCCGGTACGCTGCGCCTGGGGTTCGATCATTGCCTCGCAATCGCTGAGCACCTCGGCGATCGACATGGGCCGCGTCGCCAGCACCATCTGGCCGGACTCGACTGCGGTAAGGTCGAGCATTTCATTGATCAGGCGCAGCAGGTACCATCCCGCATGCAGGATCTGATTCACGCTGTCCTGTTGCGTCGGTGTGGGCGCCGGGTTGCCTCCCTCGATCAATTGCGCGAAGCCCAGGATTGAACTCAGCGGTGAACGCAGTTCATGGCTCATCTGCAACAGGAATTGGGATTTTGCCGTGTTGGCGGTCTCGGCTTCGTTTTTTGCGATGCGCAACGCGTCCTCCGACCGGCGCCGTTCCTGTTGCAAGGCGTACCGGTCCACTGCGTTTTCCACCGCGCGGGTCAGGCTGTCGGTACAGGTCCACCGCTTGCCGATGAAGTCCTGTGCGCCGGCACTCAACAGGTTTTGTCCCTCCTCAATCGCTGCGCCGGTGATCACCACCACCGGACAGGGCGGCATGTCGCCGCCCTGGCACAATTCCGCCAGTACCTCCAGCGCATTCATGTCAGGCAGTCCGTAATCGAGCAGCACGCAGTCCAGCGGCCCGTCCTGCAAGGCCAGCACCTTGTGCACGCCTTCCACCCCCAGCCGGGCTTCACTGAAGCGATAGCGCCGCGTTCCGCCGCGCAACAGCATCTGGCGCATGTCGGCGAGGTCGTCGGCATTGTCTTCAATCAACAGGATGTGCCAGGGCGCCTTGATCATGCGCACGCTTCCGGTTGGCGCTTGTCGGTCATGTTGGCAGCACCACGCTGCCCAGCCAGTAGGTGAAGATGTCTTGCAGCACGCGCAGATGCAGCGCGTGGTTGACCGGTTTGACGTGGTAGGCATTGACGCCGTGCGTGTAACAGAACTCCAGATCGCGCGGGTTGGCGGAGGCACTGAGCACCACCACGGGCACATTGCGCGGGGCTGCATCGCTGCGCATTTCGCGCAGCACATCGCGGCCATCCAGGCCCGGCATGTTCAGGTCGAGCAACAACAGCACGGGCTGCGCCTCGCGACGGTCCAGACTGTCGCGCAACAACTGCAGACATTCCGCGCCCGAGCGTGCACGCACAATCGGAAACTGCATTTCGCCAAAGCGTGCAGCATCCATGGCCGTATCGAAGTCTTCGTCGGAATCTTCTGCCACCGCAATGAATTGGGATCGCATCAGGCGGGCTCCCTGCGGGCTGCACCCAGCGTGAAATAAAAGGTGGTGCCGACGCCCAGGCTGGAATCAATCCAGACCTGGCCCTGGTGGCGGTGCACCAGTTTTTGCACGATGGTCAGACCTGCACCCACGCCACCGCCGTAATCGTCGCTCCCGTGCATGCGCTTGAACAGGCGGAAGACCTGATCGTAATGCCGCCGGTCGATGCCGATGCCGCGGTCACGTACGAAAAGGATGGTGTGTCCGGCAGTCATCGGCGGCGCGTTGGGGCGGTCAGCCGTTTCGTCGGGCGCGATATGACCCAGTTCAATCTCGGCGTAATCCTGTCGACGATACTTGAGCGCATTGGCGATCAGGTTGCAGTAAATTTCGCACACGCGGACCGGGTCGCAGGACACGGTGGGCAATGCACGGGAAATTTCAATGCGATGCAGGTGCTCGCTGCGCCTGGCACCCGTCATCTCGATGGCGTCGGCCACCACCCTGTTCAGGTCGGCTGCCTCGAATTCGAGATCCATCCGGCCAACCCGGGAAAAATGCAGCAGCGAGTCGAGCAGGGCGTCCATGCGCATCGTCAGGCGCATCAGGCTGTCCAGGCGGTGACTGGTCGCTTCATCGTCACGGTGCCGTGCCTTGGCACTTTCCAGCAACTGGTGGGCATAGCGATGGATGCCGCGCAGGGGTTCTTTCAGGTCGTGCGACGCCACGTAGGCGAAGGAATCCAGTTCTTCGTTACTTCGGGTCAGGTCCACATTGAGTTCCGCGAGCCGTTCATTGCGGGTGATGATCAGCTCGAGCACCAGCATGCGCAGGCGCAAGGCGGCCTCGATCTCCACATCCATCCACGGCAGCGAGCGCCCTCGTACGGATTCGATGAAGATCTGGAAGGACTGGCGGGGGCTCAGCCGCACACCTTGCGGCCCCGATTTTTGCGGCTTGTCGTGCGGATCGCCGGCCCAGCTGATGTTATGCATGGTCTGGGCCCGAAACCACAGCAGCAAGCCGTGGCGCTGGCGCGAAAATACGGTCGCGAGCAGGCCGCTGGCCACGTCCTCAAGTCCAACGGCTGCCGGGCACAGGCTGGCCAACGCATCGGTCACGAACACCGGATGGGTGGCAGAGGACAATTCCGGACGCTCGTAGAGCCAGGCCGCCAGTTGATCAAGCTGCGCCACATCGGGCACGTTGCCTACGCGCCACCAGCGGTTGAGATGGAACAGCGCTGCACCACTGGCGTCGATGGCGTCCAGCAGGGAGGGTTCGTAGGCGGTCAGCGCCAGCAGGTCGCCTTCGCGTGCGGAGCGCACCACCAGTTGCTGATGCACCTCTTCGAGTTTCAGGCGATAGGCCAGTTGCTCAGCCTGTTCGGCGGATTTGAGCTTGAGAGACGCCACCTGCGCCAGCAGCTCACAGGCTGCGCGTGTTTCGTAGCAAAAGTGGGTGACGGTGTAGTGGTGGCAGGCGATCAGCCCCCACAATTCACCATCGCGCATGATCGGCATGGTGAGCGAGGCGGCCACCCCCATGTTGGCCAGGTATTCCGAGTACATGACTGACGCCCCGCGCAATGCGCAGTGGGTCATGTCGAGCCCGAGGCCGGTCTCGGGATTGGCGAGCGGCACCAGTTCCACCAGCGGTCCGGCTGCATCCGGCAGAGGGCGGATCCAGATGCGCTTAAATATTTCACGCGTTGGTTGCGGAATGTCGGTGGCGGGATAATGCAGGCCCAGCCATGGGTCGAGGTCCTCGCGCCGGCTTTCGCCGATCACCTCGCCATGCTGGTCAGCGTGGAAACGGTACACCATCACCCGGTCGAGCCCGGTGATGGCGCGCACTTCCTCTGTGACCTGCTGACAGAAAGTACGGACACTGAGCGGCGTCTGCAGACGGCCAACCGCAGTTTTCACCAGCATGAAAAAATCGTCTGCGCCGCGATACTCTGCGCGTCCGGTATTCTCGAACTCCAGGATGGCTACCCCCGCACTGGTGTGCAGGCTTACGTCCAGCGCTGCGACGCCCTCCCGCGCGGGCAGGGTGAAGGCAAACACTGCGCCGCGGTCCAGCGCCTCGTTGGCCAGCATGCAGCGCAAATGTTGCGTGTGGTTGTCACCGATCACCACCTGTACCGATTGGCCAAGCAGTGCGCCGGCGTCCTTACCCAGATGCAGGCAGGTGTTCTCGCTGGCCTGGACAACATGCAGGTCGGTCATCCGCAACACGAGCAGTGCCCCGTGCGCCTGAATGCAGCCAGGTGTCCGCACCGGTTCGCTGTCGCACGAGGCGAGCGTGGTGCCGTGTCGCTTGATGCTATAAGGGCCATCCCCCCAAGGCAGGGAAGGCTTTTGGCTGGCAGATTGACGCATGGAGTGCTGCGACCTCTTGATGGATCGGACCGGGTCGGGATGCGTGTGCACATACAGGCCCAGCATGCCAGCCTGAACGCTTGCAACACGCGTGTATGTTCGTTAACGAACATAGAGCGGCGCCGTTAGGGGGTACGCTTTGCGATTGTGTGCGGAAACGCACACAGCCTGGGCGCATGGCCAGCCCGACCGCGCTGGCCCGCAGCGCCGCGCCGCGCGGTATGCAAAGCGCTCACCGACCGGAACCCCATCATGATGAAAGCCTTGAAAGCGGCCACCAGCGCGCGCCATGCCGCGCTGGAGGCGCGCCTGCCATTACTGCGGGCAGATCTGTCGCTTGCCACCTACCAGCATTATGTGCAGCGCCTGTTCGGTTTTTATCAGCCCCTGGAGCACCAGCTGGCGCATGCACCCGGGCGGAGCGAAGTCGCTCTGGATTATGCAAGCCGGCAAAAGACACCGCGCCTTTTGCAAGACTTGCAGGTGTTGGGGGACAGCCTGGAGGGCATTGCGCGCTTACCGCGCTGCACGGCGCTGCCGCCTCTCACGACAGCAGCACAACTCTGGGGTTGCCTGTATGTGATCGAGGGCGCCTCACTGGGCGGCCAGATCATCCTTCGCCAACTGCATGCACATCTCGGCCTGACGGTGCAGTCGGGGGCTTCGTTTTTTGACGGATACGGTCGCCACACCGCTGCACAGTGGAAAGCCTTTTGCGCCGCAATGCCATTGCAAGCCAACCAGTCGGCGACCGAGCAGGCGGCCATGCTGGTCAGTGCCAATTGCACTTTCGAACTCCTCGGTGACTGGCTTTTTTCGGATTGAGGTGCGCTGTTCGCAGTGCGCTCCCAATTGAGAAATCGTGCAGCAAAGGCGGGAAATCCACAGTTGTTTGCATTTGAGTGTGCAATTTCGACCTGGAAATTCACCTTGAACGGGAAATGCGCGCGAAAATGACTCGTCCTCTATCAAAGCGTGAGATTGATGTTGTGAGCGCCTGATAGATAAGGATTTTAAGTCAAATTTTCTCAAACCAGCAGATGTTTTGCGACCACCGGGAGTGCTGCAATGGCGCATGCCAAGACACGATTCGAGGGCTTCGGGCTCGCCTTGCTGGGCCTGAGCCTGGCCTTCGGCCTGCTTGGCGCGGGCCCAGTCCAGGCCGCTGTCAAGCCAACGCCCGTGGCCTCTTCGGTAACACTGGGCGCCCCGGCCACTGCGATGATCGGCACGCCGGTCACCTTGGCTGTCAGCGTCGCCGCCAGCTCGGCCGCCGCAAGTGCTGCTGGCAGCGTCACCGTCTACGACGGTACGGCCAGCGTGGGCACGGCGGCCTTGACGGCTGGCAAGGCCACGCTGCGCTACACCCCGACCACCGCGGGGGCGCATCATCTGACGGCTACCTATGCCGGCAGTGCCACCGTCGCAACCAGCTCCTCCAGCGCAAGCACGGTGACGGTGCAGTTGCTGCCAGCAACTGTGGTGGTGACGGTACCCGCCAGCATCACATTGGGCGTTTCCTTGCCGGTCAGGGCCGTGATCACCGCCAGTGCCGCAGTGACGGGCAGCGTGAGCTTTTATGACGGAGCCACCCTGCTTGGTGCGGCAACCGTGTCGGGTAACAGTGCCACGCTGGCGTATGCGCCCGCCAGCGCTGGCGTGCACAGCCTGAAGGCCAGCTATGCCGGAAGCAGCATGGTGGCCGCCGCCAGTTCGGCCGCTTATGCCGTTACCGTGGGGCAGGTCACGCCGAACATGGGGCTGTCTGCTACCGGGAGCACTGTGCTGCAGACTGGCTCGCAGGTCATCCTGTCTGCCATCATCAATGGCGCGCAACCCACCGGTGTGCTGACCTTCAGGGATGGTAGTGCCACCCTGGGCGCGGTGATGATCGCGGCTGGCAAGGCCTCACTGGCAGCCGTGTTTTCGACTCCGGGTGTACATGCCCTCTCGGTGTCGTATTCCGGTGACACCAACAACAAGGCGGCCACAGCCGGTCCCTTCAACCTGACCGTGGCCCCCAAACCGGCGGTCGTCGCGCTGACGGCCAGCTCGTTGTCGATCACGGCCAGCACCGCCGCCACCGTGACGGTGACTGCGAAGGTGAGCAGTCCGACGCCCACCGGTACCATCACTTTTGCAATTAACGGCAGTGCGATTTCCATCACCGGGCGGGCAACCTCCGCGGGCACCGCCACGGCAAGCTTCATCGCCAGCAAGGCCGGTACGTATGCGGTCGCTGCTGCCTACTCGGGTGACGCCAACGCCGGACCGGCCAACGCCAACGGGCTGACGGTGACCGCCACCGCCAGTTCTGCAAAAGGTCCGCAGACCGGCAACGGCATCCAGTATCAGGGCGGCAACGTGATGTACCAGGGCGTCAATGTGTATTACATCTGGTATGGCGACTGGAGCACCACAGCAGTCAAGACCAACCTGCCGGCCTTCGCGCAGGCGCTTGGTGGATCTTCGTACTGGCACATCCTCACCACCTATGCCGATGCGCTGCATGGCAACGTGACCGATGCCGTGACATTCTCCGGCCAGGTCACCGATAACTATTCGCAGGGTAAGTCGCTGGATGACAGTCATGTGGCCGCCATCGTGCAGAGCGCGTTGAATGCCGGCACGCTGCCGGTGGATCCGAACGGTGTCTATCTGGTGATGGCGGGCAAGGACATCAACGAGACCAGCGGCCTCTGTACCAAGTATTGCGGCTGGCATTCCTCAATGTCGTTCAAGGCCAGCAGTAGCATCAAGTTCGGTTTCATTGGCGATCCCGAGGTTTGCCGCAATGCGTGTGGTGCCAATTCCAACCCGACGCCACCCCATGGTGACAAGGGGGTGTCTGACGCGGTGGCGGATGTGGTGGCGCATGAACTTGCCGAGGCCGCGACCGATCCGGACCTGAATGCCTGGCTGGTGACCAACACGTCGTCGCCGTCCGACGGTCAGGAGGTGGGGGATCTGTGTGCCTGGAACTGGGTGGCACAAAGTCAGGTCACCGTGAACGGGGCTCCGGTGGTTTACAACGTGAAGCTGGGCAGCAGTTACTGGCTGCTGCAGGGCTTGTGGATTGATGCCAATGGCGGCAACTGCGTGCTGTCGAACTGATCAACCGGTGTCCGCAGGGACACTTGCAGGAGAGACCTACATGAAACATGCAATCCTTGTTATGGCACTGGCTGCAGGCGGTGTGGCGTCGGCGCAGACGCTGCCGACGCCGGTTCCGGCGTCGCCCTCTGCCAACCCGAACATTCCGGTGGTCGCCGGCAAGACACACGAGGAAATTTCGGCACTGAAGATTGCGGTCCGCCGCTCCAAGGGGCATGTGGCTACCAGTACCAGCAGTCCGTCACCAGTACCGGCCAATCCCGCGCCCTAAGCCAGGCCGCAACAGGATAAGGCCGCACCGGCTTCCTCCGGTACGGCCTTTGTATCTGCCAGCCCGCCAGCGCTCGGGCCCATCACGTTCAGGGTGTGACGCGCATCACCGCCATCATGCCCTGGTCCTCGTGTGCCAGGATGTGGCAATGGAACACGAAGTCTCCGACGATCGACGGGTCCCGAAAATCAAACTTGGCTGTGATGCTGGGGTAGGGATACTTCTTCAGGTAAGCCGTCTGCTGGGCGGCGCTCATGTTGGCAAACAGCAGGCCAGTGGCGGGGTCCCAAGGTGAGCCACCGCCGTCGACCGGCGGCTTCCAGCCAGGAATGGTGTAGTCGTCGTGCAGTTGCTGGTCCGCGGGCGGCAGCGTCACACCATTCACCGCCTGCATCAGGTAGTGGATCTGATGGATGTGAAACACGTGGGCTTCAAGCGCACGGTTCTGCACCGTCCATACTTCTACGGCCCCTACCTTGGTGGTGATCACGGGCGCAATATTGGGTACGTAGAGTGCATCAGGCGTGCCTTCCACGCTCATGTAGAAATTTGTGGGGCTGGTGTTGGGATTGGTCGGATCCTGCAACACCTCCTTGAAATACAAGGTACGGGTGGCCGTCACCGGCGCGTTGGCGAGGCCAGCGAAGCGCTGCGGCCAGGTCTTCAGCAGGTTCAGCACGTTGACAATCGGCATGGTGGGCAGGCCTGTTGCCGTGCGCTGGGTCGCAATGGTGGCCAGGGTGCGGCTTGGGTTGGTATCACCAAACAGTCCGGTGTCTACGTTGAGCAACTGGATGACTGCAACCTTCACATTGGGACCCGGCGGCGCCACGATGAACTCGACACGCTGTGCCGGAGGCAACGAGATCGTGGTCTTGACAATCGGCGCACCGGTGACGACACCGTTTTCCACGTTGACGGGAACGCCATCCATAGCGACGATCGCCACAGGCTGCGCCACACCGTCGTATAGCACCTGAAAGTCGAGGATGGCATCCGCCGCGGCGTTGGCCACCCGCCAGAACTCGGGGTGTCCGGCTTGCATCTCAATCACCCCCGGCGCCGTGTAGGCCGGAGTGGTGGTGGCGCTGGTGTAGTTGACCGGCACGTAATTGAGCGACACGTCCCAGGTCGGTACCGTGCCGTAGGGCACTGGCGCAGGGGCATTCGGGCCGATCAGCGCGTCGCGAAACACCAGCACGCGTTCGGGCAGGCCAGACACCTCGGGGTGGAAGTTTTCGATGCCGTCGATGATCAGTTCACCGGAGGCACCACCCTGCACCGACTGTTCGCCACCCCCATGCACGTGCGGATGGAACCAATACAGGCCTGGGGGCTCGTTGGCAGGAATCGGGAAGGAATATTCAAAGGTGTCTCCAGCCGCGATCACCGTGTGCGCGACGTTGTCCGACTGGCAGCGCGGCGTGACCAGAAAGCCGTGAAAATGCAGGTTAACCGAGGAAGGGTCCATGGCGAACTGATACTGCTCGCCGCACTGGTTGCCGGCAACGGCGGGTTTGGTGGCGGTGGCAGGGACGGTAGGGATGCCAGCCTGCAGCAGGGTATCCGATGGTGTGCCAGGAAACAGCGGTGGCACGCGGTTGGTGACCTCGATGTTAAATGTGTCGCCCGGCTTGCCGTGCAGGATTGGTGCCTGGTTGCCGTTCACGTCCAGAAAACAGAACGTGGCGTTGCCGTTGGCATCAAAATCTTCGTAATAATCCAGATGCACGCTAAGCACGCCGGCGCTGCTGTAGAGGTGCACCGGTTGCGGGATGACGCTGCCAGCGGCCGGACGGGCGCACGGGCTGCCCGAGCGCGGCGCCCTGGCGCCAATCAGCGCGGTCTGACCGGAGATGCCGGGCAGACCGGGTAGGCTGGCTGGCACGCTGGGGCTTGGTGCTGCCACGGTGGCCGGACTGGTGGCGGCCTGAAGCGAACCTAGTGGCGCGCCGGCCATGACCAGCAATGACAGCACGGCGATGACCAGGCGGGTGCCCCGTCCACCGCGGCGGCGGCGCATCGAACGAAGGTTCTCGTTCAGTGACATCGGTTCACTCGGGGGGTAGGTCGTATTCATCTGGATGTCCTTGGGTAGTCTGTAAGGGGTGTCGGGTCAAAACACTGGTCTTTGGGTCGCGCGTCATCCTGACAGCGTCGGCACTGGAACAAGGCATCGTTTAAGCCTCTGTAGCGATCAATGCGCCGTGATCATTTGCTGCAGGCGGTGATTGTTGATGCTGGACAAACGGCAGTGTCACAAGCCGGCGTCCACATCCAAACTGGAATACCCAGCTCCGAGTGCGCTTTCGAACCAAAAATTCCCCGTGAAATCAGGTAATTTGATGCCATTAAGGTATGTATTTACGGTTGCGGTCATGTAGGGATTAACTACATGTTTTGTGGGAAAATCACCCGCAAAAGGGCTAAATCGGCCTATTTCCCTCAGGAAGCGTCAGAAATATTGCACTTAAGTCTGATCCGGGATGCACGGCCAAGTGTTTTGTCTATAACAAACAACCATTGAAGCTGGCTTGTGTCGAACATGCGGGTTTCCCTGTGCGGGAGCGGGGACTTTCTCTTTGGGCATGACTGAGTGCAGTTCCAATGGTTTTTCATAAGAAAAAATTTTTAAGCTTTAGTATTGTATTTATGGATACATAAAAGCTTAAACCGCTTGATAAGCGCATATCGAAATACAAATCTCTACAATTTGCGAGTGTTAAACCTGAGACTTGAGCGAATCAATTGGCTTAATCTCAAGCCCACCCAGCCGGCAGGCTTTCGTTTTTACATCGTCAGGATTTGATGCATGCGATACACCCACACCGTTGCCCAGAGCGGGGAAATCCTGCGGATGGTGATTCCCCAGATGGCACAGCATCCGGCGGCCTACACGCCGGTGACCTACACCCTGTGGTACGAGCATGTGGCCAAAATCAACCCTGAGTTGTCGAACGCCATCAACCAGCTCACCGCAGGCGGGGCGCGTATCGATGACGCGCAGACGGCGACGCTCTATCAGCAGCACGTGCTGGACGCGTGGAGTCGCCGCACGCTCACGCTCAATACGCAGATCGAAAAGCTGCTCGACACCTTTGAAGACAACTCGATCCGCGTCACGACCGGTGCTAACGACTTCGGCCAACACTGGCAGGCGCTGCGGCAAGCGCTGGTGGCCGAACCCGACAGCGTGCACGATAACCTGCGCGCCCGAATCCTGGCCTCTGGGGCGGCCATGCAGGACACGATCACTGAACTAAAGCAGCAGGTTGAGCGCAGTGCGGAGGATTCACGTCGACTGAAACTGGAGATGAACGAGCTCAAAACCCAGGCGCTCACCGATCCCCTGACTGGTTTGCTCAATCGGCGCGGGCTGCTCGATACCTGGTCCGACCTGATGGCTCGGGAACGCGACACTAAGGCGCTTTGGGCGGCCGTGCTGTTCGATGTAGATCATTTCAAGAAAGTCAATGATATGTACGGTCACCTGTTTGGTGATCAGGTATTGCGGTCAGTCGCATCGTCCATCCGGGAGCGCACCCGGGAAAGTGATCTGGTGGCGCGCCTCGGTGGCGAGGAATTTCTGGTTTTGCTGCCTGGCATGAAGCTTAGCCAGGCGGCCTCTGTGGCCGAGGCAATCCGGACACTGATCGAGCGCGACGAGCACCGGTGCAATGTCAAGGCTGGGCGCACCGCCAAAGTCACCATCTCGGGCGGTGTTACGCTTCGGCGGCCCTCTGACACCCTCGACTCATTGATTGCCCGTGCTGACCAGGCCATGTATCAGGCCAAGGATCGCGGCCGCAATGCCATCGTGCCAATGCTCTGATCAGAAACGGCACTGACCCGTCCGGGTCAGTGCCTGAATGCTGCGCCATGACGTCCACCTTCGGCGATCGCCAGGCTTGCTGCCTGAATCCTCATTGGAATGGTCTACGCTGATTGACAAGAGCGAATTCTGAAACTATATGTTTAAATGTACCAATAGAGATTGGCGCGCAGTTTCATCAAACGCAGTTTAAATTGTCAGTTTAAACAATGATTTAATTTGATTAAATCGTTAACTGAATTCGCATTAAAAGATGTGTCTTAAATAAAAAACCGATTGATCGTTGAAGGGTTCTTTCAGCCATTCAAATCAGGACAGGGAGGAGTACTACCATGGGTCAGCATTGCGGTATGCGTGCGCTTCGCACGATGGGTGTTTTGATTGGCTTGGCTGTCGGGGCGCTCGCGGCGCCCCTCCCGGCGCTTGCCGCGCCAAGCATGGCGCCCGCTGGCGCAGCTTTTTACGTCCCGCCTGCTGCGGTGCCCACCGGAAATCATGGCGACCTGATCTGGTACCGGAGTGCGACGGTGAATCTGGGTACGGGGGCACCTGCCGCCAATGCCTGGAATGTGCTCTACCAGTCCACCGATGCGAACGGGGTGGCGAATGCCGTCACCGGTACGGTGTTTACTCCGTCCGCCGCCTGGAACGGCAGCGGCGCACGCCCTGTGATTGCTTATGCCGTCGGCACCCATGGTCTGGCCCAGGGCTGTGCACCGTCCCTGCAATTTTCGCAAGGCACGGACTACGAGAACGCCAACATCGCGGCCGCCCTCAAGGCGGGCTACTCGGTACTGGTGTCTGACTATGCGGGCTATACCACCGGACAAATCCCGACCTATCTGGCGGGCGTGTCCGAAGGTCACGCGGTGCTGGACATCGTGCAGGCCGCACAGCAGATTCCCGGTGCGCAGGGCTTCAGCAGCGCAGCGCCGGTTGCCCTGTGGGGCTATTCGCAAGGTGGTCAGGCAGCGGCCTGGGCCGGCCAGCTGCAAGCTGCATATGTGCCAACCCTCAAGCTGGCCGGTGTGGCTGCGGGGGGGGTGCCCGGTGATTTTCTGGCCAGCGGCCTGAATCTGGAGGGCAGCACGGGGGCTTCATTCCTGTTTGGCGGTCTGATCGGTCTCGGCACCCAATATCCTGCCGAAGTGCCCCTGAATACCCTGTTGAATACTGCCGGGCAGGCGGCTGCGAAAACGGCCGAGTCGCAGTGCGTGTTCCAGTCGCTGTTCACCCTGATGAATGCCGACGTCCTGACGTACACGGTGGCAGGGGCGTCATTGCCCAACCTGCTGGGGGATGCCTTTGCACTGCCGGGCCTGTTTTTTGCTCTGGAGGCGCAGAACCTCGGCCAGTGGGGTAGCAGCATCAAGGCGCCCCTCTACCTCTATCACGGTCAGGCCGACGAGTTCATTCCGCTTAGCCAGGCAGAAGTCCTGAAAGAAACCTACTGCCAGAACAACCCCAATGTAACGTTCGACCTGTACCCGAGCGAACATATCGTCACCCAGTTTCAGGCGGCAAACAAAGCCCTGACATGGCTCGGTCAGCGCTTTGCAGGTGTCCCTGCCTCCGGCAATTGCTCCGAATCTGCGGCGGCACCCACCACCACGGCCAACAAGGGTGGCGGTGATTACGTGGTTTCGTTGAACGGTTGGACTCTGGGTGGTTCGGTCACCATCAAGAACCTTGGCCAGACGGTCCCGCTGCCGGCCGGAGGCACCATGACGGCCACCACGAATCTGACGAGTCAGACACTGGGGGGCAATCTGGCGATCCCGCCGTTTGCCGCCAGTATCGCGGTGCTCGGCATCCCGACCACAGTCGATCTGTCCATCCAGCAGGCCAGTCCGATTGCCGGTACGGTGAGCCTGGACAATGGCGGGCAACTGCACATTCACGGTACCGCAAGTGCCAATATCACCCTGACCTCGGCCGGCGAAGGCAGCTTGCAGATCGGTTTTGGTTGTCAGACCTCGGCGCCTGTGCAGTTTCCGCTCAACTTCGACGGGCCGGTCTCTGCGCTGGGTAGCGGTGCGCTCAGTTTTTCGGGCACCACCACCATTCCCCAGTTGACCGGTTGCAGTATCTGGAGCGGGCTGTTCAGCGCATTGATGTCCGGGCCCGGCCAGACCTTCACCTTTACCGTCAAGCCGCCTGCGCCGGTCGCCTGGTAAGGCACCGATGCGTCGCTGGTTGCCTGCAGAGGGCAGGCAACCAGCGGAAATTGAATTGGACGGATTCCGGCGTGGGCTGGATTCAGGCTTGCCGATGAGACCAATGCTTGATCGGTCTGGATATGCGTTTCTAATCCATGGTGTTGATTGACAAGAGCGAATCCGGAAATCATATCTGGAATTTGGTCTGTTCAGAATGCGCCAGACTTGGTCAAGCGTAGTGTTAATTTCTAATAAAAACAAACGGTTATTTTTAGCCTTCATTAAAAGACAGGGCGCAAATGAATTTATTTTCAAAAAAACCGATTGGTCTTTGTTGAGCTGTCTGGCCGGTTCAAACCGAAACAAATCAGGGAGAGTTTTTTCATGTTCCAGTCCTATGGACAGCGTGCGCGTTGCGTGCTCGGCGTTTCGCTCAGCTTGGCTTTCGGTTCGCTGTTTGCACCAACCGGGGCGCTTGCCGTGCCAGTCGCAGGCCCGTCAGGCGCGGCTTTTTATGCGCCCCCCGCCCTGGTGCAATCGGGACATCACGGCGACCTGATCTGGTATCGCAGCGCACCGGTCAGTCTTGGGGCGGGTGCACCTGCAGCCAATGCCTGGAACGTGCTTTATCAGTCCACCGATGCAAACGGCGTCGCCAACGCCGTGACCGGCACGGTCTTTCAGCCGGTGGCCTCCTGGGCCGGCAGCGGTCCGCGTCCGATTGTGGCCTATGCGGTGGGCACCCACGGTCTCGCCCAGGGTTGCGCGCCGTCGATGCAGTTTGCGCAGGGCACGGATTACGAGAACGCCAATATTGTAGCCGCCCTGAAGGCGGGTTACTCGGTGCTCGTTCCGGATTACGCGGGCTATACGACCGGTCAAACGCCGACCTACCTGGCCGGTGTGTCGGAGGGCCATGCGGTGCTGGATATCGTGCAGGCGGCACACCAGATCCCCGTGCCGGTGGGGTTCAGTGCAGACTCACCGGTGGCGGTCTGGGGGTACTCACAGGGCGGCCAAGCCGCTGCATGGGCCGGCCAGCAGCAAGCGGATTATGTGCCGAACCTCAAGCTGGTCGGTGTGGCGGCCGGTGGCGTGCCCGGTGATTTTCTGGCCAGTGGCCTGAATCTGGAAGGCAGCACCGGTGCCTCGTTCCTGTTTGGTGGTCTGATCGGTCTGGGTACCCAGTACCCTGCCGAAGTCCCATTGAATACCTTGCTGAACACGGCTGGGCAGGCCGCTGCAAAGACGGCCGAGTCGCAGTGCGTGTTCCAGTCGTTGTTCACCCTGATGAACGCGGATGTCCTGAATTATACGGTGGCGGGTGCGTCATTGCCCAACCTGCTGGGGGATGCCTTTGCCTTGCCAGGCCTCTTCTTTGCGCTGGAGGCGCAGAACCTCGGGCAGTGGGGAAGCAGCATCAAGGTGCCGTTGTACCTGTACCACGGCCAGGCCGATGAGTTCATACCGCTCGGTCAGGCCGAGCTGCTCAAGCAAACTTACTGTCAGAACAACCCAAATGTGACATTTGACCTATACCCGAGCGAGCATATCGTCACCCAGTTCCAGGCAGCAGCCAAGACCGTGGCGTGGCTGGGCCAGCGTTTTGCCGGGGCGACAGTCACTGGGAATTGCACGGAAAAAGCGCCAGCGCCCCAGTCCACTGCCAACAAAGGCGGGGGCGCCTACGTGGTGTCGCTGAATGACTGGACCCTCGGTGGTTCGCTGACCCTCAAGAGCCTTGGTCAAACGGTGAACCTGCCAGCAGGCAGCACCATGACTGCAGCGACCGACCTGACCAATCAAAAATTGCAAGGCAACCTGGTCATCCCGCCATTTTCTGCAACCGTTTGGGTGTTCTTCCCGTTCACTTTCGACCTGATGATCCAACAGTCGAATCCGATCGTCGGAACGGTCAGCCTGGATAACAGCGGTCAGTTGCATATCCATGGCACCACAAGCGCCAATATCACCTTGGCCGGTTACGGCACCAAGTGCACGACTGCAAATCCGGTGCAATTCCCGCTGAATTTTGACGGTCCGGTGTCAGCGCTTGGAAGCGGTGCGCTGACTTTCCCCGGCACGACCACCATCCCGCCGCTCACCGGCGCAGGCTGCTCGCTGTTCAGTTCGCTGATAGCCGGAGCGGGCCAGACCTTCACCTTTAGCGTCACGCCGCCTGCGTCAGTGGCTTGGTGAGGAAGTCCACAGCGCACGCCTGGTGAGATCGCCGCAAAGGGGGGCTTACGGCTGGTTAGGGGAGGGCTGAGGGGGTGGTGCGTCCATAGGGCAGATCAAGGCGTCCCGATGGATGACGTGGCGGTTCAAGCTGAAAGGTGGTTGGGAGCGTTTTAACAGATCATTCACTCTGTTTTGTCGCCCGGATCGCAGGTGGTATCCGTTAGCCTGGCCTGTTTGTCGAAGTCGACGCGCCGATCCATTCAGTGAACAAGGCCGCGGTATCAACCTGCGTCAGCGCTTGTCATTGCAGTTCAGGCCGTGACTTTGCTTAATTCATTTTTTTTGCAAATCCACGGCCTTTCCGTGCATTGCCTGTTTACAAAAAGCTACAGACCTTATCTCGCGATTTTTTATTCCTGACCTAAGCTTCAATTGAAAGGCAGCATTGCGCCTGTTTCTTAAGTTAGCCGGCTTCGCAATCGGGTTGATTTGGATTGCAAGCCTCTGAAACCAAACGCTGTTTAAATAAAATTAGTTGATACAGGGTTCTCGACAAACGACTGGTTCGTAATTAAGATCTACTCAATGTTTCGAATGTCCGGTGCATGTCCGCGTGCTCAGGCCGAATGAAGGGGCAATGACGCGTGATCTTGTCGCAAGCGTCCTGAGAAACAAAAGATGCTTTCCCTGAAGGAATGACTGGCACGAGTGATAGTGATCTTGCAGGCATGAATCGGCGGGCTTTCAGTAAATCAATTTTCATTTAAAGCGTTAATATATTTGTGTTTTGTCGCACTGTTTGGTTTTGAAAAAATAAAATAATTGACCAGAAAACACAGTCGTCAGTCTGTATGGATCCATCTCGGAAGATCGATTCAATCATTTGATTGCTGGGCGCGGGGAGGTAGGCAAAATGAAGACAGAAAATCTTGTGGTGCAGTTGTCCAGTGGCTTGCGCATTCATGTTGAGCGCCATCTGGTCAATCCGGACTTTGAAACGATTGTTCTGGTGAACGGGGCGCTGGCAACCACCGCGTCGTTCGGGGTGACCCTGAGGTACGTGACTGAACGCTACAACGCGATCTGTTATGACCTCCCGCACGCCGGTCAGTCGCGGGCGCTCAACGCCGGTCACGAAGGTCTTCTGACAGTGCAGGACGAGGCCGACATCCTGGTCGAAGTGATCGACCGTTTTCAGGCCACGCTGTTGGCTTCTGTGTCCTGGGGAGGGGTGTCGGCCCTGCTGGCACTGGGAAGCGGGCAGACCCGTATCCGCCGGGCAGCCATCTGTTCGTTTTCGCCGGTCGTCAACGACGCCATGCGCGACTACGCCCTGGGCGCGCGCCAACTGGTGATTGCCAACCAGTACGGTGAAGCCGCAAAGCTGCTGAACGACACGGTCGGCAAGTATCTGCCCCGCCTGATCTGGCTGCAGAACTATCGCTATCTGGCCAGGTTGCCCAAAGGGCCCTTCGGTGCACAGATTGTGTTCCATATTGATCAGGTGCTTGGCCTGGATCGCGAGAAATATATCGACGTGTTCCGGCACATCGAATGCCCGGTCCTGTTCGTCAATGGCGATCAGGACGAGTACACCACACCTGCCGATGTGCTTGAGCTGGGCAACTACATCCGTCAGGCCCGGTTTTCGGTGTTGCCCGGCTGCGGCCACTTCATCGACCTCGAAGGCAAGGAGCAGCGCGAGTTGCTGAGGGGCGAGACACTGCAGTTCTTCGCCGAGGAGAGCTTCGGGCGCGAGACCGTTGCCAGGGAAGGTATGGCAGGCAGCACCCTGCGTGCGCACCAGACGTCCTTGCTGGGTAACATCCGGTCCCTGCTGCAGGCTGACGGCTTCGTCCCGAATCAGGGTTGAGCCACCCGGTCTGAATCCATCTTCATGCCGTGCTCGCCCGAGCGCGGCGTACCCCAATTTTTGCGGTCTTCCATCATGAATATTGTGCAGTTTTTGTTGATCCTGTTTCCGTGGACGCTCTGGCTGGCGTATTGGGTACTGAGTGCGGGGGCCACCAAGGCCACCGCGCGGATGGAAGAAAGCCGCTCGCGTACCTACCAGGCCCTGCCGCTGATTGCCGGTGGCATGCTGATCAGTTGTCCTGCCCCCAGCCTGGCCGCGTTCAACCCGGACTGGAGTGTGGTGCATTCCCTGCAATGGGTTGGGTTTGCGGTGGCCGTGGTCGGTTTGCTGTTTTCTGCCTGGGGGCGCATCCATCTGGGTACCAACTGGAGCGTGTCGGTGACGCTAAAGGAAAACCATGAACTGGTGCGCACAGGTCCCTATCGTGTGGTCCGCCATCCGATCTATACCGGTTGCCTGCTGGCCCTGGCGGGCGATGTGCTGATCGGCGGCGAATGGCGCGGCGTGGTGGGCTTACTTCTGATTTTCGCCTCTCTGTTCTACAAGGTGCGCAAGGAAGAGCATTGGCTGACCGAGTATTTCGGGGGCAGCTATCAACGCTACAGCAAGGAAGTGGCTGCGCTGATTCCCGGCGTGCTGTGAATCAGCACCCGCCCCGCGACCGCCGTCCATCTTGCTGCTGCCGGTAACAATGCATGTCCAGAATTCTCGTTGTAGCTATCGGCTCAGCCGGCGACGTCTTTCCGTTGATCGGGATTGCGCGCGTTCTGCAGCAACGGGGCCACCGGGTGGTGTTCGCTACCCATGCCCCGTTCGAACTGCTGGTGCGCCGGCAGGGGTTCGAGTTTCTGGCGATCGGTTCGGCCGAGCACTACGAGGCCGGTATGCGCGACCCTGCGCTATGGAACCCGCGCACCTCCCTGCGTACCCTTTGGGGTCTGATTGCACCAACCTTGCCCGAACTCTTTCACGACCTGCGACGGGCTGTGGATCAGGACACCGTGATCGTGGGAACGCTCTGGGCCTGGTCGGCCCGTATGGTTCAGGAGTGCGATCAGGTACCCTTTGTCTCTGTGCAGATCTCCCCCTCCACCTTGCTGTCGGCCCATGCGCCCCCCACCCACAAGCGGATTGGCCTGCCGCGCTGGCTGCCGCTACCCTTGCGTCGGCTGCTGATTCACGGCATTGATCGCCTGCTGCTGGATCGTCTGTTTGGTCCAGCCACCAACGACCTGCGCAGGCAACTCAACCTGCCCCCGGTCAAACGCATCTTCACCCGCTGGATGCATTCGCCCGATGGCGTGCTGTGCCTCTTTCCCGCCTGGTTCGCTGCGCCGCAGCCCGACTGGCCGGCGCAGGCCTTCCTGAGCGGATTCCCCATGTTCAGCGAAGGATCGGCGCTCGATTCCGATTTGCTGGCCTATCTGGCGGAAGGACCGCCGCCAGTGATTTTCACCGCAGGCTCCACGCTTGCTGACGACGCCCATTTTTTTGCGTGCATCCGGCACGCACTGGCGCTGACCGGACAACGTGGCATCTGGCTGACCCCCGACCCCGCCTGTGCCCGGTATGCCGGCAGTCATCTCGCAGTTCGCTCCTTTGTCCCGCTGGATGCCTTGTTGCCGCATTGCCGTATCCTCGTCCACCATGGCGGCGTTGGCACGGCAGCGCTTGCCTATGCCGCTGGTGTGCCTCAGTTGGTCACGCCCTTCGCCCATGACCAGTTCGACAACGCACAACGTGTTGCGCAAAGCGGTTGTGGCGTGCGTCTGGATGCGCCCCTGGCGCAAGATACCTTGGCCCGGGCGCTGCAACGCATGCTTGCTGACCCCAGCTATCGGGTGCAGAGCGCGCGTTATCGTGACCGCTTGCTGGCCGAACCGCCGGGTGGTGCCGCTGCGGCAGATTTCATCGAACAGGTACTGCGCCGCAGGATTTTGCAGGGCAGGGCAGGCGTGAAGGACTTTGCAACGGCGGGTCAGAACCCTGCCGCGCAGATATCCGGGGGAGCGGTTTGACCACCGCGATCGCAGGCCATACGGCAGAGGGCAGCCAGCCGTATCTGAGCGGATTGCCTCTGGCCCTGCTGACCCTTGGCCTGTCGCTGGCAACATTTATCGAGGTGCTGGATGCCACCGTGACCAATGTGGCCATTCCAGCCATGTCCGGGGCATTGGGTATGCCCAACCGCCAGGGCACCTGGATCATCAGCTCCTATTCGGTGGCTTCGGCGATCGCCGTGCCGCTGACCGGTTGGTTGTCCCGCCGCATTGGCGAAAAGCGCCTGTTCGTCTCGTCATTGGTGCTGTTCACGCTGTTTTCATTGCTGTGCGGACTGACCCGGAATTTTTATGTGCTGGTGGCCTGTCGCGCGGCGCAGGGCCTGTTTTCCGGCCCGATGGTGCCCTTGTCGCAAACCATGCTGATGCGCACATTTCCGCCCGCAAAGCGGGTGATTGCCCTGGCGATCTGGGGGATGACCGTGATGGTGGCCCCGGTGGTGGGGCCGATCCTTGGGGGATGGCTGGTCGACCACTACTCCTGGCCATGGATCTTTCTGATCAACCTGCCGATCGGCATATTTTCCTTTGCGGTGTGTGTCGCCTTGATTGGCAGTGAAACCAAGGTGGTCCGAGGCGAACCGGTCGACCTGACCGGACTGTTTCTGCTGGTGGCGGGTGTGGCGGCCTTGCAGGTCATGCTCGATCTTGGACATGACCTTGGCTGGTTCGGCTCGACCACCATTGTCGGTCTGCTGATCATCGCAGTGCTGTCGATCACGGCCCTGTTGATCTGGGAACCTGCAGAGGAACATCCGATCGTCGACCTGAGCGTGTTTCGCGACAGCAATTTTTCGGTCAGCGTGCTGATCATCTGTGTGGCGGTGGCGGCCTACTCGATCATCGCCGTGCTGGTTCCGCTCTGGTTGCAGACCGTGATGGATTACAGCGCCATGATGGCGGGATTGACCAATGCCCCGATTGCGGCGACAGCACTGGTGTGCTCGGTGCTGATCGCCATATTTGGCCAACGCTTTGATCCGCGCGTCCTGGTGTCCTTCGGTTTCCTGACCTTTGCTTTTGCCCTCTGGTGGAGTTCGCACTTCGCTCTCAACATGACCCTGCTGCAGGTGCTCACCCCTGGGTTGGTCAAGGGGATCGGTTTGCCCTGCTTCTTCATTCCCTTGTCGGCGGCCATCCTGTCACGGGTGCCGCTGGACAAGCTGGCTGCCGCATCCGGCCTGTCCAATTTCCTGCGCACCTTGTTCGCGGCCTTCGGCACCGCGATGAGCGTCTCGTTCTGGGACAACCGTGCCGCGCATCACTACAACACGCTTGCGGCCAGCGTGCGGCCTGGGTCATTGGGCACGGATGCATTCACCAGAAGCATGGAACAGATGGGAATGGTTGGTCAGCGGCAATTGGGCCTGCTCGACAATCTGGTCCAGCAGCAGGCCTACATGCTGGCCACCGACGATGCATTTTATTTCACGTCCTGGACCTTCCTGCTGCTGGCCGCGCTGGTCTGGCTGACGCGCCCCCGTCAGGGTGGCGCAGCCACTGACGGCTTTGGACACTGAGGCCGGGATGCAGTCCTTCAAGCCACTGGCGGCCCTGACCGTGCTTTACCATCCGACCGATCCACAATTGCACCGGGTGGTGTCGCTCGCGCAGCGTTGTGCCTGTGTGCTGGTGGTCGACAACACGCCGGATGCAGACCTCCAGCGCGCCACATTGTTGCAGGGCGCCGGGGTGCAGTATCTGCATCACGGCAATCTTGGCGGTATCGCCGGAGCGCTGAATCGCGGCTTGTCGCACCTGTTTGCCCAGTCCTTTGATGCGGTGGTCTTGCTGGATCAGGATTCCGAATTGCCAGACGATTATTTTTCAGTGATGCAGGCCGAATGTGACGGCCGCCAGGGTGATGCTTTCATGCTCGGCCCTGTGATTTATGAGCCGGCCGTTGGTGCCTGCCTGCCGGTGTTGCGGGTGCGAAGGCTTCTGTTTCAAGTCCTGGCCTTGAACAAGGACTCGCCAACCGAGCCCTGCTCTTTTCTGATTACGTCGGGCAGCGTGGTGTCGCGGCAGGCTTACTTGCGTCTGGGCCGTTTTGACGAGGCCTTGTTGATTGATCATGTGGATACCGAGTATTGCCTGCGCGCCCGTCAGCTGAACGTGCCGGTGTTCGTGGTTCCCCGTCTGGTCATGCGGCATCAGATCGGGGTAAAAGCCCGGCACCAGGTTGGTCCTGTTGCGTTGACCGCAATGAACCATTCGCCCAGCCGTCGGTATTATTTTGTCCGCAACGCGGTGCACCTCGTCCTGCGGCGGGCGTGGCATTATCCGATCGTCTCCATGCTGCTGATGTTTGTTGTGTTTACCCAACTGCTTGCGGTGTGCCTGTTCGAAGCAGACAAACGAAAAAAACTGAACTGCATGCGCCTGGGCTTGTTGGATGGGCTGGCGGGCCGCTTGGGGACGCTCGATCACAACCGCCCGGACCTGGCAATACGCCTGCAGGGACGCGCGTGACAATCATGATGAGTGGCCGAATGATTCCTTTGTCTGTGCGCGCTTGCGCGCTTGCCCTGAGCGGAACGCTCTGGCTGAGTGCCTGCGCGAGCCACCGTGGCGTCCTTCCGCCGACCGTCACGATGAATCCACCGCGTCTTCAGGGGCTGAGCTATACCCTTGGTTCTGTTCCAGCGGGGCCCTGGCCGGTACCCGACTGGATCGCCGCCTTGCAGGACCCGCAGCTGAGCGCCCTCGCCGACGAAGTGCTGCAGGGCAACCCCGATCTGCAGATTGCACGCACCCGCATTGTGCTTGCACAGTCACAGCTGGACCAGTTTTTGCCCACCACCGGGGTGAATGGCAGTCTGAGTGCATCGGCCCAGCGTGCGCACGTGCCAGCGGGTAATGTGACGAGCACGGCGAGTTACCTGGGCACGCCCATTCCAGTGCAATCCAACCTGTCGCTGCCGGAATCGTCCTCGTCACTGATTGCCGCGTTCAACTATCAACTCGATCTGTGGCAGGTCAATGGTGGTGTGACACGCAGCCTGCTTGCCGAGCGTGATGCTGCCAGACTGGATGCCGACCAGGCGCGGCTGCGATTGCGCCTGAGTCTGGTCAGCCTTTATTTTGAGCTGGATCAGGCGTTCGCAATGCGCGATCTGGCCGAACAGCGGCAGCGCGATCTGGAGGCGATCCGCGGGGTGGTGCGCGAGCGTGTGGAGCGTGGCCTGAATCCTGCCAACGATGTGCTCGACCTGGACGTAAGGCGCGCCCGGCTGGCCCAGGATGCCGCGCAGGCCGATCAGCGCATCCTTCAGGCGCGCCTGCAACTGGGTGTCCTGACCGGTGCCGGTCCCGAGCGCGGCTTGGCGCTGGTCCGCCCGCATCTGACCGCCTTACCCGCCACCAGCTTGCCGGCCGACCTGCCGCTGGAACTGCTGGCGCGCCGCCCGGACATCGTCGCTGCGCGCATGCGGGTCGAGTCAGCGGCAGGACGCACTGCTGCCACCAAGGCCCGGTTTTATCCGAACGTCAACATCACCGCGTTTGCCGGGCTGAATTCCCTCAGCCCGGGCGTGTTCCTCAATCGGGATGCGCTGCTTGGGTCCGTCGGACCGGCCATTTCGCTGCCTGTCTTTCAGGAAGCTTCCCTGCAGGCGCAACTGCGTGGTGACTACGCATCCGGCGAGGCGGCGATCATTCTCTACAACAAGACCATCAACGAGGCGTTTGGCGAAGTGGCGCGGCAAGTGGCTGCCATTCGTTCGGCGGACGATCTGGCGCAACAGCAGGCGCTGGTGCTGGACGCAAAACGCCACACCAGGGCGATCGCCGAGGAACGCCAGCGCCGAGGCATCGGCTCTGCATTTGATGTCTTGCAGGCCGACCTCGCCTGGCTGCAGGAGCGCAGCGTGGCGCTCGAATTTGACTGCAATCGACGTGCCTTGCAGGTCTCCCTGATCAGCGCCCTCGGTGGCGGTTTTGTGCGTTCACCCTACGATGACATTGACGGGACAATGCCTTCTGCACAGACATCGGTTGTCCCGACTCCTTCCGCGCTAACCAGCAGCTCACATGAACCAGACCATGAACATCGATGATCCCGTACAACCCAAGCGGACGCTCCGCCGCTTCCGTCTTGCGGTGTTTTTTGCGCTGATCCTGCTGGCGGGCGCGGGCGCCGGGTTCAACTGGTGGCAGTACAGCAGCGTGCACGAAGATACCGACGATGCGTATGTGGCCGGTGATGTGGTGCAACTGAATGCGCAGATTCCGGGCACGGTGACCGAGGTGCTGGCTGACAACACCCGCCACGTTCGGGCGGGCGAGGTATTGGTGCGACTGGATGATGCCGAAGTGGCGGCCAGCCTTGAGCAAGCCAAGGCCCAGTTGGCGCAGGCCGTGACAACCGCGCGCGGGGCGCGGCTGAACCAGAAGCAGCTGAAGGCGGTGATCGAAGGTCGGCGTGCCGAACTCGCCCTCGCCAGACAGGCGCTCAAGGCGCGCAGTGATGCGGCCAGCGAGGTGGTGACCGCCGAAGAACTGGCCCATGCCAGGGAAGCTGTCGACGTGGCTCAGGCCAGCCTGGACGCTGCCACGGGACAACTGACTGCCGCACGCGCCTCAAGCGGCAACCAGCCTGCCGACAAGAATCCGTCCGTGCTGCTCGCCGCATCCCAACTCAAGCTGGCCTATATCAACTACCGACGGGCCACGGTCAGCGCGCCTGTGGAAGGCGTGGTGGCCCAACGTTCCGTGCAGATCGGGCAGCGTGTGGCACCGGGTGTGCCCCTGCTGTCGATCATTTCCCTGGGCCATCTGTGGGTAGAGGCCAATTTCAAGGAAAGTCAGTTGCGGCACCTGGGCATTGGCCAACCGGTCACGCTCACCTCCGACCTCTACGATGCCAATGTGGTGTTTCACGGGCACATCGAGGGCATGTCGGCGGGCACCGGCAGCGCATTCTCGATGTTGCCGCCGCAGAACGCCAGCGGCAACTGGATCAAGGTGGTGCAGCGGGTGCCGGTGCTGGTGGCCATCGATGACGCCGACCTGCAGGCGCATCCCCTGCGGATAGGGGTCTCGATGTCGGTCAGCGTCGATACCCTGCAAGCCGTAAAAATCCCGCTGGGGTCGGATGCGGTGCATGCCGGCGGTCGCGCCAGTCTGCTCAGGAATGATATCGAACAGCAGGCCGATGCCCTCGTCGCGCAGGTGATCGAACAGGCGCGCACTCCTGCGGCCATTGACCCGGAAACTGCACCCGAGCAAGGCGATGACGCGGCCAGTGGCGGGCGGGAAAAACATCATGCGCGTCAGTGAAGGGCATTCTTGCGCTGCTTTTCCGGCGTTGAGGCGAAGCGGCGGTTGTTCAGCGCGTTCGCCAGAATTGTTTTCATTGATTTTAAATGTATTAAATTATTAGTTTTATCAAAAAGTCACATTCATATAACGGTTTGCGAAAGTGGACCTTGATTCAAACGTAATTTCAAATGCCGTTTGTCGTGGGTATCCCTAAGCTATTGAAAAATATCTGTTGTTTCCTTGTTGTTAAATTGTGTGCCGGCTGGACAAATGTAAATTCGATGACTAAGCTACAAGCGTAGACAAGCAGCGACACAAGCATCGACAACAGATGGCGCGCTGCGGTTTCAAGCGGAACCAAGGGCTGCGGTGGTCCGGTCGGCCGCAGGCGCGGTGCACCAGGCAGGCAGCCGTTGCTTCAGGACATGAAGGGGCAGAGTGGCCATTCAGAGCCGCCCGATGACCGCCCCGCAGCACATAAATACAACAGGAAAGAGGGGACTCATGTTCAAAAATTGCCTTTCGCTGGCCGCAGTAGGCCTGTCGCTTATGCTGGCGGGTTGTGGCGGTGGCGGTTTCAACAGCACGGCGACGTCTGCATCCGGTTCCGCGCAGGCCACCGGTGCAGTGGTCGGGCAGTCCACCTCGCTGGGCGGAAATGATTCCGGGGGCGTACTTGCATTCAACCCCCCCTACATGGTGGCCAGCGTGTCCCCCTCGGCATTGGGTGCCCAGCTGCAGGATCCCAATATTGGTGGGCTGGCCGGCCAGCAACTGTACGCATCACTGAAGGGCAATCTGCCCTGCAACGTCAAGGTTTACCAGTTGGTCTACTCCACGGTAGGCGCGCTGGGCGAAGCCACGCAGGCGTCGGGGGTGCTGATGGTGCCCTTTGGCGGAACCCAGTGCGAGGGCGCACGAGACATCGTGATGTACGCCCACGCCGCCCGCACCACCAAAACCTTCAACATTGCCGACATCCTGCCGGAGGCCAACAACGAGGGCTTTCAGGAGAGCGGGCTGATGGCCGCCACCTTTGCTGCGCAGGGTTACATTGCCATCGCCAGCAATTATGCCGGCTATGACCAGGCCAGCCTTGGCAGCAACACCCTCAACTACCACGCGTTCCTGAACGCGGTGCAGAACTCGAAGGAAATGATCGACACCCTGGTGGCCGGGCGTTCGGCGCTGGCCACCGTTGGCGGCAACACGCTGGATTCCGGGCGTCTTTTCCTGACCGGTTACAACGAAGGCGGGTATGTGGCGCTGGCCACCCAAAAAGCCCTCGAAGCGCATGGGGTGGCGGTCACCGCCGTTGCGCCTATGGCCGGCTTCTACCCGATTGCTGCTGTTTATGACGCGCAATTCCTTGGCAATGTCCCGGGTGGTGCCACGCTGTACACGCCGATGTTGCTGAGCAGCTATCAAACCACCTACGGCGACATCTACAGCGCGCCAAGCGACGCTTACGGTCCCATGTTCAGCACGGGGGCGACAGGCGGCGACACCCTCGGACGCCCCGGTGTCTATACCTGGCTGCAGCAGATAGCCAAGAACTTCATTTCGCTCACCGATTTTTTTCCGACCACCGTTCCGACCGTCCCAAGCAATTCGCCGCTGTCCGCGGGATTGCAGGATCTGACGGTGAACGGTCTTAGCTACGGTCTGTTGAGTTCGCTCAACGTCAACCTGGGGAGTACGCTCACGTCGCTTGACTGTCAGGGATTTGTTGACCAGCTGAGTCCGCCCAAGGTGGGCGGGGCCGAACCATTCGTCTCGTACGACATCGGCTTCCTGTTTGCCAAAGCCTTTGAGAGCAACAGCGATTACCTGATCAACAACACGTTCCGTGCCAACTATTTGGCCGATTTCTGCAGGAATCCGGACCTGGACGTGCCCTTCGATCTGGGGTTGGGGCCCACCACGTTCCCGGCCACCAGCTACCCGAAGGGCAGCGTGGGGCCAGCCAACCTGCGTGCCCACCTGGCAGCAAACGACATGCGCAGCTATGTGCCGAAAGCGCCGGTGATGATGTGTGAGGGCAGCTTTGATGCGTCTGCCTTGTTCATCAATTCCCAATACCAGGCGCACTATTGGGGGGCGCAAAACGTGGCCGCTGGGCATGTTGTCGTGGTCAACCTGGACAACGCCAATCTGCCCGGCATGGTCCCCGCTGCGGGGTCGGCCGGTGCCCCCCTGGCTTCGGGGGCCTGGAGTTATTCCGCAGGTGCCAATTCGGTGGCGCACGCCAACTCGACCATTGATTACAGCGCCGAAATCAACGGGTTCAGCGCAGCGGTGCAGGCTTACTACGCGCAGCAGGAAGCGGCCAATGGCGGAACACCCGGTGCGACCACGCCAAAGGACCAGACCCTGCTTTCGTACGGCGTGGATTACACCTACAAGCTGCTTCCGGGCTGGTGTGCGGCTGCCACGCTGAAGTACTTCAAAGCCCAGTAAGCCGAACACTATAAAAACAAGATTCGAGGAGCGTTTCCATCATGCATCGCCCCATTGCCTCCAGTTCGGCCAGGCTGGCCGCTGCTTTACTCGGCACCTGTGTCCTTGCTGCACCAATAGCCAGCTGCGCCGACACCCTCAGTCTGGGGATGACGTACATCATTGCCCATGATCACAACACCGATCTGGCGCAAACGGCGCCCGCACCCAACAACGCGGGGGGAAACGGCAGCACGCTGACGCCCTCGGGGCTGAACTATCACACGCAGCCCATGCATACCTTCCTGCTGACGTATTCGCTGGAGTTGAATGACCATCTCAGGCTGGAAGGCATCGGTGGCATTCCCCCGCAATTCTCTGCCAAGGGCGTGCGCAACCCGGGCACTCTGCCCGATGGCCGCCTGTATGATGGCCAAACACTGCTGAAGGGCACCGCGGTGCCGATCATCGGCTTTATGGAATACCACTTCCGTGAACCGGGCCAGATCCGGCCCTACGTGGGCCTGGGTTACTGGTATACCCGGTTCGTGCGCACCAGCATGACCGACGCCGGTAACAATGTCAGCGGTGGCCAGACCCGGGTCGACATGAAGTCGACCAGCGGCGGGGGCTACGTGCTGGGTACCGCATTCCCGGTGACGTCGGACAGTTCGGTGGTGTTTGCCTTCTCCTCGCCATTCAAGCTCACAACGCATATCCGTACCTCGACGCAGGGTGGCTTGGTGCGGGAAAGCGACGTCGACCTTGGGCTGGCCATGTACAGCTTGTTGTACAGGCTCGACATTTAGGTCCCTGCCGGTTCGGGGCCCGCTGGCAGCGAGGTGCCCAGTTCACCGGCTGGCAGCTGGGCTTCACTTTACCCGCTGCTTGTCCAGCTTGCGTGCCAGCGTGCGGCGGTGCATGCCCAATCGTCGCGCCGCCTCGGAAATATTGAAATCGGTCTCCACCAGCATCGCGTGGATATGCTCCCACTCGAGATTCTTGATCGAGGTGGTGCGTCCGGTCAGTTCCACCTCGGCGGTGCCCTCGACCTGGCTGAAGGCCGCCTCGATGTCGTCGGTATTGGACGGCTTGGCCAGATACTGAATGGCTCCCAGCTTGATTGCCTCAACTGCAGTGGTGATGCTTGCAAAGCCGGTCAAGACCACGATCAGCATGCCGGGGTCGTGGGCGTGCAGGGTCTGCACGCACGCAAGACCATTGGCATCGCCGTTCAGCTTGAGGTCGACCACCGCATAGCCAGGGTCATGGCTGGCCAGCAGGTCGGGTAGTTGCTCCAGGGCGCTGGCATGCAGCACCCGGTAGCCGCGGCGCTCGAACGAGCGCGTCAGCGTGCGTGCGAAGGCAGCATCGTCTTCCACCACCAGCAGCAGGCGGTCTGCCGAAGGCGTACTCAGTTCATCGTTCATTCTTGTACCGTATCGGGCAGGTCCATCGGATCGGGCCGTGGCGCCTGCGCCAGCGCAATCGACGCGAGGGGCAGGGTGATGGTGACCTGCGCACCGCCACCGGGACGGTTTTCGGCGAGCACGCTGCCACCGAGTGTACGCGCCACATTCACCACCAGAAACAGGCCGAGCCCACCGCCTGGCCGGCCCTTGGTGGATTGATAGGGCTTGCCGATCTGGCTGAGCAGGGCTGGCGGAAAACCCGGGCCGCGGTCACGCACCATCAGGATCAGCGCGTCGTCCTGTTGTTGCACCTGCAGGTCGACCCCTGCGGGTGAGGCATCGCGCGCGTTGTCCAGCACATTGCAGATCATCTGGCCAACCGCCGAGTCAGCCACCACCCGGCGGTCCTGCGGGATCTGTCGTTGGTAGGTCAGGACAACGTCGGAGCGGGTGGCGCGCCAGTCTTCCACCAGGCTATCGAGAAAACCGACCAGCGTGCTGCTGGCAGATGACTCTCCACGCGCTTCACCAGCAGAGAGCAGGATGCCGCTGACAATACTTTTGCAGCGCTTCAGCTGTACCTGCATTTCGTTCAGGTCTTCGACCAGTTCGCTGTGCGCCCTAAACAGGGCCATCCGTTGCCAGTCACCAAGAATCACTGACAGGGTGGCGAGTGGCGTACCCAGTTCGTGGGCGGCCCCGGAGGCCAGCAAGCCCATCCGCACAATCAGGTCCTCTTCGGCAGCGCGCTGGCGCAGTGCCGCCAATCGCGCATCACGTTCGATCAGGTTGCGGCTGATCCGGCTGATGAACACGACCAGCAGCACGGCATTGAGCGCAAAGCAGATCACCAGACCACGCACGTACAGGCTATCCAGTCCCCGTTCCAGTTGCAGCGGCAGGTCGAGCGGAATGGCAAAGCCGGTCAGGCATAGCAGGCACGCCAGGGTGACTCCCAGCACGGTCCAGATGGCCGGGGGTTCGAGCAACACCGCGCCGATGATTACCTGCAACAGGAACAGGAACACGAACGGATTGCTGATCCCCCCGCTCAGGTAGAGCTGGGCGGTCAGGGTGATCACGTCTACCAGCAGCGCAAACAGCAACTCGCGTCGGCTGACCGGATGATCCATGGTGAGGCGCATCATGGTGATGCCGTTGAAGGCGACCAGGCAGCCGAGCACCATCATCATGTTGTCCACCGGCAGATGGATGTGCAGCGTGGCGCTCACCACTCCAATCGTGAGCAACTGGCCAATGGCGGCAATCCAGCGCAGGTAGACCAGCTGGGTCAGGTTTTGGCGCAATGCTGCATCGAGCAGCCGGGTTGGCGGCGCCGCGTCAAACGGGACGCGTGCCGGCGTCGGGTCATTCATCCTGATGGTCTCCTTCACGCCACAGCAGCAGCAGCCCCCAAGCCGCCATGGCGGCCAGCGCGAACCACGTGAGCGCATAGACCAGATGATTGTTCGGAAAGGTAATCACGGTCAGACCTGCGATAGCGCGGTTGGGGGGAGGCGCTGCAAGCGGATCCGTGCCGGGGTCTGCGTCAGCGTCGACAAAAAACGGGGCCGCGCCGGACAGTTGCATTGCGGTGGCCAGTGCTGTCACGTCACGGGAGTACCACAGATGCGCGCCCGGCTGGTTGGGTCGGAACAGCCGCCCCCCAGGTTCGGACGCCCGCAGTAAGCCGGTCACCTGATCCAGGGCCGCAGCCGCGGGAGGACGTTCATCGCCCGGGTCTGCCATGAACCCGCGATTGACCAGCACCGCGTGGCCATCTTCCAGAGCGAGCGGTGTGATTAGCCAGTAGCCGGGACCAAGCTCGGTGGAGGCTTGGATGCGCTCCGTCTGGTTCCACAGAAAATGACCGCTCAGCTGCACGTGTCGGTAGGCCTCGGCCGGTACATCCAGCGTTGGCCATTGCGCCGGCGGCGGCACTGGCACCGGTGGCGCGTGCACGCGCGCGTCAACCCGGGCAATCAGGGCCTGCTTCCAGGCCAGCCGCCGCACCTGCCAGGTGCCCAGCGCCAGCAGCGTGAACATCACCAGCACGCACAGAAGCCCCAGCGTCAGTCGCAGGGCGACCGGGCGGGGGCTTCTGTCAGGGGGCAGGGGGCGCATCCCCGGATTTTATGGCATGCGCTCAGGGCATGTCGCGCATCTTGCTCATCGGCACCGGCATCATGTTGTGGTTCAGGTGGTACATCACCCAGAGCGAACCACTCATCATGATCACGACAAGCATGGTGGTGAAGATCAGCGCCAGCATGTTCCAGCCGCCCTCGGATTTGGGGTTCATGTGCAAAAAGTACACCATGTGCACCACCACCTGAACCGCAGCAAACGCCAGCAGCACCACTGCGGTGGTTTGCGGATTGGCAATCACCTTGGCCATCACCAGCCAGAACGGGATGGCCGTCAGCATCACTGCCAACAGGAAGCCGATCACATAGCTGCCAAGGCTGCCGTGATCGTGACCCTCTTCATGCGCAGGGTGGTCGTCGTGACCGTGATCGTCGTTGCGGCCGTGCAGGGCTGCACTGGCAGATTCGTGGTGTTGCGCGCTCATGGCAGCACTCCCATCAGATAAACGAAGGTGAACACCCCAATCCACACCACGTCCAGAAAGTGCCAAAACAGCGACAGGCACTGCAGGCGGCGGCGGTTGGCAGGGGTGAACCCGGTCTGACCGAGTTGCACCATCAGCGTGACCAGCCAGATCAGGCCAAAGGTGACGTGCAACCCGTGCGTTCCGACCAGGGTGAAGAATGCCGACAGGAAGGCACTGCGGCCCGGCCCGGCCCCTTCCTGGATCAGGTGGGTGAATTCCGACAGTTCCAGGTACAGAAAGCCGGCACCGAACAGGCCGGTGATGGCCAGCCACACCAGCGTGGATTGCATCCGCTTGCGCTGCATTGCCAGCATGGCAAAGCCGTAGGTGATCGAAGACAGCAGCAGCAGCGACGTATTGATTGCCACCACTGGCAGATCGAACAGGTCGGCGCCAGAGGGGCCGGCCGCGTAGCTGCGTCCCAGCACGGCATAGCAGGCAAACAGGCAGGCAAAGATCAGGCAGTCGCTCATCAGGTACAGCCAGAAGCCCAGCAAGGTGCCGTTTTCTGGATGGTGTTCGAGCACCAGAAAACGGTTGCTGGCGGCGGCGGTGTCGGCGGCCTTGGGTTCGCCCGCGCTGATCGCCATTGCGGCCGCGGGGATTTCCATCGTGGGTGCGTTCATGTTCAGCCTTGGGTACCCAGCAGGCGGGTCCGTTCGTTTTCAGTGCTGACCACTTCATCGGCGGGGATGTAGTAGTCGCGGGCGTAGTTGAAGGTGTGGATGATGGCCGCAGCGAGCAGGGTGACAAAGCTCAGTCCGGCGATCAGCCACATGTGCCAGATGGCCGCAAAACCGAACACCGCACTCAGCACCGAGATCAGAAAACCGGCGGCCGTATTTTTGGGCATGTGGATCGGTACGAATCCGGTCAGTGGTCGCACATAGCCGGCTGCCTTCATGTCGGCCCAGGCATCGGTGTCATGCACCCGCGGCGTGAACGCAAAGTTGTAAGCCGGCGGTGGCGAGGACGTGGACCACTCCAGCGTGCGGCCACCCCAAGGGTCGCCGGTCAGATCACGCAATGCTTCGCGGTTGCGGTAACTCACCACCATGCCGATCAGGAAGCTGCCGATACCCAGCGCAATCAGGCCGGCGCCGATGGCTGCGATCACAAACCAGATCTGCAGGGTGGGATCCTCGAAATGACTGAGGCGACGGGTGACGCCCATCAGGCCAAGCACATACAGCGGCATGAAGGCGAAGTAGAAACCGATAAACCAGAACCAGAAGGCGCACTTGCCCCAGAAGGCGTCGAGCTTGTACCCAAAGGCCTTGGGAAACCAGTAGGTGATGCCGGCAAAACAGCCAAACACCACGCCGCCAATGATCACATTGTGGAAGTGGGCAATCAGGAACAGGCTGTTGTGCAGCACGAAGTCTGCCGATGGTACGGCCAGCAGCACCCCGGTCATGCCGCCGATCACAAACGTGATCATGAAACCGATTGTCCACAGCATCGGGACTTCAAAGCGGATGCGGCCGCGGTACATGGTGAACAGCCAGTTGAAAATCTTGGCGCCGGTCGGGATCGAGATGATCATGGTGGTGATGCCAAAGAAACTGTTCACGCTGGCACCAGAGCCCATCGTGAAGAAATGGTGCAGCCAGACCAGGTACGAAAGCAGTGTGATTACCACCGTGGCGTAAACCATCGACGAATAGCCGAACAGGCGTTTGCTGGAGAAGGTGGACACGATTTCGGAAAAGATGCCGAACACCGGCAACACCAGGATGTATACCTCGGGATGGCCCCAGATCCAGATCAGGTTGACGTACATCATGGCGTTGCCGCCCAGATCGTTCGAGAAGAAGGCGGTACCAAAATAGCGGTCTAGCGAAAGCAGGCCGAGTACGGCGGTCAGCACCGGAAACGCCGCCACGATCAGCACGTTGGTACACAGGGCGGTCCAGGTAAACACCGGCATCCGCATCATGGTCATCCCGGGGGCGCGCATCTTGACGATGGTGGCGATCAGGTTGATGCCGGACAGCAGGGTGCCGACACCCGCAATCTGTAGTGACCAGATGTAGTAATCCACCCCCACGTCCGGACTGGCAGCGATGCCGGACAGTGGTGGGTAGGCCAGCCAGCCGGTCCGGGCAAATTCACCAACGAACAGTGAGGCCATGGTGAGCATGGCACCGCACGTGGTCATCCAGAAGCTGAAGTTGTTGAGGAAAGGAAAAGCCACATCGCGTGCGCCAATCTGCAGCGGCACCACAAAGTTCATCAGGCCGGTAACCAGCGGCATGGCCACGAAAAAGATCATGATCACGCCATGGGCCGTGAAGATCTGGTCGTAATGATGTGGCGGCAGGAAGCCGGCCTGATCGCCAAACGACATGGCCTGCTGTGCGCGCATCATCAGCGCGTCGGCAAAGCCGCGCAACAACATTACCAGTGCCAGCACGATGTACATGATGCCGATCTTCTTGTGGTCGATGCTGGTCACCCAGTCGCGCCAGAACGGGCCCCAGGCGCGAAACCAGGTCATCAGTGCAAACACCGTCAAGCCACCCAGGGCCACCATGGCGAAGGTGATTTGCAGGATCGGTTCCTGGTAGGGAATGGCTTCGAGCGTCAGGCGCCCAAAGATCAGCTTGGTAAGATCAACGTGGTCGAACATGGGATGTCCTTCAATTCGCAATCGGTTGACGGCGCGGGGCGCAGACTTCGGCCTTGACGTAAGGTCGGGCCAGCAGGCGGTTTTGTTCGGTGGAGCTGTCCTGCGTGCTGACACCTCTCACACCGCCGCGACCCAACCCGCCCGCCTCGTCAATCGCCATCATCTGGCTGGCACACATGTGGGTGGTGTCCACACAACGATCCACCACCGCGGCAAACAGGTCATGCGCCACGGTGCCATATCGGACCAGCGGCGCTTTCACGCTAGGCTTTTCCAGTTCGAGGTAATTCGCCCGTTCCAGCGCCAGCGGACTGGCCTTGGCGGTAGTCACCCACTGGGTAAAGCCGGCATCGCTCAGCGCGTGAAACTTGAAGCGCATATTCGAAAAGCCGGCACCACTGTAGTTGGCGGACAGGCCCTCGAATTCCCCGGTGTGATTGATCACAGCATTGAGCGTGGTCTGCATGCCGGGCATGGCATAAATCTGCCCGGCCAGCGCCGGTATGTAAAAGGAATTCATCACCGTCGAGGCCGTGATGTGGAAGCGGATCGGCCGGTCCACTGGTGCTGCCAGTTCGTTCACCGTTGCAATGCCCTGCTCCGGATAAATGAACAGCCATTTCCAGTCGAGGGCTACCACCTCCACGTCGATCGGCTGGACGTCGGCCGTCAGTGGGCGCTGGGCATCCAGTCGGCGCAGCGGACGGTAGGGGTCCAGGGTATGGGTGCTAATCCAGGTGACCAGACCCAATGCAATGATGATCAGCAGCGGGGCCCCCCAGATCAGCAGCTCGAGCTGGGTCGAGTGGTCCCAGTCTGGCGTGTAGGTGGCCTCGGTGTTGCTGGCGCGATAGCGCCACGCAAACCACAGGGTGAGCCCGATCACCGGCACGATGATCAGCATCATCAGCAGGGTGGAAACCACGATCAGGTGTCCCTGCTGTGCCGCGATATCGCCAGCCGGGTTCATCACGATGGTATTGCAGCCGGCCAGTGCCAGCGGAAGCGCCATCAACAGCGTGCGCAATGCATTCTGGTGAAACTTCATCGGGAATTTACCGTAATCATGGATTGGGCGATGGCGTACTGTAGAGGCACACTTACTGGTACACCATTGGACAAATTGTCCAAGGGGATCTTCGGCTGATTCTGGTTACACTGTAGCCCGATAGGTAATGTTTCAAACCAAGTTTGTGAGGCCGTATGACGACCCAACCTGATTCCCTGAATCCTGCGCAACTGCCGGCGATGGACGCCGAGCTGTCGGCCTACGCCACGACGCCGGCAGGTCAGCACCGTGGCACGGCGGCACCGCACATTGCCCCCGGCGAAATTGCCGTGGGGGTGATTGTCGGACGCGCCTCGGAGTACTTTGACTTTTTCGTTTACGGCATCGCCTCGGTGCTGGTCTTTCCGAGCGTATTTTTTCCGTTCGAACCCAAGCTCGAAGCCACACTGTATTCCTTCCTGGTCTTTGCACTGGCCTTCGTGGCGAGGCCGTTCGGCACCATCGGTTTCATGGCGCTGCAACGCCATTTCGGGCGCGAAACCAAGCTGACGGTGGCACTGTTCGCCTTGGGGATTTCCACCGCCGGGATCGCATTTTTGCCTACCTATGCCAGCATCGGCCCATGGGCGATCGTGCTGCTGGTGCTCTTTCGCATGGGCCAGGGGGTGGCCCTGGGTGGCTCGTGGGACGGGCTACCCTCGTTACTCGCGCTGAATGCCCCGGCAAACAAGCGCGGCTGGCATGCCATGCTGGGCCAGTTGGGTGCGCCACTGGGATTTTTGGTGGCCAGTGGCCTGTTCGCCTACCTCACCGGCAACCTGAGCCCCGATGAGTTCCTGGAGTGGGGCTGGCGGTATCCCTTTTATGTGGCGTTTGCGATCAACGTGGTGGCGCTGTTTGCCCGCCTGCGGCTGGTCGCCACCGAGGAATATGCACGGCTGCTGGACATGCAGGAGCTGGAACCCACCGACGCGCTGGAACTGATGCGTACGCAGGGTTCCAACATCGTGATCGGCGCGCTGGCAGCGCTGGCCAGCTATGCGTTGTTCCACATGGTGACCGTGTTTGCCTTGTCCTGGATCACGCTGTATTCGATCCGCCCGGTGAGCGACTTCCTGGTGGTCGAAATGTGTGGCGCCGGTCTGGCAGCCGCAGGAATGGTGGTGTCCGGCCTGGTCGCCGACAGGATCGGTCGACGCCGCACGCTGGGCACGATTGCCGCCATGATTGCGGTCTTTAGTGGCTTTGTCCCGACGCTGCTGTCGGGCGGCCAGCTCGGTCAGGACGTCTTCATCCTGCTCGGCTTCGCTCTGCTGGGCCTGTCGTATGGCCAGGCGGCGGGCGCCGTCACCTCCAACTTTGCACCGCGCTTTCGCTATACCGGTGCCGCGCTCACCGCAGATTTCGCCTGGCTGGTCGGCGCAGCGTTCGCTCCGCTGGTGGCCCTCGGACTATCTGCGCACTTCGGTCTGGCCTATGTCAGCCTGTACCTGTTGTCTGGCGCTGCGGCAACGCTGGGCGCGCTGACACTCAACCGGGCGCTCGAGGGCGGCGACTGAATGTCTGACCGGTCCTCCGCGCGCGCGAAGGACCGGATGCCGCTTTCGGGTGGCTGCTGACGCTTACCCGAACAGCTTGCTGGCCAGCGCGCCGAGGTTTTGCGAGAGGTCACCCATGCTGGCGGGCTGGCCATCAGGGGATGCATGGTCAACCAGGCCTGGCAGGATCTCGGCCAGTTTTGCGCTGATCTGGTCGGCCGGCAGGCCCAGCTTTTCGGCGATCGATGCAATCGGACCCGAACCCAACGCGCTTTCCAACTGCTCTGCAGTGATCGGCAGATTGGCGCCGCTCCCCAGCCAGGACTGCACGTGCTCGGACAGGCCGGCGGCATGGAATTGATCCAGCAGACCCTGCATGCCGCCTTGACCTTCGACCAATTGCGCGGCGTGTTGCAGCAGGGTGGCCTGATCAAGCCCCCCGATTCCGGAGAGTTGGTTGGTAATGTTATCGAACAGACTCATGGTGATTCCTTGGGGGCTAAGGGCGCGTGAGCGCGGCTGAAAAGCGTCAAAACGCTCCTAGGTTACCTGTCCCTGATTGCAATTGCATGGCCAGACGCCGGAACTCGGAAGGCGGGATGCCTTCCCAACGCTTGAAGGCGCGCCGGAAATTGGCCTGATCGCCATAGCCCAGTCGATCCGCAATGTCCTGCAGCGTGAGGTGCCCTGAGCGTAACTGTTCGCAAGCCAGCGCGTGCCGCACGCCGTCAAGCAACTGCGTGAAGGACGTCCCTTCTTCCACCAGCCGCCGGTGCAGCGTGCGCGGGGTCATGCACAGCAGCCTTGCTGTCAGCGGCAGATCCGGAAAATTGCCTGATGCCTCGAACAGTATCTTCCGCACGCGCGCGCCATGCGGTGCAACCGGTTGACGCGTTTCGAGCTCGCGCTGGCATGCCTGCAACGCTGCATTGAAGGCCGCAGCGTCGGCCATGTCGAGGGGCAGGTCCAGATCGGCGGCGGACAGGGCAAAGCCACTCCAGTCACTGCCAACCTGCACCGGCACGCCAAACAGGGACTCGGCCAAGTCCTGATAGGGCAGGGCGGCCACTTCGAACGCTACCCTCTTTAATTTGCGTTGTCCGCCGCTGATGGCGTCGATCAGCTTGACGCTTGTCAGCATGATGGCTTCCAGCACGCTCTGCCGCACATCGCCGAGCGGTGCGATCGGCTCGAAGACCAGCCGCAATTCGTCCCCGACAATCCGTTGATGAACGCCGAGCAGGGAAGCACGCACGGGCAGGAAGCGTTCCAGTACGGCAATTGCCTGCCGCAGGCTGGCGCTATGCAGGGCGGCAAACCCCAGCATGCCATGCGCATTGGGGGCCAGACGGGCGCCCAACAACAAGCCTAAAGCCGGCTCACCGCTAAGCCGGACGGCATCGCGAATCAGACCTTGCAGGCAGGCAGGATCGAGTTGCAGCTCCGGGTTGGCCAACTGCTCGGTGTCGAGGCCATTGCCGGCCAGCCACTGCGCCACATCGACGCCGCCCAGTCGCAATTGCTCGCCAATTTGGCGCAGGTAAAACCCGGACAGGAAGATGGCGGCGGGGTACATCCTATCATTGTCAAAAAATGACCCCTGAATGTCAAACGCCCCACTCCCCAAGGAAACGGTCTGAACCTAGGATGCAGTCAAGGGAGCACGGATCCCGCACCGGATAACCAAAAGGGAGCAATCATGTTTGCCAGGAACAGCGCCGCGCAGGCGCACACTGCCAACATCAACGGGCAGGCGGTTACAGTCAAGCCAGGGGAGACCCTGTTGCAGGCGGCACTGGAGGCCGGCATAGCGTTTCCCTACAGTTGCAGGGTGGGGGGATGCGCCAGTTGCAAGTGTCGGCTCGCCAGCGGGCGCGTCAAGGAGCTCACCGAAACCACCTATCTGCTGTCAGATCAGGAGCTCGACGACGGCTATATCCTGGCCTGTCAGTCGGTCCCGCAGTCCGACCTGGAGGTTGCCGTCGAATTGTCCACGTCTGCCGTCCGCCAGGATATTCGCGGTCAGATCACCGGACAAACCCGGTTGACGCACGATATTACGCGCGTCGACGTGCAACTGGAGCGTCCGATGGACTACCGGGGTGGCCAGTTTGCCGAACTGGAGCTCGATAGCCTGCCTGGCCTGCGTCGTAATTACTCGTTTGCTGATGCGGGCAACAGCGACGGCCGGCTGAGTTTTTTTGTACGCCAAGTGCCCAATGGTGCGTTCTCGACCGCCATCAATCAGCAGGACCTGGTCGGCCAAGCGCTGACCGTCTCTGGCCCGGCGGGCGAATTCTGGCTGCGCCCGGGCGGCCACCCCTTGTTGCTGGTTGCCGGTGGCAGTGGCCTCGCGCCGATCCTGGCCCTGCTGCGCGAGGCGCTGGCGGCGGGGTGCACGCGGTCAGTCACCCTGTTGTTTGGAGCGCGCAGTCAGGAGGACCTCTATGCCCTGTATGAAATTTCTGACCTGCAGCATGCGTGGAGCGGACGGTTCCGGTTCCTGCCGGTGTTGTCACAAGAGCCAGATGCGGGGGACTGGGGCGGCGCGCGCGGACTGGTGACCGATTTCCTGGCGGAACATCTGGAGCCAGGCGCCGAGGTCTATCTGTGCGGACCGCCGGCCATGGTGGATGCCGCAGAGCGCGCCCTGCGCACGCAGAAGGTGCCGGCAGCGCGGATTCACGCGGATCGCTTCCTGAGTGCGGCAGACCAGACCACGCCGGCGGCGTCTGTGGTGGTCGATCTGGTTCCGTCGCAACTGAAGCGGGCAGGGCTGCTCGACTATCTGAAGTTTTTCCTGTTTCACGGCCTTGGCCTCACCGCCTTTGCCATGATCCTAGCTGGCGGCCACTATCCGACCATCGGTCTGGTGTCGGTGCTGGCGTTCTATGTTCTCGGGGACGCACTGGCGGGCGAAGACCTGTCCACACCCAACTTTGCACACCCCGGCATCCTGACCGCGCAGCTCTGGCTGGCGCTGCCCTTGCTGGCGACGATTGTGTTTGCAGGGGTCTGGAGCGTGAGTCCGGGCGACCCGCTGGGCTTTGGCCAGTTCATGTCGGCGCTGGCTGGCATGGACGTGCTGGCTGCGCGGCAGGCCATGGGCCTGGGTGACCAGGTGTCGGTGCTGGTGCTGACCGGGCTGATGATCGGCATGATCGGCACAATCACGGCTCACGAACTGACCCATCGCACTTGGGATCCGGTCTCGATGCTGATCGGACGCTGGCTGCTTGCCTTCAGCTTTGACACCAGCTTTTCCATCGAACACGTCTACGGGCACCATCGTTATGTGTCGACGGAACACGATCCAGCCACCGCGCCGCGTGGACGCAATGTTTATGCCCATATCCTGATCTCGACGGTGCGCGGCAATGTGAGTGCGTGGCAGATTGAACGGCGCCGGCTGCGTCGCAATGGACTGTCGGTGTGGTCGTGGCGCAGTGCATTCCTGCGCGGCCACCTGATGAGCGGGCTGCTGGTGCTGGCGGCATGGGCCATGGGCGGAGCGGGGCCGGCGCTGTTTTTTGTGGGTTGCGCGCTGTGGGGCAAGGCTCTGCTCGAGATCGTGAACTACATGGAACACTATGGCATGGTGCGCGATCCTGCCACGCCGGTGCAGCCGCGTCACTCCTGGAATACCACGCGCAAGATCAGCTCCTGGACGATGTTCAACCTCACCCGTCATTCCCATCATCATGCGCAGGGCGAAGTGCCGTACCACGCGTTGCAGCCCTTTCCTGATGCCCCGCAGATGATTGGCGGGTATCTGACCACCATCCTGGTCACGCTGGTGCCGCCCCTGTGGTACGCATTGATGACGCCGAAGGTGCTGGCCTGGGATCGTCATTACGCCAGCCCCGGCGAGCGCGAACTGATCCTTCGGGCGAATGCGCGCAGCGGCCTGCGGGGAATGCAGATGGATTCAGCCCTTTAGGTCATAGGGTCGCCTACTGCTGTCATGCGTCCGGTCAACGGCCGAACCGCATGATGGCCCGCTGCATGTAGGGGCGGATCGGCAGAAATCCTCGATAAGCCGCTTCAAGCAACCACGACAGCGGCGCTTGGGTACCAATCCGGCCAAGCCAGCGCCAGCCGGGCAGGCGCAGCCAGAGCTGGGCGAAGGCGGCACCTCCGCTATACAGTCTGCCCTGCGCATCGCGCACGTGGAAACG
>CAITLJ010000001.1 GCA_903893215.1 uncultured Ferrovum sp. | reverse complement strand
GTGGGGTGGGCGTACCTGTGATGATCACCCTGCGTCGGGCGTTGCTGCCCATTTTAGTGCTGGCCTGCGCCGTGCCTGCGCATGCACAAACCGCCCCGGCGGGGTGCGTCAGCATTGCGTCTTATGGTGGGGCCACTACCAAGGCCGACAACAGCGCTGCGCTGAAATCAGCCATTGCTGCTTCGGGTGCGATCAGCCCCTGCGTTTACGTGCCGCCCGGCACGTGGAATTTTGCGGCAGCTTACAGCTACACCTTTCCGACAGCAGCTGGCTCCTTCACCCTGGCCGGGGCAGGTGCCGATGTCACCAACCTGACCTGGACCGGCAGCAGCGCGGGTCTCGTGTTCAACTACCTTGGCTACAACGACTCGGTGCATGTGCGTGATCTTTCCCTGGTGAGCAGCACGGCGGGCACCGCCACAGCGCTGAGTCTGATGCTTGCTGCAGCCAATCCCAATCCCGCCTATGGTGCGCTGTCGGATGTGCGCAGTGTCACCGTGCGCGGCGGCACCAGCGCGCCGTCCACCCAGTATTGGGGCACTGGCATCAATGTGGCGGGTGTGTCCAACGTCAATTTCACGGCTCTGAATGTCCTCGGGCCGACAGGCGCAGCGTATTCCAGCACTGGCAACGGTATCGTGCTGGGCGGCACCGCCACCACCATCGGGGTGGATTACAACGTCTCCAGCAGTAACCTCAACTATCTGGGCAACGGCATCGTGCTGGGAAGCTATGCCCAGGGCCTCACCGTCACCCAGACCAATTTCACCGGCAACAGCTATGGTATCCAGGTGCCCGCTGGGGCAAACAGCCTTGACCAGCTTGCCATCAGCAATTCGCAGTTCAACTGCCAACTGGAAGGCCTGCTGGTGCAGTCACCCCTGCCCAACCTGCAGGTGCACGACAACCTGTTCATCGTGCCAAACACAGGCGTTGGCGTGCAGCTCAACACTGCCGGGCTGTACACCCTTAGCGGTAACTCCTTCAATATCGGCAGCGCCACAGCCGGCGCCGTCTATCCAATCGGCATGGTGCTCACGGCCAGCACAGTCCCGGGCGTGATCACTGCCAACATCTTCGACCACATGAACGTGGGCATTGTGTTGCAGTCCGGCACCTCCAATGTGAACGTGCAGTCGAACAGCTACAGCAATACGTCGACAGCGGTCAGCAATGCGGGGACAACCAACAAGGTAGGGGGTGGGTCGAGCTGAGCCTGGTATTGCGGCTTGTGCAGCAATTCAATCTACGATTCCTGTGATTTTCATATAGATTTCAGGGAAAAGCTTTCGGTGCTCTTTTGCGGCGTACTACTCGGTTTGGATGTTGTCGGCTGGGGGAAATGGCAATACAGCGGGGGCGCGGGTCTGCAGAACCGGACTGGCGCGTGGATCGGCTCATGCGTGAGTGTAGTCGATGCGTTTGGCAGCGGGCTGCCCCTGCGCAATGAGAGGCAGGCCAGCAGCCCCGCTGGGTGCGCAGTTCTGGCTTACCCAGCGTATGGCCGCCGGATGCTTTTGGCGCGCCGCGCGCTCAAACCAGAGTCGCGCCAGCGCAGCATCGCGCCGGGTCCCGCGTCCGTCGCGATGGCTGCATGCCAGCACATATTGAGCTTCTGCGTCGCCCGTGGCTGCGGCCGACGCCAGCCAGCGCAAGGCTGCCTGTGGATAGGCTTTGCAGCCGAGGCCCTCCAGATAGCAGTGTGCTACCTGCCGCTGGGCGACCGGATGACCGCGTTGCGCGGCGGCCAGCCACAGGCCGAACAGTTGCCGTTCATCCTCTTCCACCCGGGTGCCGCGTGCCTGCAGTGCGCCGGCATAGGCAGTGAGCGCGCCCAGATGGCCCTGCTGGGCCGCTTTCCGATACCACATCTCAGCGCTCAGTGTGCCTTCCGGCGGGATGCCGGCACTGCGTTGATAGTCCCCCATCCAGGCTTGCGCTTCGGCCACCCCGCCTTCGGCTGCTTTGCGCCACCACGGCAGGGCGGCCGTCAGTCTGGTCGGCGTGAATGGGACACTGCTGGAAGCTTGCTCGCGGTCGGGCGCAGGGGCATTCAGCTGCGTAACTTCTGTGCTTTCGTCTGCACTTGCGCTGGCGTCGAGGCCAGCGCTTTCCAATTGCGCCATGGCATGCGCAGCCTCTGCAGCGCCACTGTCCTGGCTGTTGGCCGTTTGCACCAACAGGCTGCGCACCCGCGGCCAGTCCACCTGCCAGTCGACGCCTTGCAGGCGGGCTTGCACGATCAGTTTTGCAGCTTTGGCACTGCCTAACTGCAGCGCCTGCATTAGCAGCTCACGCGCGCGCTCCGGCGCGGGTTGCAAATGCTCGCCGGTGCAATACCACTCCGCCAGCAGTTCTGCGGCAGCGGCGTTGCCCTGTGCTGCGCTGGTCTCCAGCATGGCTACAGCGCGCGCAGGGTCGGCGGGCATGCCCCGGCCGTGCAGCGTGAGCAGGGCCAGATTGCACACTGCCACCGCATGGCCGGCCTGCGCCGCTTGCCGGAACCAGCGGATGGCTTGCGTAAGGTCATGCGCGGGCATGTTGTCATCGGCCAGCAGCAGTGCCAGGTAGAACGCAGCATTGGAGCTACCGCCCTCGGCGGCGGCACTAAAATGAGCCGCTGCCGCCGCCGGGTCGCTTGGCACGCCTTCGCCACGTTGATAGAGGGTGCCGAGGGTAAAAGTGGCCGCCAGATCGCCCCGTTCGGCGGCTGCACGCAGCCAGTCGCTGGCCGAGCTCTGGTGTCTGGTGTTGAGTGGCGTGGCGGCCTGCAGGCTGGCGAGTGCCGTCATCGCCTGGGGGCGTGCGGCCTCGCCTGCGGTAGCCAGCCAGCGTGCCGCTTCGACTGAGTCGCGTGGCAGGCCATGACCGCGCAGGTAGAGTTCACCCAGCAGCGCAGCGGCCCTACGGTCGCCGGTATCGGCGGCCTGCCAGAGCAGGTTCGCGGCTTCGATGCCGTCGTCGTTGGGCTGCTCCAGCAGCAGTTGCGCCAGCCCACGCATGGCGTCGCTGACACCTTTTGCGGCAGCACGGCGCAGCCACGTCTCGGCTTGGCCGATATCGCGTTCAACTTCGCGTCCACTCCAGTAGGCTAGTCCAAGTTGGTGCATGGCCTCGGGCAGTCCCTGTGCAGCAGCGCGCAGTAGCCAGTTGGTTGGCGAATTCTCCGGTGGCGTTGCTGTTGGTTGGTTGACCCCTTGTTCGCCGACGCTGCTCAGGACGATGCCCAGCCAGAATTGGGCCAATGCGTCGCCTGCCTCTGCTCGCGGCACCAGCCAGTCACGTGCCAGGGCTGGTTGTTCGGGACCGCCGTAACCACCGGCCAGCAGCACGCCGTAGGCCGTGCAGGCGGTCGGGTCGTTGGCTTCAGCGGCGCTGCGCAGCAGGCTTCTGGCCTCGTCCAGATCGGTTTCGACGCCTAAGCCAAGCGCGTATTGGCGTCCCAGTCGCACCCGGGCGGCAAGATCGCCGGCAGCACTGGCACTGCGATTCCAACGCAGGGCGGCCACCGGGTCGGGGGTGAGCGTCACGCCATGTGCGAAGGTAGTGCCAAGGCTGCTGTCCAGGCGGGCGCTCTGCCCATCCAGCGTGGCGCTGGCGGCAGTGCTACCTGCCAGCAGCAATTCGCCCAAACGCGACTGCGCACCGATATGGTCCTGAGCAGCCGCCAGTGCATACCAGTGCGCAGCGTCGCCCAGATTCTGCACAACGCCTTGCGCCAGCTCGTAGCGCTGTGCAAGGGCGAACTGGGCATCGGCCAGGCCTTCTTCAGCGCATTGCTGTAGCCGACGGAATGCCTCGAGTGACCACCCGGCCGCCAGTATGTCGAGCGCCTGGCGCAGCCGCGTTTCGGGCGGGCGCCCGCGCCCCGGTATCAGTTGGCCGAGCTTGCTGAACACGGCTCAGGGCTCATGCAGGGCTTCTGCTCCGGAACGCAGGGCGCCGCTCAGCAAATACCACAGGATCGTGCGGCGGCCGACCACGATGTCAGCCTGGACGGTCATGCCAGGCAGCAGCCTGGCCTTGCCTTCCGGCAGATTGTGCAGGTCGAGCTGGGTGAGCTGTACTCGCGCATCAAAGTGCGCGCCGCCGCTTGCTCCACTGATGCCGGTGCCTGAGCCCAGGGTGCTGCCGCTGTCGCTGCTGAAGGAGTCCTGGCTGAACGCTTTCACCGAGCCATGGCCAATGCCATGTTCCATGAATTTGTAGGCGTCGAATTTCAGATTGACTGGCTGGCCCACCTTGACGAATCCAATATCAATTGGCTCGATCTGCACGGCCGCTTCCAGCGGCGTGTCCAGCGGCACCAGGCCAAACAAGGGTGCGGAACTGCCGGCAATGCCACCAGCGGACAATTGGGGAATGCGGGTGACCACGCCATCCACCGGTGCCACTACGTTGACCAGATCGCGCAACATGGTGGCCTTGGTCAGATCCTGCCGGGCCTGATCCAGCGCAGTGCGCGCACTGAGCAGATCGGTCAGGTTACCGCTATGCCAGTGGTCGAGGAACACCTTGCGCTGTTCACGCAGCGAGGACAGTTGGTGCTGGTTGGCGTCCAGCGTGCTGCGGGCATCGGCCAGTTGGGAATTGAGGGCAATCTGCTGGTCCTGCACCCCCAGTTGCTGGAGTCGGCTGACGTAGCCTTCCTTGGCCAGCTTGTCATGCATGCCAGCCAATTCGCCACTGATTTTCTGGCGCGCCACCAGCGCGTCGATATTGGTCTGCAGACCGGCAATCTGGGTTTCGGTGGCGCGGATACGCTGGTCGTAGTCCTGCAGGCTGGCGGTCAGTTCGGTCTGCCGCTGCTGGTACAGCCGTTGCTGTAGTGCATCGTAGGCGCCGGTGCCTGTGCGCACGCGAGGGCCTGCTTCTTCGGCGCTGAGGCGCGCCACTTGTGCTTCCAGGCTGGCCACCTGGCCAGCCAGCTTCTGGCGGTCGGCCTCGCTCAGCGTGGGGTCGCACACGGCCAGCACCTGGCCCTTGTGCACCACATCGCCTACCTGCACCTCTATGTGGCGCAGGATCTGGGTTTCCAGCGGCTGCACGGTGATGGTGCCGCCGACGGGTACCAGTCGCCCAGTGGCGCTGACGATGCGGTCCACCTGCACCACGCTGATGAACGCGAGGATGGCAAGCAACATCAGGCTCACAGTGATCAGAGCTGCGCGCTCGGTAAAAGGATGATGCTCTGCAAGCACCTCGGCAGTCGGCGAACCAAAGGCCTTCAGGGTGGCCTCGGTGGCAGTCGGGCCTTGGCTGCGCTTAAACATGGCTGTACTTCCCTTCCGGGTCGAGGTGGCGATTTTGCTGGTACCACAGGCTCTTGTAGATGTCGCAGCGTTCTACCAGTTCCTCATGGCGGCCGATGTCGTACACCTTGCCGCGTTCCATTACCAGGATATTGTCGGCCATCATCAGCGAGGACAGGCGGTGGGAGATGATGATCACCGTGCGGCCTTTGGCGATTTTCATCAGGTTGGCATTCACGATGGCTTCACTTTCTGCATCCAGTGCGCTCGTGGCTTCATCCAACACCAGGATGGGCGGATCGACCAGCAAGGCACGTGCAATGGCCATGCGCTGGCGCTGGCCGCCAGAGAAGTTGGTGGCGCCTTCCGCCACAGCAGTTGCGTAGCCATCCGGCAGGCGTTCGATGAATTCTTCAGCGCCGGCCAGTTGGGCCACGCGCACCACTTCGTCGAACGACACCGTTGGCCGGGCGGCAGCGATGTTGTCTCGGATGTTGCCGCGAAACAGGAAGTTTTCCTGGGGCACCACGCCGATATTGGCGCGCAGGTGGTCGAGGTCGATTTCGCGCAGGTCCATGCCATCGATCTTGATCAGCCCTTCGTATTCGCGGCTGAGGCCCTGCAACAGGCGGGTGACGGTGGTCTTGCCCGAACCGCTGCGGCCCATGATGCCAAAAATCGTGCCCTGCGGAATTTCAAAGTTGGCGTTGTCGATGGCGTAGCTGGCAGTGGGCGAGTAGCGGAACTTCACGTTGTCGAACACCACCTTGCCGTGAATTTGCTGGCGCAGCCCGCTGCCGCTGCGGCCGCCTTCCGAGGGTGAATTGAGCACGCTGCCCACCGTGCCCATCGCCCCTTGGGCAAACTCATAAGCGTTGATCAGGCCGGCCATCTGCACGATCGGCGCGGTGACGCGGCTGGCCAGCATTGCAAAGGCCACCACCGAGCCGATACTGGTGTTCGCGTTGGCATCGCTGTGCAAGGCCATGTATGCGCCAAATACGAAGGTGCTTGCATAGATCAGGCGTTCGAGCGGTAGCACCAGGGTTTGTGGCCATAGCGAGAGGAAGTCATAGTCGCGCCGGGCCTCGATCACGTTGGCCACCAGTTTGTCACGCTCGCGCCGCTTGGCGCCGTCGAGCGCCAGTGATTTCACGGTCTTGATGCCGTAAATTGATTCGACGAAGTGTGAGCCCATACTGGTTTCGGCCAGGATCAGTCGTGCATGACGCACCCGCAGGGCCGGCAGATACAGGTAGTAGATCAGCAGGATCAGCAGTGCCAAGCTGATCACCACCAAGGTGAGCACCCAGTTCAGCACGAACAGCAGAGGCATCAGGACCACCAAAGTGACGGCGTCGATGATGGCCCCGGCCACGATTTCCGACAGGAACTGACGGATGTGGAATACCTGCGATACGCGCCCGGCAATTTCCCCGGTGGTGCTGCGTTCGAAAAATGACAGCGGCAAGTCGAGCAGTTTGTCGAGGATGTGGATGTTGATACGTCCGTCGATACGCGCGGTGGCCAGCCCAGTCAGCCGCTTACGGATCCAGCTGAACGCGGTCTCGAACAGAATCAGCACCAGCATGCCGAATGCCATCACTTTCAGCGTGGATTCATTACGGTTGTACATGGCGCGGTCGATCAGGATCATGCTCATCATTGGCGGCGCCAGGCTGAGCAGGCTGATGAAGAAGGCCGAGATCGAGATGTCACGGAACAGGCCGCGTTCTGCCAGCACCTGCCCGAACAGCCAGGTGAAATTGAAGGGCCGGTCCTGGTCGGTCAGTCGCCAGGCGCGCTTCATCAGCAGCGCCTCGCCGCTCCACACCTGGAACAGCCGCGGCTCGTCCAGCAACAGGCTGGTGCCTTCGGCCCCTTCCAGATCTTCGAGCAATGCCGTCGGTGCGCCGCTGCCCGTCTGGATGCGGTCAAGCAGGGCATAGCGGCCATTGTTGAGCAATAGCAGGCAAGGGGTTGCACCGGCCAGCTTGGCGAGTTCGCCGGCGCGAATGTTCAGGCGCTTCACGCTGAAACCTGAGCCTTCGGCGATGCGGATCAGCTGCTGCACCGGCGGCTCATCGCCGTCAAACGGGTAATTGCGCCGCAGCTGGTCTGGCGATAGCTGCAGGCCGTGACGCGACGCCAGACGTGACAGGGCGCGCAGTGCAGTGGCGGCAATCTTGCGGGAAGCGGACGGTTGGTCCATGGCTTAGCGGTTCATCCTTGGGAATTGGGATCGCCAACGCGAGGCTTGGGGGCATGCTCTGGCGGAGGGCGCAGCCGCGCGAAGGCGCGCGCATAGCGTTCGAAGTGTGCATTGTAGTAGGGATCGTAGTGCAGGGCCGATCCCCAGCGCTGGCGCAGGGTTTGCGCTTCGCGGGCATGGCGCGCCTGCTGCGCAGCCGTAATTTCGCGTCCGCGCGATTTTGACTCGTAGTGGTAGAGGGTGGCGAACGGGGTGTAGAGCAGACGGTAGCCCGCCTCGCGCACGCGCAGGCAGAAATCCACGTCGTTGAACGCCACCTGCAGGTGCAGTTCGTCAAAGCCACCCAGGTGCAGGAACAGGGCACGCCGGGTGGCCAGGCAGGCTGCTGTGACCGCACTGGCATTGCGCAGCAGGTGGCTGCGACCGTAATAGCCGCCGTCGCGCGGGGACTCGCCCAGGCCTTCATGGCCGGCGACGCCTTCCAGGCCGATCAGCACCCCGGCGTGCTGCAGGGTGCCATCCTGATACAGCAACCGGGTGCCCACAGCCCCCACTTCAGGGCGGCAGGCCAGGCTGACCAGTTCATCCAGCCAGTCGGCACTGAGCACGCGCGTGTCGTTGTTGAGGAACACCAGCACATTACCCTGGGCCGCGCGCGCTGCGGCATTGTTAATCGCGGAATAGTTGAAGGCACCCGGGCAGGGCAACAGGCGCACCTGCGGCGCGTCGCGTAGTTGGGCAAACCAGGCCAACGTGTCTGCTTCGCGACTGTCGTTGTCCGCAATGATCACTTCCACCTGGCCTCGATAAGCGTCGAGCGATTCCAGCACGCTGTCCACGCAGGGGCGCAGCAGGTCGAGCCGGTCACGCGTGGGAATGATGATCGACACGGCTGGCGGCGGCGAAGGTAGGCGCCAGCGGATGCGGTTGGCAAACAGGCGTGCGCTGCCCACTGCATCGTTGTGCATTTCAACCATTGCATCCTGGCCCTGGCCGTGCAGGTGTTCATCGACCACCTGCACGATGGTGCGACGCAGCTTCTGCTGGCCTGCCAGGTCTTGCGACACCGAACTGCTCACCACACGCCAGTGATACAGCACGCGCGGGATGTGGTGGATGCGGTTGGACAGCGCCTGAGCACCTGGCTGACCTGTGTTTCGGACTGCCGTTGTTTCGGGGGCGGTGGGCTGCGCTATCGCCGCTTGACTGTAAGCCGCCAGGCGCAGCAGCAGATCGTGGTCCTGGGCGCCGTCCACACCGGTGCGCAGCCCCTGCACGGCGGCCAACACGTCGGCACGCACCACCACCAGGTGGCAGATGTAATTCAAGCCAAGCAGCAGGTCGGGATCGAAGTCCGGCTTGAAAAACGGGCTGTGATGGCACTCCACGCCGCGCGCGTCGGCTTCCAGCCGGTCCTCGTCGGAATACAGCCAGTCGTAACGCTGCTGTTGCAGGCAGTCGGCCACACAGAACAGGGCGTCGGGGGTGAGCAGATCGTCGTGATCGAGGAACACCACGTAGTCGCCCTGCGCCGCCGCAATGGCGCGATTGGTGTTGGTGGCAATGCCGCCGCGTTCGGTGTGCTGCAGGAACTGGATGCGCGGCTCGTCGGCATGACGGCGCGCCAGCATGGCCAGCGCCGCGCTGTCATCCGAAGCATCGTCGCTGATGTACAGCGCCCAGTGTGGCCAGCTCTGCGCGCGCACGCTCTCGATGGCGGCATCAATGAGGCGCGGATCGCCATTCCAGGTGGGCATCACCACCGCAAACTGTGGCTGGTAGGAGAGGGCCCCGGCTTGGCGGCGTTGGCGGTCCAGCACGTCGGGACTCGGGCGGTAGAAGCGGTCCCAGTATTCGTCATAGGCATCCAGCGGCAGGCTGGCCATCCGGCTCAGGTCGGGCAGGGCGGCTTCGATGCGCTCGATGGTTTCGCGCAGGCGGCGCAGTTCCTGGCGCGCGCCCATCACGGTGTCCCAGGCGTGCGCAGCGTCATCCTGCACCGCCACATCGTGGCCGATGGTCTGCCCGGTGCTGGCTGCACGCACGCTGAGCTTGCAGCCGCCCGCAAAATTGCGCCGGTGCGCGGCTGGAATCTGGAAGGCAAAGCCGACCTGGCCATTGCCGCCGACGACATCGGCGACATCGGGACGCGGAAGGTCACAGTCAATCGCGCCGATGAAACCGCCGTCGGCGAGGATTTCCACGGTCAATGGCTCCCCCGGGCGACAGGTATCGACGGCCCACCCGCGGATTTCAAAGGCGGATGCCGAATCGACCGACCCGACCACATGGTGACAGGCCTGGAACGCCGGGTCGCGCGCCACGCGTTCGGCCAGGGTAGTGGCCACGCCAGCCGACAGCAGTTCCGGCGCCAGCGCCATCAGCTTCAGGTCGGCCAGCAGTGCTTCCAGCAGCAGCGCCCAGGTGCGTGCCAGCCCAAGATGTAACCGTGTACGGGCGTTGATCGGCAGGGTGGTCTGCGCCCAATGGATCAATGCCAGCGGTGGCGTATCCGGGAAGCGACCAGCCGGGAAGGGGTGGCGCAGCATCAGCGGATGCAACACTTCTTCGCGGAATTCGGTGGACTCCAGCAGCATGGTAAGCAGTGACTCCAGACCGCTGGCGGGCAGCGGCAGATCACGCGGCACACTGCCATACAGCAACTGGTAGCAGTTACCGACGTCGGCATAGCGCAGGGCGGTGGTGGACGTGGTCATTGGTACGCTTGTGGGGTCAGAGGCTTTGGTGGCATCGGCAGTGCGAGCCCCTGGCCCGGGCAGGCGGCGCGCGTCATCCGGTCAGTCCGGTAAAGGCGGGCAGAGCGTTCACCAGGCTGCCGCGGGGGGTGGAATACAGGCTGCGCAGGGTCTGCACGGTGCTGTGCAGGGTAGGCGGTAGCGGCGCAGCTTTTGCGAATTGGTGCCAGCGTTCGGCGTCGCTGGCCGCTTCGGTGATCGCGCGCGCCAGATCGGCAGCGCTGCCCACCCGGAAGTGCAGGCCATGCACGCCGGGCTGCACTTTTTCTGCCATGCCGCCAATGTTCGAGGAAATCACTGGGCGGCCATTGCGGCAGGCCTCCTGGATCACCATCGGTGAGTTCTCCCACCATATTGAGGGCACCACCAGCCAGCCAGCCGTGGCGATAATGCTGTCCACATCGCCCGGCAGATAAGGACCGCAATAGCGCAGGGTGGGCGCCAGTTCTGCCACGTCAGCCAGGAAGCGCTGTTGAAATTCCTGCGGGGCATGCTGGATGGTGCCGTGGATTTCGATGCGCACTGCCTTGGCAACATCTTTTGCCAGGGCGCGCACGGCATCGATCAGCACAGGCGTGCCTTTCAAACGTGACAATTGCCCCAGCACCAGGAAACGGGTGTGCAGCTGAGCGACGCCGTGACCTGCGGACGCCGGGGCGCCGGAGCCGGCCTGCATGGATGAGTCCGCAGCGGGTCTTGGCCTGCGGGATTTCGTCGCCACTGCAGGTGCTGCGGCAGGCTGCGCGCGCGCGGACCGCATCGCTTCAAACTGCTGGCCGTTTTCCAGCACCAGGAAGCGCTCGGCAGGCAGGCCCCAGGCCACATAGCGGTCGCGCAGGAACTGGCTGGGACTGACGAATATATCGACCAGTGCGAAGAACGACTTCAGCCACAGCTCGCGCATGAAAAACTGCGGTGGCGTGATCTCGCGGAAGCAGTGGTGACAGTCCAGCGGGGTGGCGCGTTGGCACAGTATGCCGTTGGTTTTCAGCATCTGACCCTGGGCGTGACAGATACCCAGGTAGTCGTGCAGCGTGAGCACGATCGGGATGTCGGCGGACCAGCGGCGCACTTCGCGGATCAGTTCCACGCCGAGGTGCACGTAGTGATGGAAGTGCACGGCAGTCGGCTGGAAGCGTTCCAGCAGGTCGCAGAAATTGCGGTGGATCAGGCTTCGCTCAGGCTGCGAATGACGAAAATGATCGACGGGCGGCAGGTGGAACAGCAGTTCGCTGCCGTCGGCGGTGCGTGCCGTGAAAGGCGTGCCGGCATGGCCGGAGGGATCGCTGGAACGTGCCAGGAACATTGCTTGCACGCCCTGGCGCTGCAGTTCGCGGAAATGACCATAGGCCGCCAGTTCGCCACCGCCCAGGCTGTGGTCGGGGTGGGCATGCGCGATCACCAGTATGCGTTGCTGACTCACAGCCGGCCCTCCGCCAGCGCCGCACCCCAGCGCGTGTCATGCAGCCAGCAGTTGTAAAGGGTGAGGGCCATGCGCCAGTGGTGGTCGCCCAGATCCTGCGACTGGCGTTCGAGGTGGTAAAGGGTCACATCCAGATCCACCCGGCAGATACGTCCTGTGGCGCGTACCCGGAAGCACAGGTCGGAATCTTCGAAGTCGCCAATAATGTAGTCCTCGGAGAGGCCGCCCACCGCGCGGTAAAGCTCGGTGTCGATCAGCGCACAGGCCGCAGTGACAGCCGGTACGTCCACCAGGCCCGTCAATGGGGTCGGGTCGAGACCCTTGTGTACATGATCGTTGATCCACAGGCCCTGCCACTGCGCTAAAGGCCGCGTCACCATGCCAGCGTGCTGCACGCTGCCATCTTCGTATAGCAGTTTGACGCCGAGCAGGGCGGTGTCCGGATGGGCGCGATACTGTCGGCACAACTGGCCGAGCCAGCCCCGCGCCTTGGGAAAGACGTCTGAGTTGAGCAGCAGCAGCAATGGGGCCTGTGCGTGCGCCGCTCCGAAATTGGTGGCGCCAGCAAAGCCCAGATTGTCGCCCGGGTAGGCCAGGGTGAAGCCCAATCCATGCATGGCGTGCAGGTCCGGGCAACGGGCGCGGAAGTCATGGATGATGGCCGGGTCGTCGACCACATAAATGATCTCCGCCTGATGCAGTTCGGGATCATCGGTGAACAGGGCCAGTTGGTAATCGGCAAAATCATGACGGCCAAACAGTGGAATCACCAGGCTGGCCATCGGCTGCGCCGGCTGCGGGCCGAAGCGCTGCACCAGCGGCATGCCGCGCGCACCGGGGCGCGCTGACCAGGTGGCCTGCACGGCCGGACCAATGTGCTGGTCGAGGTGGCGGCGCAGCTCGCTGCAATTCGGATCAATGGTGCTGAGAATTGAGCGTACCAGTCGGCGGGTGGGTTCCACCGAGCCCGGCAGTCTTACCTGCAGGCGCCAGGTTTGTCGACCGGCTTGCACGCGCAGATAGGCAGGACGCGGTGGCCAGGCCACCGGAATCAGACAGCAGAAACCGGGCTCGTCAACATTGCCGAAGCCCTGCTGCGCGAGGTGGGCCCGAACATCGGGTCGGGCGCGCCGTACCCAGCGCTCAGAGACCGGCAGCATGCTGCCGCCACTGCAATAGTGCACGCTGAGTGCCAGGCCCGGATCGGCATTTGCCCAGCCCTCCAGAATCAGGCCGGCTCCGGGCACTGGCAGCACTCTCTCAGGGAAGATGGCGGCGGAGGCCAGCTCTTCCTTGCCCTCGGCCGCCACCGGCAGTTCGCCAACCGTGGCTTCGATCAGCAGGATCAACACTTCGCGCCATGGCCGGCCTTGATCGCCGTCGGGCAAGCGCGCCAGCAAGGCTTCACAGGCCGCAAGCCGGTTGCCCGGCTCCAGTTCGCACAGCCAGGCGTTCAGGCGAGTCTGTGCGTCCTGCGGATTCAGCCGCAGCGTGAGGCGCTGGCTGCCTGCCGTGCCCTGCGCGCGATGAAGCAGGTCCACTTCGGCACGCTGCCTGAATTCTTCTCGCCAGGGCAGGATGGCGAGGAAGCTGCGCGGCCGGGTCGGGGCCAGGCTGCCGGGTGGCAGAGGGCCAGACCAGGTCACGCTATTGGGGAGTTCGGTCAGCTGGGCTAGCGCATTGTCGGTGACATCACCTTTGCGCAGGATCAGCGATTCGAAGTCTGTCAGCGGCACTGGCAGGGTGCCACCGATCACCACCAGCGCGGGATCGAGCGCGCAGGCGAGCGGCACATGCAGCGGCGTGCCGAGAGTGGTCTGGTCGGCCTGAAGGTCACCAGCGCGCAGCTGCAGCGGCGGCTGGAACAGATGGGTCAGCAGATGCACCTGGCGCGGCGACAGGCGCGGCACCAGCTGGCGCATGGTGCGCTCGTGCTGGCGCAGCGTCTGTGCGGCATCTTCACTACCCCGTGCGATCTGCCATTGCTGATGGAAAGTATTGCCCTGCCGGGTGGTCAGCGTCAGTCGCAGCGGGCTGTCGTCGAGCACCAGGTCGCCCAGGTCGCTCAGCACGAAGAAGCCATGGCCGTCATCATTGCCGACCACGGCGGCACCCCCCAGGTGGGCGGTGACATCCGGGCGGTGTAAGGCGAGTGCCTCATTGAGCAGATCGCAGCGCCAGTTGCCGGATTGCAGCCGGGCACTGCTGACCTCGCTGGACAGACCGGCAATCCAGCCATAGATCACCAGGGTGTTGCCGGCGACATGGGCAAAATCCAGCTGCGCCGGAATGTGCGTGGCAAAGATGGTGCCTTGGGAGGAGGAAGCGTTCACGTCAGGTCTGGCCATCAGCGCGGGGTGGCCGGCGCGCGCGGGCTGCGCCCTTCGAAATAGCCATGGTCTACAAAATGCCGGTGCGCAGAGTCCAGCGCACCTGCCTGCACAGCTTGCGCTACGTCGGGATTGTTGGCCAGATACCAGTCTGCATCGAAGGGGGCCAGTTCGACCAGTCGCTTCACGGCAGTCACATAGCTGTTCCAGGGCACTTGGGCTGGCAGGATGCCCGCGTTGAACTGGCCGCCAGCCAGCTCGACCAGTTCCGGCCAGGTCGGCGGGCGTGCGGGCGCGGCCGGGGCCTGTGCCTGCAGGCTTTCAGTCAAGGAGTGCAGGTACCAGTCGGCTTGCTGACCGGCCAGCGCTGGATGGTCGCGCAGGTAAAGTGCGGGATCAAATCCGGGCAGCGGACTGCCCCGGCCTTCCAGACGGCGTAGCAGATAGTGGCGCAGGGGGCTTTCACTGATGGGCAGGCCGTGGGTGTCGCGATACCACTCGGGGTCAAAATGCGGCGAGGGCCACGCATTTTCAGCTTCGGCGCGCCTGATGTAATGCACCAGCGGATTTTGGCCCGATGCCAGTTCATCGGCATAGGTCATTGCAAACCAGCTGGTGTCGAAATATGGATTCGGCTGACGCCCTTCGCGCCAGCCGTACTGGCAGAAGTGCACCAGCGCATCGATGCCGCCAGCGCGCACGTCGGGATAGCGTGCGAGGTACCAGTCGGTATCGAACAGGCCGGACTCGTCCACCGTCTGCTCGTCACCCCGCCAGCGTTCGGGGCTCTCGTCGGCCCGGGCGCCCAGGCCTGGCACCGTGGCGGCTTCGCGCAGATGCAGTGCGCGGTCAGCGTCTGCCGCAAAGCGCAGCAGCAGCACTTGTGCAGAGTCGGGCTGCACCACATGTCCTTCAGGCCACGCATGGGCGAGGTCGACTGAATAGCGTGTTTCGGCAATGGCATTTGGGTCGAGCACGCACAGGCGATCCAGTCGGGCGTCACGCACGCCCTGCGTGACCTGCGTGTGCAAGTAGGCGTCTGCGCGCAGCGCCGACGGCAGCAGCAGCTCATAACCAAGGGCGCGCAGTGCCGTGATGCCCTGTCGGGTGCAGCTGGCCAAATAGGTGCGTAGGTCCGGGTGATGCAGGTGTTCATCGGGGCGCACCAGCAGCACCCAGTCGGCCTGGCTTCGACTCTGTTTCCAGCACTGGTCCAGCCAGTCGCGCAGCGCTTCCGGTGACCACGGCCTTGCGTCACGGCCTGGTGACCCTGGTGCGCCGTGCGTGTCGTCCGGCGCCCTGGTTTGGGGCGTTCCAGTCGAGCTGCCTGGTCCGGTCGGCACCGGGCGCACTTCACTGCCTCGGTGGCTGTGCACTTCTGCCAGCCGCGCACTGTTGGCACCGGCATCCCAAAAGTGATAACGGTCTACCCAGTCGTCATAGCGCGCCAGGAAGGGCGCCAGCGGCGGGGCGTCCGGATCCAGCACGCAGTGCAGGTGTATGGTTTGCCGCAGACTCACAGCGGGCCCTCCGGGCGACGATTGTTCCAGTAGTGCTGGCGCAGCGTGGCTGGCGGGCACAGCCGCTCCAGTAGCACCGGGAAGGCGACATTGATACGATCGGCCAGTTCGGCCACCCCTGGCAGTGCGCGCAGGCGGGCAATTTCGGCATGCACCTGCGCGATCAGCTCGGCTGGCATGGGACGGTGGTTTTCCGGGCGGGCACGGCCGTTCCACTCAAAGAACTTGCCATAGGGCCGGTCGTACACCGCCTGTTTGGCGCCGAGGCTGGCACCGCGTGCCTTTTTGATGGCGAATTCCTGGAAGGATTTCGGCCAGTAGTGATTGAGCGTGCCGCCGGCATACTCCGCCACGCGACGGTCATCAATGCGCGCCAGGTCGACTGGATTGAGGCCAGAGTCCAGGGTCAGTCGCCCGGGCAGCAGTTCCGGATAGTGCTGGCGGCGCATTGACAGCACGTCGCGCACGCGCACCAGGCATTTGGCCAGCCAGTGTGGCCGCGCGTGCTGGAAGCGCTCACACAGCAGCCCGGGCTGGCGCTCGAACACGCTGTCGCTCACGTACCACAGCCAGTCAAATAGCACGCCGCCTGCTGACTTGTTCGGATAGCGTGCCTCCAGCGCCGCAATGAACTGGCCGATCTGGTGGTGGTGGTCCGGCGCGAGCACCAGGAATTCGTCGGAATCCACGAAGGCCGCCCATTCATAGTCACGCAGCGCTGGCAACAGGCTCAACGCATGACCGAAGGCTTTGACTTCCGGTGGCACCCTGGCGTCGATCACGTTTTCGAACACGGTGAGCACCTGGTGGTCGGCCAGGCACGCCAGCAGCGCGTCCGACCCGTCACAGTTGTCGTTGGTGTAGATGAAGAAATGCTCGAACCCCAGCACGCGGTAATGGGCCAGCCATTCCAGCAGATAGATGCCGTCATTGCGCATGGTGCCAACAATGGCAGCGCGGCGTGTTGCATGCACGGTATCCAGGGCGAGGCGGGTGCCCCATTGGTCGAAGTCCCAGCTTTGCGCGCCGCCAATATCGGCCAGGAAGTTCCACTCTGCCGGGATCTGCGTGGGCATCACGGCCGGGCCGTCGCCGCGCGCCTGGCGCGCCAGACGGTCGAGGCAGGCACGCCAGGCTGGTTCAAGCACCAATTGGTCGGGGCCGTTCGGCGGCCAGTGGGCCAGCAGGTTGACCCAGTGGTCGAGTTGTTCCGGGTGGTCAGCACCAAGCGGTGCCAAGACCGCGCGCAGCGCATGCGGCGAATGGGCGGCAAGCGCCGCCCGGGCCGCCAGAAAATCGATGGTCATCCTGTGAAGTCTTCCGTGCCACAAGCCTGGCGGTTTGCAGGCCTATATTCGCTGAATGATTGGAAAATGGCGCTGCCGATATACCGAAGTGTAGACCGGTTTGATCGAACTGCCATCACTTTCGTAGCCTTGAGACCGCTCTCTGGCGCCAGGCCTCATCGTCTGCGGATGCAAAAGGTGTACCACCCGTGCGTCTCCCCTGCGCATGATTTGGCGTTGTCGGCGAACAAAGAATGCCGACGTGTGCTGTCGTTTGTTTTACGCAGGGGCGCGCCGGAAAATGCTCAGAGACGCCACGGTGTTCACCAGGCGGTAGCCGGGAGTCCGCTCCAGGTGCTTGCGCAGCCGATAATGGCCATCATGACTCTCTGCATAGGCGCGTTCATCCGAGTTGTGCAGCACCAGCGTGGCGTCGGGCTTCAGCCATGGCTGCCAGGCGTCGAAGCTGCTTTGCACACCATTGGGCGATTGGTCGCCGTCCATGTAGAGCATGTCGATTGGCACGGTCCAGTGGGCGGCCACATCCTGCGCCTTGCCGACATGGCCGGTGGCCCATTTTTGCAGCCCGGCCCCGGCCAGATTCGCCTGAAACTGCACCAAAGGCGGGCGGTCTGCCTGTTGATTCAGGATCTGCGCGTAGTGGGGCACCGAGTAGGCATCGCCCGAGCCGTCAAACGGATCGACGCTGTGGACATGCCCGGAGCGGCGCAGCTTGCGCGCCCCTGCCAGCAGGATCGTGCCCGAGCCGAGGAAGGCGCCGATTTCGACCACGGTCGCCTTGTCGGGCAATTCGTAGGCCAGTTGCGATAGCGTGTGTGCTTCCACGCCACGCGTCCAGCCCGGCACCTGCTCAGAAAGGGTGAGATACAGCGCCAGTCGTTCTTGGGTCATGTTGCAACGGTCCTTGCGGTGGTGGTCCGCTGCGCGCATTCAATGCGCTTTGCGGAGTCACGGCCTGCGTGTCTGATCCGTCAGGTCACGGCATCTTGATGCCCGTTCTTTAGAATCCCGGCATCTTTTTGAAGTTTTAACGGCTTGTTCCCGGGGCGCCGTGCACAATTTCGCAGCGAATCTTAGGTCGGTAATGTTAAAATTTTAGCTGACACCAGCCCGTTTTTCCTTCCACTTTCATTTTCTTACGAAGTCTTTTTCGTGATTTATTCCGCTCGTGAGTGTGTGCTGTCCGGTTTGATCTCCCGCCCGTTGCTGCGCAGTGCTGTCGCGCTTGCGCTGGCGCTGGCCGTGTCAAGAAGCGCGTCTGCGCTAGACCTGATGCAGGCCTACGACCTGGCACGTGGACGTGATGCCACCCTGCGTTCAGCAGAAGCCACCTATCGTGCCAATCTCGAAGCGCTGCCCCAGGCGCAAGCCGCGCTGGGGCCAAGCGTCAGTCTTACGGCAGGCGGAAGCCTGATTCGCGCCCAGGTGACGGGGGCTGCGCCAGCCACTGGCGTGTCCACCCAGGGGGCGCTGAGCGGCACATTGCCCCTGTATCACCCGGCGGAGCACATTGGCGTGACCTCAGCGGAACTGCGCGTGCCTGGCTATGAGGCGCAGCGCAGCCAGGCACAGCAAGACCTGGTGGTGCGTGTGGCGCAGGCCTATCTGTCAGCGCTGCTGGCGCAGGACACACTGAATTCCGCCCATAAGCAACAGGAAGCGGTGCAGGCACAGTTGGCGCAGGCAAAGCGTATGTTCGAGATCGGCACCGGCACGGTCACTGATGTCAATGATGCCCAGGCGCGTGCCGACCTGATGGTGGTCACTGAATTGCAGGTACGCAATTCGCTGCTGATTGCTACCCAGGCGCTGGAAGGCCTCACCGGCGTCAGCCCGATCGGTGAGATGGCGCCAGTGCATGCCTTTGACGATGCTACCCCGCCCTGGGAACACGACATGCAGCGTTGGGCCGATCTTGCTGTGAAGCAGAATCCGGCCGTGGTGCAGGCGGATGCCAATGCCCGGGCGCAGCGGAATGAAATTGACCGGGCCCGGGCAGCCTGGTTGCCCACGCTGGACCTGACCGCCGGTCTGGTTGCGCAGCGTTACAGCCAGAACGACCTCAACCTGACCGGCAGCGGTGGCCGCTCGGCCGAGATCGGCATCAATTTCAGCTGGCAGATCTGGGAGGCTGGATTGCGCGACGCGCATTTGCGCCAGGCCACTGCACAGGCCGAGCAGGCCGATGCCGAGTTCGAGCTGAGTCGCGGTCGGGCCAGCCTGCAGGCACGCCAGGCCTATGTCAGCCTGCAGACCACCTCGGCCCAGGTGTCGGCCTACCAGCAGGCCGTGCATTCCAGCGAGGTGTCGCTGGAAGGGACCACCCAAGGCAATCTGGTCGGCACGCGCACGGTCGTAGACGTGCTCAATGCCAGTCAGCAGTTGTTTCAGGCGCGCACCCAGTTGGTCGGCGCACGCTATTCGGCCCTGTTGGGTTGGCTGCAGTTGAAGGCGGCCGCAGCCCAGGTGACGCAGGCCGATCTGACGGCCATTGCGGGTCCGTAAAGT